>JBEKIB010000012.1:0-72273 GCA_050011975.1 Terriglobales bacterium | reverse complement strand
CACATACAGCGCCGAGTTCAGTTTGTTCCGCAGCCCCTCGTCATACGACCACAGCGTTAGCGGATACCCATACTTCTCCGCGGCCGCGCTGTTCACCAGTTCGAGCGGTCCGCCTTTGTCGTCGGTGTATTTCTTCAGCACCCACGACTTAACCCGCGCGCCGCGATTCGTAAACACGATCCGGTAGACGTCATTTTCAATTACCGTCTCTGATTCGCTGGTGGCCTGCAGCGGAGTTGCTGCCGGCGCGGCCTTCTTTTTCCCGGATGTACCCGGCGCCGTTGGGAGTTGCGTTGGAGTTTGCCAAGGGAGCTGTGCTTGATTCTGCACCGGAGCCGCCTGCGGGCTCTCCGTTTTCGCCGGAGGCTGCGGCCCATACTTCTTCAAGAGCGGTTGGAAAAGCATGATAACCAGAAACGTCAGCGCAAACACTATCAGCAGCTTGCGCTCCATCCCGGGTTCTTGTTGAGGATTGTTAAATTCAGCCAAATCAGTTGCTCATCATTTCTAAGTTAGTCGCCACAACTCACACGGGGAGCGCCGGGCGCCCCATTCATTCGCGTCTTTTGCGAATGAAAATGAATAGGAGTCCCCGCAGCATCCTTCACCACCGCATCCAGCCCACCCTTAGCCAACGGATGGCACCGCATCAGTCGCCAAACCGCCATCGCCCCGCCCCGCCACATGCCATACCGCTCCACCGCTTCCATCGCGTATTCTGAACAAGTCGGCACATACCGGCACGACGGCGGAAACACCGGCGATATCCACCGCTTATAAAATCGCAGCAGCCCGAGCGCCAGAGACTTCATTTCTCCACCAGCTTTTTCGCGATCATTTCCAGCGCCCGTCCCACCTCTTCGAGCACCATCGAAAATTCCACGGTCAACACCGATTTCTTCGGATTGATCACCACATCCACCGCGCCCGCTCCCGCCAGCACCGCACGCCGCTGCCGCACTGCTTCGCGCAGCCGCCGCTTGATCCGGTTACGCTGCACCGCGCCGCCCAGCACGCGCCCTACCGTGAACCCGACGCGCGCACTTTTTTTCGGTAGAGCGCCTTCCGGCGAAGCACCCTCCGCCTGCCGCAGATAGAAGACGGTCATGTGCGAGGAAAAGTGCCGCCGGCCTTGCTTGTACACGCGCTCGAAGTCGGAGTGCTTCAGCAGCCGCGCCGCACGCGGAAAGATCGCTCCCGCCTTCACCGCGGGCTGTTCTACACTCCGCTCCGGTGCGTCGGCGCTCACCAGCTCACAATCCTGCACAATAATTAATAATAATGACGGCCTTCGTTGTCCGTTGAGGGAAAACTAATCGCGGAAACCCGGCGCCACTGAGACCCGCTTGCGCCCCTTGGCCCGGCGGCGCGACAGCACTGCAGCCCCGCTCTTCGTCTTCATGCGGGTCCGGAACCCGTGCTTCTTCGAGCGCTTGCGCTTGTTGGGTTGAAATGTACGTTTCGGCATCGAAAATCCCTTGCTCCTGATTGAATCGGCTGGCTTAAGGCAAACTGCAAGTATAAATGACGCTGACTCTCCCCGGCAAACGCCTCAGCTAGCTACAATGTCCCTGATCAGATTCACTGACCATTGCTTTCGATGAATCTAGACGATACCATCGTCGCCATCGCCACCCCGCCCGGTCGCGGAGGCATAGGCGTGGTCCGCCTGGCCGGCCCCGAAGCGCGAGCCATAGCCGGGCCTATGCTCCGCCCAAATCGCAAGCTGGAACCGGGCCGAGCCATCCGCTGCGATCTAATCGACCCCACCACTTCGGCGCGCATCGACGAAGTCATAGTCACCTGCTTCGCCAAGCCGCACTCCTACACCACCGACGACATCGTCGAAATCTCCGCCCACGGCTCCCCCGTTGTCCTGCGCCACGCAGTCGAACTCTCCCTAGCCCAAGGCGCCCGTCTAGCCGAGCCCGGAGAGTTCACCATGCGCGCCTTTCTCAACGGACGCCTCGACCTGACTCAGGCCGAAGCCGTCCGCGATCTGATCGACTCGCAGACTTTATTTCAAGCTAAAGTTGCCGCTCAGCAATTAGAAGGCGCGCTTTCCAATCGCCTAAAGCCCATCAAGCAAAAACTAGTCGACCTGATCGCCCTGCTCGAGGCCGGCATCGACTTTGCCGAAGACGACGTCTCCGTAGTCCAGGACGCCACCATCCGAGATCGCATCGCGCAAGTCAAAGCCCCGCTTCAGCAACTGGCCGCCACCTTCACCTACGGCAAGATCGTTCACCAGGGACTGACGCTAGCCATCGTAGGTCGCCCCAACGTAGGCAAGTCGAGCCTCTTCAATCGCCTCGTAGAACGCGAACGCGCCATCGTTACGGCCCAGCCCGGCACCACCCGCGACCTGGTCAGTGAAACCGTAGCCATCGGTGGAATTCCTGTGGAACTGGTGGACACGGCCGGCATCCGTCGCGCCCCAAACGAAGCCGAAGCCGAAAGCATAGGAATAAGAAAATCAATGGAAGCCCTGGCCGACGCCGACTTAGTGCTGGTAGTAATCGATAAAACCCAGCCCCTATCAGAAGAAGACCACGAGTTACTAACTCAGGTAGAAGGCCGCCCAGCGATAGTAGTAAAAAACAAATGCGACCTGGTCGAAACCTGCAACGCCCACGTAGAGACAGCCGCCCCGGGCTGTCCAGCCGAGCGCAGCTCGGTAACTCGGAAGGTGCCCGTAATTCCCACATCCGCCCTAACCGGCGAAGGCATTCCCGCCCTGCGCGCCGCCATCCTGAATCATGTCGCCGGAGACGCCACCACCCAGCAAGAGTCAGGCTTCCTGACCAGCGTTCGCCACCAGAGGTTAGTTACCGACGCGCTAACCGCGCTCGAAGCCGCGACCAACGCGGTAGCCTCCCGAGTCCCCCACGAGATGCTCCTCCTCGATCTCTACGGAGCCCTCCGCCCGCTCGACGAAATCACCGGCGTCACCACCACCGACGACATTCTGAACCTTATCTTCAGCACCTTCTGCATCGGAAAATAAACACGAGTCCAGTGGTGTCCAAGGAAATGTAGCCCCGGACGCCAACAGCGCAGAACCGAGGAAATCACGACGGTTGATGAGATCGTTCAGCCCAGCCTTGTATCGCCGGAGACAGTGGGCTTTAGAGTCATTCGCTACCTTAAGGAGCTGCGGATCAGCACCACGTCGCTGGTCTGCGAGCCACGCGCCAGCGCGAGTTGGTGGCCATCTTTCGACCAGACGAAATTGAAGATCTGGCCAGTGGTAAAATCCGTGAGTTTTTTGGGTGGGCCGCCGTCGAGGGGCTGTGCCCAGATATTCGTGACCCCTTGCTGGTCCCGAATGTAGGTCAGGTCGCGCCCGTCCTGGGTCCAGTGGATTACGGGATAACCCGCAAAGCTAGAGACGGAATAGTCAAAGGTCCAGACAGGTTGGCCGCCAGTGAAGGGAATCACGCCGATTTTGGTCGCCCTTGGTTGGGTATAGTCATTGAAGGCAATCCACTTCCCATCCGGCGAAACGGCCGGATAGGATGAGGCATAATTGGTAAGCTGCTCCGGAGTCCCGCCCTGTATGGGAACCCTCCACAGAGCATAGTCTCCGCCGTGCGAGGCATTGAAAACCGCCCACTTTCCGTCAGGCGAGCAGGAGGGAGCGCCGTTGGTACCTCCCTGCGTTAACTGCTTCTGGTTACCGCCGTCTGCGTCGATCCTCCAGATGTTCGAGGAACCGTAGGCACCAGACGCGAACAGGATACTCCCGTCGGGGCACGACGACGGTGAAGAGAAGAACTGCAGGTCGGCATTCGACGTCAGTTGCCGTGGGTGACTGCCGTCCGCCTCCATTACCCAGAGCTCACGCCGACCGCTAGCCAACGAGGCGTATGCAATGCGTCCCTCCGCTGTCCAGGCAAGGCCGAAGAGGCCCTCTTGCGTTGCTGCGCCGAAGCCGATCTGCTTTGCCTGGCTTGCCATGCCCCGGTCACCAAGCCAGATGTTCGAACGGAGCTCTCGCAGCACGGTTACCAGTGCGCTCGAGTCCGCGGTCACATCCAAGTCGACGTAATCATTGAGATCATTGGTGATTCTCCGCGCCAGACCGTCAGGATAGGAAAGCTCCCAGAGCTGAATTGGTGCGTTCGGCGCTTCCTCAGCCCCTAGTACTAACCCGCTCGAATCGGCCAGCCAGGCCACCCTCAAAATGTAACGCCATCCTCTAGAACCGACCTGCTTCACTGAACCGTCTGCCACCTGAACGGTCATGACATAACACTTCCCGCCAGAATAAGCGCCGATGGCGATGCTTGTGCCGTCCGGGGACCAGGCCATGCCTGAGTCGGTGAAGAGGTTAGGGATCTTGCGCGCAGAAAGTTGCCGTTCTTCGCTACCATCGGCCCCCGCCACCACCAAGGCCGTCTCCGATCCCGGGTTTTCTCGTACGAAGGCCACTCGCTTGCCTTCAGGAGAGAATGCAACGGGAGAGTCGAGTCGATCCACCAACTTTCGCGACTCGCCCCCTAAAGCGGGGATTTGATAAAGCGCACCCGCCAGGTAGGCGTTCAGGCTTCGAACATAGTAGACGTAGTTTCCGTCCGGTGAAAAGGTAAGCCCGCCGTAATATACCGCGGTTGGCGGGATAATCTGGATATCGCTGCGGGTGGCTGTCTGTCGCACCCAAAGGCTCTGCTCCCCCGCTTCTCCTGTGACGTAAGCCACGTACTTGCCATCGGGCGAGATGGCGACCCTCCGGGCTTTCCCGGTAGTGGTGACCCGCTCGATCGTCATTGTTTCGAAAGGCGCGAGGGTCTTGTTCCGGCCCACAAATCTGTAAACGCTGACCCCAATCAAGACCAGCGCGAGACTCGACAGAGCCAGCACTGCAGCGGTGCGCCACCGCCTTCGCAGCGGCGCCAGGGCTCTTGGCAAGCTGTAGGTTTCCGCCGCCGCCGATTTTCCGGATTCCGTGTCGCGCTTCAACCGCTTCAGGTCGGCGCGCATCTCCGAGGCGACCTGATAACGCACGTCACGATCTTTCTCCAGCGCCTTGTTGATGATGTCTTCGAGCTTCGGCGGCAGGTCCGGATTCAGCCGAATCGCGGAAGTCGGCGCTCGATCGAGGATCGCCTGAAAAACCAGCGCCGACGTGTCTCCGCGAAACGGCACCATCCCGGTGGCCATTTCATAGAGCACAGCTCCGAAGGAAAACAGATCGGTGCGCGCGTCCAGCTCCTTTCCCTTCGCCTGCTCCGGAGACATGTACGCCACCGTCCCAATCGTGGAGCCGGCGCTGGTCAGGTGCTCCTCCGCGACCGTGGCCTCCGCCGTCACACCAGACGGCTCCGATGACCGAGTGGCAGGCTGTGTGACTTTTGCCAAACCAAAATCCAGAATCTTCGTGTGCCCGCGCTTGGTCACAAAAATATTCGCCGGCTTAATATCGCGATGGACGATGCCTTGCACGTGTGCCGCGTCCAGTGCATCGGCAATCTCAATGCCCAGCGAAAGCAGGGTCTCCAGCTCCATCGGACGGTAGTTAATGACGTGTTTCAGCGTCGTCCCGTCGAGGTACTCCATGACGATAAACGCCTTGCCGTCCTGCTCACCAATGTCGTAGATGGTGCAGATATTCGGATGGTTGAGCGCCGACGCAGCTCTCGCCTCGCGGCGGAACCGCTCCAGCGCTTGCCGGTCCTGGGCCACATTTTCAGGAAGGAACTTCAGTGCGACGAAGCGGTCAAGGCGGATGTCCTCCGCCTTGTATACGACTCCCATGCCGCCACCGCCAAGTTTCTCGATGACACGGTAGTGCGAGACCGTCTGGCCGACGAGTTGGGTGGGGGTTCCCATCCTCTTGGCAAACATGTTAGAAGCGCTCAGAACCCGAAGTCAACGAGAGCAGGGGGTACTATGACCTGAGGGGATTTTGCTACACCGTACCCACCCGACGCCGTAGGCGGCGCCAAAACACTCAACCCTAAAACCATCTTCCGGGAGGGCACGAACGTCACCCCCACCGTGCCGAAACCGCCACACTGCCGGGTCAGGAATCGGGACCGGAAAGGGCGGCTAATCGGACCCGGATCGAGGGCACGGATCGGGGAAGCAATCGGCCAAGGAAAGGCCAGCGGATCGACGGCTAAAGAAAGACTATTCCCCCATCGCAGACGCGAACCAGAACAGGAGAGTCCCCAGGGAACAGACAGGGGCAAGCCAGCGTACCGGCCCCGGTCGCCAGACTTCAGCGATGCCGAACACGATGCCGGAAAGCGAAAGCATTCCTCCCCAGGCATAAATTCTCATCAGCAACGGATCGTAATACGGGAAACCACCTCTCACGTGTGCGTACACCACCGAGGAAACCGCAAGCAGGCCCGATGCCGTGGCGAGAGCGAAACCGATCAGGGACAGGATGGAGAGCAGAGTTCGCGGTTGTGTGCGACTGAACCAACGTACCCAGCCCCAGATCGTCAGGGCAGGCAGACCGATATAAAAACCGACTGCGGCTACCACCACTAAGACGGATTCGGCGGCCTTGTTCACGCGACTACCGGCACTGCTTCTGCACGGAGTCTTTGAGCTTTCCTTGGCTCTGTTTCTTTAGCAGGTCGTCGAGGGCTTTGGCCTTCGCGTCCGGTTTCTGTTGCAGGATGGCTTGGTAGGTCTTCAGAACGCTTTCTACCCCCGCGAGAGCTGTTGCCTTCGCATCGGCCATTTTGTCTGGATTCTCGATCTGGAAGGCACCGCTGGCCTTCTCCGCAATGCCTGCAACACTTCGTCTCGGTGAGGACGCAATACATCCCCTGTTGACAGACAAATGTCAAAAGAGGCGTTACACTGACAGTCCACCAGGTACAAAAGATCCGTCAAGTCAACGCCGCGGTTCCGAAACCAGATGTCTTCTTGCCGGTTTCAAGAAGCCAGGCGACAGCCTTGCAAATCAGTATCAAGTTTACAAATGGGGGGATAAACAAATATGTCCAACAAGCTCCGCTGGGGAGTTCTCAGCACCGCCAGCATCGGTAGGAAAGTCATCCCAGCGATGCAGCAAGGCGAGTACACCAGGGTCATTGCCATCGCATCCCGCGGGCTAGCGAAGGCCCAGCAGGCGGCAACCGCCCTTGGCATTCCCAGGGCTTACGGTTCGTACGAAGAGCTCCTCGCCGACCCCAATATCGACGCCATCTACAATCCTCTTCCCAATCATCTCCATGTTCAATGGACCATCAGAGCCGCCGAAGCCGGCAAGCATGTTCTCTGCGAGAAGCCTATCAGCCTTACCGTTGCGGAAGCCGAGACTCTCCTCGCTGTTCGGTCGCGTACTGGAGTCAGGATCGGCGAAGCCTTCATGATCCGCAGCTATCCCCAATGGCTCCGGCTCCGCGAGTTACTCACCGAAGGCCGCATCGGGGAACTCCGCTCCATCATCGGCTTCTTCAGCTACTTCGAGATGGACCCGTCCAGCATCAACAACCGAGTCGAGTGCGGAGGAGGCGCCCTCCTCGACATCGGCTGCTACCTCGTCCATGCATCGCGCTTTGCCTTCGCACAACAGCCTACCCGGGTCGTCGCCCTTATCGACCGCGATCCCCAGATGCACACCGACCGCCTCACGTCGGCAATTCTCGACTTCCCCAGCGGCCAATCCATCTTCACCTGCAGTACGCAGTTGGTCCCTTACCAGCGCGTCCACTTCCTGGGTACCCGTGGTCGCATCGAGATTGAGATTCCCTTCAACGCGCCTATGGACCGTCCCACTCGCCTCTTCATCGACGACAGTGGCGATCTGTTCGGCGGCGGCATTACCACGGAAACTTTCCCCGTGTGTGATCAGTACACCCTGCAGGGCGATGCCTTCTCCAAAGCGGTTATGGATGGCACCGAAGTTCCGGTCTCGGTGGAAGACGCCATCGAGAACATGGCCGTAATCGAAGCCATCTTTAAGTCCGCAAACTCGGGCCAATGGGAATCCCCGCGGCGATGAAAGATCTGCAATCTCGCACCCGTCCAGTATCTGGGCCACCTTTCTTGCAGCGAGCGCGGATTCAACCGCTCAGTACAACGGGTTCGATCATTTCAACTGCCTTAAGAATAACGCTGTCAACCCATGTTTCGTCTTCGCCAGCAGGGATATCCCTGAAGAGCCACCAGTCTTCTCTGTGTTCTGCGGTTTGTCCTGGTTCCAGGTTTTGAAGCGGACCAAGAGTCTCCAACTCGAGCGAGTATGGGTCCGTATAGGTTTCGAAGTTACAGCCGAAATCAGGGTACTTCGCGCTTCTGCGGACTGCTGCCTTTTTCACGAACAAATGGCCCTGACGGAAATAGGCGCCCCAACCGGATGGATTGTAGATTCCCGTCATCTGCTCCTTAAATCTGCACTGGGGATTCTGCTGCTGGTGGAGTTGAATATATTTCGTGCCGATCCTCCAACGGGGATCTGCCAAATCGGTGTAGGACCATAGAGCTAAGACACCTTCCGGCAATAACCTGTCTGCGGCGACCGGCGCTCGCGGCGGAAGAGGCAGAATGGCCTTTCCGCTCCCGGCCATGACCGTGAGGGCCCACGGAGCCATTTCCGTGGCTTCGTTTCCAAGATTGCTGATGCGATGAGTAACGGAAACATGTGTACCCGTTCCAGTGAGCTTGACTTCAACCTCTTTTTGCAAGTTTGTTCCCGGATGTGCGACCTCTGGAGGTGCGGTGAAAATGAACGCACCCTTGTCCCTGCGAACGGAAACTGGAAAATTGTCGGGATAGTAGGTGCGCTCTACTTCCGGCGACACCCAGAGCCTGTGTCCGCCATAAACACGAAAAACCTCGTCTCCGCCCTTCCCGGCATGTTCGGGTACTTCGTGGAATTCATTGTGCTCTCCCAGAAAACCAAAGAATAGGATCCGAGGTCCGACCTCCGTCAAAATGATCAGTTGCACCGTGTCGTTACAAATCCTAAAGGCCTTTTTCCAGCCCTTATACTCCACCTCATCTGCTTTTGGAGCCCGGGCCTCGACAATTTCCTGCATGTGTATGCACCTCCTGATTCAGAGCGTCAGATCAAGTTCGTTTGCTTCCGTTCTTTGTGCATTCCGGCCGCAAATCACAACATTGACAGCCGTTTCACTTATCTCCCCTCTTCTTTACTGACTTACTGACCTCCTAAGATCTAAGCGCGCCGTTCTGCAGCCTTCTGCCGCCGTTGTCACTGATTTTGCCTAACTCACTACTTAAACCAAGTTACTAGAAACTATACGCGTGGTATCTGGACGGCTTCTTCAGGAACGTCGAACGTAACCAGGTCAGCTTTGAAACCGCGGGTTCTGATTGCACCGTATACAATGCCTACAATCATCCAGATTACTCCGACAATCTTCGCTGGCCAGCTTAGACTCAACCAGAGCAGCAAACAAACAAGAAAGCCGAGAACCGGTGGAACCAGGTTCGTCCACAACTTCCGCTGCTCCCGCCAGTAATATCGAGTGAAGGCTGCCGCGTTGACGCCCATGAAGGCAAGCAGGGCGCCGAAGTTGAGCAATTCCGCCGACCGTTCGAAGCTAAGGATGGAGGCGCCGCCTAGCGCCACCGCCCCGAGAAACAGAACATTGTTCCGTGGAATTTGCCGCTTCGGCTCAATGGAGGCAAAGAAGGCCTTGGGAATGGCATTGCCCCTGCCCATGCCGTAAAGCAGACGCGCAGCTCCGAGTTGAGAGGCCATGCCAGATCCGACCGTAGCCACCAGAAGCGTCAGATTAACTAACAAAAATAACCAAGCGCCCCCCGCTCGGCCGGCGATGTAAACATAGGCGGTGTCGACATCCGGGAATTTGAAACCAGGCCAGACAAGCTGCGCCGCATAGACTTCCACCGACGCCACGATACCGACAATCACGCATACCAGTACCGTGGCAACCAGTATGTTGCGTTTGGGATTCTCAACCTCTTCCGATAACGTCGAAATGCCGTCGAAACCTATATAAGTGAGAACCGCGAGAGAAGTACCGCCGAGTACCGCCCGCACCGAAAAAGTTTGCGGGTCATAGAACGGGCGCGTAAAGAAGGCAACGCCGTGATGCGGAATGTTTAAAACGTAGCGTGCCGCGGCGCCGAGAAAAAGTATGATTACGCAGCCCATGACCGCCGCCAGAGTCGCATTGATCCGGGCGGAGGTGCGAATGGCAAACAGATTCAAACCGGTAAGAAGCGCGGCGAAGCTGATCACCCATACACCGTAAGGAATCTCCGGCAAAAAGTTCATCGCGAACTTGCTGCAGAGAATCGTACAGAGAATGGGATTCATCATGTAATCCATCGCCATACTCCAGCCGGTGATGTAACCCAATGCGGGATGAATTTCGCGGCCTACATAAGTGAATGCCGAACCGGCACTGGGGTAGGCGCGGGCCATCCGTCCATAACTGATCGCGGTAAACAGCATGGCGACCATGGCAATCAACACAGTCGTGACTGCGTGCCCACGAGCGCGTTGCGTCATCACCCCGTAAACGGGCATGGGCGCGGTGGGTTGGATAACGATTACCCCGTACAGGATCAGGTCCCACAGCCCCAGTGTCCTTCTCAAGGTCGGGGGCCCATTCGGCTTTGCTGACATCGCCTCGTCCTTCCGCGTCTCACTCCGCATGCGGCAACGGCATCGCCGATCTATGAGCCGGGGTCACGCCCGCCAGTAAAGCGCGCAACCGTGCGGAAAACTGGTCTTGGATGCTGCTTTACATTGCGAGTGTAACGTTTTACTATCTTCAGACGTAATATACTTTCCGGTTCCAGTTGTCAAGAGCAACGTTCCAGCCGGGGATGGCGGTGTTTTGGAAGCAGAACGCAGAAGGGCTGGGGGGAGAGGAGAGATGGGAAAAATGCAAACCGAGCAGCGGGGAGGGAAACGAAAAGTCACGCTTGGAGACGTGGCGAAAGAGAGCGCTGTTTCCGTGACCACTGCGTCACTGGTGATCAGCAACGGTCCGGCCGCGTCTCGTTTCCCCTTGCCGACGCGTGAGCGCATCTGGAAGGTGGCCCGGCGACTGGGATATCGTCCAAATTTTTTCGCCCGCTCCTTGCGTCAAAGCCGCAGCCAAACCTTGGGGATTTTACTTTTCGACATTACCGATCCTTACTGCACGCAGATCCTTCGCGGCATCGAGAGCCGGATTCGATTGTCGGGATACTTTTCCCTCATCACGGATCTGCAAAACAACGGCACGCAATTCCACCCCTGTATCGAAATGCTCATGGATCGCCAAGTGGAGGGCATTATCGCGGTTGCCAACCCGGTGTATCTGGCGCCAGACTTGTTCGCTGAATTCATCTACCGGCAGATTCCTACCGTGGTCATCGGCCGCGATCTGCACGGGAATCCAGTCAGCTCGATTTCGGTTGATAACGAAGCCGGAGCGCGACAAGCGCTGCAGTACCTTTACCAGCTCGGTCACACCAGAATTGCTTTCATCAAGGGTCCGAAGGCGCTTTCGGATAGTGAACCGCGTTGGCGTGGAATCAAGAGTTTTGCACATGAGGTTGGCCTGAAGCTCGAACCTAACCTCATTGCCAATCTCAAGGGCCCCAATTCAACGTATGCTGAGGCGTACCGCTTAGCAGAGGAACTGATCAAGCGCGATTCCGAATTTACCGCCCTGGTCGCATTCGACGATCTTACCGCCTGCGCTGCTATTCGCGCCTTGACTAAAGCGGGGCGAGAAGTTCCCAAAGACTGCTCCGTACTCGGCTTTGACGATATACCGAGCGGCGCCTTTTACAATCCGCCCCTGACCACGGTTCAACAACAGTTGGAAGTGCAGGGCTTTCTGGGTGCGGAAGTCATCGAAGACCTAATTAAAGCAAAGTTCGAATCGAGGATCGTTCAGCCCCGGCATCATATGCTGGAGCCGAGGCTGATTGTCCGAGATTCAACCTGTCCCGCTCCGCCTTCCTAAGCGGCCGAGGTCGTTCGAACAACGTCTGAGGTGCCCGAATCCGCCGGTTGTACAATCGTGGCGCTGACAAACCCGCTCCGGCGAATTTCACAATCCAATCCTGGAACAGAATTCCGGTGTTCCACTGATCTCCTGGCTGAGCCTGAATAGAGCGCCTGCGCCAGCACCTTCGGCTAGTTTGTTTTCTCCGCCGCCGCTGGTAATGTAGATTTCCGTAAGATCCTCACCCCCGAAAACCAGACTCGTTACTTTTTTCGCTGGGAGGATAATCCGTCGGTCTAGTTTCCCTTCGGGAGTGTAGCGGACAATCGAGCTGCCATCCCACCGCGCGGACCAGATGTACCCCATCGAATCCACCGTCAAGCCGTCGGGGAAGCCATCCTCTTCCGGGACTTGCACGAAGACGTGCCGGTTGGAAATTTCTCCCGATTTCTGGTCGTAATCGAATATGTAAATAGTGTGCGCGAACGAGTCCGTGTAATACAGGTGCTTCAGGTCCGGCGTGAAGCCCAGTCCATTTGAACATCCGATGCCTTCAAGCAGCGGCGTCAGCTTCGCAGGAGGATCCAGCCGATACAGCCGGCCCGGGCGCTGGGCAGTGGACATGGTTCCACAAAACACACGTCCCTCCGGGTCAGCAATCACGTCGTTGAAGCGGCTTTCCCCTTCACCCTCAATCTCGTCTATGACGGTAACCAGTTCTCCGCCCCGCAACAACTTCACAGAACCCCTGGCCATAAAGAGCAATAGACTTCCATCAGTTTGGATCGTGAACCCTCCCACGAGTTCGCCCTGATATATCTGTTCGTGCTTTCCCGTCTTCGGCAAGAACCGGAATATGCGACCGGCCGGGATGTCACACCAATACACGCCCTTTTCTACGGCGTGCCAAAGAGGGTTTTCGCCGCACTCGCAGGCATAGTCCGCAATCACTTCCGGGTGCATATTTTCCTCCGTATCTCCAGAAATGGAGTTCCACCTGCGGTAGCTCAAGGGTTACCCAAACCTCACAACACTTCTTCTAACCCCGGGCTAGCATGTCTTGCCTCGCGCCGCGATGCGCCAGCTCCCTACCACTTCTTCATTGCGCAAGAGAAACGCTTCGTCGTGCATGTTGATACAGGTGCAAACGTGGTTGGGCACAACCGTGAGTACGTCACCCACGCGGAAACTATACGAGGATTTGGTGATATCCAAATAGCCATGCTCCTCATTTAATTTAATCAACGGCGCATCAGGCGCCTCGATCACCAGGCCGTGGCCTGCCCGCGGTCCAGAACTCAAGGCGTCTGAGGAGAATGTTTTCGACCCCGCGTCAATAATGGCGCATCCTGGCACAGCCGTGGAGACTACCGTGGTCACAACCCGCGTTGCGCAATCCTTCAAAAGGCAAGCGCCTTGATAAAAAGTGTTCAGATCGTTGTACACATAAGTTCCCGGACGGATTTCGGTGAGCCCGGAAATCTCGTGCGCGAATTCAGCGGACGGCGTGGAACCACCGGAAACGATTTCCACGGGCATTCGCGCCTCTTCAAAAGCTTCGAGCGCCCGGTGAACCTGTTCCGCCACTTGCTTGGATTCCGTTTTTCTTTCCGCTTCGGTTCCCCAGACATTTCCGAAGAAACTCATCAGCCCGCGAAACCTCAGGCCCGGCAACTTCTCGATTGTCCGCGCCAGCGCTACGCAGGCCGGACCGGGCTCAAGGCCACAACGATGGAAGCCCACGTCGAACTCGACCAGGACGCCCACAGTCGCGCCCTTCTCGATTGCGGCGCGCGACAACCCCTGCGCGGTCCCGTCATTGTCAAGGGAAACCAGAATTTTTCTATCCCGCGCCAGGATGGCAATCCGATCGACCTTTTCCCTTCCGAAAATTGGAAAGGCGATGAGAATGTCATCCAGGCCCGCGGCGGCCATCACCTCTGCCTCACCCACTTTGGCAACGGTCAGGCCCACTGCGCCTCGGTCGAGTTGCAACCGTCCGACTTCCGGCGTTTTATGCGTCTTGGTGTGCGGACGCAGGCCTACGCCTTGCTCACGGCAGGAACTCGCCATCCTGTCGAGGTTGCGGTCCAGGATGTCGAGATCGATGGTGAGGGCAGGTGTTGACAATTCTCGAAAGTGCAAGGGGATCATCTCCTAAGTCGTCATTCTGCCCGACTCGGTGCGGGACATCGATCGGTCAGCCGCAACTCAACTCATAATTCATCGTTCACGCTAATCGTTCACGCTAACTGTCCCCCATCAACGAACAACAGAACGCCATTCACATAATCCGCGTCACACGATGCCAAAAACACCGCAGGTCCGGCAACGTCCTCCGGCACACCGTGCCGGCCAGCCGGAATCAAGTTCTTATACTTCCGCATGAATTTAGGGTCAGTGAACGCGGGCTCACTCAGGCGGGTCCGAATCAGGCCCGGGCCAACCGCATTCGATTGAATGCCGTATGATCCGAGTTCGCGCGCCAGAGTTTTCGCCAGCAGATAAATACCGGCTTTCGACGCATTGTAGGGCGCCAGCCCCGCTTCCGCGTCCCAACTGTTAGTGGACGCCATGAAGACCAGCTTTCCCCTCCGTTGTTTGATCATATGGGGCGCCACGGAACGCGCTACGAGAAATGCTCCCTTCAAATTCGTATCTATCGTTCGGTCCCACAACGCCTCGCTGGTCTTAATGAAGGGAACACTCTTGGCGACTCCGGCGATATACATCAAAATATCGACGCGACCGTACCGCCGTGCGACGCTCGCCACCATTCGCTCCACTTGCCCCCGGCTACGCACATCACATACCGCTGTCCGCACACTCGCTCCGCCCTCGGCCAATTCGCGCGAGGTGCGACGTAACATGACGCGATCAATGTCCGCGATCACCACGTGCGCGCCCTCTCGACCGAGCCGGACTGCAATCGCTTTGCCAATGCCTTGCGCACCACCCACCACAATAGCGACCTGGCCGCGGAATCGTTCCGGCGAAATGGCATCCACGCTCTTCATTTGTCGCTCCCGAATCCTCGACCCCTTCAGCGCGCAAAAACTAACCGGCGTTCTCGAAAACGTTTCGAATATACATTCCTGCGCATAGGCCAAAGCTACTTGGCCGGGCATGGTCCGCTGCGGCAATCTAAGCCGCCGGACTTCAAGCCATCCCGATGTTGAAAATCACTTTCGTGGCCGTGCCATCCTGCGTGATGCGAAAGGCTTCTTCAAACTGGCTGAGTGAGACTTCGTGTGAAATCAAGGCTTCGGCTTTGACTCTCCTCTCGCTGAGCAGCTGGATACTGCGGCGCCATGAGTCCCAAACATAGCCAAATGATCCAATCACGGTTAGTTCTTTCATGACCACTTTATTGAAGTCGGTTTCGATGCGGGACGGGTAGATTCCCACCTGTGCGAGCGTTCCTTCCCTCCTCACCGCCGCCCAGCACAAGTCGAGGGAGTTAGCAACGCCCGAGCACTCGTACACTAAGTCGGCTCCTTCGCCATTGCTGAGTCGTCCAACAATTCCAACCAGGTCTTCACTTGAACTGTCTACGACGAGGTCGGCCCCTAGTTCCTTCGCGAGAGTAAGTCTCGATCCGTCTTTTGCTACTCCGGCCACAATCACACGCGCACCTTCTAGCTTCGCGACAAGCAACGTCAGGAGCCCTACAGCACCCGGTCCGGCAACAAGCACAAGGTCACCGGCGTGAACCGTGGTTCGTTCGATTACAGCATGAACCGCTACCGACAGCGGTTCTCCGAGCGCCGCCTGTCGAAATGAAACGTGGTCGGGCAACGAATGACAGCGTTCTTCGCGGATGCAGATGTACTCGGCGAATGCCCCGTCAATCATGTAACCGGCGGAAACCCGGTGCAGGCACATAAAGGGATTGCCCGCGCGGCAGTGATAGCATTTGCCACAGGTCTGGGCAGGGTTTGAGGCGACGACGCGATCGCCAGGCTTAAAGCGACGGACATGCGTTCCCGCTTCGACGACGGTCCCGCAGAACTCATGCCCCAGCACCACGGGAGGCCTGGAAGGCCACTCACCTTTGATGATGTGTATATCCGTGCCACAGATTCCCGCCGCCGCGATCTTCAGTTTTACCTCGTCCGGAGCTGGAGTGGGCTCGGGCCACTCCTTCAGTTCCAGGTCACCTACTCCGGGACCTGTCTTAAGTAGCGCTCTCACGCTTGACTCTCCTTCGGCTTGCTGGGATTTCCTGGGCTCCCTAGCTTATCCACCATAGCTGTGCGGCAGGCGGTTGCAATATCCTCTTCGGACACCATCACGGCCTTCTGAAGAGCTGTGGCCGCAGGCATGGGCACATCTGCTACGCACACTCGTTGAATGGGAGCGTCAAGATCAAAGAAGCACTCCTCCATTATTACCGCCATCAGTTCCGCGGCATAACCACAAGTCCGCCAACCATCATTCACTACTACAAGACGATTTGTTTTCCTGACGGACCGGACAACAGTGGCGGAGTCCAAGGGCTTCAGTGTGCGAGGATCAATGACCTCGACGTCGATTCCCTCGGCTGACAGGCTCGAGGCGGCCGTTAGTACCAAAGGGACGGTTCGCCCTGTCGCGACGACAGTGACATCGGTGCCGGAGCGTTTGACCTCAGCGACTCCCAGCGGCACTAAGTATTCCGTTCCTTCCGGCACCGGCCCGGTTTGTGCGTACAGAAGCCGATGCTCCAGGAACAGAATGGGGTTGTTATCCCGAATCGCACTCTTGAGAAGACCCTTGGCGTCGGCAGGTGTCGACGGCATCACAACCTTAATGCCGGGGACGTGGATAAACCATGCCTCAAGCGATTGCGAATGCTGGGCTCCCAGTCCGATTCCCCCGCAGACGGGCGCTCTGACGACCAGTGGCAGCGACACCATCCCGCCTGTCATGTAGCGGGACTTGGCTGCATGGTTAACAATTTGATCCATCGCAATTGTAATAAAGTCCAGAAACTGAAACTCGATGACCGGACGCGCGCCCACCAGCGCTGATCCCACTCCGGCTCCAGCAATCGCCGCTTCGGAGATGGGTGTATCGATGACTCGCTGCGCACCAAACTCTTCCAGGAGCCCTTGGGTAACCTTGAACAGCCCCCCCATCTTGCCCACATCCTCGCCCATTACAAACACGAGCACATCGCGACGCATCTCTTCTTTGAGAGCTTCATTAAGAGCTTCCACGTAAGAAATCCTTCTCATTGGAGACTCACGAATAAACGTCTTCGAAGGCCGTCGCCCTATCCGGTGGAGGGCTATTCTTCGCAAAGTTAACCGCGCTGTCTACCTTGGCGGCGACTTCAAGATCAATTTGCTGCAGCGAGCTTGGAGTGGCAATCTCCAGCTCCAGCAGACGGACGCGATAGCGCTCAATGGGATCCTTCTGCTTCCATTCTTCAATCTCCTGTTGGGGGCGTATTTCCACCCGTGTAAAGATCGAGTGTCCTTCCCACCGATAACTCACGCACTCGAGGAGGGAAGGCCCCATCCCCTGGCGCGCGCGTGAGGCAGCCTTATCGACGGCCGTGAAAACGGCCTCAACATCGTTTCCGTCCACTTTCTCTCCTGGTATTTCGTACGACGCAGCTCGACGGGCAATGCTGTCTACTGCTGACATCTCCACAAATGCCCCGCTGAGCGCCCACAAGTTGTTCTCGCAGATGAACACCAGCGGGAGGCGATAGATTGCCGCCATATTCAAAGATTCATGAAAGGAACCCTGGTTGCACGCACCCTCTCCGAAGAAACAAAACACTACCGAACGTCCGCCCTTCAATCGGGTGCCAAGCCCAGCGCCAACCGCCACCGGAATGCCCCCACCGACAATGCCGTCGGCGCCCAGCATGCCCAGGCTGATGTCGGTGATATGCATGCTGCCTCCTTTACCTCGGCAGTAACCGTCTGACCGGCCCAGGACCTCAGCCATCATCCGGCCGGGATCCAAGCCACGGGCGATCGCGTGGCCGTGCCCGCGATGTGTGCTGGTCAGAAAGTCATCCCCTTTCATGGCCGCGCAGGCCCCCACCGCAATAGCCTCCATGCCAATGTACAGGTGAGCTGTCCCCGGAATCAGCCCCGCCTTGTTGAGAGAGACAATCTCCAGTTCGAATGCTCGGATCAAACACATCTGGCGGTACCATTCCAAGCGCGTATCCAGCGGGAGATCGGGGGACCTGCGCCGAAGAGTTGTATCACGTTTCATGCTAGTCCCAGAGCTATTGCCGCGCCGTGGAGCGGCGCGCAACTCGGCGGTAATGGTGAGACCGCTTCCGGAGCCGGTGGCCTATAGCCAGGGGCACTGCGCCGCCGCATCTGATTGTACTTCCCTGTACACACTGCCAGTGCAACGTTTTACTATCTTCAGACCTTTCCTCGCACACAAACAGGAGGCTCCGAAGAGCCTCCTGAGTCGTTCTGCAGCCGACCGTTCTGCATCCGCGCTAGAAGTAGAGCTTCAGGGAGAGCTGTCCGATGCGCGCCTCCTGTGTTGATAGCGCGTTGCCGAAGCCAAATAGCTTCTGCGGGCCGGCACCGCTGATGTTGCCATTTACAGCATTGAACTGGGTGTGGTTGAAGAGATTAAAGAACTCCGCCCGGAACTCGAGCCTTGTTGTCTCGCTCAGCCGGGTATCTTTCAGCAGCGCCATATCCCAGTTGTTCAGGCCAGGCCCGTGAAAGAACCGCCGCGGGCTTCCCAGCGTTCCAATCGGTTCAGGAATAAACTGCGTGGCGTCAAAGAAGGCCGCGGTGCCGGTGCTGCGGGGATTCTCCTTATGAATCGAAGTACCGGTAAACAGCGGCGTATCCATGCCGATCGGCAAGGGGCCGGCAACCGCGGTGCCCAGCAGGGAATTGTCGTCCGTCTCATACATCGTGACCGGAAGACCGGTGGCAAATCGCGTAACGCCGCTTAGTTGCCAGCCCGCGGTCAGCCGTTTCGGACCTCCCAGTCTTTCAAAAGGCAGGTTGTACGAATAGCTGAAAACGAAGTTCTGGGTCTGATCAAAGGCCGAAAGTGCCCGGCTGAACCTGGGGTTGAACGGGTTAACCTGCTCGCCATACGCGGAGGAATCGTCCAGTGACTTGCTATACGTGTAACCCGCCAAAAAACTGAACGACTTCGTCGTGCGCCGCAGATTCACTTGCAGCGAATTGTAGGCGGATGCACCGTTGGTAATGAAATAGCCGTTGCTGGTGAAGTTCAACGTTCCGGTGGCGAGGTTCGGAGCCAGACCCGTACGGGTACCCACCACTTCATTGCAAGTGCCGGAGCCGACTGTACAGGGGCCGGTGGTGACGAGTCCCGCAGCTATCGCTGCGGCCGGCGCTGCCACTCCAGCGGGTAATATGTAGGTATTGTTCTCGCCGCTAGGGCCGCAGGCGGGAGATGCATTATTGGCAATCAGGTAAGCACAGATCGCCGGGCTTCCCGGATTGGCTTCCTGGGTTGAAAGTAGGTGGTGCGCTTGCGTCCCCACATAACTTAACGTTAAGAGCATGGACGAGGAAAATTGGCGCTGAATCGAAAGCTCATACTCCTCGGCGTAAGGTAACCGGTTCTTGTAATAGAAGCCGGGCGAACTTGAAATCGGAAGAAATCCGGCGTTTCCGAAATTGAGGTCTTGCGGTACCGGAAGCTGGATGGGAAACGGGGACGTGGCGATAACGCCGGTCGACCGGTTTTGGAAAGGATTCGCGAGGGTTATGACGCTAGGCGCGAAATAGTCACCGTAGGGAGCGTCTCCAATTTCGTTGAAGTCAGTTGCACCTTCAAAGGACGTATAGAACATTCCGTAACCCACGCGAATGCTGGTTTGTCCGGCTCCGGTCAGCTTGCCAAGCCATCCATCGCCACCGCTGGGCGAATAAGCGAGGCCGAGCCGCGGGGCAAAATTGTTATAGCGTGTGGGCGCCAGAGTCTTAGGGATGCCAGGGTCGCCGGGAAACACCCATCCGAGGGGCGAATTCGGGAACACCGTGGACTGTAGACCGGGAACGATGGTCTCCAGTTCGTTATGCTGCTCATACCACGGAGTGGCGAATTCCCAGCGCAATCCGTAGTTCAAGGTCAAGTTGGAAGTGGTCCGCCAGCTGTCCTGCCCGAAGAGGCCCATGTAGCGGGTGCGGCCGTTGGATGTGGGGGCTTCTCCCTGGAAGAAAGAGGACGGCGCTCCCAGCAGAAAATCCGCAATGTCAACCCCCGTCTCGGTCCCGGTATTAAATTGGAAAGCGCCGTTTTCACCATTGATGAGCGCTTCCTGAAGTTGACTGTAATGATAGCTGCCGCCGAACGACAGCGTATGCTTGCCCACCACTTTGCGAAAGTTGTCCAGCCACTGGAACGTATTCTCCGTCAGTCCAAGGGACCGGCTCAGAACCCCCAAATCGAAGTTGTTAAAATCGAGCTCCGGAACACCTTCAATGCTCGGATCGAGTGGTGCGTAGTTAAAACCGAGCGAACTTAGCGTGATTCCGGTCCCTCCCGAGGGGACGATCACATTCTTGTTGCGAACATACTGGAAGCGGAACTCGTTCACCGACGAGTTGCCGAAGGCTTTTGTATCGCCCAGGTTGATGACTTGCGCTCTGCCCTCGGACAGCGAACCAAAGCCGGGCACCGAGGAAGACACTGTATACGGGTTTTGCAGATTGTATTGATCAAAAAAATAGTAGGCGGAGAGCAAGCCGAAGTGCGAGTTGGCGTCCACGCGGCCGCTGGCTTTATCGTCGCGCAGCCGTGTGGAAAATGCTGAAGTGCTGAAAGACCCGCTCTCGCTAGTCGGAATGTACTTGCTGATATTCGTCGCTATCGGCGAAATCGCTGTACTGGGAATCTTACCCGTCGGGAAAACATCGGAGTAAAGCTCTCCCGCCGTCACCGGATACCCCAGTTCGGTACTAAGTTGGCTGGCAAAGTAGTCGCCCGTGACCTTTCCAGTCAGTTGCGGCCCGTTTGGGCTGGAGAAGTCGCCGCCAAGCTCCTCGGGCGTGGGGACCGCAAAAGTTGTGCTTACCCCTTGCACCACCCGGTTTCCCTGATAATCCCCGAAGAAAAATATCTTGTCGCGTTTAATGGGCCCGCCGAAGGTGCCGCCAAATTGATTCTGATGGTACGCTCCCCGTGTCGGAACAAAATAATCGCGTCCATCCAGGTTGGTATTGCGGAGAAACTCGAACAGATCCCCGTGATACCCGTTGGTTCCCGACTTCGTGATCACGTTGATCTGACCGCCGCTATAGTTACCGTATTCGGCGTCGAAGTTATTAGTGATGATACGAAATTCCGCGATCGAGTCCAGGTTGGGAATAACCGCCGTGCCGCCGAAACCCGATTCCTGCACCGTCGCTCCATTGAGGAGAAATCCGTTGTTTGCCTCCCTCATGCCGTTTACCGAGACATTGCCGGCGTTCAGGTCGCCCGACACCGGGGTCAGATTGAATCCCGCGGCTACGAAATTCGAACCGGTGTTAGCCGTGCCACCTCCGCCTCCGCCAATTCCCGAGGAGGACGTGCTTACGCCCGGTTGCAACGCCAGCAAGTCGGTGTAGCTTCGCGACACCAGCGGTACGCCCGTCATCTCCTGCGAGCTGATCACCTCACCCAACTGCGTGGTGGTGGTTTCCACGTGCACCGCAGTGCTCGTTACCGTCACCGCCTCCTTGACGTCACCCACCTTCAAGACCACATCAACCTTTAATGCGGAATTGACGTCCAGCAACAGGCCTGTCTCCCGGAAGGGCCCGAATCCAGATTGCTGCACGCTGACGTCGTAATGACCCAGCGCCAGGGACGGGAAGGTGAAGTAACCTTGTTGGTTAGTGTGCAGGGTTTGGGCAATACCGGTTTCGGTGTTGGTGGCCGTGACCGCCGCTCCCACAATCGCCGCACCGCTTGCGTCCGTTACGGTGCCGGAAATGCTCGCCGTCACCGAGCCCAGAGCGCTTCCGCAGAATAGAAGCAGGATTGCGAACAGCGGCAGCACCAATGGCATCATACTCCGGTGGCGGCTGGATAGAATTTGCTTTCTGCTGCCCATTGCACGCTCAGCCTGCCGGCTGGTCGCTGTCTGCGCTGGTAAGAGAACGAGGCTGCGAATCGACCCTACTTCGTTCACGGTGCCCTCCGTTAGGTTTAAGGATTCACCGGGACGTTAACCCCGATCTACCAAAATGTCAAGTGGGGAGTTTTTCGCCCTAATTAAATCCGTTTAATCCGTAATTGTGGACGCCTCAAAAAAGGGGATTTACGTACGTTTAGGACCCCTGGAGTTGCTGCGTGAATTGGCCAAGAGTGAATCGGCCTGGAGTGAATTGGCCAAGAGAAGACCACTTTTCAACCCCAAGATTGACTTTTCTCGGGTTTAGTCAGAACCACACATCGCGTCGCGCGGTGAACGGAGCGAATGCACCCGCAAAGGCAAGCTCTACTTCGCTTCCAGCCGGATCGCCGCGTAGTCGCGTCCCAGGGCTGCACATAGCGCTTCCACCGCCAGTTCGTGATCTTCGCGGTCGGTCAGCCCGGAGATTGTCACGCTACCCACCACCCCGACGCCCGCCACGGTCAGCGGAAACGATCCTCCATCCTCAATATAGTCGGCCACCGGAAGGGCATATTCACTGAGGAGCGTCTCGTTTTTGATCTTCATGCTCAGGCGAACGCCATACGAGCTGCGATGGAACCGCGCCACCACGTTGCTCTTTCGTCGCACCCACTCCACATGGTCTGGATTCGTACCCTCCAACGCCGTATAGAAGAGTGGTTGACCGAAGCGCCGCACATCGATCACCACGGCCAAGCCGCGGTCTTCCGCCATGGTCCTCAGCTTGGCGCCCAAGTCCCACACCGTCCGTGCGTCCAGGCGCGCGAACTGCAGTTCACGCTCCTGCAGCGCCACGCGCTCCAGGTCTTCGCTCAGTCCCATTTCGGCTATCCCTCCTTCGAATGCTTCGGCATCGTCATAACGTTTCACGGCTCTTGCGCTCGCTCTTCAGTAGAGCCATCGGATCCGGTTCGAACAGTTGGTGGATCTTCGACAGAGGCAGCTTTTTCATCGCTGCGGGGATTCCACCGCGGCGCCATAACTTTCGCACGGCCGTGACTCGGAAATTGACCCATTCCAGCGATTGGCCTAGCTCAGCGAACTCATGTCGATGACGAACCGGTACTTGACGTCCTGACGCAACATGCGTTCGAAGGCTTCGTCGATCTCTTGGATCCGAATGACTTCGACGTCCGAGGTGATGTTGTGTTGGCCACAGTAGTCCAGCATCTCCTGGATCTCGGGCACGCCGCCGATCATGGATCCCGCCAGCGAGGCGCGTTTGTTGACGAGGATGGTCACGTCCACCACCGGAAAAGTTTCAGGCAAGCCGACCACCGTCATCACCGCGTCGCTCTTGAGCAGCGCGGTGTAGGAATCAAGCGAGTGCGGAGCCGACACCGTGTCGAGAATGAAATCGAAGGAGTTGGTGTGGGCCTTCATGGCATCCTTGTCCGTCGAGAGCACGACCTCGTCGGCGCCGAGTCTGATCGCGTCGTCTCTCTTTTTGAGCGAGGTGGTGAACTGGACGACGTGCGCACCGAAGGAGTGACCGAATTTGAGACCCATGTGACCCAATCCGCCCAGGCCGACGATGCCCACCTTCTTGCCGGGGCCAACCTTCCAGTGGCGCAGCGGAGAGTAGGTGGTGATGCCCGCGCAGAGCAACGGCGCCACCGCGGCGAGGTTCAGGTTCTCGGGCACGTGATACGCAAAGCGCTCGTCCACGACGTAATTGTTCGAGTAGCCGCCCTTGGTCACCGTGCCGTCTATGAGGTCGATGCCGTTGTAGGTCAGCACCGGGATCTTCTCGCAGTAATTCTCCTCACCGCCCCGACACTTGGCGCACTGGCGGCAGGAGTCGACAATGACGCCGATGGCCGCGATGCCGCCTACCTTGAATCCGGTCACTGCACGGCCCGCGGCAACGACGCGGCCCACGATCTCGTGGCCTGGAACCATCGGATAGATCGCGTCTTTCCACTCATTGCGGACCGAGTGTAGATCGGAGTGGCAGACGCCACAGAAGAGGATTTCGACCACGATTTCGGTGGCGCCGGGATCGCGGCGTTCGAAGTTGAACGGAACAAGCGGCGACTGTGCGTTGAGAGCGGCGTACCCTTTGGCTGAGGTCATGAGGAGATTCCCTTCCAGAGATAAATCTGCAACAGCTGGTTTGAGCTGCAATTTCAGAGTGAGCTGGCTGATCCGCGGATCGGTCGCCGTTGTCGTCTGTCCAAATCCCGAAGCGTTGAAGCTTCCAGCGACAGATATCCTTGACATTTGCGTCCATCAGGTTTAGTGTCCGTCCCATACCGGTGAATCGTTACACTAAATCTTCTCGCACTTCCTTGTCAACGCAGAAGCCGAAGGTTAGTTTTCCGTCGACGCCTGCCATCATAATCAAGAAACTCGACGGTCGGAACTCATGCCCAAATTCCTCCGACCGGAAGGAATGGCCATGAACCTCTTAACAACGCTGAAGGGATCGCTTTTGGAATCCTTTTTTCCGCCCGCCTGGGATCTGGCAGCGTGGGACGCCTGTATCGACGACGACCCCAAGGCGATCGTGGTGCGACAGCCCCACTGGCACGCCGATTTTTCCGTGCGCTTGGCGGAGAACGTGGAGGACTTCAACGTCATGCTCGGGCATGAGCTCGCCATGGAAATTCGCCGCTGCCGGGAGACGGGGCGCAAAATGGCCCTGATTCTGCCGGTCGGGCCGATGGGCATGTATCGCTGGACGGTCTACTTCCTGCGCGAGTGGAAAGTTCGCTGCGACCACGTTTATGGATTCAACATGGATGAATGGAGCGACGCGGAGGGCAACACCTTCCCCCCGGACAATCCCAGCGCGTTTCAATATGCGATGGAAGGAGCTCTTTACGGTCCTCTCGGTGCCGCTACCGTGCCCGAAGGACAACGCTTTTTTGCCACCCGGCAACGACTGCCCGAATATGCGGAACGGATCGCAACCCTCCGGTCGGGCGGCGCGAAGTTGGTGATCGTTTACGGCATTGGTCGTATGTGCCACATCGCTTTCTGGGAGCCCCACTTCGGTGCGGAATTCTCCAGTGACGAGGAGTGGCGCAAGCAGACACATCGCCTCGGAGCAAAGCTGCATCCCCTCACCATTGAGCAAAACGCTATCACCAGCTTCAAGAGCCGTACGACCTTGGTCCCGGCCTTCGCTAACACGATCGGCCCCGCGCTGTTCACCCATGCCGACTATGCGATCGGGGGCGCTGATGGCGAACTCGGGCGCGGGATGCAGTGGCAGGGCATGTCGCTATGGGTGACCTTGCGTCATGCCACCACCCGGCACATTGCTTCCACCTGGATGCCGCGGCAGCCGGGAATACTCTTTTTCACGCGCGCTTTGGCTGGCCCGCTCGTTCCGGAAGCCAACTGACGCCCAATAGATTCTCAGAAGTCTGGCAAAAGGCGAGCCGGAAATGCCCGTTGATGTGTTAGTCCTGAACACCGCAGTCGTGGACTTCCGTCGCGAAGATTTCAGTTTCACCGACAGGCTAGTCGGGGAAGGCGGACTGGCGCGATGTGAGACACGAAATATGCCTGACTTTTCTCAGGAGCGGCTCCAACAATGGATTGAGCAGGGTTTTGCTGTGCCTGGAGGAATGGGGAATGCCGCGCCCTTGATCGCTGCCGCCGGACTCAAAACCGCTGTGGGCGCGAACCTGGGCCGTGGAAACTACGCCGGTCTTGACGCGCAAGGCAGTTTCTTTCTCGAATCGATGGCTGCTAGTGGCATCGACACATCCGCAGTCGTCAAGCACCCGAGTTTGCCAACTGGGACAACCTTCATTCACAGCTCCAAAGCCGGGGAGAGACTCGGGATCGTCTATTTCCCGAACGCCAACGATGACTTCGACTTCGAAATCTTCAAGACGCACGTGGAGCGGTTGCAGCCAAGCGTGATTTACTACATGTACTCCGGGCTATCCAGGCGAGGTGATGCTAACGGCGGGAGAAACCTGGCTGAATTCATGCGCTGGTGCCGCGGTCGTGGTGCGGTCGTAATCGCTGACAGCCACACGCTTACTGGTGCCCCTCAGAGGTTAATTGACTCGGCCGTTGCGGTGGCCGGTTACGAGCTCTTGCAACCTCTCCTCCCGGAACTCGACATCTTTTTCACTTCTTCGGACGAATCAAGATTGATACACAACACATTGATTGCCACCAAGGATGGGTGCGAGTCTGCGTATAAGGACTGTCCTGCTTTTCTCGATGCCGTGACCGGGAAATATGTGACCCCGGAAAAGAGGACAAGATTCTGGGGGGTGACGGTGAGTGATGGCGCCTTTGAGAAACACATCCTGCCTGATGGGTACGCCGCTGCGCCGACGAAGATCACCTCACGATTCATGGGTGGAGAGGTGATCGATCTGGTTGGGGCGGGAGATTCGTTCCGGGCGGGGCTGGTTGCCTACGTGGCTCGCAATCTCGCGGCTTTTCAGAGCGGAGCCATGGATTTTTCCGAAGCTGTCCAACTGGGTAACTTGTTCGCTTCCTGCTATATCAAAGCGCCGCTCGGACACAGGTACTGTATCAAGCCGTATGCAGAGATGATGGCACGCGTTCGGAGCGACACTGCGGGTTTGTGAGTTGAGAGGAAGAAAATTAGGAGATCTCGCGGCAGTCGATAAGAGATTGATCGACAAGAGATTGATCGACCTACCGCTAACTAACAACTGGGTGACGGCAAGAGACCCAAAAGTATCTCTTAGTCCGGTGCTTATAATTACCTTATCCACGCCATTGAGCCTGAGGAGGGCTTGAATGTCTGCTTACGAAAGTTCTCAGCAGTTGTTTGAGTGGTGCAAGATCCCGGCAGAGGAATTGTCCAGCCATCGGCATGCAAAAGTAAAGTTGAGAATCCTGCCCACACCGTCTGACGTCTACCAGGATATCGCAACCACCATGATTGATGAAGTTAAGCGCAACAACGCAACGCATAGCCCAACGCGCTGGATTCTTCCTTGTGGTCCCCGCGGACAATATCCCATCTTTACTGAAAGAGTGAATCGCGAGCGGATCGATCTGAGAAATCTGCACATCTTCCACATGGATGATCACCTCGATTGGCAAGGGCGCCACCTTCCGATGGATCATCCCTACAGTTACAAGGGTTGGATGAGCAGGAACCTTTACGATCGCATCGATCCCAGTATCAACGTACCCTTAGAGCAGCGGCACTTTCCTGACATTTCCAGGTTGGATGCAATGGCGGAGGGAATGGAACAGGTCGGGGGAATCGATTCGGTCTACGGCGGCATAGGTTACCGTGGCCATATTGCATTCAACGAGCCGCCCCGTTCCCCGTGGTATCGAGTTAGTAAGGAAGAGTTCCGTAACTGTACGACCCGCGTTCTCCACTTGAATGAAGACACGTTGATCGCCCTAAGTCAACGAGGCGCGGGTGGGTGTTCTGACGTTATCCCGCCTATGGTCATCACCGTTGGCATGCGGGAATTGCTCGCCGCGCGCCGGATCCGGCTCTACAGCGAAACTGGTGCGTGGAAACAAACCGTAATCCGCATTCTTTTATTCGGTAATGTTAGTCCGGAGATCCCCGTGACCTACGTGCAGGAGCACAGTGATTGTGTCGTTACGGTGGATGCTGCAACCGCGGCATGTCCTCCGTTGGGCATTTAGCCGTTTCGCAATGCGAGGCCAATGATGCTAAGAAAAGGGGTAGTAGTAGTCGGTAGTCATGTTCAAGGATTATTCATGCGCGTCGCGCGTTTTCCTGGAGCGGATGAAACTGTGCTGGGCTGGGACTACAAAGAAGCGCTTGATGGCGGTAAGGGTTCACATCAAGCAATCGCTTGCGCACGCCTGGGATTACCAACGCATTTCGTAGGGTGCGTCGGCCAGGATCGACTAGGTGATATGGGAGCGTCCTGGATGACTGCGGCGGGGGTTGATCTTTCTTACCTTACCCGCAGCCGACAGACTGCCACCGGCTGCGGGTTCGTCATGATAAATCCTGAAGGCATACCAGCCATCACCACAGCGATGGGGGCGAATGCCGAGTTCTCTAGTAAGGAAGTTGACCTTGCCAAGCCTATTCTCGCGCAGGCAAAGGTGGTGCTCATTACACTTGAGATTCCGATCTCTACCGCGCTTTACGCTGCGCGGCTGGCAAGGTCGCTCGGGGCGTTTACGATTCTGACGCCCGGTCCGGCCGAACCTGTCCAATCTAGCGAACTGGCCGGCGTTGACCTGCTGGTCCCAAACGAAAACGAAGCGGGCACCCTGCTGAGTGAATCGCCGGACGTACCGCAAGAGCCCAACTGGCTTGCTGACCGGCTGCGAGATTACTTCGGACTCAAACAGGTTGTTATCACTCTCGGCGAGAAGGGCGCTTTCGTCGCGAACGGAGAGACTACTCAGGCCCTCCCTGCATTCAAGGTTACCGCCGTGGACACTCCGGGTGCTGGTGACGCCTTCACCGCCGGTCTTGCTTTTGGCCTGTATCATGACGCTTCACTTGTGGACGCTGCTATCTTTGGGTGTCTTACTGCAGCACGAGCTGTAACTGTCCGCGAGAGTATCCCCAGCTTTGGAACCCTGGAGGAAATAGCCGAGTTTGCAAGGGCCAACCGGTTCGACATACCTGCGGGGTTGCAGGCGGTGATGGATTTGAATACACGTCCTGCAACTGACGGCGGCAGAAGATCGCAGCAACAGACGTAGATCTTAGTAAGTCAGTAAGGAAGAGAGGAAGATTACTGCCAGCTGTATCCTTGCCGCCGCAGAGCGGGCGGGCATATCAGGCAAGTGGCACCACCGCGCCAGGGACGCTGGCAAACTCACGGTCTGCTTACCCAATTCCACCAGCCCCACGCGCTTGCGCACCCGCAGGGCGTATGCTGTCTACGTCCGCTTTCTTGATCCGGCAAACATCAAAGATCTATGATGGGTCGAGAATCCCTTAATCCTGCACCTCAAACGAACTGCATAAGGTCAGTCAAAATGAAAGCTCTTGTAAAAAGCAAACCGAGTTGTGGTCTTTGGCTCGAAGACGTTCCCGAACCGGAGATTGGCATCAATGACGTCAAAGTCCGCGTTCTTCTGACCGGAATCTGCGGCACCGACCTGCATATTTACGAATGGGATGCCTGGGCCCAAGCGACCATTAAGGTTCCGCTGATCATCGGCCACGAATTTATGGGCGAGATCGTCGCGGTCGGCTCGAATGTGGCGGATTTCCGAGTCGGAGAACTGGTCAGCGGCGAGGGCCATGTGGTTTGCGGCCGCTGCCGCAACTGCCTGGCCGGACGGCGCCATCTTTGTGCTCATACCCAAGGCGTCGGCGTAAACCGCGCCGGAGCGTTTGCGGAATACATCGTGCTCCCCATGTCGAACATCTGGAAGCACAGCGAGGGAATCAAACCCGACATTGCCGCCATCTTCGATCCGTTCGGCAATGCCGTTCATACCGCGCTTTCTTTTCCCGTGCTTGGAGAAGACGTGCTGGTCACTGGAGCGGGGCCCATCGGAATCATGGCAGCTGCGATTGCCAAACACGCGGGAGCCCGCTACGTGGTAATTACCGACGTGAACCCGTACCGGCTGGAGCTGGCCGCGAAGGTTGGCGTCACCATGGCCATCGACCCACGAACCACAAGCCTTAAAGAAGTGCAACAGAAACTCGGCATGCGCGAGGGATTCGACGTAGGGCTCGAAATGTCAGGCAACGCATCGGCCTTCCGCGACATGCTCGCGAACATGAGCCACGGGGGCAAAATCGCGCTGCTCGGCATCCCTTCGGGAGAGATGGCAATCGACTGGCATCAGGTCATCTTTAATATGCTGACCATCAAAGGCATCTATGGCCGCGAGATGTACGAAACCTGGTACAAGATGACGGTAATGCTGGAGAGCGGCCTCGACATTGCTCCAGTCATTACACATCACTTCTCCTGGCGGGAACACGAGCAGGCATTCGCCGTCATGCGCACGGGCAACACCGGCAAGGTCATTCTGGACTGGCGGGACCTCGCCCAGCACTAGAATTGGAGCGAACCGGAAATTTCGATTTGTGGGATCGAAAATATTGATCCAGGACAGTACTGAAGTTGGTTGACCGCTGGAATCGTTCAACCTAGAATGCCAATCATGGTAAGGCAGAATCTTTCCGCGATGTGCATGTGCACTTGTTGTTGTTGTGCATTCGTGTGCGCTGGCGCGGGGAGGCTGCCGACCTAAAGATTTTTTTCTAATACCGGCACTTATAACCCACCGCCAGACCAATCTGGCGGTGGGTTTTTTATTTGGGGACAACACAGGCAGGGACAAATCAGGCGGGGGTAAAACAGGCGATGACAGACACAGCGCAAGAAACCAAAGCACAAAGAGTCGAGCGTCTCAAACGCTCCAAGAATCCATGGGAAGGCCTGGAAGAAATCCGGCGCTTCGCCCGTGAGGGGTTCGAGTCCATCCCACCGGAGTGGCTGGGGACCTATTTTCGCTGGTGGGGAGTGTACACGCAGGGCGACGGGGTGGGCGTTACCGGCGGTCAGGGCGGAGAAGGCCGGGCGCTGCAATGCTTCATGGTCAGAATCCGGATCCCCAGCGGTCTGCTCCGTTCCGAACAGCTGCGAACCATTGCCGAACTCACCCGCCGCTACGCTCACGGAATTGCCGACATCACCGTGCGCCAGAACATTCAGTTGCACTGGGTCACGATCGAGGCGCTTCCAGATCTGCTCGAAGCGCTCGCGAAGGTTGGATTGAACACGACCAGCGCCTGCGGCGATGTTACGCGCAATGTGACTGGCTGCCCGGTCGCGGGAGTGGACGCGGACGAGATTTGCGACGCCTCGCCGATAGCGCTCGAAGCCTCGCGAATGCTGGCGGGGAATGGCGACTTCTACAATCTTCCACGCAAATTCAAGATCTCGATCACAGGATGCCGTGTGTGGTGCCCGTACCCGGAGATCAACGATGTGGGCCTGACCGCGACGACTCGCGTGCTGCACGGCAGGCCCGAGGTCGGTTTCTCCCTGCGCGTTGCTGGAGGCCTCTCTACCGAACCGCACCTGGCAGCGCGATTGAACGCGTTTGTCCGTTGGCATCAGGTGATGCCCGCCATTATTGGGATTGCGGAGCTGTTTCGCGACTCGGATGTATTGCGGGAACATCGCGAGCGGGCGCGGCTGAAATTTCTTTTCCTGCGGCAGGGATGGACGGCGGAGAGTTTCCTGGAGGAATTGCAGCGGCGTATCGGATTTCAATTCGATCCCGCGGTCGAGGAATTGGCGCCGGAGGACGTTTATCGCGACCACGTGGGAATTCATCCGCAGAAGCAACCGGGTTACTGCTATGTGGGAGCGGCGGTGCTTCGCGGACGAATTACCGCGGAGCAAATGCACGCTGCCGCCGATCTGGCCGACCGCTACGCGGCGGGCAATCTGCGCACCACCAACATGCAGAACCTGCTCATCGTGAACGTTCCCCTTTTTAATGCTGAGAGCCTGGCCAAGGAATTGGACGCGATTGGATTGCGAGTGGGCGGCTCGCCCTTCTATCGCGGCACCGTCGCGTGCAGCGGCACGGAATTCTGCAAGCTCGCGATCACGGAGACGAAAAGTTTTTCCCGCTGGCTGGTGGAAGAACTGGATGAGCGTCTGCCGGGCTTCGATCAGCAGCTGAAGCTGCACGTTACGGGATGCCCGAACAGTTGCGGGCAGCACTGGATTGCCGATATTGGCATTGATGGCAAAAAGATGAAGGTCGACGGACGTCTTGTCGATGCCTATTACTTTTGCGTTGGCGGTGCGCTGGGCCTGCATCAGGGGACGGCGCGGCCGGTGGGATATCGCTGCCTTGCGACTGAGGTTCCGGAGGCAATCGAGCGATTGCTCCGGCAATACCTCGCCACACGTCAGGCAGGCGAAAACCTGCGCCGGTTTTTTGCCCGGCACACGGACACGGAGTTGCGAGAATTTCTGGCAGGCGCACCGGTTGAGGCGGTCAGCCGCGATGCGCCGCCGGTGAATGTTAGACGCTTAGCACAATCGGCCGGAGGAGACGGTGACTAATCTCTTCCCAATGTTCATGAAGCTGGCGGGGAAGCAGTGCCTGGTTGTCGGCGCGGGCAAAGTCGGCGAGCCCAAGATCGGAGGGCTCATCGACACGGGTGCGAGCGTCCATGTGGTCGCGATTGCGGCCAGCGGCCAAGTCCGCGAATGGGCCGACGCCGGCAAGATCGAACTGGAACTGCGCGCGTTCACGGCGGGCGATCTCGACGGCAAGTTTCTGGCGGTCGCGGCAACGGCTTCAGAAAGTCTGAACAAACTCATCTATCAAGAGGCGCAGCGGCGCGGAGTGCTCTGCAACGTGGTGGATGTTCCGGAGTATTGCGATTTCTATTACCCCGCAGTCGTGCGGCGCGGCGACCTGCAGATAGCGATTTCAACCGCGGGGCAGAGTCCAGTGCTGGCGCAGAGAATTCGGCAGCGGCTGGAACGGCAGTTCGGGGAGGGCTACGCGGCATGGGTTGAGCAGCTCGGCGAGACAAGGCGGCTGATTCTGGCCAGCGGTCTCGACCAGGAGACGAAGTGGGAGTTGCTGCACTCCCTGGCGAGCCGTGAAGCGTTCGAAGCGGCCCTGGCCAAAATCCAAGAATTGAGCGCGAGAAGGTAAGCACAAAAAGTTGAGCGCAAAGGAGAGGGAGCATGAAGGCGAAGGTCTATCTGGTAGGCGCAGGGCCGGGTGATCCGGAGTTGCTGACATTGAAGGCGCTTCGTCTTCTGCGAACGGCTGAAGCGGTTCTGCACGACGACCTGGTCGCGCCCGAGATTCTGAAACTGATTCCGCCAACCGCCCAGATTTACAACGTGGGCAAGCGCTGCGGGAAAAAGAAAATCCTGCAAGGTGAGATCAATGGGCTGATGGTCGCGTTGGCGTCCTCCGGACTGCGCGTGGTCCGGCTGAAGGGTGGCGATCCGCTGATCTTCGGACGCGCCGGGGAAGAGATCGAATCCCTGCGCAGAAGCAACATTCCTTTCGAGATTGTCCCGGGCGTGACTTCGGCTCTGGGTGCGGCCGCTCGGGCCCAGATTCCGCTGACGCATCGGCGAGCGTCGTCGGCGCTGGTGCTCATGACCGCGCATCGTGCCTCCGAAAATCAAGCTTCTGTAAAAGATGCCGCCGATTGGAGCAAGTTGGTCACGAGCGGAGCGACTCTGGTGATTTACATGCCGGGACAAGATTATTCGGATATCGCGCGGAGGTTGACAGCGGCCGGCCTTGCCGGCGAGACGCCCTGCGCCATCATCTCGCGTGCCACCACCAGGCGCCAGCAAACGCATCGCACGACTGTGCTCGGTCTGCGTCGCGCGCCGCAACTCGCCGCTCCAACGCTGTTGGTCGTCGGCGAAGTCGCGGGTTTGGCCGATCCCGCCGCCATGGTGGATGAATTTGTGATGCCGGGCCTGCCGCTAGGAAACGACAGTTTGCTTCCAGCGGCAATTTTTCAAAACGTTCTTCTCGAAGGCGCCACGCCTGGGAGCAGATGAGGAGTTGATAACGTGAAAAACAAGATCGCAGAAGCGCAGTTGAACGCAGAGAGTTGGAGTCCGCAGCAGGTGCTGGCCTGGGCGTTTGAGACCTTCAGAAACGGCGTTGCCATTTCGTCGGCGTTTGGGGCCGAGGGCATGGCCCTTATTGATATGGCCTCGCGCGTGCGCAAGGATTTTCGCGTGTTCACGGTCGACACCGAATTCCTGTTTCCGGAGACCTACAGCCTGATCGACAGAATCGAGCACAAATACGAAATCAAGATTGAGAGAGTTTTTCCGCTGCTCTCGCCCGAGGAGCAGGAGCGGGTTCACGGTGCGGAGCTTTGGGCGCGCGATCCCGACCAATGCTGCAACCTGCGGAAGGTTGAGCCGCTTCGCCGCAAGCTGAGTGAACTGGGCGCGTGGATCACGAGCATTCGCCGCGACCAGACCTCATTTCGCAAGGGCGCCCGCAAAATCGAGTGGGACGCGAAATTTGGGCTGGTGAAGGTGAACCCGATCGCCGACTGGAGTTCGAAGCAAGTTTGGCGCTATCTCCTGGAACACGGCGTGCCTTACAACTCACTCCACGATCAGAATTATCCGAGTATTGGTTGCACCCATTGCACGCGCGCCGTCCGTCCGGGCGAAGATCCCAGGGCAGGGCGCTGGCCGGGCACAGCCAAGACAGAGTGCGGCCTGCACATCATTGAGCCGCTCAGTCGATTGCCAGAGGCAGATGCGTAGTCTAGTGTGCCGGGTCGATGTTCCTTCTAATTACCTTCGGCCGCTTCGAAGATTTCGCCGTTTTCCTGGCGACCGATCCCGAGGCCCGTCGCGATGCCGGCACTTTCCCGATACGAAGATCCCCCGCGAGAACTAGCTCGCAAGCGCGCATCGCCGCTTCCTCGAAATCCGGCGCATCGGCCGGAAGGACCTGCCAGCCAGTTACCTTCTTCCTGAACACCTGGATGGATCGCATGTTGGGGAACTCCCGCCGCAGACTCTGGTGGTGCTCCTCGGTGGTGGCGAGCCACACTCCGTTGTCGGCCGTCTGGTCGCGTTTGTCACGGAGGATGAGGACAATCTTGTCCTGAACATAGATCGCGAGGCAGCCGAACATGGAGCGGGTCTCGGGCGACAACCGAGCGAGCGCGTCGAGCACGAATTCATGCGGGACAGGCTTGCGCTGCTTGACGGCGAAGGGGGCGCCGTCTAGCGGGAGGATGGCCGGGTTGCGACGGGACTTCGACATACGAGCGACCAAGCGCGCGCCGTTCACTTCTGATTCTTAGAAGTCGATCGGCAATAGTCGTACAAACTCTATCAGCCTGCGGACAACGCTACCGGATATTCGCCTGCGTTCAGGCTCTCCCCCGGAACTGGATGATTTTCCTGCGATCGCGTTTTGACGGTCTGCCAGCGGGTAGCTCTTCGAACTGCTTCATCGCCTTACGCTCGGCTGCCACTTTCAAACGCAGCTCCCGGCTCGCCTCCGTCTCGCGGTAGAGTGTCTGCGCAACCGAAGCCGGACCGCGCACCTCGCTGAGAAGCAGAACTTCCACCTGAAAGTCGCCGCCGTCGTTGGTCACGTGCAACATGTTTCCAATCCGGACCTCGCGCGCAGCCTTGGCCGCCTGCCCGTTGGATTGAATCCTGCCGAGTTCACATGCTCGTGCAGCCAGTACTCGCGTCTTGAAGAATCTGGCGGCCCAGAGCCACTTGTCCATTCGCACAGAAGTCATGATTTATTGTTCTATACGACCAGCGCCTGTAAACGTTCGCTCGTAGCGTAGCGCCTCCACAGGATTTAGTCGCGAGGCTTTTATCGCAGGATAAATCCCAACGATTAAATTGCTAGATTACGGTAGCGGCACAGATTAAACCGCGTCCGTAAGGAATTGCTTCGCGCTGGCAGCCGCGGATGAGGCAGTTGTTTCGTTCGCCACGCTTCTAAGCCGTGACTTACTTCCCGGCAAGAAGCGCCGCTGCGGTTTTCTCCGCCGCCGCAAGATTCGGCGAAGTGCGCGCCACGCGCTTGAAAATCGCGTTGGCCTCGTCCAAGCGCCCCTCCTGCCGCAAAGCCTGCGCCAGCAGCAACTCCTCAACGTCGCTGTGCTGCAGCGCGGAGGCTCGCTGGTACTGCTGGACAGCTTCGGGCAGGTCGCCATTTTTCTGCGCGATCACGCCAAGCATGGCCATTAGGTTGGGTTGGTTGGGCACGAGCCGAAGCGAGGTTTCGAGACACTGCTTCGCATTCCCCAACTGCCCCATTTGGAGATAGACGGCTCCCAGTTCAGTATTCGCTTGCGCGATAAGCCGTGGCCGGGCGGCGTGAACCGCCACGAATTGATAGCGCTCGATAGCTGCCGTCAGATTGCCGCGGTAGCGCTCATCGGCTCCAAGGTAGAGGTTGCCCATCAGATCGTCGGGGTTGATGGCGAGGGCGGCGTGGAGGTGCTGTGCCGCTTCCTCGTTCCGGCCCTGCTTGTGGTAAATGCCGGCGAGATCCAGCTCGGCTACATAGTTGCCCGTGGTAAGCTCGGCGGCTCGCCGCCAGAAGGTTTCGTTGTCATGCCAGTAGCCCACTTGGCGGTAAGTGAGAGTGCCAAGAAGCAGCAGGCAGCCAACCGCCGGAGCGGCGAGCCAGTTGCCCGAAATGCGCAGGACTGTAGCGAGGTCGGCCACCAGCCACACCGTCATCACAAACAATCCGATGAACGACAGGTAGGCATAACGGTCCGCCATGGCCTGCTCTCCCACCTGCACCAGCCCGATCATGGGCACCAGGCTGCCCAGGAACCAGAACCATCCCACGGCAAGGTAGCGCTGCTCTCGCCGGCGCGCGCACACCACGGCAGTGATCAGCAGCAACAACAAAGCAGCCCCGCCTATTTGCCAGGCGGGATAGAGTTTGGTGGGATGAGGATACAGCGCGACCAGCCTGGTCGGCCAGAAGGCCTTTCCCATATAACGCACATAGGAAACAACGGCATTTTCCAACCGCAAGCTTACGCCGTAATGGGCAAGATCCTGAACCGCGCCTCCCAGCGTCTGCGCAATCATGGTGATCACGGCGCTGGCTGCCGACAACACCAGGAGCGGCGTTTTTTCCCGGACCATCGATGCTTTCGTCAATTGCGGCAGGTTTCCGGTCGGGGCAGTCGCGGCGCCAATCCGCCCGAGCGGCCAGTAATCGAACAGCATCAGCAGAAATGGAAACGCGATGACCTGCGGCTTGGCGAGCAGTGCCAGCGCGAACCAGCCCGCCACAGCTGTAGAGCGCCCGGGCCCCGGCTTGCGCGCGTACCAGACATAGGCCACGAGCGCCAGCAGAACGAAGAACATGCTCAGCACATTCTTCCGCTCCGATGCCCATGCCACCGATTCCACATTGATGGGATGAAGCGCAAATAATGCCGCCACCGTCAGACTGCGCCAGCGAAATCCGGAAGCGCTTTGCCATACCCAGAACAGCAGCACCGCGTTCAAGCCGTGCAGCACCACATTCACCCAGTGCGGTCCAACCGGGTTCGAACCAAACAGCTCCCAGTCCAAAGCGTGAGAGAGCCAGGTCAGCGGGTGCCAGTTAGACGCGGCATCGGTGGTGAACGCCCACTCCACCGTGCTCCACGTGAGTCCGGCTTTCACCTGGTCGTTTTCCAGAATGTAACCGGGATCGTCAAAATCGATGAACCCGTTGTGAGTGATGGAGCTGTAAAAGGCAAGCACGGCGGCGAATAGCAGCAGAGAAAGCGCCAGCGTTTGCCGGTCGAGCGCGAGAAATGACTTAAAAGACAGCCGAGTATCCGCTTGCTTGGTGGTTTTGCTTCGCTTCGTCGCGCCGAGGGTGGAGACCGGGGTCATAGTTCGAGGAAAAATCGATCGAAGAAAATGGCTGAGGAACTTAGGATATTAAATCATCCGTGAAAAAAACATCCCAGGCTCATGTACTGGATCTGAGCCTGGGAAGTCGGTTGAAGAAGCTGTTTCACCTGGCGGCTTCTTGCTTCGGATGCCTACTCCAGCCAAATGGAGAACTTCGCCGTCTCCTTATGTTTCGACACCCATTTGACGGTCCAACAGGGATTGACGCCAGCTGGAGCACAGGTTGTTGCCGACGTCGATTTTGTATATGTGGCTGTACCGAGCTCGATTGTCGCTGTGCCGGTAGCCAGGCCCGAAACTGCGGGGACGCAAGTCTTCTTGGCCGCGACAGTAAAGAAACCGGCGTAACTACCTTGTGCTTCAGGGTAGTTATAGCTGGCAAAGCAGTTGCCATTGTTCGGGCCAGTCGCGATGCCCATATCGCCGAGGTTCAGCGGATTGTAGTTGATCCAGGTGACGGGGTATTGCGCCGCCGTCAGACCGAATGGGTTGGGGCCGTAGTCTTGGGTGCCCGTGTCGTAAATAACTTTCGTACCCTGCACGATTTCCAGCGAGAAAAGTACCTCGTCGGTCATGTCGCCGGTGGTATCTTCGACGAACGTCTCCTGGTCGGCGCAGTCTGCGGCGGTGGTGGTGGTGGCGTTGCAGTCCGAGAGCGACCAGACGTATTCGGGAACGCCCAGCACGACTCCGCCTCCGAATGGAACCTGGGGGTCACCGATGGTGGGGCAATCGGCGTTCGCGGGATTCCCGGTGTTGGTGCCGCTGCTGGGCACGTAATTGCCGAAGCAGGGCCACAGGTACGTATTGTCTGAATTGAGCGCGTTGGAAAAAGTTGCAAAATCCGCCCACGCGAGGTAGAGGTTGGCGGCCGGGGCAGTTTCCGAGTGCGCCGCTTGCGATTTCGCTAACACCTGAAAGTGCCCGTGATGTGGAGTTTCTTCTGCTTGGGCTAGCTGGCCGCAAGCAACGAAGGCAACGATTACCAGGGAAGCAAAGACTAGAAACAATCGAGATCTTGTCATTTGGGAGAGGTCCTCCATGAGGGATTTGCCGGGAGGTATCCGAATAGATGTGTCCAGATTTCGGTTCCTCCGGCGGAACGAGTGTACTCACGCCGTAGCGGCTGTCAACTTCAAAATTGTGCAAAACTTTGCATTCATCGTGCGTTCATAAAAGCCTGCTTCCCGCTCCTGGCAATCGGTTTGGAAAGAACCTATTTCCCCACGAACTGCCCCCACGATTTCCCCATCGCTCCATTCGTGCGAGGATAATCAAAGCTCAAGAAAGGAGCCTTCCCCATGCCCGACTCATCCCCGCAGAGTTTTTCCCATCACACGCGCTATGATCCGCTCTTCCACTTTTTCATCCTGCCCGTATTCGTCATCACGCTGATCGCGACCATCGTCCATCTGGTCCGAAGGCCAGGCCTGCATTCGGCATGGTTGGTCGTCGTCGTGATCGCGGTGCTTGTCGCCGTCTTCAAGATCCGCCTTTACGCCCTCAAGGTGCAGGATCGCGTCATCCGCCTCGAAGAAAGATTGCGGCTCGCGACCTTGCTCGACCCAGCCCTTCGTCCCCGCATCCCGGAATTTACCGAAGCGCAACTAATCGCGCTGCGCTTCGCCTCCGACGCCGAACTCCCCGCGCTAGCCGCCCGAGCCCTGAACGAAAAGCTAGCCGCCCAAGACATCAAAAAATCAATCCAGAACTGGCGCCCCGACCATTGGAGAGTGTGAAGAAGTCCTTGAAACCTTGAAACTCTGAAACCTTGAAACCTGGCTTTTCTACGCCTTCAAATACCAAGGCACATTAACAATATTGATCCGCTCATCCCCGCCCATCAGCAGCAGCGCCGTCAATATCTCAGCGCGCTGATTGTGCAGAAAATAGTGATACCAGTGCCGCTCCACCATCGACGCAATCACCACCGCAATCGTCCGCTCCGCATTCTCCTTCTCCACCTGCAGCACGTAATCCACAATCGGATGAAGCACCAGCCGAAACGGCGACGGCAATGTTACCAGCGTCGGCTTCCGCGCCTCCGCCGGCAATTCATCCAACCACGAAGGCCGATTCTCATCCGCCTCGCAAGTCACATGCACCGCCCTCACATCCGGAGACAAAGTCATAGCGAACCGCAGCGCCTTCTCCGTCGCCGCATTCCATTTCTCCACCGGAACAATCACAATCGGAGGCGCCAGCTCCCGAGCATCCGGAATCACCCGGCCGGTCAGCGCAGTTTCCGCCGCCACCCGTTCATAATGACGTCGCACCCGTCCCATAAACACCAACGCCGCCGGCAACAACAGCACCACCACCCAAGCGCCCTCGGCAAACTTGGCCACCACTACCACCAGCACCGTGATCCCCGTAGCCAACGCTCCCAACCCGTTGACCAGGATGCTATGCCAGGCCTCCGCCCACGATGCCGTTTTCAGCCAATGCCCCACCATCCCCGCCTGCGACAAAGTGAAAGCCAGAAACGCCCCCACCGCAAACAAAGGAATCAACCGGTCCGTCACCCCGCCAAATAAAATCAGCAGCAGCCCCGCCAAAATCGCCAATGCCGAGATCCCCTGCGAGTACACCAGCCGCCGTCCCCGAATCGTTAACGAATGCGGAAGATAATCGTCCCGAGCCACCACCCGGCACAGCCGGGGAAAATCCGCAAACGAAGTGTTAGCCGACAGGCAGAGCACCAGCAAAACCGAGAACATGGTCAGATCGTAAAAAATTCCCTTGCCCATTACCGCCGCCGTCAGCAGCGACAACACGCTCTGATACCCCGCCTGCCCCGGATCAGTGGCCATTATTCCGTAGTACTTCACCAGCACCGCAATTCCCCCCAGCAGCAAAATCAGAATCGCGATGATCGCCGTCAACGTAGCCCGGGCCGCCGGAACCACCGGCTTCCGAAACGCCTGCACTCCATTGCTGACCGCCTCCACGCCAGTAAGAGCCGTGCATCCCGAAGCAAACGCCTTCAAAAGAATCCAAACTCCCACCAACTGTAGAGACGGGGCTTGCCCCGTCTCCGCCCGCGCCAAAGAAACCACCGCTAAAGGATGTCCCCCCGACACGACCACTTTATAAAAACCCAGCACAATCACCACTCCAAGCGTCCCCACAAACAAGTAAGTGGGAGCCAGAAAAGCCGATCCCGCCTCCTTAACTCCCCGAAGATTGACCATCGTCAATATAACCAGCACCCCCAGACACAGCGCCAAAGTATGGGGCTGCAACCGGGGCACCGCCGAAACCAAAGCTCCGATCCCTGCCGATATGCCCACCGCCACATTCAGCAGGTAATCGATCATCAAAGCCGCGCCCGCCAGCAATCCCGCCCCGCTTCCCAAATTCTCCCGCGCGACGGTATAAGATCCCCCGCCCATCGGATAAGCCGCAATCGTCTGCCGATAACTGAAGAACACAATCACCAGCAGCCCAATGATGGCCGCCGTCAGCGGCACAATGTACCGCACCCCCAGCAACCCCAAAGGCAGCAAAATAGTCAAAGCCGCCTCCGGTCCGTAAGCCGCCGAACTCAAGGCGTCCAGCCCAAACGTAGGGATTCCCTGCGCCGGAGTAATCCGCTGCCCCTCATCCTCAGAAGAGGCCAAAGGCCGTCCAAACAAAACGTCAATGAATCCCATATCCCCTCACCAATGTCATCCTGAGCGCAGCCACGTCATCCGCGAAGCGGATGGCGCGGCGGAGTCGAAGAGCCTGCCCTGAGCGAAGCCGAAGGGACCCCTACCTCAGCCAACCGCCAGCGCCGACGAAGGCAGTTCTCACCCCAGATCGACACCCCAGCCCTCTTTTCTGGAATAAATTAAGACCGTCCCAAACCATCCGCTGTCTCAATCGCGCCGTACCAAGTAAATCCCCACCAACCCAATCGCCGCCAGAGTAACCAACCCAATCGCCCCACCCAGCGAGACCCAGGAAACATAATCGAGATCGCTAGCCTTAGTAAGCACCAGATAAGTGACCTCATCCAGAATCATTCCGCTTCCGACCCCCAGAGCCCCGAGCGCCAAAAATGCCACCACTCGCCGCCGCGCCCCAAAGGCCAGAATGAACGCCGCCGGCAGTTCGATCAGCACTCCAACAAACAAATGATGAACCAGATATCCACCCGGATAGACATGCTGCACCCGCACCAGGTGAAGATAAAGCCGAAGACACAAAACCGTCCCCAGCATAGGCAGCAAGATCAGCAGCAGCGTCTGCTTGGGAGTCGGCCTGAACATTGGATCGCGCACAAGAAGCTCGAATCCTAAACCAAGCGACGCCCACTGTCAGCGCAAAACAAAACCATAACAAGTAAAGAGAATAGCCAGAAACTTTTACTGCCAGGCAGGGAGAATCAGGAAAGTAATAAGTGGTACAGACGGGCCACTTAGGATAGCGCGGATCGCTGGACAAGGCCCCTGATTAGCCCCGCGAAGTACCCCTGATGGAACCCAGCCCCGGCAGGGACGACCCAGTCCCAACCAACGAATGCGTGGATCGCCGCGTGACCAGCGCGATATCGGCGTGGCTTCAGCCCCTGTGGTCGTTCTTCCTCGGCCGATGGGGAACGGCTTCCGACCGCGAAGTACGAAGGTTTGTGAAAGCGCCACTTCCAACCTGGTTTCCCGAGAAGAGATGCGACAGCAAGCAAAGTCCGGGGTCCAAACAGCAATCCGATCCCACTTGTTACTCCCGAGATTCCCCTAAAACAAAACCTCTGAAACCTGCCTCTAGTTCCCTTTCAACATCCCAACCACCCGATCAAAATCCTCCAGCGTCCCATACTCAATCGTGATCTTCCCCTTCCCCTTCCGATCTTTGATCCGCACTCTCATCCCCAGTGCGGCTTCCAGCGACCGCTGCTCCGCCCGCACATTCGGATCCACCCACCGCGCTCCGCTCGGCTGCCGCTGTTGGGGCTCGCCCGGGGGAACGTTTTTGTCCATCACCATCTCCGCCAGCAGCGCCACCGACATCTTCTTTGCGATTGCCACCCGCGCCACTTTAGAAATCGTGCTGTCGTCTTCCAGGGAAAGCAACAAACGCGCGTGACTGTATGTCAGCTCGTTCCTCCGCAGCGCCGCCTGTACCTCCTCCGGCAGTTTCAGCAGCCGCAGATAATTCGATACCTGCTCGCGCGACACGCCCACCCGGCTCCCAATTTGTTCCTGCGTCAGATGGAATTCCGTACTCAGGTTGGCGAAAGCTTTTGCCTGCTCCAGGCAGTGCAGGTCCTGCCGCTGCAGGTTCTCCACCAGTGTCATCTCCGCCGCCTGCTGCTCGGAGACCAGCTTCACGATCGCCGGGATCGTCGTCTTCCCGGCGATTTTCGACGCGCGGAAACGTCGCTCGCCCAGGATCAGCGTGAAGCGCTCCTTGCTTTCTGGACCCGCCACTCCGGGGCGCACCGCTCCTGGCCGCACCGCCGCTGGACGAACCACGATCGGTTGCAATACCCCCTGCGCCTGGATCGAACCGGCAAGGTCCCCGAGGGCCTTCAGGTCGAACTCCTGCCGCGTCTGGTGCGGATTCTGGTCGATCTGATCAAGAACCAGCTCAAATACGCTCTCACCGTCCGGCGTTCGCCCCGCGGCCTGCAACTCGTCCAAGGTTCCAGCCACCGCAGTCGGTGGAGCGACGGGCGTCCCCGCCCGTCCACCGTGAGCAGAGGAAAGCGATGAGTCGGGTACCTGAGAACTGAGAACTGGGAACTGAGAACTCGCAGGCGCGGGCGCCGCCGGCACCGTCACCACCCGTGGCCCCGGCAACAGCGATTCCAGCCCTCGCCCCAAAGCCCGCCGCTTCTCCGCCAGCTTTTCGTGAACCTTCTCCGCCCCAGTCTTCCCCGCCGCCGCATTCGCCGTAGTCATCAAGTAATTCTCCTGGCCTTTCCAGCTCTCAACACTCTTGACCGTTCCCATATATATCGATGTACATAAATATTTATATCCATAAATCTAAGCCGCTTCTCCCGGCCCGCTCACCGCTTTCGCCTGCCGGTCCAGGATCTCCTTCGCCAGACGTATGTAGCTCTCCGCCCCCCGCGATCGCACGTCATACAACAACGCCGGCTGCCCGTGGCTCGGAGCCTCCGCCAGCCGTATGTTCCGCGGGATCGTAGTCTCGAGCAGCTTCTCGCCAAAATATTTCTTCAGCTCCTCCGCCACCTGCTGCGCCAGATTCGTGCGCTCATCGAACATCGTGATCACCACGCCCTCAACCGCGAGCGCAGGATTCAGTTCGACGCGTATCCGCTCGATGGTGTCGAGCAGCTCCGACACACCCTCGAGCGCAAAGTACTCCGCCTGCATCGGGATGAGCACCCCGTCTGCGGCGACCAGCGCGTTCAACGTAAGCAGATCGAGCGCCGGCGGACAATCCAGCACGATGAACTGAAAGCGCTCGCGCAAACTTGCGAGCGTGTCGCGCAGACGATACTCGCGCCGCTCCGACCCCACCAGCTCAATGTTCGCGCCGATCAGATTCTTGTGCGATGGAATCAGCCAGAGCTGTTCGAGCTCAGTGAGCTGCAGAGCCTCCTCCGCGGAGGCCACGCCCGTTAGCACGTCGTAAATGCTGATGCGCTCCGGATTCTTCACCAGGCCCAAGCCGCTGGTTGAGTTCGACTGCGGATCGCAGTCCACCAGCAGCGTGTTGACCTCAGCGGCGGCGAGTGATGCGGCAAGGTTGATGGCAGTCGTAGTCTTGCCGACGCCACCCTTCTGGTTGGCAACTGCGATGACACGTCCCATGATTTTATTTTCTTGTCTGTTGCGCGCCAGAATATGCGAATGCACCTGCGAAATCAATGCCAGAATTTTGTGCAACTGCATCCGAGTGTTTCACGTGAAACACTTCGCTAATCGTGCGTCGAAAAGGGGGCTCAGGATTGCGACATGGAGAAGTGTTTCACGTGAAACACTCTCTTCGTTATCATCTCATTGTGAGACAATGCAAAACACTTGCCACTTATCTCAGTAATATAGGACAGAATATGGTCTTGTATCCCACTATTAATCATATTACATGCATTGTTTCCCACTTTTCTTATGTACACCAATCGACAACACTCTTGAATGTGACTTTGGGACTGGTATTGGCGGGCGCCATTGCAGGGTGGTCAGGGGTGTCAGGCGGGGGATTTGGGCAGCTCCTATCAGTAGGGCTAGGGTGCCGTTGGGGGCCAGGAAAGTTACGGCTTGGGGGAGGATGGTTTCGAAGTGCTCCACGGCTCGGAGGGTCACTACGTCGGCGCGGGGGAAGTCGGGGCGGGCGGCGAGCGTCTCGGCCCGGTCGGTGATTACATTGATGTTGGTCAATGTAAGTGCGCGGGCTACTTCGCGGAGGAAGGCGGCCTTCTTGTGATTCGATTCGACGAGCGTGAGGTGGATGTGCGGAGCCCAGATTTTCAGAGGAAGGGCGGGGAATCCAGCGCCGGAGCCGATGTCGAGGACGCGTGGCGTGCAGTGGTCAGTGGTCAGTGGTTGGTTGCCAGTACCCAGTACCCAGTACCCAGTGGAACCACTGACATCCAGAGCGGGGACGGGCGCGGAATCCGGGACATCCGCGGGGAAGAGGTGGCGCGCCATAAAGAAGGACTCGCCGAAGTGGCGGGTTACGATTTCTTCTTCCTTGCGGATGGCGGTCAGATTGATGCGGGCGTTCCAGCGGAGTAATAGATCGATGTATATCGATATTTGCTCGAGCTGGGATTCGGGAAGCGATTGATCGAGGAAAGGTTCGAGAAGGGCGGCGATGCGGGCGGTGTCCATGGAGAACCTGGAAGGATTCTAGCGGGAGTGATGGCTGAAGTGCAGTTCCAGTTCCGTTTATCGCGCCGACTCAATGATCCCAGGCATAGAGGCCTCCAGAAAAAGGGTGATCGGCGGCAAGATGTGAGAACATTCTGTCACAGTTTGCGAAGTCCGCGCCGTAATTTGGAGTCGAGGAGGTCGTCCTTGGACCCTGCTTTCGCCCTGAACAGAGAAGACGAGAACGGCCCAATCCGCTTCCACGCGGAGCAGATTACAGCCAGTTTTCTCGCGCCCGATGGAGCCGAGGTGACTAAGTCGGTGGAGGTCCGGTTTGACCCGCTGCTGGGGACGTCGTCTCGTATTGCCGAAGGTGTCTTACTTTCGAAGGCGGATGAGAGCGCACTCGCTCCTCTGCAAGCTCCCAGTTCCAGTTGCCCGTTCTGCCCCGATCGAATTCAGAGAGTCACCCCAAAAGTGTTGGAGCCAATTCACCGAGGCGGACGACTGGTGCGGGGAGAGTCGGTGTTGTTTCCGAACCTCGTTCCTTACTCACAGTATGCCGCGGTCGCGGTTTTCTCGGAGAGGCACTGGCTGGCATTGAAGGGGTTCACTCCGCAGCGAATATTTGACAACCTCTCGGTTGCGGTGGATTACGCGCGCAAGGTGCACGCTTTCGATACGAGAGCCGAGAACTGCGCCTACAACATAAATTACTTGTATCCGTCGGGTGGATCGCTATCCCATCCGCACGCTCAGGTCTATCTCGATCCGCACCCTACAACTCTCATGCGATTGCAGCGCGAGGCCAGCATCGCTTATTGGACCGCACAAGGCCGTCCGTATTGGGAAGACCTGGTGGAAACCGAAGAGGCTCGAGGGCTGCGATTCGTGGCTCGGCTTGGTCGGACGCGGTGGATTACTGCTTTTGCTCCTATCGGCTTCAATGAGGTGCGGGCGGTAGTACCGGGCTGTGAAACGTTTCTCGACCTCACGGAAGATGATCTGAATGCACTTTCGGCAGGGATCTCACGCATCCTCGAGTGGTACGAATTGACGGGATACAACAGCTTCAACCTGGCGCTCTATTCGGGGGCGCTGAACAGCTCGCGTGGTTGGCGCGTACATCTGTCGATGATCACGCGCACGGCGATGCTGCCCTATTACCGAAGTGACGCAATGCACATGGAGCGGTTGCACTGGGAAGCGGCGGTTGATCGCGCACCGGAGCGGATTGCCGACGATCTTCGTGCACATTTTCGCGCACATTTTGCGGGGGCCGGGTAAGAGAGTTAGAATGGACGCCAAGTTGGGGTCATCTGCCGAACCAAAATCGGACACTTGCACGAGGCTGCGAAGGGTCGCTTGCGAGGATGAAGTTGCTATGAAGACGACGAGACTTACTCTCACTCTTTTTGTTCGCATTGCAGTTCTTGTAACTCTTCTCATGAATCTCAGCAGGTTCGCGGTTGCCTCGGATCCTCCTCGAAGCGATGCTGCTGCGCCGGTTCTGGTGGAGCTGTTTACCTCCGAAGGGTGTTCGAGTTGTCCTCCGGCCGACGCCTTGCTCGAGAAGTTGGATGGGTCGCAGCCGATCGTGGGAGCACGGGTGATTGTTCTTAGTGAACATGTGGACTATTGGGATCACGACGGCTGGAAGGACGCTTATTCGTCGAGTTTTTTTACGGCTCGCCAGAACGATTATGCGCGCCGGTTCGGATTAAACTCCCCTTACACGCCGCAAATGGTGATCGATGGAGCCGGGCAACTGAATGGGAGTAATGCTGAGGCCGTGGCAGGCGCCATCGAAAGCGCGCGTGGCCATTTCAAAATTCCGGTGCGGATTTCTTCCGTTTCTCTGGCGAATCCAAAGACCATGCGGGTTCACCTTGAGGTGGAGGCGTTGCCTGGGGAGGTCAAGGCGCGAAAGGCGGACATTCTGGTAGCGGTTGCGCTGGATCACGCGGCATCGCACGTTTCGGCCGGCGAGAACAAGGGGCGCGACATCCGGCATGTTGCGGTGGTTGAGAGTATCAGCAAGGTGGGGACGGTGGAGAAAGGCAAGAACTTCGATCGTGATGTACTGGTGAAGATTAAATCCACGTCTGATCCAGCGAACTTGCGGTTGATTGCTATCGTTCAGGAGTCCGATGCTGGCGAAGTGGTTGGGGCAGCGCTGGTGGGCGCGCCTATAAAGATGAGTCTGCTGGTCAATGTCAACGTCAATGTCAATGCAGCGGTCCCGGGACCGACTGACACACCCGCCCAGGGGGACGGGCTTCGCTAAAGGTGTGACCCTCGGCGGCTAAAGCCGCTTGTTCAGCGGGTTCTGCCGGCATGGCTGAAGCCATGCCCTTTCAAAGTCTTCGTGAAACGACTTAATCAAAGATTCCCTAGCATCGCCGGGGCCGAACCCTTCGCGGGTAGTGGCTTATTTTGAACTTGCACGCGAACGAGAGTGGCAAGCGGATTGCCTTCCTTAACCGACTACGTGTAGTATCTCCGGCATGAGACACGGGATCATTGCTCTATTGTTTCCGTCACTGCTCCTGAGTGTTTGCGTGGCTCAGGATTGTCCTTCGCCTCAACGCGAATACTGTGATGCAAGCCGTGGAACGACAGAATTCCAAAACTGTCAGGTACGCAATCGTCAAGAGGATAATCGCCATCAAGAGTGTTTAGCGGCGGAACGGCGAGAACGTGAGCGGGAACGTAAAGAGAAAGAACGGGAAGAGCAGGAGAAGAGACGGGAACAGCAAGAGAAGAAACACGAGCAGTTTTGCGAGGTGCATCCCGACATGCCAGGTTGTAAGTGAAAAGCCCGGACTCCACTCCGGGCTTTTCTATGAAACTCAGAACTTGTTAGTCGCGTCCTTCTCAGCCGCGTCTGAGGAGGATTATGCCACAGATGCACATCCCTGTCACTGATGCTCCGCAGATACAGAAGCGCCCTACCGCTTTAGCTGCTCCAAAAGATTCCGAATCGTTTCCTCTGCGACCGGATGGAAGCCCCTACATAAAAGGGCCGGTGTGGGCTGGCTGGTATTCCGGGTGCCGGACTCCTGCTGATTATCTTCGGGAGTGGTGGCTGCACTCTTATGCGCGAAAACTGGCACAGGAGACTTGCAATTTTCCACGCCGCATTTTAGCCACGTTACAACGGCCCAGCCATGTTCTGTATTGCTTTCCCCCTGTCCCAGATAGTCTGCCTGCCAGAAGTTACTTAGAGTCTTGCAGCCGGGACACTGAATCACTACGCGAAGAGTACCCGTGGGCCGGTGATCTGGACTTGCAGATGGCTGCAAGAGCGTATCAGTTGGGATGCCGATATGCAGTCGGCATCCTCCACACACAAAGTAGCTTATTGGCACGCGCATCATGCGATCAATTCTCCCAAGTCCCAAATACGGGAACTGATACCAGCGGCCATAGCGGGGGTCACGCGCAAGGATGAATGCACGCGACAGAAATTATAGTGAGCGAAATGCAAAGCGCAAGCCGCTTTCAGGTTCTCCAGTTTCTTCGAGAAAGCGTTTGTCAGGCGGGTAAATCGGCGCATCTGCATTCTCATGGTGAGGTTCTGCCGCTCCACAAAACTAGTCGAGATGTGATCTTCGTCGGGCCGTCCGTCAATTACTTTGGATATGACCTCCGAAATGCGTGGTGGGGAGTACCTCGCTTCGGATGTGGCCTCGAACTGGCCATAATCGCCAAACAGTTTCACCAGTTGCGCGAAGTCCGCCTGACCCGCGAAAATGCCTTGAATCGAGCGGTAAAAATGCCAGCCGTCGGTCGTGACCTGGAAGCGATCTTCGCTGAGACACCGTTTCAATCCCCATAGGAATTGGATTGTGGCCTCGCGTGTGCGCTTGCTGACCTGATAGTAGGGGACCAGTTTCGTTTCTTCGTCCAACGCAACGAATACCCATTGATCGCCAAACTCCGGCGAGTCGCCAGATCGGACGCGACGGTTTTTCTTTTGCACATAGGTCCAGATTTCATCACATTGGAGATGACGGCAATACACCCCGCGCATTTGCGATTCGAGAACGGCTGTGCAACGTTCGCCGGTTCGCAGGAGAAGCGAGTTGATTGTGTTGCGGTCCACATCCGTCATGCGGCTGATAGAGCGTATAGAATTGCCTTCGACCAAAGCAGAGATTACGGCGAGCTTCTTTTCGAGCGGGAGTGTATTCATTTTGTCCTTGCCTTTCGGGTGAAGGCAAGCCAAAATGAAGTTGAGGACTGGCATTCTGGCTTGCCGGATTGTCGGTTTGAGAGCCGTTTAGGTGCTTCAACACCTAGCGGCTCTCATTATTTGCGGGTGTCATTGGTGGAGGCGGCATCGTTCTCCTTTCCTGTTATCGCTTGAGCGACACAAACCTTTCCCGGTTCCGCGTCACTGCTCGGAACTTGTCGCGGTGGGTAATGACTGCGGATTCAATCGCTCCGCGTGTGACCGTCTTGCCTAGTTGCTCAAGGACGTGTTGAAGCGCATAGAGCTGAATCTCACCCGTGTGCTCCAACACTGCGAGCATTGCTTCCCAGAGCGTTAGATCGACCGCCTGTACGACATACGTCTGGAAATCTTCTTCTTCGTCATCATCGTCGCTTGCTCCGATGTTTTGCAGGTTTTTGGGGATCAACGATGCTGTGCGACGCAGCCGAGCCGATCTGGATTTTTTCTCTTCCTCTAGATCGAGGAATCGAAGATATTCACTCCTGATCTTCGTCTGTTCTGCATCAATGGCTTTGAGCCTATCAAAATCGACCTTGGCCTGTTGCGATAGAGCCTTGGCGACTTGAGCCGTTCTGATCACATGAACATTAGAGCAGAGTGACGATAGATTGTCAAGTAATATGCTATCGTCGCTCTGCCGTGCTTCGGTATTCATTGTCTTTTCTCCTTTGGTTGGGGATTGGGTTGTACTCCTGTGGAAAACTTCTTAAGTTCAAATTCAGCCACTACCCCCTTCGCGGCTTTCACACTGCTTTAACAATCCTTCCGTATAGTGGCGCTTCATTTGGGCGGGTTATTCGGCACCGAATCCTGAACTTTATGGCGGATGGAGGAGATTCCTGATTATGGCCACAGCACCGAACCCGGAGGCTACCGGCGAAGAGATGGGATTGTTGAGCGTGGCTCCAGCCGCGCCTGTGCTGCACGAGAAGCTTAACCGACGTCCGGGAAAGATCGGGATGGTGGGCTTTGGCGCGGTGCTTCTTGTGGGAATCATTTACTCCGCCTTTCATCTGCTGACGGATCTTTCTACCGTGCACAGCGGATCGATCATGCCTTACGTTTTGCTGGGCATTGCGCTGCTGGTGGCGCTGGGGTTTGAGTTTGTCAACGGATTTCACGACACGGCGAATGCGGTGGCTACCGTGATTTACACGCACTCGCTGGAGCCGCATGTTGCGGTGGTGTGGTCGGGGTTCTGGAATTTTCTGGGAGTGTTGACTTCGAGTGGGTTGGTGGCTTTTGGAATCATTTCTTTGTTGCCGGTGGAACTGATTCTGCAGGTTGGCAGCAAGGCCGGGTTCGCTATGGTTTTTGCGTTGCTGGTCGCGGCCATCATCTGGAATCTTGGGACTTGGTATTTCGGGCTGCCGGCTTCGAGTTCGCACACTTTGATCGGATCGATTATCGGGGTGGGGATCGCGAATCAGTTGATGTCGCCGAAAACGGGCACCAGCGGCGTGGATTGGGGGCAGGCCACGAACATTGGGAAGTCGCTGCTGCTATCGCCGATCGTGGGATTTGTCTGCGCATTTCTGTTGTTGTTCTTGATGAAGGCAGTGGTCAAGAACCGCACGCTTTATGAGGCTCCGGTAGGAACGGAGCCGCCGCCGTTCTGGATTCGGGGGCTGCTGTTGCTGACTTGCACCGGAGTTAGTTTCGCGCATGGGTCGAATGATGGGCAAAAGGGCATGGGACTTATTATGTTGATCCTGGTAGGGACAGTGCCCACGGCTTATGCCTTGAACCACGCGATAACTCGGAAACAATCGGAGGATTTCGTTGCGGTGTCGCAACAGGCGGCGGGGATATTGTCCAAGTATGTCAGCCCGGACGCAGTTATCGGCGATGATCGGGAAGAAGTTACGGATTATATTCGCACTAAGCAGTTCACTCCGAACACGATGCTGGCCTTGCGCCAACTGGTGAGCGGCATTGGCAACGAGACGGCGTTGTTTGGAGAGATGGCAAAGATTCCGAATGACCGGGTGCGGAACTTCCGCAACGACATGTATGTCGCCAGCGAGGCGCTGCGCCTGATGAAGAAGAGCAAGCAGCCAGTGATGAGCGCAACCGATTGGGAAGGTTTGGACAATTACAAGAAGCACGTGGACGCGGCGACGCGGTTCATTCCTGGGTGGGTGAAGGTTGCAGTGGCGATGGCGCTCGGACTGGGCACGATGATTGGATGGAAGCGGATCGTGGTTACGGTCGGGGAGAAGATCGGCAAGGAACATCTTACTTACGGACAGGGAGCGGCGGCGGAAATTACTGCTATGTTTACGATCGGCGCGGCGGACTGGTTTGGATTGCCGGTAAGTACGACGCACGTGTTGTCGTCGGGAATTGCGGGGACCATGGCGGCGAATGGTTCCGGGTTGCAATGGGCGACGGTGCGCAACCTGGCGCTGGCGTGGGTGTTGACGCTGCCGGCCTCGATGATGCTGGCGGGATTTCTGTTCTGGGGATTCAAGAACGCTTTCTGAGTTCCGAGCTGGCTGTCTTTGACTTCGCTTGGAGTGTCCGGCGTCTCCGGGCAACGCCTCAACCTCGAGGGGAACCCGAATAGTTATTAGATTCGCCGGGAAAGCGCTTGATTATTTTCGTGGGGGAATCCGATACTGGGCAGATGGTCGGGGCAGCGCTCGTGAGTGCGCCTAATTAAGCAAGTGAAAATTCTTGCGGCAAAAGTGCACTGGAGCGGAGCTACTCGTCACCAGGCACCGTGACATATTTTTACTTGCTTTCACCTGCCCGAGGAGACTAAGCTGTTGGCTGTCGACCCTCCCTCGACTATTCACTCTCGGAGTCTCTATGCACTCCTGCTCTACAGCAAGAAGTGCGCGACGTTAACAAGCCAACCCTCGTGATCCCGGCGACCCGCGCCTCCAAAGGGGTTGTCCGTAGGGTTACCTGAATTCTGTGGAGGAAACAACAATGAGGCGACTCGCGGTGGTAGTTGGTCTATGTGCTCTGCTGTTACCAATCGCGGCTTGGGCGGACTCAGTTAATCTGACCAACCAGGCTGGCACGGTTTCCATTTCCAGCAGTGGAATCTCAACCATAGGGTCCGAGCTTCTGAGCTGGAACAGTGAAGTAGCTGGAGTTGGGCACTCCCTCGGTACGGTCACCTTCACGACCGGCGCTTTCGTTACCGGCAGCATCTGGACTGGGGGAACGCTTTCGCCTACAGGCTCGACATTTGACGTGACTGGGGTTGGCCTTTGGGCAAAAGCATTATCGGGAATGTCAAGCCCGGTAGCGCTCTTCACGGGCAGCTTCATCGGTCCGATTACCTGGACGGTAGTCAGCCACACCGGCTTGTACAACTATGTCTTTACGCTCTCGGGCGAGATCTATGGCATGTTGTATAACGGACGGTACGCGACCGGAACCACTACGCAGACTATCTATGCGTACAAGAATCAATGGTACAGGGATGGGAAGGGCGTCCTCGGTCTCGGTACTATAGGTCTTAACACTCCTGAACCGGGCACGCTGGTATTGTTTGGAACGGGCTTGATCGCCGTTGCCGGAGCGGTGCGCCGCAAGCTGTTTGGATCGTAGGCTGATCCGGTTCGATTTCGCCGGGTAACCCCCGTTTCCCTTTCTTGGGGACGGAACCGGATCTTCGTGTAGCGCGGACACTCGTGGAGTGCCCGCGCGACACCGGGTTGGGTTCCGGAGGCGCAACAGCCAGCCTGCAAATCAATCCCACCAACCATTTGCTCATGCAGTTCTAAGCCGGCGAATAAGATCTTCCTGCAAGATCGCCTTGTCCGGGGATTTTCATGCCGATGACCCGGCCTCCGGTTGCGATTACCTACCTGCTTTTTCTTTATAGACCTGCTCGACGAAGATGAGGAGACGGTTGTTTATCGCGCCCGTTTTTCGGACTTTCGAACTGACAGCGCGGGGCGCGGGTGTCGTGCGATACTGACATTCATGGCGCTGCCGAATTTTACGCCTCGGGTGGGGAACGATCCCAAGTCGGTATTGATTCATTTGACGACGGGGACGGGGATGGAAATTGAGTGGAAGGATGGGCATCGCTCCGCCTATACGTTTGCGTACTTGCGGAATGCTTGTCCTTGCGCGCTTTGTGAGGATGAGCGGTCGAAGTCGGGACGAAAGGCGGGTGAGGCGGCCAAGCTGGCGCCGGGCGCCTTGCCGATGTTCAAGCCGGCGGTGAAAGCGGTGTCGGCGGAGGCAGTGGGTAAATATGCGCTGAAGTTTTCCTGGAACGACAATCACGATCTGGGAATTTATTCGTGGTTTTATTTGCGGGAAGTTTGTCCGTGCGCGGAGTGCGCGGCGGCGCGGAAGTAACGGGGGTTACTCGGCGAATTCAGTTTCGGAGTGATCCCTTTGACAGACCCAGCGGTTCGTTGCCCAGCCCTAGAAGGGGCATCTGAAGCGATGCCTGATACGATGCCTTAGTTTTCTGCAATCTGCGGCATCGCTAAATGCCGCCTGATACGAAACCCGCGTTTTCCCAGGAACTGCTAGAGACCGGTTATGAAGATACGCATTCGGTTGGCGGAGACTCGCGACATTCCGTTGCTGCGGGAATTGATTGAAGCTTCGGTGCGGGGATTGCAGGCGGGGGATTATTCCGCGGCGCAATTGGAAAACGCGCTGCGGACGGTGTATGGGGTGGACACGCAGTTGATTTCGGATGGAACTTATTTTGTGGCGGAGGAGATGGAATCCTTGGCAGCGCCACTGCTGGTTGGTTGCGGCGGATGGAGCAAGCGGAAGACTTTGTTCGGAGGGGATCGTTGGAAGGAACTTGGGGCGGGGCGCGAGGATTTGTTGCTGGATCCGGCGACGGAGGCGGGCAAGATTCGGGCATTTTTTGTACATCCCGCGTGGGCGCGGCGGGGAATTGGCGGGATGATTCTGGAAGCTTGCGAGGCAGCGGCTGAGGCGGCGGGGTTTCAGCGGCTGGAGATGGGAGCGACGTTGACGGGAGTTCCTTTTTATCGGGCGAAGGGGTATGTGGAATTGGAAGCGGTGGAGGCGGCGCTGGGGGATGGGTTGACTTTGCCGATTGTGCGGATGGGGAAGAGCAAGGCAAGGTTCGGGTTGCGGCGCGGTTGACTGGGCTGCGGGGAAAATCGCTTCCGATGCCCAGCCCCTAAAATGGGCGTTTGATTTTCGAAACTTACGACATCGCTAAAGCGATGCCCAGATACGAAGCTTAGCTGGTGGTGATGGCGCCCAGGTAACGGGTCAGGAGTTGTTCCCCCTGACCTTCGAATTCCACGAACATGATGCCGTTGCCGAATTGAGGATGGCGGGTGACGACGACTCCTCGGACGACAATGGGGCAGGCATCGAGCCAGAGGGTGGCTTGAACGCGGACTGCGAGTGGGAGCTGCATTTGCATCTGGATGTAGCAGCCGCCGCGACTGAGATCGGTGGTTACGAGGCGCATGGGGACGTCGCTGCCATCCTGGCGGAGTTCGATTTGGACTTGGACGGTATAGCGAGGATGGCGGCGGCGATCGGGTTCGGTTGAAGCGACGGTAGTGGGCTTGGCTTCGGGCGAATTCATGGGTAGGCTCCGGGAGCTCGGTGCTTACGGGGCCCCTGGAGTGATTATCGGCATTGAGGTTGGGTGAGTCTAGGGCGGGCGTCACAGAGAAGCGGTGACGAAGGGTCGGGGCGAGGCCAGAGTGTTTCCCGAATGGGGAGCTTTCCGGGAACGGCATTATCAGTTTCCGGGAAAAGCATTTTCTGCGCCGCAGTCTGACCGCAGCCGCTTATGGACTTACACCTATTTCGGTGTAAAGCTCGGCGGGGTTGTAGATTACTCCATCTTTTACTACGAGCATGGTCTTTCTGATGTCGCTGATGTTGGCGGCGGGATTGCCATCGACCAGGATGAGGTCGGCCAGCTTGCCGGGAGCGATGGAGCCTAGATCTTTATCCAGGCTCATGATGCGGGCGGCGTTCACGGTCGCATTTTGCAGAACCTGGCTGGGGGGAATGCCGGCCTGGACGTCGAGTTCGAGCTCGCGCTGGAGAGCGAATCCAGCCATGGAGTCGGTGCCGGCCTCGATGGGAATTCCGGAGCGATAGAGAAGACCGGCGAAAGCCATCATCTTGGCGAAAGACTTTCGGTAGGTCTCGTCCATGCCCGCGGGCGGAGTCAGGCCGGTCGAGAGCAGACCGCGGCGAACCTGAGCGGGCAGGCGGCTGGCAATGGGTTGGAAGCCGCGAGGAATCTGGCCGGCACGGTTGAGGTATTGATCTTCGAAAATGCTGAGCGTGAGATCGAGTTTGGTGTGGTGATCCTGCAGCAACTTGATGAAGGACTGGACCTGGGGCGAAGTGAGGTCGAGATCGGCGCCGCGCTTGGCGGGTTCGACCAGGCGCGCGATGGTGTTGGTGTTTTTGACGTCGGGGAAGAAATTCAGGATGAGGAAATTGATGTGCTGGATTTCGTCGTAGCCGAGCTCGACACATTGGGCAGCGGTCATTTCGGCGGGGATGTGTCCGCTGACGCGGAGGCCGTTTTTGTGGGCTTCGTCAATGATGGCGGGCACGAGCTCGGGCTTGACCGAGCTGTAGATTTTGATCTGCACGTATCCCAGGCGCTTGTAGTTGTCGACGGCGGCGCGGGCTTCAGCAACGGTCGAGACCAGAACTTTGGTTGGACCCTGGTAGGGGCCGCGGCCGTCGATAATGCCGGCGAGGATGATGCGAGTGCCAATCTCTTTGCCGTCGATGATGCGCTGGCGGCGAGCCAGCAGCGAGTCGGTATCGTTGGCCAGGTCGCGGACGGTAGTGACACCGGCGGCCAGGTTGAGGAGTCCGTCGTTGTCACCGACGTGGGCGTGCATATCCCAGAGGCCGGGGAGGAGAGTTTTGCCGCGGGCGTCGATAATTCGGGGAGCAGGCAGCCCAGTCGCAAAACCCTCAGGCGGGGAAGGTTCGATTTTGCGAATGCGATCCTCGGAGACGAAGACGTTCTGGTCGTAGATGATCTTTCCGGACTCGGCGTCGAATACGTTGGCATGGGTGAAGACGATTCCGCGAACGTGATGAGCGAGTTTGGCGGCGAGATCGGCCGAGCGAGACTCTTTGACTTTATTTTGGGCAGCTAGCAACGTCGGGGCGGAGGATTCCCATCCTTCGGGAACGACCGTGCCCCAATTATCGACGGTGGCGAAGAACTTGCCGGAGCCCTCAAGCCAGAAATAGGTCGGCGAGAAGTCGAGTCCGGCGGCAGCGTATAGGGCGACGTGTTTTTTATTTCCGTCGGCTTCGACATCAAGTTCGGTCATGCGCTGGACGCGAGCTTCGCCCTCGGGGAGCAGAACGATTTTTCCGCCGTTCTGAAGAGCGGCGTGGGCGAGGACAGCAATCTCCGAGGGTCCTCCGTTGAGAGACAGGTAGAAGGCGGGGGCCGAAATTTTCTTTTCGCCTAGCTCGGAGTCGTTCTTCCAGCGCGCGGTGCCGGAGTCGAGCGAATAAGTTTCGTTGACGGGCGATTTCAAGTAGTCGTTGCCGGTGATGACTTCGGAGAGCGGGAGGCCACCGGGATCGAGCTTGAGGATGCTGGTAGTTTTGGGGCCGCGGCCGCGGTCGTTGAACTGAAAGAAGATGTGGAGCGTGCCGTCGGAGGCGGTCCAGACGGCTTGCTGTCCGGCGAGATTGCCCATCAGGAGGAAGGAATAACGGTCGGCGGTGGAGGGAATGTCGGCGGGGAGAGCGGGGACGGCGGATGGCTGGGGCGGTTGATGCGACCAGAGGATGGACGCGATAAGGATCGGGAGGATAAGGATGATGACGTTGCGCAACGGAGATCTTGTGGAGATCATGGCGATCCTTTCGGGGAACGGGGCGCGGAACTCGAGGACCTGGGTTCATTCGCAACCGAGTTCTTCGTAAGCAAGCTCACAGGAACGTGCGCTACAGTATAATCTTCGCCTTGAACGAAACGGTATGACGGACACCACACACACTACGAGTCAAGAACCAGAGCCGGTGAAAACCGGGATGGAAATTACCGACATTTTCAAGATCCTGCCCCATCGCTATCCATTTCTTTTGATCGACCGGGTGGTTGACCTGGTGCGGATGAAGAGCATTGTCGCGTTGAAAAACGTGACCATCACCGAGCCTTTTTTCCAGGGACACTTTCCGGACAAGCCGATCATGCCGGGGGTGCTGATTGTGGAAGCGATCGCGCAGGCGGGCGGGCTGCTGCTGCTGACGGAGGTTCCGAACCGGGACGAGATGCTGATGGTGTTTACGGGGATCGAAAAGGCGCGATTCCGGCGTCCGGTGGTGCCGGGAGATCAGTTGCGGATTGAAGTGGTGGTGAAGGCGTGGCGCGTCACGGCGGCTCGTCTGGAAGGGAAGGCGTATGTGGACGGGAAAGTGGCGGCCGAAGCGACGGTGACTTGCCGGCTGGTGCCGCGGAACATGGGCGCGGGAGCGGCGGAGGAGGCGGGAGAATAGTGGTCGGTGGTCAGTGGACAGTGGCCAGTGAATTCGTCATCGCGATTTTCTTCCACTGCCCACTGTCCACTGACCACTGACCACTGGGTTCCAATGTCCATTCATCCTACGGCGATCGTCGATCCGAAAAGCAAGATACATTTGTCGTGCAAAATTGGGCCTTATTGCGTGATCGGGCCCGAGGTGGAGCTGGGCGAGGGCTGCCATCTGGTTTCGCACGTCGCGATCGAAGGGGCGACGAAGATCGGCGCGGACAACCGATTCTTCCCGTTCACTTCGATTGGCCTGGCGCCGCAGGACATTACCTATGCGGGCGAACCGACGCGGCTGGAGATTGGCGACCACAATGTGATTCGCGAGTTTGTCACCATCAACCGCGGCACGGTGAAGGGCGGAGGATGCACGCGAGTCGGCAACCACAACCTGATCATGGCCTACACGCACGTTGCGCACGATTGCCAGATTGGGAGTCACATCATCATGGCGAACGCGGCTACCTTGGGCGGGCACGTGACGGTGGGAGACTGGGCAACCGTCGGAGCGCTGTGCCCGGTGCATCACTTCGTGCGGATTGGGACGCATGCTTTCATCGGCGGGGGCACCACCATTACGCGGGATGTGCTGCCGTTTTCGAAGACCTCCGCCGAGCGCGGGACGCACGCTTATGGATTGAACGCCGTGGGGTTGGAGCGGCGGGGATTCACCAAAGAACGGATTCGGAAAATTCATCATGCGTATCGGGTGCTGCTGGCGTCGAAGCTGAATACGTCGCAGGCGATTGAAAAGCTCAAAGCGGAATCGGACATTGGCGAGGACGTAGAGATGCTGATTCGCTTTATTGAAGCTTCGGAACGCGGAGTGATTAAGTAAAGTGGTCAGTGGTCGGTGGTCAGTGGCCAGTTGAAACCCAAGATCGTTGATGTCTTATGCCTGTACAGTCATATCGGCAACTCATCGCCTGGCAGAAGGCGATGGACTTCGTGGCTGAGGTGTACAAGGTTACGCGTACATTTCCCAAAGACGAGATGTATGAAATGACTAGTCAACTCCGCCGTGCGGCGGTGTCTATTCCCAGCAACATTGCTGAAGGTCAAGGGCGTCAGACCACCGGCGAGTTCCGCCAATTCCTGGGACACGCGCGCGGGTCCCTGCTGGAAACGGAAACGCAGATTCTGCTATGCGAGCGTTTAGAGTACTTAGACCGCAAGACCATGGAGACGCTTATCGGGCACGCGGCTGAGTCGGGTCGAATCCTGAATGGATGGATGAACTCCCTGGAAAAATCACATCGTTAAGCTAGTGGTCAGTGGCCAGTGGTCAGTGGCCAGTTGAAACGGGAGAACGCCGATGTTGACCACTGACCACCGACCACTGACCACTGACCACTGACTATGAAACTTGGTCTCATCGCCGGCAATGGCAAGTTTCCGTTCCTCGTGCTGGACGCGGCGCGGGCTCAGGGGTTCGAGGTGGTGGTGGCGGCGATTCGCGAAGAGGCTTTTCCTGAGATTGAGTCCCACGGAGCCCCTTCGGTTCACTGGGTTTCGTTGGGAGAGCTGTCAAAGCTCATTGACACTTTTAAAGCTGCGGGAGTGACCCGCGCCGTGATGGCGGGGCAAGTCAAGCACAAGCAGATTTTTTCCGCCATCAAGCCGGATTGGCGACTGGCGAAGCTGCTGCTCTCGCTGGGCACGCGCAACACGGATTCGCTGCTGGGCGCGGTGGCCAAGGTGCTGGCGGATGAGGGCATCATGCTCGAGAACTCCACCGCGCTGCTGGAGCCGCTGCTGGCGAAAACCGGCGTGCTCACGAAACGGGCTCCGAGCGGACAGGAACGCAGGAACATCGAATATGGACGCGTGGTGGGGCGGCGGCTGGCGGAGTACGACATTGGACAAACGGTGGTGATCGCGGAAGCGGCGTGCGTGGCGGTGGAGGCGATGGAAGGCACGGATGCGACGATCGAGCGAGCGGGCGGGCTGATGCGGTCGTTGAATCTGGATGCGGATATATCGGGCGAAGCTTCGACGCTGAGCCGTGCGCTGACGGTGGTGAAGATCGCAAAGCCGAAGCAGGATATGCGCTTCGACGTTCCGGTGGTTGGGGTGAAGACGATCGAGACGATGGCGCGGGCCGGGGCGAGTTGTCTGGCGGTGGACGCGGGGCGCTGTCTGTTGCTGGACGGCGAGGCAATGACACGGGCAGCGGATGAGGCGGGGATCGCGGTGTGCGCGGAGTAGGGCTCGGTGACTGAGGAGCATTCAATGTCTGAAGCGGCTCGCATTGCCGACCAGCTTCGCCGCGCGTTTTACGGTGACGCCTGGCATGGTGATTCTTTGGTTGAAATTCTGGAGGGGGTTACGGCGGCGCAGGCGGCGGCGCGTCCGATTGCGGGTGCGCACACGATCTGGGAGTTGGTGCTGCACATTGCGGCTTGGGATGGCGCGGTGCTGCGGCGGCTGGGCGGGGCCGCGGTCGAGCTCTCCGACGCGGAGAATTTTCCGCCGGTTACAGACGCGAGCGAGGCGGCATGGCGCAAGGCGCTGGCAGAGGTGCGGCGCGTCCACGACGAACTGCTTTCGGCGGTTGCTATTATCCCGGACTCGCGGCTCGACGAGATGGTTCCGGGCAAAAAGGGCGCGCACTACACCTTCTACTACATGCTTCATGGCGTGGCGCAGCATGAGCTGTATCATGCGGGGCAGATCGCGCTGCTGAAGAAGATGTGAAGGCACGGCCGCTCCAGAGAGGGGGCAAGCCCCGTCTCTACAATGCGGGAGTCCTGGTTTGCGCTTTCCTATCCGGGGCCGAAACTGCGACAATAGCGCGTTATTTCTTTGTTGCGGAGCACTCATCTGAGCGCGGAATTTCCTATCAATGTTGCGGTGATTGGCGTGGGCGCCTTCGGGCGCAATCACGCGCGCGTCTATCAGCAACTGCAGCAGGCAGGCAGCGTGCGGCTGGTGGGGGTGGTCGATCCGGATACGGCGCGGGCCGATGCGATTGCGCGCGAGTTTGGCTGCAAGTCGTTCGGCTCAGTCGAGCAGATGCTGACTACGCACAGCGAGGTGCAGGCGGCTTCGGTCGCCGTGCCTACCGTTCTGCACCTGGAGGTGGCGCGCGCCCTGATGGAAGCTGGGGTTGATGTGCTGATCGAAAAGCCGGTGGCGGCGACGCTCGGCGAGGCCGACGAATTAATTCACCTGGCGCTCGAGCATAAGCGGGTGGCGCAAGTTGGTCATTTGGAGCGCTTCAATCCGGCGGTGCGGGCTACGCTGCCGCTGATCAAGCGGCCGATGTTTTTTGAAGTGCATCGGCTGAGTGTGTTCTCTCCGCGGGCGCTCGACGTGGACGTGGTGCTGGACCTGATGATCCACGACCTCGACGTGGTGCTGACGTTTGTGAAGTCGGAGGTGAAGGAAATTCGCGCGGTGGGGCTGCCGATTCTTTCCGGCAAGGTGGATATTGCGAATGTGCGCATCGAGTTTGAATCGGGCTGCGTGGCCAATTTTACGGCCAGCCGGGTTTCGACGGAGCGCGTGCGCAAGCTGCGTTTCTTCCAGGCGGGGCAATATATTTCGATCGATTATGGACGGCAGGACGTGCTGATGTTTTCGGTGGGAAGTGCGTCCGAAATGACAGCCGAGCCGAGCGTGAATCCGCAGATCGCGATGACGAAGCCGGAGATCACGGCGGAAGAGCCGCTGCTGGCGGAGATCAAGGCATTCTTGCAGGCGGTGCGAGAGCGTTCGCGTCCGGCAGTTTCGCTGGAAGACGGGCGGAGAGCGCTGGAGCTGGGACTGGCGATTCTGGCCGAGATTGGACGGCACGCGGCGCGGATCGGGGTGGGGAAAGCTAGCGGATTGCAGTAGTCGAAGACCCGATCGCAAATTCAGAGTTGCGGTGACTGCCGGCAACTGTTGAGCTGGGCTCGGCGTGGACGGGCGAGGGCGCCCGTCCCCACACGAACTGGATGCTATTACTGAGGCGGCGGGCCCGGCTGATCGCCGGCGTCGGGCGGGCCGTGGTGATGGCCTTGCCCCCATTGCTCACGCCTGGCCTGCATTTCGTCCCACTTCTTCTGCTGGTCAGAGTCGAGCAGCGTGCGGATCTGCGTGTCGGTGCTCTTGCGAATCTCCATCATTTTGCCGTGGCGATCCTGCTGGGAAAGAGAAGTGTCCTGGTGCAGGGTCTCCATCTGTGAGTGCTCGGACTGAAGAATGTCCTGCACTTTGGTTTGCTGATCGGAAGTGAGTTTCAGTTTCTTGGTGAGTTCCTGGGTGCGCTGGGCGGGATCGGGCGGCCCGTGATGCCAGCCACCGTTGCCCTGCTGATTGTTGGGCGGGCTGTCGTTGGATGATTGAGCGGACGACTGGGCCGCTGCGAAAGGCGCGGCGATCGAGATGAGGCTGGCCGCGAGAAGAACGAGCAGGTACTGCTTGAGCATAGGGATCTCCTTTTCAAAGCAATCTGTCTACATCTATGAACCGAATTATGAGCCGGAAGTTGCGCGAAGAACAGGATTCGGACAAATCTTTGCGTAACTTTACAAAGCGCAGCTCCGCTTTGGGATTTATGGCGTTGACGCGCCTTGAGCGGACAGGAGTTGTTTAAGCTGGGCGGCAAATTGTTGTGTCTGCTCGTCGGAGAACTGCAACTGACCGTCGAGAACAAGGTTCAACTGGTCGGCGCCAGCGTCCTGGAATTGCGCTTTCTGGAGGATGGCGGACGGCTGCGCGGCGGGCGGGAGCGTGGTCTTAAGATCTGTGCCCTTTTGCAGGGCGGAGAGGAGTGAAGCGGCGATTTGCTCGCGCAGCGTGACGCCGAGATCACCGGAGCGGAGCGAGTCGCGGAGGAAGCCGCTAGCCTCGACGCGGGTAATTTCGGCGACGAGGCCCAAGCCAGTCTTTCCTTCGACCAACGATGTTTCGGCTGACGGAGGTTCAACCGACGGAGTGACTTTGACTTCGATGGTGGCATCGCCGGCGGCTACCTCCATAGGGCTTTGGCCGGGCGGGCAGACCCAGCGCTCGAAGTGCACGTTGGCCACCACCAGGCTGGCGGGCTCCAACGGGGTGAGCGTGGCCTGCTGAATTTCAATGCGCTCGCCACAGCGCGGAGTGCGGGTGAGCCTGGAGCGGAGAATGCCGGTGATATTCTGCTGCAGGTCAGAGAGATCGGCGACAAGTTTGAGAGCGAAAATGTTGTTGCCGTTTTCGGCGGGGGTTGCGGCGGATACGCGGGAGACGGCGCCCGACGTTGGGAAGGAAATGGGCAGGCCGGCGACGTTGATCGAGTTCGTGACCAGAGGCAGGCTGAAGGTGACATCCCGGGTCGGGTCAAAGAGGATACTCATTTCTCTGCCGAGCGCCAGTTGCTCGCTTTGGAAACTGGCGAGCGCCTTGTCGAGACTGGCGGCGGAGTTGGCGATCTGTTCGCCGTCTGGTTTGGGAGTCAGGACCATTTGATCGAGCGTCTTTGTTTGCTTGTCGAGGTCGGAATCTGCTTTGCCCAGTTTCCTGGCGGTCTCCTGCAAACCGGATTTTTGAGCGGAAGAAAACGAGGTGAGAAAATTCTGATTGCTGGCGCGAGCTTTCTCAATGGCCTGATCGAGCATAGCCGCGCGATCGGATAGCGGTGAAGCCGCGGGGACTTGCTGCAGAGACTTGCGAAAATTTTGCAGTTGATCGCCAGCGGTCTCGGCATATTGCGCGACCTTGGCGAAGGCAGCGCGCTGCTCAGCCGTGGCCTGCATGGCGATGGCGCGGCGAAAGTTTTTGAGATCATCCTCTTCGTTGAGCCCGTTGCGAAGGGCGGGGCAGTCGTGCACGCAGATGATGGGCATCGGATTGTGTCCGCCGGCGGCGCCACCTGCACCTGCACCTCCACCGCCCCCGCCGCCGTGCTGGGCGAGCATTCTGCAGGGGCCGGCGAGCAGGGCGATGGTGACAATAAACTCAGCTACACCGCGCCCAGATATACGAAGCGCAGACACGCGGAGTGCGGGAACACCGTGGGCAGATGCGTCAGGACGGCGGGTTCCTTTGTGGAACGGTCCTTCGTGGAACGGTCCTTGGTGGAACATGGGCCAGAATCTCCAGGAAACATTGTACGGTTGGAACGAGGCCGCAGGACCAACGCAGCAACAAAAAATTCTGATGCAGACGGAGTCAAATTGGTGATCTGGTCTGATCTGGTATCGGCTCGAAAAACCGCTCAATTCCGCTCGATGGGCGCGCTGCCCGGCCATTACTCAGGTACTCACGCGGTGGGCTCAAAAAATGCGACAATAGGATTGGCGGTCGCAACCACAGTTTACGTAACTTTACGAAAGCATTTTGCGCGTTAATCTTACGCAACGTGTTACGCAACATGTTACGCAACCCTGGAGGCTGCCCGTGGCTCTAAGTTATATAGTCTCTGCCTGATGCCAGTCACCCAAATTCCGTCTCGCGATCCCTTGTCTGGCAATCCTTCGGCTGGCGATTCCTCATCGGGTGAATCAGTGACTGCTGCCGGGCAGCCGGAGCAGCGCGATTTGTTCGAAGCGCAGCACTGGGAAACGGCGTACCGCGGCTTCAATCCTGACGATGTTCCGCATCTTCTCATCCAGTTGCAGGACGATCTCTCGCGCGCGCGCAAGCGCGAAGCGGTTTGGCTATCTGTCATCCTGCACTTGTTCGTGATCATTCTCTTGTGGAACAGCGACAAGTTGATGCTGCTGATGCCGCACCGGACAGTGGATCTGGCGATTCAGGCGAACCCAGACCAGTCAAAAGACGCGATGTTTCTGGCGTTGCCGCCGGACGCGCAGAAGCTGATGCGGCGTCCCGATGCGAAGGTGATTTCAGATAAGGACCGCATTGCGACCAGCAAGGCGCCGCAGATCAATCGAGAAGAATTGAAGAAGATACTGAACAGCGCGCGTCCGGGACGGCCGAGCGAGAACGTGCCGCCGGCGGGCCAGGCGGCGCAGGATCAGCAACCGCCAGCGCCGCAGGAGAGTTCGGGATTCGCGCAGCCGCAGCAAAGCGATCAGACGGCGCAGTTGCGGATGCCTCCGCAGACGAGACTGCAGCCGGATTTTAATGCTCGCATGACGCCGGGCTCGATGATCGACCAAGCGGAGCGGAGCGTAGCCGAGAGCCGCGGACACAACGGCGGTTCCGGACAAGCGGGCGATTACGGCAGCCCTGGCAGGAGCGGGGCGAGGGCGCTGGATCAGGCGGAAATCCTGACCGACACGATGGGCGTGGATTTTGGGCCCTATCTGACGCGGATCGTGGCCATTGTGAAACAGAACTGGTACAACCTGATGCCGCCGTCGGTGTACCCGCCAATTTTGAAACAGGGCAAGCTGGCGATTGAATTCGTCATCCTGAAAGACGGCAAGACGACCAGCATGGCGGTTCGCACTTCGTCCGGCGACGTGGCGCTTGACCGGGCCGCGTGGGGAAGCATCACCGCATCCACCCCGTTCCCACCGCTGCCGAAAGAGTTTCCCGGCCAGATCCTCGGCCTGCGTTTCTATTATTTTTACAACCTCAATCCCAACGGCGACTTGAAGTAAGCTCGCGCAATCGGCCCCAGCCCCTGAAGGGGCGCCTGATCCGGAACGGCTTTCGGCATCGCTGAAGCGATGCCCTGATACGAAGCCAGGGATTCTCGCCAGCCTCCTACTTCACATATTTGGGCGTTTTGCCCTTCGACCAGGGATCGTACGTGGCGACGAAATGCACCCGCTCCGGGCGGGTCGGATGATCGTAGAACCACACCTTGATAAACGTACTCGGGTCGGGATCGGACAGGTTCGTCTCGCCGCTCTTTTCGAAGTAGTGGGCGGCAACCTGGTTCGGGTTGGGCACAATTCCATGAATCACTTCGAGGCCATAGCGGTCCGCCTCGTGCTCAAAATGGCGGCTTACGGCGTTGAACACGGGAGTCGCAAGAAATGCCAGCGCCGTGATCACGAACAGCAAGACGGGCAGCGACGCCCAATCCCGCAGGTCCCGAATGCCCCACTGCGCGCCCCATCGCGCCAACATTCCGTTGGCCAGCCGGTAGCCGACATACAACAGGAACAGCAGAATGGCAGCGTCGATGGAAATTTCTTTGGGGATGTGCAGCAAGACGTAGTGCCCCATCTCGTGTCCGAAAACGAATAGTGTTTCCGGGATGGTGGCCTTGGCGATCGTGTTGTCCCACACGACGACGCGCTTGGACGCGCCAAAGCCGGTGACATAAGCATTCTGACCGGTTTGCTTCGAGCTGGCATTCATGACAAACATGCGGTCGGCAGGAATCTCCATTCCGCCGCGATGGACGACCTTCTGCATCTCCGAGAGCAGGACAGGTTGCTCAGTCTGAAGAGGCTTGAAGGTGTAGAACAGGGGATCGATGACAATCGGTTGCAGAAAGAAAAGCGCCAGCAGGACGGGGATGGAAGCGAGCCAGAAGTAGAACCACCAGCGGCGTGGGCTGCGCCGAATGACGGCATAAAGGATCGCGACCAGCAGTGTTCCCACAATCAGTGTCACGGCCTGGTCTACGATCCAGTCACGCAGCCATGGTCCCCAGCCTTGCACGGAGAGGCCATAGGCGCGCTGCAGGGATTGATCCCAAATGTCGGAAGGAATTCCGAGGACGGCGAGCGTCAGGAGGAACAGGGGCGCGAAGACGATCAGTTGCAGGCCGCGACGCGTCGAGACGCGTTCGGCCAGGTTGCGAAACGCGGGCGCCAGACGCCATCGCAACACAACCAGCAACAGCAGAAAACCATAAAGCGCATTAATGAAGAAGTGGCGATAGCGAGTGTTCGAGTACGCTTTGGCGCGGGCATATTCCGCTGGAGGAGGCGCGTACTCGACGATCGGCGTGCTGGTGGTAGCGGCGTCGGCTGTGGACGAAGCAGCCGCGGTGGCGGGTGGCTGCTCCGCGCCGCTGACGGAGTTGGTTTGCGCGTGCAGCGTTGTCAGCGCGCTGGCGAAAAGCAGAAGCAGCGGGAGAAAGCGAGTGCGACTTGGCATGGCGGGTTCCTGATTATTCTGGAGAACGATTATGGCAGAAACGGCAGGACCGACGACATGAGAAAGTGGAGGGCAATGGCCTCGGCTCTCAGATCGCGCTGGCTTCAGGTGCGCGAATGGGCGAAATTCGCTAACATAAGGTTATTGTCGGTTCGATGTGCATCCAAACAAAACTATGAAGATTCAACGACTGTTGCCGCGCCTCATGCTGTTGCCACTGGTTCTCGCTTGCCTGGGTTTGTTCTGTCTGCCAGTTTTTGCGCAGGATGCGCCCGATGCTCTCCGGCCACCAAAGGGATCGCAGATGGCGATCGTGGTTTTCGAAGACCTGCAATGCCCACAGTGCGGTCGGGTCGCGCCACTGCTGGTTCAGGCTTCGCGGACCTATAAGATTCCGCTGGTGCAGCACGACTTTCCGTTGCCGCTGCACAACTGGTCGTTCGATGCGGCCGTGCTGGCGCGCTACTTCGACACGCATTCCAAGGAGATTGGGAACGAATTCCGTGACACTGTGTTCGCGCACCAGTTGGAGATCAACCCGCAGAACTTGCGGGGGTTTGCCGACAAGTTTGCCGCCGACCACAAGATTGGTTTGCCATTCGTGATAGATCCGGAGGGAAAGCTGGCGGGGCTGGTGAAGGCGGACAAAGATCTGGGCTTGAGTCTGCACATCGAACACACGCCGACGATCTGGGTGGTCAGCAGCAAACGCACGGGCAAGCCCTACGTCGAGGTGACGGACACCAAGGAACTGTATGTGTTGATCGACGCCATGAAGAAAGAGTAGGGGCAGGTCAGAAGTTAGAAGTCAGAGGTGAGAATGCAGAAGTTAGAAGCCAAGACGTTTTCACTTCTGCATTCTGACCTCTGACTTCTGACCTTCTTAGTTCTTATTCGGTCCATCGGCGGAATAACAGCGCTCCATTGGTGCCGCCAAAGCCGAACGAATTCGACATGGCGTATTCGAATTCCACTTTGCGGGCGTGGTTGGGAACGAAATCCATGCCGTCGGTCTCGGGGTCCTGATTCTCCAGATTAATGGTGGGCGGCAGAATCTGGTCGCGCAACGCCAGCACCGTTACTCCTGCCTCCAATCCGCCCGCTCCGCCCAGCAGATGGCCGGTCATCGACTTGGTCGAACTCACCGGAACTTTCTTTCCAAATAAATTTCGAATGGCGTGCGCTTCGAGCGTATCGCCGAGCGGCGTCGAGGTGCCGTGGGCGTTGACGTAACCGACGACGCTCGGATCGAGTTTCGCATCGCGCAGCGCGTTGCGCATGACGCGGAAACCGCCTTCGTGTTCGGGCGCGGGTTGCGTCATGTGATATGCGTCCGCACTCATGCCGTAGCCAACGATTTCGGCCAGGATGGGAGCGCCGCGGCGGCGGGCATGTTCGAGTTCTTCGAGAATCATGATGCCGGCGCCTTCGCCCATCACGAAGCCGTCGCGGTCCTTGTCCCAGGGACGGCTGGCGCGGGCGGGGTCGTCATTGCGGGTGGAAAGCGCGCGCATGGCGGCGAATCCGCCGACGCCCATGGGAGTAATGGCGGCCTCGGCGCCTCCCGCAATCATGACGTCGGCATCGCCGCGCTCGATGATGCGGAAGGAATCGCCAATCGAGTGGGCGCTGGTGGTGCAAGCCGTGGCCGTCGCTTCATTCGGGCCCTTGGCGCCGAAGCGCATGGAAACGTGCCCGGCAGCAAGGTTGACGATGGCGGCAGGAATGAAGAAAGGCGAGATCTTGCGCGGGCCGCCCTCGAGCAGCGCCGTATGTTCGCGCTCGATCACGTCGAATCCACCGATGCCCGAGCCAATGTGCACGCCAACGTTCTCGGCGATGTCGGGCGTGACCTGAAGCTGCGACATCTTCATCGCTTCATCCGAGGCGGCGATCGCGAAATGGATGAAGCGCCCCATCTTCTTCACTTCTTTTTTTTCGATGAATTGGAAGGGATCGAAGTTGCGAACCTCAGCTGCGATCTGGCAGGCAAAAGCGGAGGCGTCGAACCCGGTAATGCGGCTGACGCCGCTCTTGCCCGCGAGCAGCGCCTGCCACACCGCGTCGGTGGTATTGCCCACGGAGCAGATCAGGCCGATGCCGGTAATGACGACCCGTCTTTCGAAATTACGTGCCAAATTACTTGCCCGCTTTCGCGTGCTTGCCGATGTAGTCGACGGCATCCGATACGGTGCGAATCTTCTCCGCATCCTCGTCGGGGATTTCGATGTCGAAGGCCTCTTCAAACGCCATCACGAGCTCGACCGTATCGAGCGAATCGGCGCCCAGGTCATCCACGAACGAAGCGCTGGGCGTGACCTCGCCCTCGTCCACACCCAACTGCTCGACGATAATCTGTTTCACTTTTTCATCAACGGCTGCCATGTTTCTCCTCGTTTCTAATTCTGGGAATCGCGGGTCCGGGTTCCGGGCCGGCGTTGCTAAATTACGACTGCATATTGCTCAATGAACCAAATGGAGTCGAAACCAGTAGTCTAAAAGGGATCGGAAAAGTATGCAAAGGAAGTAACGCAACATGCCCAGCCCCTGAAGGGGCGTTCGATTTAGAGGAACTTGCGGTATCGCTAAAGCGATACCCTGATACGAAGCCGGAGTTTTTCAGCCCGCAAGAGAAAGCTGGTTGGGTGGAGATCACTACCGAATCCTAACTGGCGGTGGGGAGAGTGGTCAAACCTGGGCATCGCTGTTTTGTCTTCCGCGCTTGCTCATTTCGCAGAACTCGTGTCACGATCTGGGCGTGAAAATCCTGACCTTGCTTGCGGTTCTGCTGGTCCTCGCGTCGTCTGCCCTCGCCGCCGACTGCTCCAGGAATCAGCTCCAGCATCAACCCCAGCAACCGAAGACCGAAGCCGCGCTCATCGAACTCGAACAGAACTGGGCCGCGGCCCTCAGCCGCAACGACGCTGACACCGTCGCCTGCATGGTGGCGGACGAGTTTGAAGAGGTGGACGTCGATGGCTCGCTGCGTACCCGCAGCCAGATGCTGGAACACATCCCGCAGCGCAAGCCGGGCACGAATCACCTCTCGGAAATGCGCGCGCACGTCGAAGGTAATTCCGGATTTACGCGCGGACTCGCCACGCTGGTGGACGCTTCCGGCAAGATCGTGGCACGCGTTCGCTTCACCGACGTCTTCACCTACCGCGACGGGCGCTGGCAGGCGATCGCCGGGCACGAAACGCTTCTCGGCGAGGCCAGCCGCTAAATGCGCGCCGTCGTGCAACGCGTGAGCCGGGCCAGAGTTACAGTCAACGGCGAGATTACGGGCGAGATCGGCCTCGGCCTGCTGGTGCTGCTCGGCGTGGGCGCGGGAGACACGCGCGCTGCGGCCGATTACCTGGCCGAGAAGACAATCGGCCTGCGCATTTTTGAAGATGCCGGCGGCCCGACTGGAATGAACCCGACTGGAATAAAAAAGATGAATTTGTCGGTCGCGGAGGTTCGGGGCGCGCTGCTGGTGGTCTCGCAGTTCACCCTCTACGGAGACGCGCGCCGCGGCAAGCGCCCATCGTTCGACGCGGCCGCTCCGCCCGATGAGGCGCGCGCACTCTACGAATATTTTGTGGAGAAAATCCGCGCCGCCGGCCTGCTTTGCGAAACCGGACGCTTCCAGGAAACCATGCAGGTGGAACTGGTCAACGAAGGTCCGGTCACGATCCTGCTGGATTCAGCCAAAATGTTCTGAAGGCCACCTTCTTTTCCCCATGAAGTTCAAGTTTTCTTTCTATTTTCCATTTTTGCTGTTGACAACCGCATACCTTGTAATGCAATGTATGTACGGCATGAAAGAGCGCGAGGCGCGTGACCAGGAGACCGGAGACAAGTGGGAAGTTCAACTGCGCAAAGGATGCCTTGAGCTGGCGATTCTGGCTGCATTGTGGGACGGAAAACGCTATGGACTTGAGATTTTGCGGCGGCTGGAGAGCGATTCCGATTTGATCGTATCGGAGGGAACGGTTTATCCGCTGCTCAGCCGGTTGAAGGCGCTCGGCCTCGTGCGCAGCGAGTGGGTCGAGTCCGATGCCGGACATCCGCGGAAATACTATGCGCTGACTGCATCCGGGAAACAGCGGGCCCTCGAAATGGCCGGAATCTGGGCGCGGTTCTCGGCCAGCATGAGCAAGTTGCTCACTCCAATGGCGAGGGGGAAATAGAACCATGGCAAGCGATGGGCAGCAGAGAATCGAGGCTTACCTGGGTAAGTTACGCGGCCGATTGCGCGGCGTGAGAGAGGACGAGGTCCGCGAGATTATCGAAGAGCTGCGCAGCCACATTGCGGATAGAGCGGCGGCAGACGGAGAAGTGACGGACGCCGGGGTTGACGCGGCGCTGGCTGCCCTGGGTAGTCCGGAAGAGCTGGCCAGCCAGTACATGACCGATAACCTGCTGGCAAGGGCTGAGGTCAGCCGGTCTCCAGTGCAAATTCTCAAGAGCTTGTTCCGCTTGGCAAGTCTGAGCGTTGCCGGTTTTTTTGTGTTGCTCGGCTCCGTCGTTGGATATTTTTTCGGGGCAGTTTTCATTCTTGTCGCGGTGGCGAGACTATTCCATCCGCGAACCGCTGGTTTGTGGACTCTTCCGGAGAGCACTGGCCGCCTGGCACTCTCCTTTCGGCTTGGGTTCGGGAGTGCGCCGGTCGGCGGCAAAGACGTACTGGGCTGGTGGATCATACCGATCGGGTGGCTGGCAGGTTGTGGGCTCGTGACGTTGACCACGCACGTTGCGCTCTGGTTTGTGCGGCAATACCGAAGGTCGCGAGTGCTTCCCTGAGGCTGATCCGCGACGAAACTGCAACAGAAGGGAGGAGCTAATGGAAGGAACGATGAACGCACGACCGCTGGTTTCCAGCGCGGCTGATTCCAGTCCGTCGCGAGGAAACGGACTGACTCCCGCGCAGCGATGGATCTCCCTGGCGGAGTTTGTAGTCGGGGGCGCAATTGTGATCGGCCACAATGTCTATCACGTTATTCCCAATGAGGTGCCCATCCTTTTCGTGATCGGCCTGATTTCGCTGCGAGTGCGCGACGGCGGCTGGGGCGTGATCGGCCTGCGCTGGCCGGTTTCGTGGAGGCGAACCGTCTTGTTCGCGCTGGCAGCGGCTGCCGTAAGAATCCTGCTCGGACAATTCGTAGTTGATCCGCTCACGGCCCACTTCTGGCCAGCAGCGATCGCACCGAGCGGCGTGAATGAAATCGCGGGACATGCGATGGTGGCTCTCCGCTGGCTTCTGCTCGTCTGGACCTTTGCCGCATTCGGAGAAGAAATCGCCTATCGCGGATACCTGATCACGCGCGCGGCGGACGTTGGCGCCCGTTCGCAGACTGCTTACTGGGTCGCGGTCGTGATGGTGTCCGTGCTCTTTGGCT
>JBEKIB010000011.1:0-74416 GCA_050011975.1 Terriglobales bacterium | reverse complement strand
GTCATATATTCCAAATCGCCATTATAATATCGCAATTTGGAATATTGTCAAGGACTGAATCACGCCTGTTTGCAATGGCTTACCCAGGGTGTTCCTTGGCCGCGTCGGGAAGAAAAAAGCCTCCGCCCGGAGCGGAGGCTTGAACTGAGAGGCTGGAAGCGCCTCGAAGGTTTCTCATCCACGTACTTTTTAATCCACGTACAGTGTCACCTGCTGGATGTGCGACGCTGCGGTTCCGGCCGAGCCAGTGATGGTGATGATGTAGGCTCCAGCCAGCGTGCCGCCGGGTGTGGCAGTGCTGGTGCTGGCTGATCCACAGCCGGGCTGCAGGAGGATCAGGCCCGCGATCAGGCCGAGAACAGCGCCAGCCAGCCAGCGGCGACGCTTGCGGCCAGCGCCGATACCCAGTCCGACGAGGCTCAGCCCTCCGGTGGGGAGCCACGCGGCGTAGAATGAGCCGCGGCGGAGCAGGCTGCCGGTGTTCACGGGACGGGCCACAGTAGCGATGCTCAGAGTCGTGCTCGCCGACCCACTGCCGGAAAGGGTGACGGTGGAGGGGTTGAAGCTGGGAGCGGTCGCGGTCACCATTGAGGGCGATGTGGTTTGGCTCGGGGTGATGGTGGCGTTATAGCCGAGGCTACTCGTAGGAGTAAAGACGATCTGGAACGTGGCCGTGTCGCCAGCATTGATAGTTTGGTACGCGGGCACGCCCGCCATGTTGAAGTCGACGACGTTGGCTGCGGGCTGTGCGATCGACCCTCCCACTGGACCGCCGTTGGCGCTGGCGTTGCCCGAGATGCTGATTGGCGTGGTGACGACGGGGGTGGATGGTGTCACATCGACTTGGACGGTGGCGACGGCATTCACCGCCAGGGTCGGAATATAACAAGAGAGCGTCGGCCCTTGTGGTGCGTTGCAACTGGACGCGCCGCCGCCGCTGGTGACCGAGGCTGTAATAGTTTTTGCCAGGCCGGTAGTAGGTAATCCCAGCGCATTAAATTGCACGAAGTTTGCGTCGTCGGTACCGTTGTTGGTGATGTTGAAAGTAAACTCGACCTGAGTTCCGGCGGCGACCGGATTGGGGGAAGGACTGGTGTTGGGGACGCTTACGACGAGCAAACTGGTGGCGCCGATCTTGCTCACAAAAGCATCCTGCGTTCCGGCCAACGTCCCCTGCAGGGGGGTTGTGGAAAGCGGAAAATTCGCCGATTGGGTTGTACCGGCCACGTAAGCGGCGCCGAAAATGTTATCGACTGCGATGCCAGTGCCCTGATCGGTTCCGCTGCCGCCCAAATAGGTTGAGTAATCGCCAGGGGGAGTGGTTCCCGGAAATGTGCCCGACAATGTGGTTGAAATCAGCGCGACGAATGCGTCTGACAGGCCACCGCCGTACGCCTGAAGGGCATTATTGGTTGAGGGGAAGTCTGTCGATGACGAAGTTGTGCCCACCACGTGCGCTGCCTGCACCGAATCCACCTTTATATCCTGGCCGATATCGGGGCCGCTACCGCCCAAATAGGAGAAGTAGGTCAGCGGATACACACCGCCGGTCCCGGTCTGGTTGCCGATCTTGGCGATGAAGGCATCGCCGTTCCCGCCATAAACGGTCTGAAAACCAGTCAAGCCGCAAGCGAGACAAACCCAATTGTCCGAGTACGTCGAACCGGTGACATAGGCATTGCTGGAGGTATCAACGGCGATGGCGAGGCCGGCATCGTTGTCGCTGCCGCCGAGATAGGTGGAGTAGATCAGACTGGCGGTGCTCACCACGTTGGGATTGATCTTGGCGACGAAAGCGTCCGTTGTGGTCGTCGGGGTGTTTGTGCAAGAGCTTGTCTGCCCGGATTGGTTGAGGCAGGACTGCTGCGCATTCAAGATTGGGAAAGGTGCTGTGCTGTTCGCTCCCGCCACGGGAAGCATGTTGGTGGCGCCGGTGAAGTACATGTTGACGGTGGTCCCGGAAGGATCCACGGCAATGCCGCCGCCAGTCACAACTGCGGTAGCCCCATAATTTCCTCCACCGAAGTAGGTGGAGTAGAGCATGCTCTGGGAACCGCTGTTGGCCGGGTAGATCTTGCTGGCAAAGAACTGGGGTCCCCCGGGGGCGGCGTTGGACTGGGTCTGGTAGCCATTGGCATTGGCCGGGAAGCCGTTGCCGGGCGCGTTAGTGGAAGTGGTGACGCCGGTGACGTAGGCGTTGCAAGCAGCTTGCGAAGATTCCACCGTGCTACACGAAGTGTCGATGGCCATTCCGGTGACCGTATCGGCGCCATTGCCGGCGAGATAGGTGGAATAGGTAAGAGCGTAGGTGTTGTTGACGGCGTTCAGGGTGATGGCGCTGAGGAATCCGTGGGTGCCGGGGAATCCGCCGTTCGCGGCCACGGTTGCCGCCGTCTGAAAGGCATTGCTGGTGGTAGGAAAGTTGGGAGAAGTGGTCGAACCGGCAACATAAATATTGGAGCTGGAATCGACCGCGATTCCTGCCAGGCTGTCAGTTTGCGATCCACCGAGATAGGTTGCGTAAACCAGTTGCTCAGGGTACTCCGAAGGCGGACTCGTATTGATCACCGCGATGAAGATGTTCTGCGTGCCCGGAAGCGTACTCTGGTACGGCGGGGGGGCCGGGGGGCTGGGCGGAAATGGAAAGTCCGTCGAGGTGGTCGAGCCTGCGACGTAAATCCAATCGGCCGGACTGATCGCGACCTTCACCAGACTCTCGCCGCCGCCTCCGATGTAAGTCGAATAGGTCAGGATCGGGTCGATGACCAGTTCGCGGCTGTGGTCATAGTCGCCGATGGTGAAGCCGATTCGGTTGCCGGCGAGCTGGCGAAAACTTCCCGCGATCGACTGGCGCTCGTTCCCGTCCTGCTGATAGATGATGGGAGCGTTGAAACGCACATCTCCGTCGGCAGTCGAGAGGATCAGACTTCCTGAATCAATGCGTGCGGAAGCGCCTTGAAACCTCAGCGCGATCTGGTTCGGCTGGGCGCCCGGCGCTACCCGGAAGTCGTATTCGAGCTGTCCCTGATTGCCGTAGTAAACCAAATCGACGCCCGGATAAACCGCCTGATACTGTACGCGGGCAAATTGCGGAATGTCATGATGCCACTGGGAAGAATCATTGCCAATAAAGTAGTTGCTCTTCCCCGGTAAAGGCGAAGCGCCGGAGACGCGGGGCGAAGCGCTGGCCCCGTCAAGGTGCATGCGAATCACCGAACTGGACGAGCTGCGAGCTGCGAGCTGCGAGCTGACGGCTGAATGCTGAGTGCTGAGTGTTGGGTGCTGCAGTTCCAGCACCGCTTCGTCAGCGGTCAGAAACAAGCCGTAGCCGGCGCCGCGCGCCAGGAACTTGACCTGAGGAGCGGTCTGACCCTGGTTTGGCTCGAAGAACATCGGCAGCGACAGCGCCTTCGAATACAGCGCTTTGGGGTCGGCAGATCTTCGTCCGGCAGATCCTCTTTCAGCCGATCCTCTCGCCGCAGATCCTGGCCCGCTCGCTTTGGCGGCATGTACCGCAGTTCCAAAATAAAACGCGACGCCTGCGGTGGCGAGCACAGCCGCCGCCAGAAACGCAGCCTTCATCCCATTTCCTGTCTCTTTTCCTGTCTTCTTCACCGACTCTGAACGTCTCACCGAACCTCCTACCGACACCGGGTAATTCCAATTCACGAAGCTCCTCCGATTTCCCATTTCGTGGGGTGAGAACAAGAATGGCACACAAACACCGCTGCGGCTTGACGCCCTTTGGAAGCGGATGCGTACCTGTCACCAGAACTGGGGTTGAACCAAACAAATACTTTTACATTCAACAGATACGCTGTCAAGCCGGACCGACAGCTGGGGCCGCATAGTGAGAAGCCGAAAGCGGGGAAAATGGTTGCCGGACAGGACGCGGCGAGCCCCGTCTCTACGGATTTATTTTTTCTTGAGGCCTTCAATTTCCCGCTTCAGGCGCGAGTAGCGGCTGACGATCGTCCCCAAATAGGCAATGTGGATTATCCAGGTGACGGCGTAGGCTGCAAAAAGGTATCCGTTTCCGCTCATCGCACACCTCGGCGTGGGTCGAGCAGCGATTCCAGGGCATGGGCCTGGTCGACGTCGCGCTGCAGCTTTTCCAATCGATACCGCGACCAGCAAACCAAAAAAGCAAAGCAGGAAAAAGCCAGCCAGTTAATGAGCAGCACGTGCAGCATGCGTGGGTCGATGGACCCGCCTCCGCCCATGACCGGCTGCGGGTGCTGGGTACGGAAGAACCAGATCGAGAAGTAAACGAAGGGTACGCACAGCGCGCCCAGAACCGCCAAGGCGGCCGCCAGCAAAGGCGTCTCTCCGCTGGAGGAAAAGCGGCGCAAAAAAAGATAGCTCACGTAGATGAGCCACAGCACCAGGGTCGAGGTCAGGCGCATGTCCCACGTCCACCAGATGCCCCAGACCGGACGCGCCCAGATCGGTCCGGTGATCAGCACGACCGTGCAGAAAACGACGCCGACTTCAGCACTGACCAGCGCGACAATATCGGCCGCAGGCTTGCGCTTGATCAGATAGAGAACCGAGGCTACGAAATTGACGAAGAAGAGAATGAAGGCCGTCCAGGCCGAAGGCACGTGGTAGTAGAAAATCCGCTGCACGTTGCCCATGGTCCGTTCGGTGGGAGCCCACACCAGCGCCATGTACAGCGCGTAGCTCAGCAGGATCGCAGTCAGGACACCGAGGATGGGGAAGGCCTTTTTCATTGTGCGTTCGTCGTTCTGCGTTCGTCGTTGCTGGTGGAGAGCCGGGCGTCTCCGCCCGGCTGGACGGGCGAGACGCCCGTCCCTCCACCGTATCACTCCGCGTTCAAGATGGTTTCAAACAAGAGCAGACACACCGTAGTAAACACCAGATCGTAGGTCGCAAGCAACACGATCCAGAAGCGCGCACCTTCGCCGTTCAGTATGGCGGTGGTCGATTGCACCATGGCGAGAATGGCCGGGATCGAAATCGGGAACAACAGCAGCGGCAGCATGATTTCGCGGCTGCGCGTCCGCAAGGACATGGCGGCGAAGAAAGTTCCGTTCACGACCAACGCCCATGTCCCGAGCACCGCGACCAGCAGCAGTTGCCAGACTGGGCCCAGCGCCCGCAGCCGGTAAAACACGATGAACAACGGAGTCATGAGCGCTTCCAGCACGCTCACGAAAATAAAGTTGCCTAGCGTCTTGGCCATGAACAACGAGTTGGGTGGGGCGGGCGACACCCGATAGGCGTCGAGCACCTGGTTGCGAATCTCACGCGCCCAGGTCTGGTTGAGCGCTACCACCGCCGCGAACAGGAACGCCACCCAGATCAGGCCGCCGGCAATCTGGCGCGATTCTTCGGCGCTCGGATCGAACGAAAAGCTGAACACGACCACCACCAGCAGAGAAAAAAACAGCATGGAGTTGATGGCGTCCTTCGACCTCCACTCGAGGCGCAGGTCTTTGAGCAGCGTGACGCGGGTGATGCCGGTGGGAACGCTCATTGTGCAGCCTCCCGGGGACTCGACGGCCGTGTCAACTCCCGCGTGCGCCCGATAATCTTGCCGAATTCCATCCACACGAACTCGTCGGCCGCGCCCTCGAGCAACGTCGCCTGGTGAGTCACGATGAATATCGTTTTGCCTTGATCGCGGGTGCGCGCCAGCAGGCGGACCATCTCCGTTGCGGAATTAAGATCCACATTCGAAAAGGGCTCGTCGAGCAATAGGATTTTGGGGTTGTTTAATAAAGCCCGCGCCAAAGACATGCGCTGCCTCATGCCTTGCGAATACTGACCGACGGGGCGGTCGAGATCGGGATCAAGACCGACCGAGCGGATGACCTCTGCGCAGCGCGTGCGGCTGGTGATGCCGTACAGCCGGGCAAAATACTCCAGGTTCTCCATCCCGCTCATCTCGTCATAGAGCAGGGAAGGGTGCGCCATGTAGCCCACCTGCTGGCAGATGTCGTGAAACTTGCTCGCCCCGAGGACCGAGACCGCGCCGCTCGACGGCTGATTGAGTCCTGCCAGAGTGCGCAGCAGCGTAGTTTTGCCGGTGCCATTATCACCTAGAATGGCGTAAAGTTTTCCGCCGGAAAATTCGGCAGTGACGCCGCGCAGAGCGGCAAAACGCCCAAACTGCTTGATCAGGTTCGAGACAGTGATGACGGGGACGGGCGCGGTTTCAGTCAATGGAATTAAGGAATGAGAGTTAATTCGCCATTCTGCTCGATCCGGAATTTTGGTTTTGCGACATGCTCTTGCCGGGCTCAGACGCTGGAGTGGCTCCGGGTTGACCGGGCTGCGGCGCGTACTTCGACGCGCACTTGGCCTGCAATTGCTTGGCGTGGAAAACGCCGTCGCGTCCGAAGCTGCCATCGGCCAAAGCCTGCGAATCGTCCTTGAAAGTGTCGGGAGGAGCTTCGGTCCCGGTATATGAAACCGGCAGCGTCAGGTCATTTTCCTTCAGCATGAAATCCACGCGGGTTCCGGAGCGCTTGATCGACCCCGCCACCACGTTGCCCGCCACACGCAGACGCTTGGCGTAAGCCTCGTTCCCCATACCGTTCAGTTCTTTTATAGTGACGTAATAGCTCTTGCTGTCCTGCACTCCCGTATAGGCAAGATAGGCGAGCGAGAGCAGAATCAACACGGTCACCGAACCAAACTTCAGATACTTGCTGGCTTCACTCGACATAAAAACCCCACCCCTAGTTAAAAACTGTACGCGCTGGCCAGGTGCGGGTCAAGGCGCACAGGTTTCAATACGGCCCCAGCGTGAAATTATGAACTGGCAAGACTCTGCACCGCGACACGAGCATCGGCGCGAGGGATTTGACGGGGTCAAAGCCCGATCTCCGACCGTGCGGAAACTAACAACCAGCTTGTTTTCAATAGGATAATGGCTACTTTTGGTTCATGCCCGCGCTGCAAAAAATCATAAAATAAAGTCCATAGACTTACTTGACATTATCCGAGATCTGTTCTATGGTTTGAATCGTTCCCTCCTGGCCCGTACCGCTATTCGCCTGGTGGTACGGGCCCTCTTTTTCCCGCTTAGCTTCCCTTTTCCCGCTCGTACGCCTTCTGCATGTAGCGGCGGCATTCATCAAGCGCGCCCTGGGTATTGTCGTTGGTCTGGATGGCCTGCCGGTATTCATTGACAGCGCGCTCGCGCTGGCCGGTTGTGTCGAAGATTTTGCCCAGTTGCAAGTGGCTCCAAACCTCGGTCCATCGCGGCTCGCCGTCGCCATTCAGCGAGGCGCGATAGGCGTTCGCCGACGCCTGGTAATTTTTCTGCAGGAAAAACACTTCCGCAATCCGGTAGTGGGCCAGCGAACTGTTCTTGTTGACTTCGAGCGCTTTGTTGAATTCGCTCAGCGCTCCCGCCAGATCGCCTTGCTGGGTCAGACCCTGTCCGCGCACGATGGACGAGCGCAGCTTGATGTCTCTGGAGTTGGTGAGCACGCGGTTTTCGGGATCGATCGAGATCCGGCGCGGGCGTCCGAAGGTTTCGACCGAGAACGGAGAATCGGTGCCCACCACATCAATGCGTTTTTCTTCCGTTCTTCCATCGGTATCGATTCGCAAACTTACCGGCATGCGGAACAGATCGAGATCCTGACTGATCGCGCCGACAATCCGGAAACCCTTATTGTTGCCCAGACGGTAGACCGTGTATTTGGCCTTGAACTCGGGAGCGCTGGTCGAATCCATCCACTGCGAGTAGAACCAGGTGAGTTTTTCGCCATACACTTTCTCGCTGAGTTCGCGAAAATCGTCGCCGCTGGCGGACTTGCCCGCATACTTGGTGGCGAACTCGCGCATGAGCTCGAGATACCTCTTCTCGCCGACCACCCAGCGCAGCATGTGCAGGATCATGGCTCCCTTGTCGGTTACCAGCGACTGAAACTCGGGAGAAAAATAGTCCAGCTTTTCGGCGCTCGAAAGCGGCACGCTGTCATAGGCGAGCGCGCCCACCGACATGTCCTTGACCATTTCATCGAGCCCCGCCTCGCCCGCCGCGCTCTCCACGTAGCGAGCCTCGGAGTAGCGTGCGAACCCGTCGCTGATCCACCAGTCGTTTTTCGATGCCGGGCTCACCGAGACTCCCCACCATTGATGAGCAATGGTGTTGGCGAGCAAGCGGTAATTGACCTTCTCCGTGATGGCGCGGCTCGAAAGCGCAGCGATTTCAGGCGCCCACGCCGAGGGCACCGTGTCATCAGGAATTTCAACGACTTTTAAGCGCGTCGAGGGTGCGACCCCATACTGCGTGACGAAGTAGGTGAACGCCTTGACCGCCGTCGACGCGTACTCCGTGCCCAAATCCTGTTTATTGGGCTTGAAGAACACGTGCAGGTCGATGCCCGCTTCGTCGCTCTTGAACTCCTGGAACGTCCCGGCAATGATCGTGCCCGGAAAACTCGCCTTGTCCCAAGTAAAGGTGAAGGTCTTCGAGTTGGCAATCGCAGCCACGGGCTGCTTCTTGGCCCCGGCTGTCGCCGTCGCAGATGACTCCTTCCCGCTGCCAATCACCATCATGTGCGCTGGGACGGTTACGCTGATAGTCGAAGTAAAGCGGTTGACGCCGTATCCCGCGACCGGGAACCACAGTCCGGAGTAGAGCAGATAGCTGGTCTCGGGGCCGACGTAGGCTAGTTTCAATCCCTGAACCGGGCTGTCGTCGGCGCTTTCGAGAGTGCCTTCGTATTCGAAAGTGAAGGTGGTGGTCGCATTTTTCGCCAGGTCGCTGTTGAGCGCGAAGCGCACGGTCGAATCCTGCGTGTTGCGCTCCGGAGTGAGTGGCTTGTTGTTCGCGTCCGTTAGCTTCGTAATGCGCAGCGCGTCGTTCAACTGAAACGTGACCGCGTTGAGGTCTTCGAGCGCCGTAACCTTAACCACGGCATGCGCGGTGAGCTTGTGAGTCTGCGGCAGAAGTTCGACGTCAATCTGGTAGTCGTCCACGCGCAGGCGGGTCTTCTCGGCCGCCAGCGCCGGCCGGCTCGCGACCCAGCAAAGGCAAAAGACAACAGCTAGACAGAGCGCCCGGCGCGCTAATCGAGAGTGGCAGAGCTTCAAGTAGAGTCTCCTGGCAGGACTACAAGTTCTAAGATGTTAATTTTCCCGCAAAAGATGCTGTGCCGACAAGGCTTAGCGAAATTTGTTTGGCGAAAGCTTACCCGATCATCTTCAAAATGATCTCCGCCGCCGTTTCCGAAGGATGTGCACCGCCGCTCGCTCGCTTCAGTCTTGCCTTCACCGCCGTCAAACGCTCGATCATGCGCGCCCGCGGTTCGCCGTCAGGGATAATCTTGTTCATCTCCGCGACGATGTTTTCTGCCGTGAACTTGTGCTGCACCAGTTCCGGTACGACCTCTTCCTCCGCTATCAGGTTGACCATAGCAAAATAAGGAACCTTGACCCGCGGCTTTCCCAGCGCATAAGTCAGCCGAGATACGCGGTACACCATGACAAACGGAGTGCCCATAATTGCCGCTTCGACCGTAGCCGTGCCGCTGGCCACGATAGCCGCGCGCGAGTGAAACAAAGCGGGCAGTGCCTCAGAAACCGGATGAAGGCCCTGTAGAGACGCGGCTTGTCGCTTCTCCGTCAATTCCCTGAGAAACGCCGCGTCCAGCGTGCGCGCGACCGGCAGCAGGAATTCATAACCGCGGCCCAGGCGATCTCTTTCTAGTCGATCCGTCACTAGACGATCCGCCGCCTTCAGCATCGTCGGCAGGTTCATGCGCACTTCCTTCCGGCGGCTGCCCGGCATCAGTGTTATCCACGGTTTCCCGGCGTCGAGCCGGTTCTCGGCGGCATAAGCGTCACGAGTAATCGCAGGCGCGGGCAGATCGGCCAGGGGATGGCCGACAAACGTCGCATCCACGCCGCGATCGCGATAGAACTTTTCTTCGAAGGGAAAAATCACGAGCGCCTGGTTGACGTACTTGCGCAGCAGCTTCACGCGTCCCTGCCGCCAGGCCCAGAACTGCGGGCAAACGTAGTAGACCACTGGAATGCCGCGCTTGCGCATCTGCCGCGCCACGCGCCAGTTGAAAGCCGGTGCGTCTATAACCACGGCAAGCGCCGGCCGTTTCTCATCGGCTACACGAATCAATTTCCGATAAAGCCCGAGAATTTTCGGCAGCCGGCTAAGAACCTCAGTGATGCCGACAACCGCGAGGTCTTTGGCATCGACAACAATCTCGCATCCCGCTGCGCGCATGCGCTCGCCGCCTGCGCCAAAAAAATTAATGGCGGGGCTTTGCCCCGCAGAGACGGGGCCGAGCCCCGTCACCACACGAGGAGGGATAGCCGCCGCCCGCCGCAGCGATTCCATCAGCTGTGCGCCATACATTTCGCCTGAGGCTTCACCGGCGGAGATGAGAATTTCCACGGGACACATTGTAACGGGCTGGATCGAGCCGCGTTCAGTCGTCCGCGTTCGCCGTGACCGGGGGAGCCCCGGTCGGCATCTCCTGGTCCTTATATTGCAGTTGATACAGCTTGTAATAAATCCCGCGCTGGGCCAGCAGTTGCTGGTGCGATCCCATCTCGCGGACCTTGCCTTTGTGCATCACGATGATCTTGTCGGCGCGCTGGATGGTCGAGAGCCGGTGCGCGATGATCAGCGACGTTCGCCCTTCCACCATGCGGTTGAGCGCGTCGCGCACCCGAAACTCGGTCTCCGTATCCACGCTCGAAGTCGCTTCATCAAGAATCAAAATTTTCGGATTGTGCGCCAGCGCGCGGGCAAAACTGATTAGCTGCTTCTGTCCGGTCGAAAGCGTCGAGCCGCGTTCGCGCACTTCCTCTTTGAATCCTCCAGGCAAGGTCCGGATGAAGTCGGCGAGGTTGACGTCCTCCGCCGCCTGCTCCACGTCTGCGTCCTGAATGCGCGCCGTCCCCAGCCGGATGTTGCCCGCAACCGTGCCGCTGAATAGAAACGGATCCTGCAAGACGACGCCGAAGCGGCTGCGCAGATCGTCGAGGTTCATCTCCTTGATGTCCACGCCGTCGATGCGAACCGCTCCCCGCTGCACGTCGTAGAAGCGCATCAGCAGCGAGATCAGCGTAGTCTTCCCCGCCCCGGTGTGGCCGACAACGGCAATCGTCTCGCCCGGTTCGAGCACAAAGCTGACATCGCGCAAAACCCAGTCGGGATCTTTGGCTGGTGGAGCGACGGGCGTCCCCGCCTGTCCTGCTGCGCCCTCCGGACGGGCGAGGACGCCCGTCTCTCCACCGCCTTGCCCTGAAGCGTTGTAGGAGAACCACACATGATCAAACTCAATCCGCCCCGGCCCCTGTGGTTGTTTCGTGATCGCCGGCGAGGTCACTTCAATCTTCGTATCCAGCAATTTGAATACGCGCTCTCCCGCCGCCATAGCCGACTGCAGGATGTTGTACTTCTCGCTCAAATCCTGAATTGGACGAAAAAACCTCTGCGCATATTGCATGAACGCGACCAGTACGCCGATCGTCGCCACGCCACGAATCACATCATTCCCCCCGAACCAGATGATGCTGGCAATGGCAATCGCCGACAGTATTTCAACGAAGGGGTAATAGACCGAGTAGGCCAGAATTGCGTCTTTAAACGCCTCCATGTGCGAGGCGTTGATGTCGGAGAATTTATCAAACGCGCGCTTCTCGCGATTGAAAAGCTGCAAGACCAGCATCCCCGAGACTGCTTCCTGCAAATACGAATTGATCCGGGCAATCGCCGTGCGAATTCGCCGGTAGGAATCGCGCACCTTGTCGCGAAAAATCTTGGTCGCGTACACGATGAACGGAAGCACGGCAAACGTAATCAGCGCCAGCTTCCAATTCATCTTCATCATGATGCCGATGATCCCGGCCAGCACGAAGACGTCTTCAAAAATGGAGACCACGCCCGCCGTGAACATTTCATTCAGCGCATCGACGTCGGTGGTCACGCGCGTGACCAGCCGCCCCACCGGGTTCTTGTCGAAAAACCCGACGTGCATGTGCTGCAAGTGACGGAAAATCTGCCGCCGCAGGTCGAACATCACCTTCTGGCCGGTCCACTGCATCAGGTAGGTCTGGATGAACTCCAGCGTGAAAGTGAAGAGAAGAATCCCAACGTAAAGGCCGCCAATCTGCGCGATGCCGGTCAGCGGAGCGGGGCTCAGCCGGTCGCCAATCCAGGAATGCGAGTTCGGCGACTTCGCCAGATACTTGTCGATGGCGACCTTGGTGAGGAGCGGCCCCAGCACGTCCGCCACAGACTTCAAGATGATCGCCCCGAGCGCCACCACCACGTGCCATTTGTAAGGACGCAGGTACGTAAGCAGCCGCCGCATGAGCCGGCCGTCGTATGCTTTCCCTAATACTTCTTCTTCCTGATTAGAGGCCATCGGTGGCGCAAGAGATTACCCTAGCAGGAGATCTCCCCAGTAGAGATTATCCCAAAAAACGCTACTCCAAAGTAGATGGCTAAAGCAGAGTGGAGGATGGAAAAATTCCATTTCGTGCGGGGGACACATTCTTCCCTGCCCGCTTCGTTTTCACCGCACCTTAGTAGTTCGGGGCGATTGCTGTGGCAGGCTACTTTTCTTTTGCGACATTCAACCGCGTTTCCGCGCGCTGCAATGCATCTTCCGCGCGCGTGTAGTCCACCTTAGGATCGTTGCTCTTGAGGCGCTGTTCGGCCCGGCCTTTGGCTTTTTGCGCGCGCTCTACGTCAATTTCCTGCGGACGCTCCGCCGTCTCCGCCAGGATCGTCACCTTGTCCTGCAGCACTTCCATAAATCCCCACGCCACCGACAGCGTGTGCGTCACGCCGCTCGCCTTGTAAGTAATCACACCGACGGCAAGCTCGGTAATCAGAGGGGCGTGCCCGGGAAGAATTCCCAGATACCCGCTCAAACCAGGGATCTGCGCTTCCTCCGCCGCGTCCTTCACCATGAGCTTCACGGGAGTGACAATTTCGAGTTGGAAAGTATTCGCCATTCGGTCGTTAGTCGTTAGTCGTTGGTCGTTGGTCGTTCGCTAGAACGCTAGCCGCCCGGCACTTGCCAACGACTAACGACCAGCGACTGCTCTTACGCTGCCGCGCCTTTCATCTTCTCCGCCGTCTCCATCACTTCGTCGATCGTCCCCTTCATATAGAAAGCCTGCTCCGGAATGTCGTCATACTTCCCTTCCACGATGCCGCGGAAACCCTTCACCGTGTCGGCTATCTTCACATAGCGTCCCGGAGTGCCGGTGAACTGCTCGGCCACAAAAAACGGCTGCGAGAGGAACTTCTGAATCTTGCGCGCGCGGGCCACGGTAATCTTCTGATCTTCGCTGAGCTCGTCAATACCTAGAATGGCAATGATGTCCTGCAGGTCTTTGTAAGTCTGCAGCGTCTTCTTCACCATCTGCGCCACATCGTAATGATCCTGCCCAACAATCCGAGCATCGAGAATGCGCGAGGTCGAAGCCAGTGGATCGACCGCGGGATAAATTCCAATCTCCGTAAGCGCGCGCGAAAGCACAGTAGTAGCATCTAAATGAGCAAAGGTAGTAGCCGGAGCAGGATCCGTCAAATCATCTGCCGGCACATAGATCGCCTGCACCGAAGTTACCGATCCCTTCTTAGTAGAAGTAATCCGCTCCTGTAACTCTCCCATCTCCGTCGCTAAGTTTGGTTGGTAGCCCACAGCTGAGGGCATGCGGCCTAATAGGGCAGAAACTTCTGAGCCGGCTTGGGTGAAACGGAAGATGTTGTCTATGAATAGCAGGGTGTCGCTGCCTTCTTCATCCCGGAAATACTCGGCTACGGTTAGGGCAGTTAGCGCTACTCTTAGACGCGCTCCTGGGGGCTCGGTCATCTGGCCGTAAATCAATGCGGCTTTTGATTCTTCGGGCTTGCCGGGTTTGATTACTCCTGACTCGGTCATCTCGAGCCAGAGATCGTTGCCTTCTCTGGTGCGCTCGCCTACTCCGGCGAAGACAGAAAAGCCGCCGTGCTGCTTGGCGACATTGTTAATCAACTCCATGATAACTACGGTCTTGCCTACGCCGGCGCCGCCGAAGAGGCCTATCTTTCCGCCTTTCAGGAAGGGTTGGATCAGGTCGATAACTTTTACTCCGGTTTCGAACATCTCTGCTGTGGTCGACTGTTCATCGAACGCAGGGGCGAGACGGTGAATGGGCATTCTCTTTTCAAAGGCGATGGGGCCGAGGTTGTCCACCGGTTCGCCGATTACATTCATCACTCGGCCCAGCGTTCCGCGGCCTACGGGGGCGGAGATGGGGCCACCCTGATCGATGGCTTTCATGCCTCGCACCATGCCGTCGGTGGCTTCCATGGCGACGCAGCGGACGCGGCCTTCGCCTAGATGTTGCTGCACTTCGAGGATGACATTGATGGGGGAAGGCACGGTAAAGCCGTCGCTGACGACCTTCAGCGCCTGATAGATGGGAGGCATGGCCGCTTCGGTGAACTGCACGTCTACGGCGGGGCCGGCGATTTGGATTACGTTTCCGACATTTTCTGACATAAAGGTTTCAAAGTTCTAAGGTTTCAAAGTTTCAAAGATCGGCCGCGATCACTCTCGCGCGATCACTCTCGAAGGAGAACTATGTCGTCCCTCCGGGACTCGATTCGTTTGTTCAACTTTTCCCAGCGCTGAAGCGCTGGGCTAAGCTGGTTCGCCCCTCCGGGGCTGGATGTTTCTACTGCGCTGCTGCTCCACTTACTATTTCTATAATTTCCTTTGTGATCTTGGCCTGGCGCGCTCGATTCATTATCAGCGTCAGGGAATCGATCATATCGCTGGCATTGATGGTGGCCGCATCCATTGCCGTCATGCGGGCGGCGTGCTCGGCGGCTACGGACTCCAGCAGCGCATGAAAAATCTGGATGCCGAGGTACTTCGGCAGAATGCCCTCGAAAAGCCGCTCTGGCGGCTGCTCGTAGATGTAATCGACCGGCAACGCGCCGAAACTGGCGGCGGCTTCATCGACGGCCTTGGTATCGACTGGACGCAGGCCGACGCCCGCTGACTTCGCGGCTTCGATTCGCTGCTTGCGTTCCTCTTCCGAAGCTTCTTCCGCCATCTGCACATCGACTTCGCCGATCTCCTTGATGGGCAGCAGGCGCTCGGCGACGAGACGCTGGGCGATGACCGACTTGAATTCGTTGAAAAGAATGTAGACGCCGTCAATCTCGCCGCGGCAATAGCTGGCGATCACGCTCTGGCTGAGAGCATTTGCGAAAACATGATCGACCTTGCCCAGAACTCCGATATGTTCGCCCGTGATCTGCACGCGACCGGCGCGCGGGGGAACGACTTCATTACCCGACTGGACTGGCCAGACGCCCGTCTCTGCATCTCCGGTCGCTGCTCCGGCAGAGGGCTTCTCTGGGGCTAGTGGATAGCGGCGGCGCATGAAGTCGCGGCCTTTGCGTCCGATGCATTCTACGTCGATATTCTGATCGGGCTTGGACTCGATGAATCTTGAAACCATCTTCAGGATATTGGTGTTGAACGCGCCGGCCAGGCCCTTATCTCCAGTAACTACGATCAGCAGGATGTTTTTTTCCGGGCGCTCGGCGAGCAGGGGATGACGGGGCAGTCCGGTGATCGGATCGTAGATATCGGCTCGCGAGACTAGCGATTTTAAAACGTTGGTCAGCATCTGCGAATAGGGACGGGCGGCGAGCGCGGCCTCTTGCGCGCGGCGCAATTTGGCGGCGGAGACGGTCTTCATGGCCTTGGTGATCTGCCGCGTGTTGACCACGCTGCGGATGCGGCGCCGGATGTCGAGGATGTTGGCCATTATTCAGTCGTTGGTCGTTAGTCGTTCGCTGTTCGTCGTTCGCTTCAGCCCCTAAAGGGGCTTCTAATTTTCGAGAGCTTACGGCGCGGCTGAAGCCGCGCCCCTTCAAAGCATTTTTATCTTGCTGCTGCTGCTGCTTGTCTTGAATCCACGAACTGCTGTTTTGCTTCTTTTATTACTCTGGACATTTCTGCTTTCAGATTGTCGTCCAGGATCTTTTTTTCCATGATCGTGTTCAGCAGGCCTGGATTTGTCGTGTCCACGTACTTGTAGAGATCTTTCTCGAAGTCGCGGACTTGGTCTACGGGCATGTCGTCCAATGCTCCGCTGGTGCCAGCAAAGATGATCAGGATTTGTTTTGAGAACGGGAGCGGGCTGAACTGTGCCTGCTTCAGGAGTTCCACCAGCCTTTGACCGCGATTTAGCTGCGCTTGCGTGGCTTTGTCCAGATCGCTGCCGAACTGGGCGAAGGCGGCCAGTTCGCGGTATTGGGCTAGCTCCAGCTTTAAGGTTCCGGCTACCTGGCGCATGGCCTTGATCTGTGCGCTGCCGCCTACCCGGCTTACGGAAAGTCCCACGTTCACGGCGGGGCGGACGCCCTGATTGAATAAGTCGGTTTCCAGATAAATCTGGCCATCGGTAATTGAAATCACGTTAGTCGGAATGTAGGCCGAAACGTCGCCCGCCTGGGTTTCGATGATGGGGAGGGCGGTTAGCGATCCTCCACCGTTCTCGTTGCTTAGCTTGGCGGCTCGCTCCAGCAGACGCGAGTGGAGATAGAAAACGTCTCCAGGATAGGCTTCGCGGCCCGGGGGACGGCGGAGCAGTAGGGAAATTTCGCGATAGGAGGCGGCGTGCTTCGAAAGATCGTCGTAGATGCAGAGAGCGTGGCGCTTGGAATCGCGGAAAAATTCGCCCATGGCGCAGGCCGCGTAGGGCGAGATGTACTGCATGGGGGCGGGTTCGGAAGCAGACGCGGCAACCACGATGGTGTACTCCATGGCGCCGGCATCTTCCAGAATTTTTACTACCTGCGCAATCGAGCTGCGCTTCTGACCGATGGCGTTGTAGATGCAGATCAGGTTGTTGCCCTTGCTGTTGATGATGGTATCCAAGGCAACGGCGGTCTTTCCGGTCTGGCGATCGCCAATGATCAGCTCGCGCTGTCCGCGACCGATGGGGATCATGGAGTCGATGGCCTTCAGTCCGGTGGCCATGGGTTCGCGAACGGGCTGGCGGGCAATGACGCCGGGAGCAAGACGCTCCAAGGGAATGAATTTATCGGTGGCGATGGGACCCTTGTCGTCAATGGGCACGCCGAGCGAGTTGACGACACGGCCAATCAGGGCGTCACCTACGGGCACGCTCACGATGCGGCCGGTGCGCTTGACTTCGTCGCCTTCCTTGATCTCGGTGTATTCGCCGAGGATGACGACCCCGACCTGATCCTCTTCGAGGTTCATGGCGATTCCGGCGACGTCGTGCGGGAAGCTGAGCAACTCGCCGGCCATGACCTTGTCGAGGCCGTAGACGCGGGCGATGCCGTCGCCAAGGGTGATGACGGTGCCGACTTCGTCGACCGCGATCTTCGATTCGTAGTTCTCGATTTGCTCGCGGATCAGTTGGGTGATTTCGTCTGCTTTGATTTGGGCCATAAAGTCTTTGGTCGTTGGTCGTTGGTCGTTGGTCGTTCGCTGTTCGCGCCTGTTCCGCCCTCACGGCTTCGAGCTACGGGCTACGAGCGAACCGGGTTGCTCGCAGCTCTTAGCTCGTGGCTCGAAGCCGTCATCATGCTACTAACTGCTCCCTAATTCTTTCTAACTGGCCTTTTACCGAACCGTCGTAAATGGTGCTGCCTACCTGCACTACTGCGCCTCCTAGTAACGAGGCATCTTGTTCGTATCTTGCTCTCACTTTTTTGCCGGTCATTTTTGTTATTTCGGCTTCTAGCATCTGTTTCTCGGTGTCGCTTAGTTGACGCGCGGTGCTCACTTGCGCTTCCGCGAAGCCCTGGCGATCATTCAATTCCTGTTCCAGTTGTTTCAGGATTTCGCTGAACAGCGGAAGTCTTCTGTGATCGGTTAGTACGGCTATGAAATTCCTTACCTCTCTGGTTGTGCCCAGGCGCGCGGTGATGGCATCGAGCACAGCGCGTTTGCGGTCTCCGGGAATGGAAGGATTTTCGAGGACGCGACGCAATTGATCGCTTTCCTTGAACAGGGACTCGATGCCCTGCAGTTCCTCGAGGGCGCGGGCGGGATCGAGATGGTTTTTCGGCGCCATTGCCACATCGGCGAAGGCTCGGGCGTAGGTGCCGACCACGGAAGCCATGGCTAGCGGCCGTCCTTTCCGCCGTCGTCGTTATGCGACGCCAGCTTCGAAGCAAAGGTACGGACCAGCACCTGGTCGGTATTGGAATCTACGTTGATCTGTTTACGGGCGAGGGCGATGGCCAGGTTGGCGGTATGGGTGGTCAATTCGCGGCGGGCCTGCTTGGCGGCGGCGGCGATTTCCTGCTCGGCGGCCAGCACCACTTTGCGCATATCTTCTTCGGCGGCTTTGTGGATGCGGGTTTCCTCGGCGTTGGCTTCGGTTTCAGCGGTGGCCTGCATGCGTCCGATTTCGACGTCCAACTGGCGGAGGCGATTCTCGATATCGGCTAAGCGGTGATTGGCATCCTGGCTGGCAGCTCGCGCTTCTTCCAAAGACTGTTGGATGGATGCGCTGCGATTGCGGAATATAGTCGGCACGTACTTGCGCGCGGCCCAGAACAAGCCGACGACAATGATGGCGAAGTTGATACAGCTCGCCACCAGATGCGCCTGATGGACGCTCAGACCCGTTTTACGCGCCAGCCAGCGAACCGGCGCGGCGTGCTTGAGATTGGAGTTCTCTTCCTGGTCTTCTCCGGCAGACTCGCGGGTCTCATGGGCCAACTCTCCGCCGACTGTTTGTTGGTCGGGAGCTGCGGATGTTTGCTGGGAAGGCGGCGCGGCGGATGGTTGCTGGGCGTAGGCTGGCGATGGAGCGACTGACAGGAATGCGAAGAGCGCGAGCAGCGCGGCCGCAAAAGGCATCCCCACTTGAAAATAAAGCATTTTCATTGGCCACCCACCTGGGAGGGGGACGCCATGGGGCGCAAGACGGCGCGCACGATATCGCTGGCGAGTCGGGCCGCGTCCGTCTGCAACTTGGACATGGCTTGCTGCTTATCTTCTTCGATGGCGGCGCGGGCCAGTTTGACCTGTTCCTGGGCTCGGGCGCGGGCTTCCTGCACGGCCTGGGTACGGGTCTGGGTGGCCTGCTGTTGGCGGGCTTCCTGGTTCTTGAAGATCTTCTGGCGGGCTTCGCGGACGCGCTGCTCGTAGTCGGCGGTGCGGGCTTCGGCGGCGGCGATATCGGCGCGCGCTTTTTCCATGGCACCCTGGGTGCGGCTGCGGCGCTCGGCAAGCACGGCGGTCAGCGGGCGATCGAGGATGAAAGTGTAGAGGATGTCGAGCAAGGCCAGCAGGATGATGGTGGGCACGGCTCCGAGCAGTAATTCGCCTAGTTGTCGGAGTGTCTGTTCCATGGGCTGATGATCGAACTGACGATCGAATCCTTGGTGATTCTGGCTGATCCTGCTGACTGATTCTGCTGGAAGAAAAGCCGTTTCTAAAACCATTAAAATTAACACCGCGGCAAAGGAAGTGTCAATGATTGGAGGGCGATCGGGGCGGAGAAATTCTCAAATTGGAACAGCTCGAGCTTCTTGGGGAGCGTGGAAATTGATCCTTGACAATCGGGGCGGAGGGTCTACGATAGAAGTATCACCTCCGATCCCAGTCCGGATCGAATGGGCCGATAGCCAAGGAAGTGTCACCGCTTCTTGGCTGGCGGCCCATTTTAATTTCTAGGCATTCCCGAGCTGTCCAGCGGACGGGCGCGGGCTAAAGCAGGGAGGCGATGCGCTCGAGGATGCGGTGCATGCTGATGTTGGGATCCACGACGGCGTCGACTTCGTGATGGTGGGTGCCGGCGTGCATGACCAGAACCTTGGTTCCTTCGTGAGCCTTCTTGACCATGTAGGGCAGGTGATGGCGATCGTCCTTGGACAGGGTGGCGCCAAGGATGACGAGGTCGAAGGCATCGCGGCGCAGGGCTTCCTGAACGCCTTGACGGTTAAGGGCGGTGGTCACGTGATGACCAGCTTTGGTCATTTCGGCGGCTTGGGCGGAGAGAGTGGGTTCGTCGCTCTCGCCGTAGAGAATCTTGATGGTTGATTGGGAAACGCATGGGGACGCCGATTGGTGAGCGGTTTTCTGCGCGGTCGCGGGCACGGGGCCTCCTGGAGCTCAGTCGGAGCTTAGCAATTGGGGAGCGTCCTTCCGAGATCACGGAAGATCAGGGACTGCTGGGGGCGGCGTTGGTTGACAGCTACTGAGCCGACAACTGGGCTGCTCTTTGCTGGGCCTGGGCGATGTCGTTCGATAAGCGTTGGGCCTGCTGGTAAGCCAGGTTGGCATCGTCCGGGCGGCCACCCTGACGGAGAGCATTGGCCAGCAGAAGGTATCCGACGTCGCTTGGTTCGAGGGCAACGAACTGCGCGAAGTAGCCGGCGGCGCGGTTCCAGTCATCCTCATCTGTTTCCGTTCTCTGGGCGGCTTTCTGGGCGGACTTCTGTGCGATCTTCTGTGCGATCAGGCCCATATCGAGGAGAGCGACCGGGAACACACGTTTTAATTTCATGGCGGAGTCGAAGTTCTGCTGCGCCTGGGGGTAATCGCGAAGGGCGAAGTAGACGGTGCCGAGATTGGCGTAGGCGGAGGCGCGAAGTTGGGTATCGGTCGCGAGGCGCAGGACATTGGCATAGCGGGCCGCGGCCTGCTGCAAATCACCGTGCTGCTGGGCGTAGATTCCGAGATTGAGCTGGCTGGTGGCGTCTCCGGGTTCGAGGGCTGAGGCGGCGCGGAAGTGGGTGATCGCGTCGTCGTATCTTCCCTGCTTAATCAAGGCACGGGCAAAGTTATTTTCGGCTACGTAATTGTGCTGGGTGACGGCCAGTGCGTGCGACCAGAGGGTGGCATCGTCGTGCCAGTAACTCAGCTGAATGCGAGTGACGGCGGAAAAGGCGAGCAGGATGGCTAGTCCCGCAGCGGCCAGGTAGTTCGTAGAGAGCTGGCGGGCGCTGGCGGAATCGGCAGCGGCCCAAACGATCATGATGAAAAGGCCGATCAATGGCAGATAGGCGTAGCGATCAGCCATGGCCTGATTGCCGACTTGTACCAAGCCAATCATGGGAACCATCGTTCCCAGATACCAGAACCAGCCGACCAGGAGGTAGCGATGCTCGCGATATTTCAGGACGGCGCAGGTAACGGTGACGAGAAAGAGCGCGGAGGCAGCGACTTGCCATGCCGGCAACGTGTGTGGATATGGATAGAGGGCCGCAAGATGGGACGGCCAGATTGCTTTCGTGATATAGAGCACATAGCAAACAATGACGTTTTCAAGCCGAAGCAGAGGAGAATGTTCGGCACTCGTGAGCACGGCGCCACCCGCTCTCTGCGCCAGCATGGTGACGATCGCACTGCCGGCTGAGAGCAGCAGAAGCGGGACCTTCTCGAGGCACAGCCTCCAGATGGGCTGTGTGCTGGCAGCTATGGTGCACGCAGGGTCGCAGTGACCACACGCCACTGCCGAGCTGCGCTCGGCTTGGACGGGCGAGGGCGCCCGTCCCCACACTAGCCTTCCTAGCCTTCCTAGCGGCCAATAATCCAGCAGCAGAAGTACGAGCGGCAGAGTAATGACCATGGGCTTGGACATCAGGCCCATGGCGAACAGAAGCGCGACTGCCAGGTAGCGCGCAACGGTCGGCTGGCGGACGTACCATCCGTAGGCCGCGAGCGCGAGCAGAAAGAAAAACATGCAGAGAACGTTCTTGCGCTCCGCTACCCAGGCGACGGATTCCACATTAAGCGGATGCACGGCAAAGAGCGCGGCCACCATCAGGCTGCGCGCGGTGCATCCCGTGAACCACTGCAGAATCAGGAATAACAGCAGCGCGTTGATGGCGTGCAATAAGAGGCTGGTGTAGTGATGGCCCACTGGATTGAGCTGAAAGAGCTGGTAATCGAGGGCGTGGGAGAGCCAGGTTAGCGGATGCCAGTTCGCCTGATCGAGCGAGGAGAATGCCCATGAAATCGTGCTCGAACGGAGACCCGCACGCACCTGTGGGTTGTCGGTGACATAACGGTCATCGTCAAAGTTCACAAAACCGTTGCGCGACACGGGATTGTAGAGGGCCAGCGTGACCACCACCAGCAAGAGTCCCAATACCAATTTGCGCTGACCAGGAGAACGGAATATGCCTACCGCTTCATGGAGTGCGATCGCAGGCTTGGTGGCAGCAACGGGCATGGACGGTTTTGATTTCAAGTGTGCGGGAGACGCTGGCGGGTTGCAACGTGAAATGTAAAGGGGTGGCGAGATGACGGAAACTTAAGTCATGGCACCTAGCTCTTAGCTTCCAGCTTTTGGCTTGTCCTTCGCCGGAGTCAGGGGATGGGCGCGAAGCACACGCCTGCGCGAGCGTTCATGTCCTCTCGGAATCTAGCCGACCAGAAGTCACTTATCTTACTCTCTGACGGTCTTGTTCAAACCGCTGCCCGCGGCCCCGGCGACGGGGGCATATCCTCCCACGGCTTGCAGATCTGGACGACAGGACTTGCTGGCGGCACGGATATTACACACGGGGTGGCTGCGCGTCGGAAACTGACGCGAGGCTCTAAGGGGGATCAATGGCAAAGATGAAAAGAAGCGGGGGTGAACGTGTCTGGCTCCTTACGCTCTTTTTCGCTGCGTTTTTTTTCGCTGCGACGGCTGTGCTTTCAGCGCAGAGCAATTACAAGGTGGTCACAGTCTCCGACGGCGGGACCATCTCCGGCACCGTGAAATGGTCGGGTCCGATGCCTCACGGGCTGGATTTTCCGGTTACCAAGGACCCCCAGATCTGCGACCCTGACTCCAAGAAGACGGTTGACTTGGAGCGGTTGATCGTTGGGCCGCAAGGAGGCGTGGCTAATACCGTCGTTTACCTCAAGGACATCTCTAGTGGAAAGGCGATGGACCTGCCTGAGCAGCGACGCCATCTGAACCAAAAACATTGCCACTACATCCCGCACATTCTCTTGGTTCCGCAGAATGCCGCACTGCAAATGGAGAGTTCTGACGCCACGCTGCACACGATCCATATGGAGGGTGCGGCCACCTTCAACCTGCCTTTTCCGTTCACCAACCAGATCACTTCGCGCACAATGTCCACGCCGGGGCTGGTCCATGTCCATTGCAACGGCGGCCATGTCTGGATGAGCGCTGAAATGATGGTGGTTACGCATCCGTACTACGCCGTCACCGATGAGAGCGGAAAATTTGAATTTACCGACGTGCCCCCCGGAACCTATCAGATCGTGGCCTGGCATGAGGGCTGGAGCTATGGAAGAAAAGAGCACGTCTACGATGTTCTGACGCAGCAGAGGGTCGACCGGCCGATCTTCACCGAACCTAAGAGCTGGGAAAAGCCGGTCACGGTCACGGGAGCCAGGATGAGCGTGGTCAACTTTGTGATTTCGAATAAGTGATGGCCTAAGTGGGCAGGTGGGCCGGGCTATCGCGCCCGGCATTGCCCTGGAAGTCCGAATCTTCTGTGATACGATTCCCTGATATCAGCCGTGCAATTTGACCGCAGCATGCCTCTTCAAACCACGCGCCCTCAGAATGAGTTCACGGGCGAACGTCGACCGCCCTCTATAACGGAAGTGTTGGGTATGGTTCTTGTTTCCTACCTGGTCTTTCTCGTTTTTCTGTCTTTTATAGGGGGGGCGTATTGGCCATTGGTGGAAGGTAGGTTTGCGGACAACGCTTCCTACCTTGCAGCCGCTTCCGCGATCAGACACTGGCAGTTCTCTGGGGTCGCTGTAACGCAGTTTTGGGGCGTGTCTTACGCCGTTGCTGGCGTATCAATCCTGAGCAGAACCTCCGAGGCCACCGCACTGGTTGTGGTGTGCGCAGGTGCGTCTTTGGCGAGTGTGGCGCTCTGCTACTGGCTTTGGGACGGTTGGATTGCCGCTTTCTTCGCGCTGTTGAGTCTTGACTGGTTTCAACGGTCATTGCTGGGAGGCGCAGAGCCGCTTTTTATGGCGTTGCTCCTGGGCTCCTTCGTCGCCCTGCGCCGAGAACACTGGATATACGCGGCCGTTCTGGGAGCTCTCGCCACCGTGGTTCGACCCTTTGGAGTTTTCGCCCTGGTGGGGTTGGGAATTCATTTGCTATATCGCAAGAGGTTTCGCGATTGTGCCATCGCGACCGCCATAGGTTTGGGAATTGGAGCCCTTTACGCCTGGCCGCTTAAGCACTATCTCGGAAGTCCGTTTGTAAATGTCACGTCATACCAGCGGTACTACTGGCACGGGGGTTCGCCTTTTAAGTTTCCGTTTGTGGCCATTATTCGCGAAACGATTCCAGTCAATGCGCCGTTGACCAATCTCGTGCTGAGTTACATTTGGATTCTGGCGGTGTTGATCGCCCTGGTAGTGGCGATTCGCTCAGGAGAATTTCAGTACTACGCGAGGAGCCACACCGCCGAGGCGGTTTTTGTGGTCCTGTACAGCCTTGCCATCTGTAGCTACGATACTTCCGGTTTGTCGCGGTCCAGTTTTCCTCGATTTGCGATTCCCCTGCTGCCTTGGATCCTGGTTTTTTTTAGGCGATATCTGCCTGAGAATCGAAAGGTGGTGTGGGCCCTCGCCGTGATCACGCCCGGCCTGGCGGCCGCTTCCGCGGTTGGCATTCATCAAGCCTGGCCAATTCTGCTGCGACATTTTTAACCTTTTGACCGATGCCGCGCGATCCAATGCACGGGCCCTTGCGCTTCGCCCAGGATGACTGTGTCGATTTATGTCACGAACCCGCGGAACATGACGTTTCAGTGACGCCAGATTTTCTGGGCGCTGGGAGTGTTGTCTCTGGGAGACGGGGCAAGCCCCGTCTCTACATTTGAGTTGGGCGCGGTTACGGGCCCGGAGGTGGAGGCTATCGGCGTGGCTGTGGCGGGTTCGGGCTTGGCGCCTACTTCGTCGCCGCGGAAGTAGCGATCTTTGTTCTTAATTTGTGCGGCGCGCATTTCCGGCATGGCGGTGTAGGGCTTCGAGTAGTCGTTATTGGCGTTCCAGAAAAGAAAGCCAATGCCGCCTTTCTGTTTCGCTACTTCGACTTGAACTTCAACATACTCGGGCGAGTAAGTCTTGGTGCGCCAGGCAAAGGCTTGCAGCCAGGGGCGAATCACCACGCCGCTGTCCTTTGTTATGAGCTTGAAGCGGTCCATGGACTCTCCGATGAAATGCTCGGGCGCGTCGCCAGGATGGGCGATGCCGTCCATGCCGAAGAAGTGCGAGGGATAGATCATGGGCGAGATCACGTCACAGTGCTTGGCCATGGCTACGATGTCCTGCCCGGTGTGCGAAAGATCGACGGGACGCTGCCACGCCATGACTCCGAAGACGTCGAGCGAAAACAGGGCGCCGGTGGGATGGATCTGGGCATAGGCGCGCTGGAGGAAATCGGCAATCACCTCGGAGCGCTGGACATCCTTTGTTTTCGGGCGATCGGTTGGATGCCCGGTTGTTGGGGAGACGGGGCAAGCCCCGTCTCTACAGTTGTGTTCGGAAGGATCGGTTTGGAAAGCGAACGCGGCATCTTTCTGGTCGCCTTCGGCGGGAAAGCGGACGTAATCGAACTGCACTTCATCGACTCCGGCCTGGGCTACGAACTTGGCGAGGGCGATATCGTAGTCCTGCACTTTGGGGTTCGAGGGATCGGTCCAGACGAGCTTGCCGTTTTCGCGCCAGGGCTGGCCGGTGCTACGCGACTTTACGGCCAGCTCGGGATGGGTGGTCACCAGATGTTCATCGCGGAAGATGGCGATGCGCGCGATGGCGTGCATGTTTTCGGAATGCAGGAAGTGAATGAGTTTGGGCAGATCGGAGATATAGTGGCGTTGTCCAGTGGCCAGCGGGTGGTCGAAGGCGATGTTGACGATGCCGTCGCTATCCTTGATGTCAAAGACAACCGCGTTGCCGCCAACTTCGCGCCAGTGGCGGATGATGCGCAGTCCATGATCGCTGCCCGCCATCACCCCGGTCAGGTAAACGGCGCGGACTTCGAAATCTCTTGCAACTGGCACCGGTTTCTCTACAATTGCGGATTCGAGGATTCCGGGGATAATGATCTGCTCTCCGGATTTGAGGAAGACTCCCTGACGGTCGTGGTTGGCTTGGTGGATGGCTTCGGCCAGTTCCGATGAGGTAAGGTATTTCGTCCTCCGCAGATATTTGCGGGCCACGGAGGGGATGCTGTCTCCGCGCTGGGCGACGTAAAGATCGGAGCCGGGGGGCGCAATCACGGGTGGGGCCACGGGCTTTTTGGTGGCATCGGCTTTTGCCTGGATCAGCTGCACGGCGTGCGGATTCTGTACTCCGGCCGCAGGCGGCGAAACTAGGCCGAAGCTGAACAGGGCAAGCCGGACGAGGAAGATACCGGCGGTGGTTATCGAGGCGCTCGGTATTGAGAGCTTCGCTGCTGAAAATCTAGTTTCCGAAAGTCTAGCCGTCGGGAATCGGGACAAGGATATTCTCCAGAGAGGAAATCTGTTTCTATTGTGCACTGACGGTAACCTCGGATGCCAGTTACGTGCGGCCAAGGGGTTACTGCTTGGCGGACATGGGCGCAGGGGTATTGGGGGACTGCGGGAAAGTTCCCGCAGACTGCAAACTATTGCTCTTGCGGGATCTGTGAGTAATTGGGCCGGCCTGACATAAGGTGGGCTAGCCGCATCTAAAACGATGAGAAGTGAGAGAATACGGCGCCTCCGGAGGATGGCTAGCGGCTTGCACAAGGAGGGTGTGGGTCAGGAAATAGAAGCTTCCTCCCGAGACAGGCGAGTGACAAAAATGAGCAGTTTCGCAGAAAACTTGAAGTTCCCGGAAAGGAAACAAGGGCCCGCAACGATGAGAACGAACCTGGCAACCGTACTTGACCCTAGCCGCCGCAGCAACGACGCCCGTGACTTTGAGACCGCCCTGCACCGCAAGATTGTGGGCCAGGATCAGGCGATCGAGAAGGTCGCGGAAATCTATCAGATGTTTCTGGCCGGGCTGAATGCGCCGGGGCGCCCAGTGGGTAATCTGCTGTTCCTGGGGCCGACCGGCTCGGGCAAGACGCGGGTAGTGGAAGCGGTGGCGGAATCGCTGTTTGGCGACGCGCGGGCCTGCATCAAGATCGATTGCGCCGAGTTCCAGCACTCGCACGAGATTGCGAAGTTGATCGGCTCGCCTCCGGGATACCTGGGACACCGCGAGACGCATCCGCTGCTGACGCAGGAAGCGCTCAACCAGTGGCACACGGAAAAGTTGAAGCTGTCGATCCTGCTGTTCGACGAAATCGAAAAGGCTTCCGACTCGCTCTGGCAACTGCTGCTCGGAATCCTGGACAAGGCAACGCTGACGCTGGGTGATAACCGGCGCGTGGACCTTTCGAGTTGCATCATCATCATGACCTCGAACTTGGGCGCCGTGGAGATGAACGGGTTGGTGGACGGCGGCTTGGGCTTCGCGCCGAAAGCGGTGCAGGTGGATAACTCGCTGGACGAAAAGATTAACCGCTCGGCGGTGGATGCGGCGCGGCGCAAGTTTGCGCCGGAGTTCATGAACCGCATCGACAAAGTTGTGGTGTTCAAGACGCTCCGCTCCGAGCACCTGCAGCAGATCCTGGAAATCGAATTGGGGATGGTGCAACAGCGGGTGCTGATGGCGGCGGGCGCGAACCAGTTCGTGTTCAACTGCACACAGCAGGTAAAGAACTTCCTGCTCGCCGAGGGCACCGATCCGAAGTATGGGGCGCGACATTTGAAACGGGCGATTGAACGGCATCTCGTGTTTCCGCTGGCCAACCTGGTGGCAACTGGACAGGTGAAGCTGGGAGATTTCATCCGCGTCGATCTGCTGGGCGAGAGCAAGCTCACCTTTGTGAAGGAAGCCGAAGGCGCGATGGTGCCCGTGCTGCTGGAGCGCTACGGCGCGGCGGCGGCCATGCCGGCAGTAGCGGCAGCCAGAGCGGCGCGTCCGGTGATCCAACGCAAGGAGTTTGGCGCGGGATCACTCAACGAAAATAAGTAAGTCAAGTTGCTGGTAGGTGGGACACCGCGTGGGGCGGTGTCCTTTTTTTTGTTGAACGAGACCGTATCTCTTTATCTAGTTCAATGCTTCTGAATCACCTTCGCGATGCGCTCGAAGGCCCAGTCAATTTCCTGACGGGTGATGATGAGCGGGGGCGCGATGCGAATCACCCGGTCATGCGTCTCCTTACACAGGATTCCTTCTTCCTTCAGCGCTTCGCAGTAGGGGCGCGCGAGACTGTTGAGTTCGATGCCGATCCACAATCCTTTGCCGCGCACCTCTTTCAAGTCGGGGCTGCGCAGGGTTTCGAGCAGGGTCAGGAAGTAAGTGCCTAGCTCGGCGGAACGTTCCACCATTTTTTCTTCGATCAGGACGCGCAGCGCGGTTCGCGCGATGGCGCAGCCCATGGGGTTGCCGCCGAAGGTGCTGCCGTGGTCGCCGGGCTCGTACACGCCCAGAATCTCCCGCGACGCGAGTATCGCCGACACCGGATAGAAGCCACCTGCGAGGGCTTTGCCAATGATCAACACATCGGGCGTAATGCCGTCGTGCATATAGGCGAAGAGTTTGCCGGTTCGTCCGAGGCCGGATTGAATTTCGTCCGTCATCAGCAGCACGCGATTCTGGCGGCAGATTTCGGCCGCTTCCTTTAGAAATCCTTTGGGCGGAATAACGATTCCGGCCTCGCCCTGAATGGGCTCGACCAGAAAGGCGCAGGTGTTGGGGGTGATGGCTTCGCGGAGGGCGCGCGCGTCGCCGAAGGGAATGACTTTGAACCCCGGAGTGAAGGGGCCGAAGCCATCGCGATATTGTTCGTCGGTGGAAAAGCCGACAATGGTAACGGTGCGGCCGTGAAAATTATTGGCGCAGACAATGATCTCGGCCTTGTCGTGTGGAATGCCCTTGATCTTGTAGCCCCACTTGCGCGCCGTCTTGATCGCGGTTTCGACAGCCTCGGCACCCGAGTTCATGGGGAGCACCTGGTCGAATCCGGTCAAGTCGTGGAGCTCTTTGTAGAGCAGCGGGAGTTGCTCGTTGCGGAAGGCGCGCGAGGTGAGCGTGACTTTGCGCGCCTGTTCGATAAGAGTTTCGAGAATTTTGGGGTGACAGTGTCCTTGATTCACCGCGGAATACGCCGCCAGGCAATCGAGGTAACGTTTGCCCTCGACGTCATACACCCAGACGCCTTCCGCGCGCTCGATCACCACGTCAAGCGGATGATAGTTATGAGCTCCATACAGCTCTTCTAGTTTCACAAAGTCTTCAGTTCGCATAGATTTTTCTATAAGTTCGGTTGTCATAAGGTCCTTTCACGGATTCCTACTTGCATTTGCACCACGGAGATCGCCTTGCCTCTTGCAATCCCACGCCCTGGTAGCCGTCGTAGGCCATACACAAGTCGGCGCTTTTGTATGCCGAAAATCTAAACCAAAGTGATTCTACGGGCTTGCCGTCGGGGCCGAGTACAACAAGAAGATGGCACTCATTGAGATCGAGCCCCTCAATCCTGAGACTCTTCCTTTGCGGCCAAGGTACTGCTCGGCGCTTGTCAATCTTGACGCTCAATCCACCGGAACTGACCTCGCCAGTAGGCGGAATCACTTGTCCCCGGAACGGATCAGCGGCCCTCGATGCAACGCAAACCGTGCCACTCGCGGGCTCTGCCGCGCTCGCTTGAGAGAGCAGAAAAATAAACGTCAGTCCAACTGACGCGATTTCCAAGTACGCCCGCTGATCAAGGTGACGCCAACCGGAGTTGCGAGGTGGGTTCCCAATTACCACCAGGCACTCCCTGCCGATGGCTCCTTGTCTAACAGCATGGTCAAGAGCGCCATGCGTACATAGAGGCCATTCATGGCCTGGCGGAAATACATGGCTCTGGGATCGGCATCGACTGACTTATCTAACTCGACCGTGCGGGGCAACGGATGAAGAATTAGGGCATCCGGCTTCATGCGCTGCACGACTTTCGAATCGATGGCATAACGCCGGAGGCCGTCGTTTTCTCGACCGTCGTTTTCTCGACCAGCCAGGTCCCGCACTCGTTCGGGCCGGATTCGGGTCTGGTAAACCACATCGACTTCGCTAATCACACGGTCAATATCCGACTCCAGTTCGTAGCGGACGCCGTGCTCGTCGAGATAGTCCAGGATATCCTGCTTCATCTGGAGTTGCGGCGGGCTGACAAAGAACATCTTTACCCGTTCGAACTTGGCCAGCAGATAGGCCAGCGAACGCGCCGTGCGGCCCTTGTCCAACTCGCCGATGATGGCAACACTAAGCCCATCGAGCGGACGCTGCCGATAAATAGTGTACAGGTCGAGCAGAGCCTGGGTCGGATGCTGCCCGCCATTGCCATCGCCGGCGTTGATCACAGGCACCGTCGAGACCTCCGCGGCCCGGCGCGCGCCGTCCTCCGCGGTGTGGCGAATCACGATCACATCCGAATAGCCGCTGATGATGCGGATGGAGTCCTCGACCTGCTCACCTTCGATCTCGGAAGAAAACGCGCCCGCTTGCTCGGTGGACAAGACCCTGCCGCCCAGGCGATGCATGGCGGCCTCGAACGAGAGCCGAGTGCGAGTCGAGGGCGCATAAAAAAGCGCGGTCATGATGCGGTTCTGGTAGTCGAGGGTGCCTCCGCGCGCCACCACGTGTTCCATGCCTCGCGAGCGCTCGAATAATTCCATGAGCAGGGGAACGGTGAATTGCTGCGACTCGACGACGTGTTTCAATGTCGTCCCTCGCAGCGCCGATTCCGATGTGGGCGGCTGGATGGGCTGGAGAGGAATGACGGTCGGCTTTGGCATTAGCGTCCCTCCACTGGGAGTTCGAGCGCCGCATTGCGCTCGATTTCCGCACGATCGCGATCGGGGAACATGTGTGTGCCCACAGGTCCAATGTCGGCAGATCCAGCGACTGCCTGGCACAAATTCTCACACGAAGTAATGATAGCCTCCTTGCCGCCCTGGCGCAGAAAGCGCAACACGGATTCGATTTTGGGGCCCATGTTTCCCGGTGGGAAATGGCCAGCCCTGGTGTACTCGTCCAACTCCGCCACGCCGGCGCGCCGCAGCGCACGCTGCGTGGGCTTCTTGTAGTCAAGATACACGCAGTCGGTGTCGGTAGAAATAACAAATAGATCCACGGCGAGGCGTGAAGCCAGCCAGGCGGAGGCGCGATCCTTGTCGATGACCGCCTCGACGCCTTGCAATCTCCCGTTCTTCCAGACCACCGGAATTCCTCCGCCTCCGCAGGCGATGACCAGCACACCTTGCCCGACCAGATTGCGAATGACCTCCAATTCAACAATGTCAATCGGCTCCGGCGACGGAACCACACGGCGATAACCGCGGGCCGCATCCTCCACGATCTCCCATCCGAAGAGGCGTTTGCGTTCCTCAGCGTCGGCGCGCGAATAGAAAGGGCCGATCGGTTTGGTCGGATGCGCCATCGAGGGATCGTCGGGCGACACCAGGCTCTGGGTAACCACGGTCGCAACCGGCACGTGCAAATCGGCCAACTGCAGCTCGGTTTCGAGCGATTGCTGGAGCAGATATCCGATCTCACCCTGGGTCGAGGCGCCGCAAACGTCCAGCGGGTGGCCAGGGACCTGGCTCGCTCCGCGTTCCGAGCGCAGAAGCGCTGCCCCAACTTGCGGGCCATTGCCATGCGTGAGCACAATCCGATAGCCGGCGCGGATCAGGCCGACGATCTGGGCCGCGGTGCGCTGGGCGTTGGCGCGTTGCTCGGCGATGGTTCCCGTTTCTCCCGCGCGAATCAGGGAGTTTCCGCCGACGGCTAGGAGCATGGTCTTCATAGGTAGTCGCGGGCAGTGGAGAGCCGGGCGTCCCCGCCCGGCTGGACGGGCAAGACGCCCGTCCCTCCACTCTTTTCCTAAACGTGCGCCAACTCTTGCAACTCGACCAGGCCGGGCAATTTGACGAATTCACCTTTCATCAATTCCAGCATGATCGCCTTTTGGGCGTGCAGCCGGTTCTCCGCCTGCTGAAATACCAGGGAGCGTGGCGAGTCGATCACATCGTTGGTGACTTCATCGCCGCGATGCGCGGGCAGGCAATGCAGGAAGATGGCATCTGGCTTGGCCCGGCCGAACAGAGCCGCATCGACCCGGTACGGCACGAAGACTTGCTTGCGCTTCTCCGCTTCCGACTCCTGCCCCATGCTGGCCCAGATATCGGTGTAGATCACATCCGCGTCTGAGGCCGCTTCGGCGGGATCGTTGGTGACGGTGCAAGTGCCTCCCGTCTCCGCGCCACGCTTGCGGGCCCACTCGACCGACTTCGCGTCGAGTTCGTATCCCGGAGGCGTGGCCAGCCAAACGTGTGCGCCGAGCTGAGCTCCGGCAAACGCCAGCGAGCGGGCAACGTTGTTGCCATCGCCGATGAATACAACCTTCAACTTCTCCAGATTGCCTTTCGCTTCCCAGATGGTGAGGTAATCCGCCATGGCCTGGCAGGGATGACTGTAGTCGGTGAGCCCATTGATGATGGGGATGTTGGCGTACTGGGCCATCTGTTCAACGATTTCATGTGAGAAGGTGCGAATCATGATGCCCTGCACCATGCGCTCCAGGTTCTTGGCCACGTCGTACACCGACTCGCGTTTGCCCAGATTGATCTCGGCGGGTGAGAGGTAGAGCGAGAAGCCGCCCAGTTGCTGGATGCCGACATCAAAAGTTACCCGGGTGCGCAAAGAAGGTTTCTCGAAGATCATGGCCAAGGTCTGGCGCCGAAGTGAGCCGCTGTAGGCGGTCGGGTGAGCTTTGACCTGACGGCCCAGAGTGAGCAGGTATTGGATGTCCGACGGCGAGAAATCTCGAATGGAGAGAAAGTCTTTGGCCTTGCTATTGCCATTGCCATTCATTTTTCGGCTCCTGTCAGGGCGGGCTCGTGCTCGTGCGCGAACTTGGCAAGCGTTTCGGCCAGGCCGGGCTTGGTGAGTTCTTCGACTTCATAGGTCACGCGCAGATTGGGCTTATCGATTTTAATCACACGCGCGAGGTCAATGGGAGTGGCGATCAAGACGAGATCGCACGGAGTGCGGCGGATGGTGTCCTCCAGTTCGTGCCTTTGGATAGCGCTGTAACCCATGGCGGGCAAAAGGTTCGTCAGGTGACGATAACGATCGTAGGTGCCGCGGATGGAGCCCACGGCATAAGGCCGCGGATCCACCAACTCCGCCGCGCCATTTTGCCGCGCCGCGACTACACCGGCTCCGTAGGGCATCTCTCCGTGAGTGAGCGTGGGGCCGTCCTCCACCACCAGCACGCGCTGTCCCTTCACCAGCCTCGGCTCGGCAAGGGAGACTCGGCAGGCCATCTCAAACACAACCGCCTTGGGGTTGTGGAGCTTTATGTTTTGGCGGACCGTCTCAACGTTATGCTGCTCGGCGGTGTCCACCTTATTGATCACGATCGCATCCGCGCGCCGCAGATTGACTTCACCGGGAAAGTAAGACAGTTCATGCCCCGGACGGTGCGGGTCGACGACAACGATTTCCAGGTTGGAGACATAAAAGGGAGTGTCGTTGTTGCCCCCGTCCCACAAAATAACGTCCGCTTCTTTCTCCGCCTGGCGGAGAATCTTTTCGTAGTCGACTCCCGCATAAACCACGGTTCCTTTGGTGATGTGCGGTTCGTACTCTTCGCGTTCCTCGATGGTGCATTGCTGAAGGTCGAGGTCCTCCAGGGTGGCGAAACGCTGGACAGCCTGGGCCGCGAGATCTCCATAAGGCATGGGGTGTCGAATGACCACTGGCTTTCGGCCCAGCCGGCGCAACTCTCGGGCGACCAGGCGCGAGACCGGGCTTTTGCCGCATCCAGTGCGCACAGCGCACACGGAAATGACGGGGACCGACGACTTGATCTCGGTGCGCTCGGTTCCGAGAAGCCAGAAATCGACGTTCGCAGCCACCGCGCGCGAGGCCAGATGCATGAGGGTCTGGTAAGAAACATCGCTATAGGAAAAGACCACCGCGTCAATCCCGTGCTTGGCGATCAGGGGTTCCATATCTTTCTCTTCGAAGATAGGAATGCCTTCCGGATACAAGCGTCCGGCAAGTTCCGTCGGATAACGGCGCCCGGCAATGTCAGGAATTTGCGTGGCAGTGAATGCGACTACCTGGTAGTCGGGATTATTGCGAAATAAGACATTAAAGTTGTGGAAGTCTCTACCTGCGGCACCAAGAATCAAGATTTTCTTCATAGATGTTCCTCCGAGATCGTCAACCTCTTATTTTCTCGCCCGGCAGCAAAGGCGGCTGTGCCGCTCATCACATCTGGGGGTGACTTTTGGCTCAACCGGAGCCGCTCAAGGATGGTGCCGGGAGGGGGTGTCGAAACCAAAGGCCGAAGCGTAGCGGATAGCCGTCCCTTTTCTAGAGCATAGACCTTTCAGCACTTAGCGGGACTGAGTTATACCGCATAAGGGGAGATTATCGCGATTAGGCCCCTGATAGGGCCCCCAGACTTGCGCAGCACCACACACGCAGTCGTGATATTCATCACCGCACCGCACCGGCCGCGAGCCTACAATTTTTTTACGCCCGAAACACGGAAGGAGAACCAATGAAGAGAAGCAAAGCAGTCGCGCCCACCGCTAAACAGTCTGCAGTTCGCGAACGACCAACGTCGGCAGCGCCCGGGCACTCCATGCGCGAAGAGGACCACGCATTCCTCTACACCGCGATCTTAAATGCGGCGTTTCGGGCGGAAGAGCTCGGCGTAACGCCGGAACAATTCCTGGAAATATGCCGGGCAGCGGCTACGCCCCATCACAAGCTGGTCGGTCCCGAAGAAGTGACCATAGAGCCATCCGAGCGACTGCAAGAGCTTGGCCTGACGCCGGAACGATTTCTGGAAATGTGCGAGACGATCGTGGGCGTTATGCGGCAGCTGTTGATGGAAAATCTTGGCTAGCTTTCTTGTTGAAATCGTACTAAAGAGGCAAGATTTTCGTCGCTCGCAAGACTCAATAAACTCCTGAACGCACGGCCGACTACAATGGCGGCCATGAGGGTGCCCCTCTGGCTCAAGATCGGCTGGACCGTCTGGGTGATCGCCTGGGCCCCGCTTTACTGGAAGCAATACGGCCCGCAAAACTTCCTGTTTTTCTGCGATCTGGGAAACCTCTTCCTCATGCTCGCCCTGTGGTTGGAGAGCCCTCTGATTTTCTCCTGGCAGGCCACCGGACTGCTGCTGTTCCAGACCCTCTACACGATCGACCTGGCCGGGGCTTTCGGCACGGGCTCGCACATCGTCGGCGGCACGGAATACATGTTCGATCCGAGACTGCCTTTATTCATCCGCCTGCTCAGCTTGTTTCACGTGGCCACTCCTCCGCTGCTGCTGTGGGCCATCTGGCGCCTGGGTTATGACCGCCGAGGATGGCTCTACCAGACGCTGACCACCTGGGTGGTGGTTCCCATCAATTATTTCTGGCGTCCGCAGTGCGATGTGAACTGGGCCCGGGGGCCCTTCTTCCGCGAGCAACACGCTCTGCCCGGCCTGCTTTACCTGCTGGGATACCTGGTCGTAGTCCCGCTGGTCGTGTACTTTCCAACCCACGTGCTGCTGCAATGGTGGGCCCGACGTGGAGGCTTCCTGCTGGCGGGAGGGAGAGGCGATTGTCCATGACGGGCAACCAGTTTGGAGGAAATGGTGTCTCAAAAGAACTGCGATAGCTACGCGTTCAGGGGAATACCGGTGAAGTGAATAACTTCCGCCGCAGAGCTTTTTCTGGTTCGACCCCTATTGACTTAGGCATTCTGACTCCCTTAATGAACCGCGAGAATTGCCTCGCGCAGCGCCTCGGAAACGGTCGGATGCGGGAAGACGATTTCACCGGCGGCCAACGCGCACATTTCGGTCTCGACCATGATCGCCGCCGCCACAATGAACTCGCTGCAGCCGTCGCCCAGCGCATGAACCCCGAGAATCTCCCCATACTTCGCGCCGGCGAGAACCTTCACCAGACCGCTCGCTCCCTCGTTCTCGATGAGAAACCTGCCGGCCACGGCCATGGGAACCATCGCTTTCCGGTACTCGATTCCGAGCGCCTTCAACTCTTCTTCCGTCTTGCCCACGCACGCTACTTCGGGATGCGTGTAGATGACCGAAGGAATGCCGTCGTAGCGGATGCGGTCTCGCTTTCCGAACATGTTGTTGACGGCAACAATGCCTTCACGAGTGGCGGCGTGTGCCAGCATCCTGCGCCCGGTCACATCGCCACAGGCCCAGATTCCGGCCACGTTCGTCTTGCCACGCTCATCCGTCCGAATCCCTTTGGCGGTGAAATCCACTCCCACTTCTTCGAGACCCAGACCTTCTACCACCGGCGATCGTCCAGTCGCATTCAGAATGCAGTCGGCCGTGATGCTGCCCTTCGTCCCGTCAGCGAGTGCGTAATGCACCGTCTGGCCGCTCACTTCCAGCACCTTTGCCGAAAGATGGAACTTCACGCCCTGGCGCTCCATCGTCTTCAACAGCCGGCCGGCAATTTCTTCGTCGGTCCCGGTGGCAATCCTGGGCAGCATCTCCACCACATCCACCGAGGAACCAATCTCACTGAAGAAGCACGCGAACTCCAATCCGATGATGCCGCCACCGATGATTGCGACCTTTTCAGGAATGCGGGCCATGTCGAAGATGCGGTTCGAATCGAGCACCGCCTCCGGCCGCAAGCCCGGGATGGGAGGCACAGCCGGCCGCGATCCCGTCGCAAGCAAAATGTTGTGGGCTTCGATTCGCTGCTCTTCCACCTGCACCTGCACCTCAACCGCATTGCGCGCTACCAGCTTCGCGACCCCGGTGATCGTCTCGACGCCCGCCTGTCGCAACAAGCCGGCAACACCGCGCGTGAGGGTCGAGACAATCTTCTTCTTGCGCTCCACCACCGCTAGCATGTCGAACTGGGGCGAAGTGACGCGAACGCCGTATGCCGCTTGCTGACATTCGTGGAACAGCTTCGACGATCGCAAAAAGGTCTTCGCGGGAATGCAGCCCACATTCAGGCAGGTTCCACCGAGGCTCTGCTTTTCTACCAGCGTTACCTTCTTGCCCATTCTGGCTGCGTGCGCCGCCGCTTCGTATCCTCCCGGTCCTCCGCCTATTACGATTAGATCTCGCATATAGATTCGACTTTCTCAATCCTCTCTTTCAGGGCCAGCAGGAATCGCGCGCCCCGTCAATGATCTGGTGGTCAAGCGTAAGCGAGAGGCCGATCGCATCGATGAAGTGCACGGCTCCGTCTCTTCGCACTGGCTTGATCTGAATCGTATTTTCTAGTTTTGGGAGTTCAACCGGAGTTGGCATTTTACTAAATCAAGACTCTAAACCCTTCCAGCCCACTTCCACAAATTGGCTGATAGTGCGTTGCGTGACTCCGTAAACAATAAGGTCCGCAGGCTTCAATCCAGAACTTAAATTATGAAGTTACGGCAGATGGAAAATGTCGGGATAAAGACGGTACACACTCGCACGGAGGCTCGGAGCGGTCTACTCTTAAGGGGTATCGAAGACGTACATGGGCGTCAAAATACGTCGCCGTCTTTCCGAGTCATTGATTCGATAAAATTTAGCGGCCACAGGTCTGGTGTCTCTCTCTTGGTCTTGAACTGCTGCAGCTAAACCGAAAAGAAGGAGGGCAGTAGTGACTCGCCTCACGCTCGTTCGCCACGGCGAAACCATCTGGGGCGCGGAGAACCGTTACGCCGGCAGCACCGACGTCCCACTCAGCCCGCGTGGTCTGCAGCAGGCGGAGCGGCTCGTCAATTGGGCGTCCGCGGCCGATCTCACCGCCATCTGGGTGTCGCCATTGCTGCGAGCCCGGCAAACGGTGGCGCCATCGGAACGTGCGACTGGAATCACGGCCCGTGTCGACTCCCGGCTCAGGGAGATTCACTTCGGTCGCGGCGAAGGGCTGACCGAAACTGAAATCAAGCAATCTTTTCCGCAAGCTTTCGCCGCCTTTGAAGCTGATCCCGCTGTCCATTACCTGCCCGGCGGCGAGGATCCGCGGGATGTAGCGCTGCGAGCCCTCGAGTGCTTCCGAGAAATTGAGAACATGCATCCGAGCGGCCGCGTCCTCGTCGTGACGCATAACACTGTAATCCGCGTTGCGCTTTGTCAATTGCTCGGCGTGCCGCTCTCCAGGTACCGCACCGTGTTTCCCACGATCGCCAACGGCGCGCTGAGCGAGATCGGCCTGCGGGACGGCGACGGCCAGTTCTCTCTCCTGAAGTTCAATGTGCCGCTGGAAAGTTCGGCCGGGTGCGCGGAGGTTGACGAATCGGAGGCTCCGTTTTAGAAAGATCTATGACGCGAATCATTCTCATCGGAGCCGGCCGTGGTGGAAGAGCCCTGGTGGAACTATTCCACAAGGATCCGAGCGTCGAGATTGTCGGCGTCGCCGACAAGGATGAGGGCGCGCCCGGCATCGTTCTCGCCCGGGAACTCGGCTTGCCGGTTGCCGCTAACTACAGAAAATTCCTGAAAGCCGATGCCGCCGACCTCATCATCGATGTCACTGGCGATCCCGACGTTGGCTTGGAAGTGTATCGCCTGCGGCCTCGCGGGACAGAGGTGGTTGGCGGCAAGACGGCGCGCTTCATCTTCGAGTTTGCCGGGAACAGGAATCAAGCGGAGTCTCTCCAGGACCAATACCAGTTGGCCCTGCGCGAACTCGAAGCGCGCGCGGAAGGCGAGTTCATCATCGGCAACAACCTGAAGATGAAGGAAATCTCGGGACTGATTTCCAAGGTTGCGCCCACGCCGACGACCGTTTTGATCCGCGGCGAGAGCGGGACGGGGAAAGAACTTGTGGCGCGAGCCATCCATCGCAGCAGCGCGCGCAGCAATCACCCGCTGGTGACGCTAAACTGCACGGCATTGTCTCCCGCTCTGCTGGAAAGCGAACTCTTCGGCTACCGGCGCGGCGCTTTCACTGGAGCTTATAACGACAGTAAAGGGTTGTTCGAAAAGGCCGACGGCGGCACGATGTTCCTCGATGAAATTGGCGACATGTCGCTGGAGATCCAGGCCAAATTTCTGCGTACGCTGCAGACCGGCGAGATTCGCGCGGTCGGCGACATCCGCACGCGAAAGGTTTCGGTGAGAATTGTCGCCGCCACCAACCGAAATCTGGAGACCGCCATTCGCGAAGGCACGTTTCGCGAAGATCTGTTCTACCGGATCAACACCTTCTCCATTACCCTGCCGCCACTGCGCGAGCGTATTGAGGACATTCCATTTCTTGCGGAATACTTTTTGCTGCGCGCCCGAGCCAAGGTCAACAAGAAAGTAGAGAGCATTGCCTCGCAAGCGCTCGCGCTGCTGAAGAACTATTCCTGGCCGGGCAATCTTCGCGAACTGGAAAACATCATTGAACGAGCCGTCGTCTTAACGTCGTCTTCCGTGGTGGAGGCCGAGCACCTTCCTCTTCACGTTCAAGACGTAGCGCCGTTCCAGCCCCAAAAGGGATTCATGTCGAGCAAGGCGCACGCGATCGAGCAGTTTGAACGGGAAGCGTTGTCCAGCTATTTGCTCCAGGCCGATGGGAACATCTCCCGGGCCGCGACGTTGGCGAAAATGCCGCGCCGGACGTTTCATCGCTTGCTGGCAAAGCACAGAATTTCGACCGTTCCTCTCCGGGCGATGGTGAGACCAAAGTGACTCATACGTGAGACGTCAATGTCCATCATGTTTTAACAATAGCAAATACAGCTTTTTCATAATGTTACAGACTTCACTCTCTTTCAGCAGTGAGACATCTATGTCACTCGCGAGTGAGCTGCAGAAACTCGTGCGCCTTGCGTTCCGCGCTCGCAGTTAGGCCCAACCGAAGGAAACAACAACCACTTATTGACCCCAGGTCTGCCATCGCAGACCTCGAAGCAGCATTGGAACGGGAATTGCCTTAACGGGATATGCAGGCGGTGACAGTCGGCGAACTAGCCGGAACGACCTCGAAACCAGAGTCGTGAGAAGTACACAACTAAAGAAGTACGCGACGAAAATGGAGCGGGCCAACCAGCCCGGCTGAGGTCTGGAACTGCTCATCTCGCCCACAGCGGTCAGTTCAAGCGCATTGGTCGTGTGGGACGGGGTTTTGCCCCGTATAAGCGGAGCGTAGCCCCGCTTCCACACTCCGCCTTCACGAACGGCGGAGAGCTTTAAAGATTTTTCGAGGGAGAAAGAAATGGCTGGTAACAACAACTCTGGCAAAAAGAAGAGCCGTTGGGCCGCGGGCATCACACCGTACGCGGAAATGGGTTACTACGACGCCGATTACGAACCGAAAGCCACCGACATTCTGTGTGCGTTCCGTTTGGTGCCGCAGGCGGGCGTGGATCCGATCGAAGCGGCGGCAGCCGTCGCCGGCGAATCTTCAACGGCAACCTGGACGGTGGTGTGGACCGATCGTCTGACGCCCTACGAGCATTACCAGGCGAAATGCTACCGAGTCGATCCCGTCCCGGGCACTGATCAGTACATCGCCTACATCGCCTACGATATTGATCTCTTCGAAGAGGGCTCGATAGCCAACCTGACTTCTTCGATTATCGGCAACGTGTTCGGCTTCAAGGCGCTCAAGTCTCTTCGCCTGGAGGATATGCGGATCCCTCCGCACTACGCGAAAACCTTTCAGGGTCCGGCTCACGGCATTGTGATGGAACGCGAGTACCTGAATAAATTCGGGCGTCCGCTGCTGGGCGCAACCGTGAAGCCCAAGCTCGGCCTCTCTGCCCGCAACTATGGGCGCGTGGTCTATGAGGCGCTGCGTGGCGGGCTCGATTTCACGAAAGACGACGAGAACATCAACAGCCAGCCTTTCATGCGATGGCGCGACCGCTTTCTGTTTTGCATGGAAGCGGTGAACCGCGCCACGGCCGCTACCGGCGAGATCAAGGGACATTACCTGAACGTGACGGCCGGAACCATGGAGGAAATGTACGAACGCGCCGATTTTGCCAAGGACCTCGGAACCGTGATCGTGATGATCGATCTGACCATCGGCTATACCGCGATTCAGTCCATGGCCAAGTGGGCGCGCCGCAATGGCGTGATTCTGCACCTGCACCGCGCCGGTCACGGAACGTACACGCGACAGAAGACGCACGGCGTGAACTTCCGCGTGATCGCCAAATGGATGCGCCTGGCGGGAGTCGACCACATTCACGCGGGCACGGTAGTCGGCAAACTGGAAGGCGATCCCAATGCGATTCGCGGCTACTACAGCACGCTGCGCGCGAACAAGATCGATGCCGACCCATCGCAAGGACTGTATTTCGAGCAGGACTGGGCGTCGTTACCGGCAGTCATGCCGGTTGCTTCCGGCGGCATCCACGCTGGACAGATGCATCAGTTGCTGCACCTTCTCGGAGAGGACGTCGTGCTGCAGTTCGGTGGAGGGACGATCGGTCATCCGGATGGGATCGCGCAAGGTGCGACCGCGAATCGCGTGGCCACGGAAGCGATGATCCAGGCCCGCAACGAAGGACGCGACATCCTCAGCGAAGGGCCGGAGATTCTGAACAAGGCTGCCCGCTGGTCGCCGGAACTGCGCAAGGCGTTGGACATTTGGAAGGACGTCACTTACGACTTTGAGTCGACGGATGTGCCCGATGCGGTCGGCACGGTCACGGTTGGATGAGCCACGCCCGCTTACCGAGCGGCGTTTTTGAATGGAGGAGAATCATGCGCATCACTCAAGGAACTTTTTCTTATCTGCCTGACTTCACGGAAGACCAGATCAAAGCGCAGGTGCGCTACTGCTTCGATAATGGCTGGGCGTTCTCGATCGAGCACACGGATGATCCTCATCCGCGGAACTCGTACTGGGAAATGTGGGGGCTTCCGATGTTCGACTTGCAGAACCTGAACGAAGCCATGGAGCGCATCGAGGAATGCCGCAAGGCCTTCCCGCAGCACTACATCAAGTTGAACGGCTACGACCGCACCAAAGGCCGGCAGACGACGATGTTGAGCTTCATTGTGCAACGGCCCGCGGATGAGCCTGGGTTTTATTTGGAGCGCACCGAGGCGCAGGATCGCCGCATTCAGTACACCATTCGCCCCCGGACCCAGTCGGCGAACTAGAGCGCGAGAAGGCCCATGCACAAACTGGATACAGATTCCGTGGTGGAGGCAATACCTGTCAGTGAGCCCGAGGAGAGCCTCGTGGATATCGGCGCGGCGCATCGCGATTCCAATCTCGACGAAATTCTGGATGAGCTTGATCGGGAACTGGTTGGCCTCCAGCCGGTGAAGGCCTACATCCGGCGCGTAGCATCGCTGCTGCTGGTAACTCGTTTGCGCGAAAAGGTTGGGCTTTCAACTGAGCGCCCGACGTTACACATGTCTTTTACCGGACATCCGGGCACCGGCAAAACCACGGTCGCGATGCGCATGGCAAAGATACTGCACCACCTCGGTTATCTGCGGCGCGGCCATCTGGTGGTTGCTACGCGGGACGATCTGGTGGGTCAGTACGTTGGCCACACCGCTCCCAAGACGAAAGAGATTCTGAAGAAGGCAATGGGAGGCGTGCTGTTTATCGATGAGGCGTATTACCTCTACCGGCCGGAAAACGAGCGCGACTACGGCCAGGAAGCGATAGAGATGTTATTGCAGGCTATGGAAAATCAGCGCGAAGATTTGGTCGTGATCCTGGCCGGTTATCAAGATCGAATGGCGACCTTCTTTCAGTACAATCCTGGGTTTCGTTCCCGGGTGGCGCACCACATCGACTTTCCCGATTACACGCTGCAGGAATTGACGACGATTGCCGAGTTGATGCTGCGCGAGCAGAACTACAGTTTTGATAACGAGTCGCGAAGGGCGTTTGTTGAATACCTTGAATTGCGGACCCGCCAGCCCCAATTTGCCAATGCCCGCAGCGTACGCAATGCCCTCGACCGAATGAAACTGCGCCATGCCAGCCGGTTAGTGAATGAGGGCGGATGCATTGGCAAAGATCGACTGGTTCAGATTGCCGCCGTCGACGTGCGTCAGAGCCGGGTTTTTCAAGGAGGACTGGACGGAGAAACCGAAGCAGGGGCTGCAGGCGGCGCCGAACCCGTGCGGGGCAAGAGCAACAGCAAGGAGGAGCGATGAAACGAAGACCAATCCTGCTGGGCATCGTGGGAGACAGCGCCGCCGGCAAAACAACGATCACCCGGGGGTTGACTCGTTTGCTGGGCCCGGAGCGTGTGACCCACGTCTGCGCCGACGACTATCACAAGTACGACCGCGCCGAGCGCGCACGTCTGAACATCACTCCGCTGCATCCCGACTGCAACTTTCTGGACATTCTTGAGTTGCACCTGGAGCGTGCGCACTACGGGCAGCCCATGCTCAAGCCGATCTATGACCACAGTACCGGCTCGCTGGTGCGGCCGGAGTACGTGGAACCGCGCGAGTTCGTCATTGTGGAAGGGCTGCTGGGATTTCACACGCCGGCGATGCGGCAATTCTACGACGTCAAGGTTTTTCTCGATCCTCCCGAAGACATGAGGCGCCTTTGGAAAATCAAGCGAGACACCACCAAGCGCGGCTATGCTCCCGAGCAAGTGTTGAAGGAAATGGATAAGCGCGAGCCGGATTCACGGGACTTCATTCGCCCACAGCGCGAATTCGCGGACATTGTCGTGCGCTTCTATCCGGAAAGCGGCGTGGGATCGGATCAGGCGGATGGGCATTTGAACGTACATCTCGTGTTACGCCCAACCATTCCTCATCCCGACCTCACTTATCTGGTGGACGAGGAGAACGGCCGAGCTGCGGGGATTCGCCTTGAACTCGGGCGCGACTGTGGGCGGCCGGTGGAGTTTCTTGAGGTGGACGGCAACGTGAGTCCCGCACAGGCCTCCCAATTGGAACAAGCGATCTGGAAGCATCTTCCCGATCTGCGGCCGCTGCGCGCCGATCAGTTCGGCGATTACAACGACGGCAGCGAAGTCCGGCATAGCGATCCGCTGGCCCTAACGCAATTGCTCATCACCTATCACTTGCTGCGCGCTTATAGCAAGGACAGCCCCATGCCGTTCGCGAGGCCGGTCGCGGCCCTGAGCCGATTGAAGTCGGTGCCGGAGGAATCGCCAGAGGAAGCTGTCACCAAACAGTGAAAGCATTGCGGTTCACCAAATCCCCTATAACCCAGTTTTCAGCGTTCGCTCCAGATGCTACAGCTCCGACTGCAGCGATTGCTCCGCGAACGAATCCTGATCGGGGTGCGCGCGTTGGCAAAAAACCCCGCCCAAGCAGAGCTTGAACGGGGCACCCTTTAGCTTTCGGGTGAAAGTTAAGCCCGATTCATCCGCCTAGGGCTGATAAATCTGCACGCGGGTAGTCGAACTACCCCAACCGCACGGACGTGGCAAGGGCCGGGAACAGTCTGTCCACGGCCCCAACCGGCTTCGTCGATTAGGTCACCGTAAAGTTGGTCTTGCTGGTGACTGTCACTCCGTTGGTTGTAATTCCGATCTTGCCGGTCTTAGCTCCGGTCGGCACCGTCGCCGTGATCTGCGTGTCGGAGTTCACCGTGAACTCGGAAGCCGCCACACCTCCAAACGTCACCTTGGTCGTCCCCGTAAAGGCGGTTCCCGTAATCGTCACCGTCGTCCCAACCGCGCCACTCGAGGTGAATCCGGTGATGGTGGGTTCTCCGGTGCCGGTCAGCGCGACGTTTTGCGTGCCGGCGCCATCGGTGATGGACAAAGTGGCCTTCCGGGTGCCAGCGACTGTGGGTTCGAAGGTAACGGTCACGGTGCAGTAGACACCAGCCAGCAAACTGCTCGGGCATGCGGACTTGAAGCTGAAATCTCCGGGGTCCGTTCCCCCAAGCGCCACTCCGCTGACCGCGAGCGGCGTGCTTTCGTCATTGGTGAAAAGCACAGTTTGAGCGGCGCTCTTGGTTTCCACCGCCTGCGCCTTGTAAGTCATCGACAGCGGCGATACGCTCACCGTTTGCGTGTTGTTCAGCATGATGGTTGTCCAGGCAACGTTCGTCCATGCCGCATTGCCGACTACGGCCATGTCGAGCATGCCGTCGCGGTTAAAGTCTCCGAGCACAATGCCGGAGTTGTCCACGCCGCCGAGCCATGGCCCAGGCTCCAAGTTGAAGGTGCCGTCTCCGTTGCCGGTATAGACGAGAGCCGCCCCCCAATCCTGTTCTCCACTGTATTCGGTTCCGCATTGGGTGTAGGTGACTGCTATCGCGAGATCCAGCTTGCCATCCTGGTTGAGATCGCCGGTACTGATCCAGTAGGGGTTGGTTCCACCGCTCGGATAGCATTCCACCCACGCGTTGAACTTGTAAAGCGTGCCCACGGTGAATGTGCCGTCACCGTTGCCGGTGAAGATCTGCAGGCTGCCATTGTCGTTCCAACTGGTTAGGGCGAGATCCAGTTTGCCGTCGCCATTGAAATCGCCAGCGGTTAGCCCGACGGGGTTAATCGGCGAAGGTGTAGTGATCGGAGCCTGGAATGTTCCGTCTCCGTTTCCGAGAAGCAGGTAAATATCTGCGCCAGCGATGGCGAGATCCAGTTTGCCATCGTTGTTGAAGTCGCCGACGACGATGTTTCCGGCGCCGGTGCCGCTGGCGCCGGTAATCACGTTGGCCGTGCCGTAGACGCCTTTGCCGTTATTGAGGAGCACACTCAGGCTACCGTCTCCATTCGAGGTCACGATGTCGAGCCTTCCGTCGCCTCTGAGGTCGGCCAACTGAATGCTGTAGGACTGCTGCGTGGTTCCGGTGGAATAGTAGACGGGAGCTTTGAATTTTCCGGTGCCGAGGCCCTCGACCACCGCGACTTCGTTGTTAAAGCAGGCGTAGGGATCGGTGATGAGGTTCGCAACCACATCGACCTTGTGATCCCCGTTGACATCGCCGAGAGCGATGTAGCTGACGCCGCTGCGATTGGCCTGACCGCAACCGACTGCGATTTCAGTGGGCGCTCCGAACACGCCGTGCGCGCTGCCGAGCATCACCCAAATTCCAGTGCCCGTACCGCCGCCGCCTTCCACGATGTCCAGATTGCCGTCGCCGTTGAGGTCGGCGGTGGCGACGGCGTCGATGGTGGCGGGCCAACTGTAGCCGTAACTCTGGCTGCTGCGGAACGTGCCGTCGCCGTTGCCGAGGCCTACCGTTATCCACTGGCCGGCATTGTTGGACGTGGCGAAATCGAGTTTCTTGTCGCCATTAAAGTCGGCTACGACGACGTTGTTCGGATAGCCAGCCGTGGCGAATGACTCTCCCGCGGTGAAGCCGCCTTTCCCGTTGCCCAGCATTGTATAGACTGCGGAGGAAGAATAGGAACTTACTACGAGGTCGTTCTTCTTATCGCCATTGATGTCGGTAATCGTAATGGAATTGATCCACGCGGGGCCGTATGCAACTGGAGTCTTGAACGTGCCATCGCCGTTGTTGATGTACACGTACGCTCCGTTTCCCGCTCCCATCACCACGTCCCCGTGGTCGCCCTTGATCAGTTCCCCTATGGCGATGGACATGGCACCCGAATTGGAACCCTGCTGGTAGAACACCGGAGCCTGGAAAGTGCCGTCGCCGTTACCGAGCAGCACGAAAATACCGTCGCCGCTGTTATTGGACGCGACTACCAGATCGGGCTTTCCGTCATGATTGACGTCCCACACCGCCTCGGAGTTTGAACAACCCGGGCAAGTGAGTGCGACGGCGGCCGTTGGAGCCACGAATGTTCCATCGCCATTGCCAAGAAAAACGTCGATGCCGTGGTTGGGATCGATCGCGAGCAGGTCGAGATGTCCGTTGCCCCGAAGATCGGCGGCGATCAGTCCACCAGCCTTCTCATTGTTGGCGGGAGGGCCAAGCTCTGAATACGAAGCCTTGAGGGTGAAGCCACCCGCGCCATTGCCAAGAAAAATCCAGAGCGTGCCGGGGTTGAAGTTGCAGTCGCCCCCAGGGCTACCGGAGACAACGGCGAAATCCAGATTGCCGTCATTATTGAAATCACCAACGACGATGCCGCCTTCGAGAGTGCATGAAAACGTCGTAATGGACGAGACCGCTCCGAAGCCGCCCGCGCCGTTGCCCAGCATGATGCCCACTCCGGCGGTGTTGCCGTTGTCATCGAGCGTGAGGAGGTCCGGCACTCCGTCGTTATTGAAGTCGCCAAGGGCAACCACCTGGACGGGAATCGGGCTATAACTGCTGATCACTGAACCTCCATTGAACAACGTGGGGTTCACGAATGTCGCTGGCGGCGGAGTTTGCCCCCAGGAAATGCCGGTAAAAGCCAGCATAGTTAACAGCAGGGTGCAAAGAGTCTGGGTAAGAACGGGAGTGAAGCGGCGCATCGACATGAATCCTCCAAGAATTTTTTGATTGCTGCTTTTACGGCTGATAGATCTGCACGTAGTCGTAAACGGTATTGTTGGGCGGGACAGCCCGGTTTCCACCGCCGACACAGTAGAGCTGTCCTCGATCGTCTCCTGAGAGTGTGATTTTTCCTGGCACTTTGGAGAGATACGCCGAAGATCTTCGTCGGCTCTAGCTCCAGAGTGTGCCCCCACGGCTCTGAACACGGTGCCCAATGTGCCCTGAAACACGGCCCGTGGTCAAGGTTTCGGGTGTGATCTGTACGTGCAGCGAGTGTGACGCGCTAAGGGATTTATTTGCAGTACAATACGCGAAGTTGTTTCTTGGGGAATGGGGGCAAGGCAACCTTGAAACGCAGGCGAAACGAGACAAAATTTGCTTCCGCCGTCATTGTTTCGATGGTAGACTTGCGACCTCCCCCCCGAAGCGACTCCTTTTTATGCCTAGCGGCTCGTTGAAAAACAAGTCGAATACGGTCGTGCTCTTCGGGGTATTCGAGGCCGACTTGCGCTTGGATGAACTGCGCAGGAGCGGAGTCAAGGTCAGGATCCAAGACCTGCCTTTTCGCGCCCTGAAGCTTTTGCTGAGCCGTCCGAACGAAGTAATCACGCGCGAGGAATTTCGTCAGGCGCTGTGGCCGGGCGACGTGTTCGTCGATTTTGATCTCGGCATCCGCAGCGCGATTAAGCGCCTGCGCGACGCGCTTGGAGATTCGGCCGAGAATCCGATCTTCGTTGAGACCATCGACCGCCGCGGCTACCGCTGGATTGCTCCGACGCACAGAGAACTGCCACCGGAAGCAGCGGTCGATGCCGAGCCTGAAGATGTGGATCTAGGCACGCCCACTCCAGCCCCCACTTCGGCCAGTGGTTGGGGATGGAATTGGAATTGGAATTGGAATTGGAAGGTCACCGGCCTGTTGGTGGCAGCCGGCTTCGCCTTGGGAGTCTTGAGTCTGGCGCTGCTTTATCGCCGCCCCAGCGCCGATTCCATCGCCGTACTCCCATTCACCAATGGCAATGGAGATGCCAATACCGACTATCTCAGCGACGGCATCACCGAATCGCTGATCGGCAACCTCGCGCATGTACCTCAGCTTAAGGTGAAGTCCCGCAGCTCCGTCTTCCGCTATAAAGGGAAGGATGTGGACGCGCAAAAGGCCGGCAATGAACTGGGCGTGTCGGCGCTGGTGAGCGGCCGAGTGACGTCGCGAGGGGATAGCATCGAAGTGAGCGCCGAGCTTATCGATGTTCGGGACAACACCGAAATCTGGGAGCACCACTACAGTGGTAAGGGCGCGGATATCGTCTCGTTGCAGATGCAGATCGCAGGCGACATCGCGGGAAAGTTGCGTTCCAAGCTCAGCAGCTCAGAAAAGCAGCAGGTCACCAGGCAAGGCACGCAAAATCCAGAGGCCTATGAGCTGTATTTGAAGGGGCGTTACGCCTGGAACAACCGGTCGAATAGTGAGCTTGAGAAGGCAATCTCGTATTTCAATCAAGCCATCACGAAGGACCCTAGCTACGCTCTGGCATATTCGGGTCTGGCCGATGCCTATTCTGTACTGCCTAATTTTGGCGGCAATCCCAGCGAAGACTTCCCGAAGTCGAACGGCGCCGCCCGCAAGGCACTGGAGTTGGACGCGACCTTGGCTCATCCTCACGCCGTCCTGGGCAGCAACGAGATGCAGTACGACTGGGATTTTGCGGGGGGAGAGGCGGAGTTCAAGAAGTCCTTCGAACTCGATCCCAACGATGCCACTGCGCGTCAGTGGTACGCCGACGATATTGGCATGATTGGGAGCAAAGAACAGGAAGCCCTGGCGGAAGTTAATCGTGCGCATGAACTCGATCCGCAGTCTCCCATCATCAGCAGGGTAGTCGCAAGTGTTCGTGTCTCGGCGCGGCAGTACGACGAAGCCATTGCGATCTGCAGGAAGCTGGCGAATGAGAATCCGACATTCGCTATGGCGCACGATTGCCTGGCCTACGCCTATTGGGGGAAACGCATGTACCCGCAAGTCATTGAAGAATGGACAGCCTACGGCCAGCTTTCCGGCGACCGGGACGATGCTGAATTCGCTGCCGCCATGGAACGGGGATATCGTTCAGCAGGCTGGAAAGGCGCTCTCACCAAAGGCATTGAATTCCAGCAAGCACGACGTCAGACTGGATACTCCTCAGCGTTGTCTATTGCTCGCTTCTACGCCGACTTGGGAGACGAAGAGCAGGCTTTCCATTGGCTCAACACCGCTTATCAGGAACACGATTGGCTGCTGATGGGTTTGAACACTTACTTCCAACTCGACCCTCTGCGTTCTGATCCGCGGTTTGCCGAACTGGTGCGAAAAGTCGGTCTGCCGCAGTAGCCGAGCTCGAATTGGCGATTCAAGCTCGGGTGGTTTGCAGCGAAATGAAGAAGCAATTAGGGTTGTGGCCGACGTCGGCCTGCGAGATATTGCCCAAAAACCCTGCCATTTGCATTTGCCCAACCACACGATTCTTAAAGGATCGAAACCAGTGCTTGGAAATCGCTCAAAAACAGAGGTATCTGGGCCAGTGCCATAATCGGATGTCATTTCTCAGCCCCGCTCGTCAGCTCTTCAGGGGAAGAGTGCATTGAATTCACAGTAAGTACCGGAATATGGTCCAAGCAACTTATTTCCGTGCGACGGGTTCTCATCGCTAGCGGTTCTACTTTTCAACCGTACCCGTCTATCTATGGAGGCGTTCTATTGTGAGGCGATCCGGCATTATTTTTGTCGTTTTGATGGCAATTTCTGCGGCCACGCTATTGGGGCAACCGCACGATTGGGTACCAAAAGGTATAGACACGTTGCGGCATGGTGCGTCTTCGAAGACCGAATTCACGCTCGATCACTCTATGTTGGTATTGGCGGCCAAAACGGATCCGGCCAACCAGGACCTTCAGCGCGTGATTGCGGGCGTGAACGGGGTCTCGGTCCACAGCTACCACTTTCCGCGAACTTGGACCTATGATCCGGCCACTCTGAGTTCGGTGAAAGAGGAGTACCAGGCGGCGGGCTGGAAACAGCTGATGAACAAGCAAGATAAGGATGGAGGCCCGGGTGTAACCGATCTCTGGGTCCGCTTGGAGAACAACGCGATCAGCAACGTGGCCGTTCTTCAAGCGAGATCGAATGCGATCAACTTTGTCGTAGTTTCAGGCTCGATCAGTCCGCTCGACCTCGCGCATCTTGGCGGGCATTTCGGCATCCCGAAGATTGAAGGCGGAGTCGTGATCCCAAAGGGCGAGGTCCATCCATAGTTATAGTGAGCAAAGATGCGGCAAACGGACGCGCAGGGCCACTAACCATTATTGACTCTGCGGTGGAAGCGTCAAGGGTGCAGACAATCGGAAGCTCAGCGCCGATTCAACCGGGATTTCAATCTGCTGGTTCCCGGTCGCTGCTCCTCCCACCAATCCGGCCCCAGCCCCCACCAGCGCTCCAATGCCTGCTCCTTTACCTCCGCCTGCGATCCCGCCGATCAACGCGCCCCCGGCGGCCCCTCCGCCAGTCGTTTTAGCTGTCCTCTTACCTTTGCCTTGGAGGGTGTTCTCCAGCACGTGGGTTGTGATGTTATAGGTTTGCCCCCGTACGGTAATGCTTGTGAGCGCGAGGGAGAGTTCGCCTTGACCTTTTATCTTGCCCTTGGCTTTGGCTGACACTACCGTGCCACTGACCGTTGATCGGGAAGGGATCGCCACCACACCTCCAACACTCACCGGTTGCGCCAATGTGGCGAGAAAAGTTTGACCCGTCTGGCTGGTCTTCGAGCTCAGCGCCTGCCCCACTCTGACCGTAAGAATAGTTCCTGCCGGCACAACAATCGGCTGCGGAGGAGGTGGCGGCGGTGCCACCGCTTGGGCGGCCTGTTCGGGGGCAGGCTCGACTGCGATCTGATCATCCACGGTTGCCACTCCCGGCTCTTCCTGGGCGATCTGTTCCACTTTCTTCTGGACGGCTGGGGTCTTAACGTTGCCGGTCAGTGTAACCTTGCCTTCCTTGGCCACAACGATGACCTGGGAGTCCTTTGTGTCCGGATCAGCCGCAACCTTGGTCTCAACGTCCTTCGTAATGGTGTCGTCACTTGGCTTTGATTTTGAACACGCGATCGACAGCCCAAGTAGGGCGGCCAGAAGAATAACTGAAATGGACTTTGGGGGTATGCGCATAGGGGCTCCTCAGTTGGTGTGACTTGGGCGACGCAGACCAATCTGCATGGGTGTGTACCACCCCACCAATGGCCCAGTCTATAGGCATCACGCCGACTCGGTCACTGGCAAAACTGACAGCACAGAGTGTGGCAAGCAGATCGCGAGCTACCTAGGTTTGGTGCCGTCCGAAGAGTCCAGCGGGCAGCGACGGCGGTTAGGACATATCACGAAACAAGGCAACTCGCTGCTGCGATTTCTGCTGGTGGAGGCGGCGCAAGTTACGGTGTGCAGCAATCAAGAATGGCGCAGCCGAGTGTCCGCAGGGCTTCCCGTAAGTGCCTTAGTAGCTAATAGCTCATTTCACTGCTGCATCACAAGCCAGCCGAATCCCCTCTAGAATCAAAAGCAGAGAGGCCCCAAATGAAAAGTCTTCTGCACGTGTTTTTGGTGGTGTGTCTGGCGGCGGCAGCATGGGCGACCGAAAATGCAACGAAGGCTCAGGATCGCGTAAAGGCGGCAGGCACGATTCTGCGAGCGATCCAGTCCGCCCCGGATCAGGGCATCCCAGAAAAAGTACTGGCCTCGGCGGCGTGCGTGGCGGTAGTACCCTCCATGTTAAATGGTGGCTTCGTTCTTGGCCTGCGTTATGGGCGCGGGGTAGCTACCTGCCGCACAGCCAAAGGCTGGAGCGCACCCGCCTTCTTTGTCGTGCAGGGAGGAAGCTTCGGCTTGCAGTTCGGCGCGCAAGCCGTGGATGTGATCATGCTGATCATGAACGACAACGGCATGACGGAGCTGCTCTCCAGCAATTTTAGACTGGGCGCGCAGGCCAGCGTGGCCGCGGGTCCAGTGGGGCGCCAGACCGCAGCTGAAACGGATTGGAAGATGCGCGCTCAGGTGTTGAGTTATTCCCGTTCTCGCGGGGTCTTTGCCGGGGCCACGCTGGAGCAGGGGACAATCAAACAGGACAAGGACAGCACCCGAGCGTTCTACGGACGTATGGTGCCTTTCAAGACTTCACTGAGGGGAGTAATCGACGCTCCCTCGACTACCTACCCATTTCTTGATCCTTTAGCCACGTGGGCGGGGGCTGCGGCAGACAAATAAGCACCAGGCCCTACCATCTCGTTCACACCGAGCACGAACATTACGAAATCGGCAAACACGGTGAGCCGTCGTTCATTGCCATCAAGCCTGCCAACATTCGTCACCAAGCGCGGATACGCCAAGATTCTAGATTTTGGGTTGGCTAAGGTCACTCCCGCAGCCGGCTCTTACAGGACTACAAGGACAGAACTGTTGCGTCAATCGTAGCCGTCATCGTGTGTGCCGATGCAACCTGGCTGCATGTGGGCAATGGCGTCTCAGGGAACCGTTCGGACATGAATGACGCGATCCTGAAGTTGCAGGAATCAGAGAACCGAGTGGTGCAAGAAAGACTGCAAGCAGAAGAACAGCAGGAGCAAATAAGGACGCAAATTGGGCACAATGGAGGGATTTCGGCCCTCCCTCCCGCTTCCCGTACAATGAACTACTGCTAGCTAGAGATTGATTCCATGGGGTTTACGATTGGTGCCGGGAGGGGGAGTCGAACCCCCAAGGACCGAAGTCCGGCGGATTTTGAGTCCGCTGCGTCTGCCAGTTCCGCCATCCCGGCTTGAGGATGGTAAGTGCCTGCGATTTATAGATTAGATTACCGGATCGCTTTTGTCATCTGCACGGTTTTTCGGTACCTCGCTCAGTGCGGCTGTTACGTGGTCAACTGCTTGATCTGCTTGTTGCTTCGGGTAGGATCGTCATAACAAAGGCCGCCTGCGGGGCGGCCTTCGTGTTACTTCCCTTGCGTCCTTCCGTCTTGCGTTTTCGAGAGCCCGCGACTACTTGTTGCTGGAATCGATCACACCGAATGTCCCGGCCAGATTGTTGTATGGGCCGGCGGCGAAGAAGAGTTGGTTGGTATTGCCGTTGTTTGCCGAGCCCCCGCCGAACCCAAGCCCCCAGAGTTGGTCGATGGCGATATCCTTGCCGTTCGTGTCTTTGAGGGTGCCCACGAACTGGCCGGTTCCGAGATTAAAGCCACTGATGGTGGCCGGACGGTTCAGGTTGTTCCCGACTAGAAGAGTATTGCTCAGCGGTCCAAAGTTACTGGGCGCCACGGCCATGCCATAAGGCTGGTTCAAGGGTTCGCCCGACGCGAGTACCTTTACGAATGTCCCATCCTCCTGGAAGACATCGATTTGGCCGCTCGGGGCTGTCGATATCAGGGCAAAGGTCACATAGACCAATCCGTTGATATCCGCAACGTTGAACGGCCCGTAACCCGCCGGCAGGGTGGGGTCGGTAAACGTGTTGACGAGGTTGAAGTTCGCATCGTATACCTCGACTACGTTGTTGGGAAGGTTAGTTGCATACAACAGATTCCCCGAAGGGTGGTTGGTAATGGCGAGACCGGTGTAGCTTGCGCCAGCCGCCCAGTTATTCACTGCAATGATCGAAGCGTTGGCATTGGACTTCGGAGTCCAGCCACTGATGGTCCCATCCAACGTCGCAAAGATGAAAAACGCCGAATTGCCCTCAACCGGGAATTCTCCCGTTCCGTTGAAGACAATTCCCGTCGGCTGACCGGGGCCTGCGCCGTTGAACGAAGGAACCGAAACGATCAAACCCTGCTTGACTCCGTCGCCATTGTAGAGTGTCGACCAGCCTGAGCCTTGATCGCTCACCCACCAGGGTCCGCCTGCGCTGCGAGCGATTCCCCAACCGTTTACTTGCAGGGGATCCATGAACTTGGCGGCTTTTGCCTGATTCGAATCTAGATTCACGAGTTTATACTGCGCCAGGGCTGCGGTCGAAACCAACGTTACGGCGAGCCCGAGGCAAATTGTGAAAGCAATCTTGCGACGCTGCATACAGAATCCTCCTTGGATTGTGCGAGCCAGGAGCAGAAAGCGAGTAAGTCGCGGATCAGCACCGCGCTCGACCTACTATTTCTCAGTCCTGCTGGCAATCGAATGCTAGGTCGCGGCGTCACGCAGGTTGTCAACGCGGTGTCATCTGTTTGTACAATTCTTGTCGGCAAGGCGGAGCGTTCTCAGTGGACCGTTGCATTGCTGGCAACGTACAAAAAAATCGGGCGACCTCGCGGCCGCCCGATTCTGAGTGCTAACTTACCGAGTTAGTTCGTCTGCGGCGGCTCCGCCACAAGACCGGCAAAAAACGCGAGATTGCCAGGGTTTTTGGGGTCTTCGAGCAAAAGACCGCGCGTGATCAGCGGCACGGCGGTGGTGTCGCCGGCCAGCGCGCTCAGGCCGTCCAGATTGAAGAACAGAGTATTGTCGCCGGAATGTCGCGTGACCGTGGTGCGTTACCCTTAGGATTCGGCCTGCTCCTTATCGCAATTGTCCTTGTTGTGAGTAAGTTAGAGAGTTACGCGAGGAGCAAGTCCACTCCAACATGTACTGCTGAATCTCCCATGGACGCGACCCGTGGCAGCATCCTAAAGGTTTGGCGCAAGCGTGCCGATGGGATAGACAAGTGGGAGTAGGCTTAGTGCTCCCGGGCAGGTCAAACAATGGCAATTGGTTCGATTCCAGCCGCAGGCCTTAGTCAGTACGTTCTCGCGTCAAGCAATTCCACTGAGTTGCAGCAGGCATTGCAGACGCTACAAAACAGTCTTTCGTCCGGCGACTTGGATGGCGCCCAGTCGGCATTCCAGACCGTGCAGAGGGTAAGCCAACTCTCCTTGACTGTCAGTGGAAACAGTCAGTCGAGCAGTTCTCGACTCGCGACTGATCTGGCAGCGCTTGGAGGCGCGCTGAGCTCGGGTGATCTATCCACCGCCCAGTCTGCTTTTACGACGGTTCAGAGCGACCTGAAAAACTCTCCCTCGCCGTCGCAGACAATCGAGACCAGCGCCGCATCGCAATCCGCGCACTTGGTCCAGGAGCTGCTCAGCACGGTGAATTTGATTAGTTCTTCTTCGGGCCCCTCTGACAGCGCGAATTCCGTGTTAGAGACGGTGTATGGGCAAGGCAGCCTCAACGTCTTCGGCTAGAGCTTGGTGAAGCTTCAAATCCGAGAATTTAGCGGGAACCGCACTCTTGCCGCGACCTGTGGCCATCGGCACTATCGCCAGATCCGCCGGGTGGAAGAAATTGTTTGAAACGATCCGCGCCCTTTCTGCACTATCCCAGTAAGTGGAAAACATCGCGCGGTGCGGCGATGGGCCACGGTTTCGGATCCCAACCTGGAAACTCCCGGCTGGGATCCAGATGGAGTGCCGGAGTCGACGGGGAAGCGGCTCCGGCGCTTTGTATGCAGCCTTCTCCAGAGGCAGCAGATCGGTTCAGCTACCTAGTGATAGGAGTTTTATTCTTCCCAGTGCGCGCCGCCCGCTCCATCCCGCCGACCGGACGCTTTCGGAGCAGCCACACGGCTCTGAAACGCGCGCCGCTCACACTGGTCCCGGAAAACGTCCACCTTTCGCCGCTGCAAGTGCTACACTGTCTGCCACTTCCGGTTCCGCGGGGCAGGCTCTTGCAATTTCACTCCTTTGACGGATCCTACGTCGAGCGTCTGCGGGCAGGAGACTACCGCACGCAGGAGCATTTTGGCGCGTATTTCAGCACGCTGATTCAGGTGAAATTGCGCTCTCGACTGCCGTCGCAAGAGGCCATCGAGGATGTGCGGCAGGAAACCTTCGCCCGATTTTACGCGGCCCTGCGCGAGGGGAAAATCCTGCACCCGGAGCGCCTGGGATCGTTTGTTAACTCGATTTGCAACAATGTTTTGCTGGAGCACTATCGCTCGGCCGCGCGCCATAGTTCGCTCGATGATGACGATGACCAACAGAAAGACTTCCCTTCCCGTGCGATGGATCTGCTGAGTGTCCTTGTCGCCAAAGAAACGGCACAGAAAGTCCGGGAGATACTGGAGCAGCTTTCAGAACGCGACCGGCGACTGCTGCGCGAGGTTTTCCTCGAGGAGCGGGACAAGGACGAGGTATGCCGTGACTTCGGTGTAGACCGGGAGTATCTGCGGGTATTACTGCACCGCGCGAAACAATCGTTTAAGTCGTTATATAAGAAGAACACGGGAAATGATTCGCCGGAATTTACTCCGGCGTGATGGCAGTGCAACGCCGGATCGCGCCGGCGCACTAAGTAATACGAGGGGGCACTCATGGACCACGATGCGGTGGTTCGTCAACAAATGACGGAAAGGTATCTGCTCGACGAACTCGATCGCGAGACCCGGGACGAATTTGAAGAACATTTTTTCGACTGCCCGGATTGCGCGCTCGACGTCCGCGCCGGAGCTTTGTTCGTGGAGCAGAGCAAGGTTGTGTTAGCGGAGAAATCCGAGCCGATTCCCGCCGGAATGCCTGTACCCGCCCCGGTCCCAGCGAGACGGGGATGGCTCCCGTGGTTGCGCCCGGCAGTGATCGTGCCGGTGATGGCCTTGTTGCTGGTAACTATCGGATATCAGAATCTGGTTACGTATCCGCAACTGCGGCAAGCATTGAATAGCCCGCAGGTCCTGCCGTGGGCTTCGGTGAATGTCGGTACCTGGGGATCGGGCGGCCCGGTGATTACGACGCATCCGGGCAAAGGTTTTCTGCTTTTTGTTAGAATCCCTCCGGAAAGCAGTTACTCGCGTTACACGGCGGAGTTATATAATCTGGCGGGAAAGCTGGAATGGTCACTAACGATTCCGGCGACCTCGGCGCAAGACCAGTGGCCGGTGCAAGTACCGGGCGCGAATCGAGAAGCGGGGAGTTACACTTTGGCGGTGCGCGGAATTACTGCCGCAGGCGAAAGCAAGGAAGTCGGTCGGGCATCATTTGAATTGCAAATTCAGAAGTGAGCTCAAACGGGAGGAGTTAAGAATATGGCCGCAAATCCGAAACCACCTGTGGGGCCGGGCCTTGTCCTGGAGCAATACCACATTTATCACGCCGAAGCCCAAGTGCTCAGCGGCCACCTGGACCACCCTATCCAGCAGCCGATCGAACACTATGGGCGCGCTGTATTAGAGAATACCCGCCGTGAAGGCCTGATCACCCAGTCAGTTGGCGAGACCAGCGTAGAAGGCCTGATTACATTCAAGTCAGGGCACACGCGCGTGTCCGGCACCCAACTCAAGAACAAAAAGGATATCTGGGGCAATGATCACTCGGGCTGGGTGACGCAATCGACAGCGGTTATCGAAGGATTCAATGTGGTTGATGTAATCACGGCCGATCGCGTGGTGGCGCAGGTTTCCACCGAGCATCCGATGATCAACGGCCATGTTCCCAAGGTGACATTCCTGGGCTCGCGCTTCGAAAACCTGCGGGTTGCCGGATACCCTGTCCAGGTGGAACTCGAACTCGGAGTCTGCGGCGATAAGCCGGAAGGCGATCGGCCGTATCTTGATGACAGCGGCTTTCTCGATCGCGTCGAAGGCCAACTTAATCGCATTAAGAAGGATGGCGACGATCTTCCAGAGGTCCTCGATAAGAAGTACCATGCCGAGGTCGCCTATATCAACGAACTCAAGAAACGTTTCAATGGGGGTGCGAACGGGGAGCGGAACGGCTATTCTAAGCTGCGATGCACACTGGTCAAAAGCATCGGACCGATTCCGATTCCGGGAGTGAAGACCTTCGGGAATATGATCTTCATCCCGGGCTTTGGGACCGTCTCCTTGGCCGAAGTCGAAGTCGGAGTCGAATCCGGCCACAGTGGCTTTTCGGACAAGCCGCGAGTCGGTTCGCCGCCGCAACCAAGCGACAGCAACTACTTCACTCTGAACATGTTCAACATGCATCTGGGCTGCCCCACGGGCGGAAGTGTCAACGGCCCGACTGCCCACGCCAATGGAACGAACGGCCCCACAACAACATAGGGCTGTCCATTCTGCTCTTGGCCTGCGTGCTGTCATGCAGCCGCAATGACAACCCGCAGGCCGCTTTTGATCATGCTTATAGGGCTCTCCTTCATGGCGATCTGAAACAAGCGCAGGACGAGGCCCATCGAGAATGCCAGCGGTTCCAGGATTCGAGCCCAGAATGGGCTTGGAAGTTCCGAACCCTCGAGGCAAGGGCCGCGCTCCATAGAGGGTTTTACGAAGATACCCTAAAGCTACTCAAGTCAGCCCCGGTGCCTTCCGACCAGCCCGACCTGGCAATACCCGTCTTGACTCTTGTTGGGGAGGCGAATGCCCTTACCCACAACTTCTCTGAAGCAGAGCGGTCGTTTAACGACGCAACGTCGCTGTGCGCTACTTCTGTATCGGAGAGTTGCGGATATGTTCTCCACGAGCGCGGTATCCTGGCCGACGAGCAAGACCAGGCGTCGTCCGCGGAGCGGCTCTATGAACTTAGCCTCGCCTTCGCGCGCTCGCACGGGGATGCATTACTCGAATCCTATGCGCTTCTCAGTTTGGGTTATAGGTCGCTGTCGGAAGGGCGCTTCGATGAAGCAATCGATAGATCGGAAGCTGGATATCAGGCCGCGAGGTCTCTTGGTGCCCGAAGGGCGGAACTCAAGACCCAAAGCAACATAGGCTGGGCCTACTACAAGCTCGGCGACTCCGAAAAGGCCTTAAGGTTGTTCGACGATGCGGAGGAGCTAGCATCGCAGCTGGGAGATGTCTCGGACCGAGACAACTTACTCACAAATATCGGCTACATCTATATGGACGAGGGCAAGTTTGACCTCGCCGGGCAATCGTTTCAACGGGCCTTGAGCCTGGCACAGGGAATTAATGCGAAGGAAGAGATCTACAATGCCCTGCGCGTGATAGCACGCCTCGACTTGCAGACCGGCGATCTGTCGAATGCGAGCCAGTATGCTCAGCAAGCTGTGGAGATGGCACAACGAGACGGGAATCACCTCGATGAGCTCTATCCCATGCTTGTCCAGGGGCAAATCGCGGCTCGCCGCGGCGATTTCGCCGCGGCTGAGAGCACGTTCCACGCGGTCGAACGCGATAAGAATTGTCCCGTTTTTCTAAAGTGGGAGGCCGAGCACTCGCTAGCCCGGCTCTACGAAGACGAGAAGCATCCTGACGCGGCGGATCGTGAATATCGCGCGGCCCTCGCCACCTTCGAAGCGGCCCGCGATACGGTGCGGCATGAAGACTCTCAGCTTTCTTTTCTTACCAACGCCTCCCGCATCTACGACGACTACATCCATTTTCTCGTCGCCCGTGGAAAGACGGACAACGCCCTGCGCTGGGCCGATTACAGTCGCGCCCGCACTTTGGCTGAAGGATTAGGATTGCTGGCTAAGGGATCTTCCACTGGGCCTCCGCCTCTGAACCCTGAGCAAATCGCCCGGCGCGCGGAAGGCACAGTTCTTTTTTATTGGCTGGGTGAGAAGCAGTCCTACTTGTGGGCGATCATGCCGCAGAGGACCAGTTTGTTTGCACTTCCTCCCGGCGCGGAAATCGATGCAGCGGTCGGGCGGTATCGCAGGGCTCTCGGCGGACCGCAGGACGTTCTAGCAGAGGCCGACCCGGATGGGCAATCGCTGTATCGCATGCTGATCGCGCCGGCACGAGCATTGCTGAAGAAAGATGCGAAAATTTTCGTAATTCCGGATGGCAGCCTGAACAACCTGAATTTTGAAACGCTTCTCGTCTCCGAACCAGGGCCCTCCGAACCGATGCTGCCCGAAGCGAGGTTGCACTATTGGATTGAAGACGTGACGATTGCGAACGCCAGCTCGTTACGGGTGCTCGGCGCGGCGCGCGCGGGCACGAGCACGAACAAAGAAAAACGCGGCCGCGCTCTGCTTCTTGTCGGCAACAGCGTCGCCCCCAACGATAAATATCCCGAACTCCCGAAAGCCGCCGCCCAGATGGAAAGTGTTGCCCGACATTTTCCAGTGGCCGGGCAGCGGATACTCGCGCGCGAGCAGGCGACGCCAGCAGCCTATCTGGCCAGCAGTCCAGAGCAGTTTTCCTACATTCATTTTGTGGCGCATGGAACGGCCAGCCGCCTGAGTCCGCTGGACTCGGCAATTGTGCTTTCGAAGATTGGCCAGTCGAAGATTGGCGAGTCGAAGACTGGCGAGTCGAAGACTGTTCTGCCGAAGAGCGAGCCATCGAAAGGCAACGACGAAAGCGATTCCTTCAAGCTCTACGCCCGCGACCTCATTCGCCATCCCTTGCGGGCCGATCTGGTCACGATTTCGGCATGCTATGGCGCCGGCGAACGCGCCTACTCGGGCGAGGGACTGGTCGGGCTCTCCTGGGCTTTCCTCAGAGCCGGGGCCCACAACGTGGTCGCCGCCCTGTGGGAAACGACGGACGCTTCCACTGAGCAACTCATGGATCAGTTTTACGACGAGCTCGACAAGGGAGCGGCCCCGGATACCGCTCTGCGCACCGCCAAACTGTCATTGCTTCGCAGCGGATTCCACAATCCCTTTTACTGGGCGCCGTTTCAACTCTATGCGGGGTCGTGACAAGCACGATAAGCCACGTCTCTACGAGAATTTCTCCATATCATCCGGAGTTCTGTAGCGCTGACCGGAACCGCTGTACGGTTCCGGTCAGCCACAAATCCGGCTCGTTGACAGCTTCCTGATGCGATTACTGATTGTCTTCTCTTGCTTCCGCGATGTGGGCCTGGTGGCCGGCGTCGGAAACAGCCTTCACAAACGCCTCCGCGCTTTCTGGAGTTGACGCATGGCCCGAAAGAATGTTGCGGAACATCATGTTTTTGCCATAAATGGCGCGAGTCGAGTCGTTGTCCTGCTCCACTACCGCGCCTTCCAAGGTCAAGCCCGCAAACACGCCCTTCGAGCGCGAGTAAGTCAACACTTCAGTGTTCAGCAATATGTCAGTTCCGGCGGAAGTATGACGGCCTACTGGGCCCGCTGCCACCGATCCTTCACCCGTCATTTCGAACTTGCTGGACAGCAGATGCTGCAAACCACGGTCGTTCATGACCAGCATGACCAGGTCAACGTCTTCGACTCCGATCTGCAATCCCCAACTCCCACCGCCAACCGAGACAAATGCGGGAGCGCTCCAGCCTTCTGGCGTGCGGCAGGAGGCCACTCCACGTCCGTGTTTGGCGCCGAAGATGAAGCCACCTTTGATTAGGTTGGGCACGATGACGATGCACTTAGCACCGTTCAGCACTTCTTCCGGGATGCCTTTGTCGGGCGTTGACATGATCTCCTGGAGAACGTCCACGGATTTCTGCATGCGGTTGACCGAATCTTCACGCGCCGAACCTGCCCACGCGAAAGTTCCAACCAAGCCGATCAAACTCATCAACAACAGCGACATTACCTTTTTCATATGTTGTTCCTTTTGGGGTCTGCGGAACTAAGAGGAGAGGACTTCAGATGGGCTGCCTTAGCTCAGAGAACCTGAAAGAGAGAGAAGAAGTGCTCGTCTCAAACGTCATGATCGCTCACGCACAGGAGAATAGATGGTCTGGATTGCTCACCTTCGTCGATTGGTCAAGCAGATTGCCCGGTTTCCGCCATGCCGGGCCGACACTTTTTGTGCAGGGGTGAGCAATCTTGCACAGAATAACGAGCCCGCTCGTGTCATCGTCAGTTTGGCAGAGATGAGGATAAAAAAGACCTCCTCAACAGCACTTCGGCCCAAGCGCCCTATTGCAAACCATTCGTGCATGGGGAGAAAGAACGAAGGTGGATCGCTGATGGAACGCGCCTTTCGTCGGTTTCGCGATCGTTTTCGCAGACGGCTTGCCGCCATCCGTGCATCCATTTCGAAAATGTCTGCGTCACTTACTCCACCGGATCGCGCTTTCGCCTCGCAAAGGATGTGCCCGTTTTGCGGGCTAATCACGTCGCGGGCCCAGCCGTCTTGCTTGGAGTGCGGGAAGTCGCTCGCTCCGGCCACGACAAGATAATAGATGAGTTTTCGGGAACGCTCATTTTCGGCGACCCTCAGATGAACAGATGAGCAGATGAGCAAAGGAGATCAACATGCTTTGGACGATTTTTGTTGTGCTTCTGATTCTATGGCTTCTTGGTTTCAGCCTCCACGTGGGCGGCGCCCTGATTCACTTGCTGCTGGTTATTGCGGTGGTGGTACTGATCATTAACCTGGTGAGCGGCCGGAGTGTGGTGTAAGACCGGCGCTTGAGCTTTCGAGGATCCAAATGAAACGGCAGTATCTGCACCTCTCCGCTTATGTCTGCGACAAGTGTGCGGGCCCGGTCATAGCGGGCTCGACCGCAGTGCGCGAGAATGAGATATCGAAAGAAACTGACCTCCGGGAAGTGGGGGCGATCTGCCTGTCCTGCGGCCATTGTCAAAGCAAGGCAACCGAGCCGGGAGTGACCCGCAACTTTCCACCCACACCCTGGGAGTCGACGAAAGCGATCCACGCGAGCCCTGCTACCGCAGAACCGCATTGATCCGAGACTGGCGAACGCGCGCGTCAGTTTCGCGAACGCGAACCAGCAATGCTCAGCGCGATCCCGCCCGCGATCAGCACAATACTGATCATTGGCGAAACCAGCTCACGGTGACTGGTCTGAACGCCGAAGTTCGCGCCCCCAACCTTGATGCCCTCCCTCTGGGTGTGGGGGATGGGCACGAGCAAAGAGGCGATGCCGAGCACCACCAACAGCAGGCCTGCAAACAGCAACATTTTCATAACCGGGCCCCTTCGCCGTTATGCGTCATACGAAACCGGTGGGATCCATCCGCATCCGTGTAATTGTGCGATCGCGGGCAACAACTCGCTGGCCAGGCAATCCTTGGCTATGAGGGCGTCCACCATATTCAACATCTGGTCCGGAACATCCACTGCTTCGGCGAGCAGGATGATTGACGCTTGCGGCCTCAGCCGCCTCATTTTGATGGCAAACTCGCGCCCGTTCATTTTGGGCATGAGGTAGTCAACGATCACAACGTCAACCGAGAACAGGGAGGCCAGTTCTAATCCCTGGCCGCCGCTGGGAGCGGTCAGAACGGTATAACCGAAGCTCTCGAGGAACAATTTCTCGCATTCCAGCACGTCCTTGTTATCGTCGATGCAAAGAAGGACTGCGGCTTGGAGTGCCGGATACGCCGGGAGGGGCATAATTCACCTTCAAGCATTCATCCTCAAACACTCGGAGTCGGAAAACTGCTCAAGATTGCTCAAACTACGCTTTTTTTGTGACGCCGTTTGCTGGTCCTCGGCCGGCCCCGCCCACCGGCTAATTTACTGTGGACCGCAAGCTCGATTTGAGACGAGCCGCTGCTGCCTGATTTCCAGGGAAACCGTGTTGCGGAGAATAGCTAGTCGTGCAGAACTACACTCAGCAGCGAGCTGTGGACCTGCAACCCGCCGTCCGGGCCGCCGGCGTAATCGACAAATCCCAGCTTCCTGAACCGGTTCATGAAAAAGCTCACCCGCGAACGAGTAGTGCCGACCATTTCGGCCAAAGTCTCCTGACTGATTTTGGGGACCACAGCCTCGGCTACATCTTCCTTGCCAAAATGAGCGAGCAGAAGAAGGATTCGAGCCAGCCGCTTTTCGCTGGAGTTAAATAGCTGGTCGACCAGATCCTCTTCATAACGGATATTCCGCGCCAGCAGGTACGCCACAAACAAATCGGAAAACGCGTGTTCGCGGTGCAGCGCATGCATCATCGCTTTTTTGTCGATCTGCAGAATTTCACAATCCGTCATGGCCGCCGCAGATCCCATGCGCAGGGCCTGACCCGCCAGAGCGCCTTCGCCAAAGAAGTTTCCTTCCGTTAACATGCCGATGGTCGCTTCTCGGCCGGCCTTGGAGACGACGGTGAGCCTCACTTTCCCCTTTTGGATGTAGAAGACCGCGTCCGCCTTATCCCCCTGCGCGAAGATTCCCTGCTTCTTGGCAAAAGTCAGGGTCTTCCTGCCCTCGCCAATGGTTGCGAGGAAGGTGTCGGGATTGAACCTGCGGGCCTTCTCTTTCGCCAGCGCGCGGAAGCTCATCATTTGCAATTCTAACCCGAGAAAGTGGTATGTCTCATAGGTTTGCGACGGCGAATCGCCAGGCTGCTTCTGGTTGGGATTCTGAAAGTGATCCATTCTGCACAGTACTTCGGCAGAAAATGAACCAGACTTGATCTAGCGAGGAGCGATTGTCGCGTCCAACCGGCGGCTTGCGCCTCCTCCGAAGCCGCTTGCCACGATTAGCTGACCTCGCGGGAGGAGTCTTCCATGCCACAAGAAGTTCAAGTCGGGACGATCCTGATGTCGGAATGGCCGCAGCCTCTTGGGCTGGAAAGTGCCCCCTACTCGGGGAAGTGGGGCGTGGTCAAGATGCTCGACGGCCTCGCTCTTGAGCGCAAGATTCGCGCCGCGGGATGGAATTTCTTTTTTATCGCATCGGAAGTCAAAGTTATGTTCTTTGGCGCGCTCGGTGCGAAGAAGATCCAGCACGCATTGACTAGGATTCTGGGCAAGGTAAGGCAGCAACACTTCAATGGCCTCGAAGTCACCGGAATCATTGCGAAGCGTTTTCTGGGCCTGCCCTATGCCGTCATTTCGGCACACTCGCGTCATCTCCAACAAGGCTGCTACCTGGATGACGCCGAAGCCCGGCGCTCGTCCGAGCGAGATGCAGTATGACGGTTCGCGTCATTGTCGGCGCCAGGCAAGAATCGCGGATATGAAATCGCGCATCCAACCATTGCATGGAAAAAGGGATTTCAATGGAAGAGAGGACATCAATCTTCGACGAGAAATACCGAGTTGTCGCCATCGAAGGCGACCGCCTGCTCATCCGCGGAACGCTCAGCGGCGCTGTGTTGACGATCCTCAACCCCGAGCCTGAGACTCCTCTTACACAAGAAGACTATCCGGTTGGAAAATTGATAGCTCTCACCGACCCATCCGCTGCGCCTCTGAATTAGTCGCCTCTGAATTGGTGAGGTTGGCCCTTGGTGTCTTGCGCGTGCTTCGGAGGATGCCGCTGGCACGCGCAGCATCTCTGATCAATTTTGACCAGCCCACAAGCTCACTTTCGTTGAATACTGGCATGAGGCAAATTCTAACGGGGCGAAAACTCCAGGCTGGAACCGAAAATAACTGGACCAGCCATCCTGTTCCCAAACCAGACGCCGGTAATGGCTTGGGGCCCATCTGAAAAGTAGCCTCCTTCAGCACCTGTTCTCACCAAATGAGGAAAATATGTCGCTGCCCAACACGGTGATTCCCAAAGGAGGCCTGGAAGTCGTGCCCCCGCGCCCCCTGATACGGGACGCGGTGTCAGCGGCTCCCGCTCGATGGCAATCGAAACCGTCGCTACCCAGTCGGATCGCGGTGATTGGGAATTATCTTCCGCGACAATGTGGAATTGCCACCTTCACCACCGACCTGTGCGCAGCCATCTCCGCGGAGTACGGAACAGCTCGACTGTTGGCGCTGCCCGTAAACGATACGGAACAAGGCTATAACTATCCCGCGCGGGTGCGATGGTCGCTCGCCCAGGACGATGTGAGAACGTATCAGGAGGCCGCTGAATTCCTGAACTTCAACAACATCGACATGGTGTGCCTGCAGCACGAGTATGGAATCTTCGGCGGCGAGGCCGGCGGCCATATTTTGCATCTGCTACGCAGTCTGAAGATGCCGGTTGTGACCACGCTGCACACGGTTTTGCGCGAGCCCAACCCAGACCAACTGATGGTCATGGAAGAGGTCGCGGAGCTTTCCGATCGCCTCATCGTCATGAGCCAGCTCTCGTCCCAGTTCCTGCAGGAAATCTTCAAGGTGCCTGGCAGCAAGATCGACATGGTTCCGCACGGCGTTCCAGACCTGCCCTTTCTCGATCCCAATTTTTATAAGGACCGCTTTGGCGTGGAAGGAAAAGCGGTGCTCCTCACCTTCGGCCTACTCTCGCCGAACAAGGGAATCGAAAACGTCATTCTCGCGATGCCGCAGATTTTGTCCAAACACAAGAATGTTGTCTACATTGTCGCGGGCGCCACTCACCCTCACATCCTCCGTCGCGAAGGCGACACCTATCGAGCCAGCTTGCAGGCTCTAGCGAAAGAAGTGGGAGTGGAATCGCAAGTGATCTTCCATGACCGCTTCGTCAGCCCCGAGGAAATGGCCGAGTTCATTGGCGCAGCCGATATCTACATCACTCCTTATCGCTATGAGGAGCAGGTGGTTTCCGGAACTCTGGCCTATGCACTCGGAGCGGGCAAAGCGATTATCTCGACTCCCTATTGGCACGCGATTGAATTGTTGGACGACCGCCGGGGCGCGCTTGTCCCCTTTCAAAATCCCGGCGCCATCGCCAACAAGACAATCGAACTCCTGGATACGCCGGCGCTGCGCCATGCCATGCGCAAGCGCGCTTATTTGTTCGCGCGAGATATGGTCTGGAAAAAAGTCGCGCAGGGTTACATGGGGAGTTTTGCCCGGGTGCGCAGCGACCGCATGGAGAGTCCACGGGTCCAGTTCTCGGCTCGCATCACCCCGAAATTGTTGAATCAGCTGCCCGAATTAAAACTCACTCATGTGAACGCGCTGACCGATGACACGGGAATGCTGCAGCACGCGATCTTTACCATTCCCAATCGAGCCGAGGGCCATACCACCGACGACAACGCGCGCGCACTTATTTTCACAGTTCTGCTGGCGCAACTGGGTAAAGATCAGCTGGAAAAGCATTCCGTCACTCCGGATTTCCCTTCTCGGTATTTGTCGTTTCTGGAACATGCATTCGAGCCGGCGAAGGGCAGATTCAGAAACTTTCTCGGCTACGATCGCCAGTGGAACGAACCGGTTGGCTCTGAGGACTGTCATGGGCGCTCGTTGTGGAGTCTGGGAACGGTTCTAGGCCGGTCGGCAGATCAGGGATTACGGTGCGCTGCCGGGCGTCTCTTCGAGTTTTCCCTCCCCGCGGCCTTGGAATTCAGCAGTCCTCGCGCCTGGGCTTATACTCTGCTCGGAATTCAGGAATACCTCAATTCGTATCCTGGAGATCGCGACGCCCAGAAAATAAGATCCGTGCTCAGCCGGCGATTGTTTGAAATGTACGAGGCGATTCGCAGCCCGGGTTGGAAGTGGTTCGAGAACGTTCTGGCCTATGGCAACGCCAGATTACCCCAAGCCATGCTGCTCGTGGGCTCAGCTTGCTCGGATGATCGTATGATCTCCGCCGCCCTCGAAGCACTGGATTGGTTGTCAACCACCCAGCGTTCGGAACCCAACGGCCACTTTGTGCCCATCGGGTCGCAAGGCTTTTATCACCAGGGCGGTTCCAGAGCGCGCTTCGATCAACAACCGATTGAGGCCGCCGGCGCCGTGTCTGCGTGTCTGGAAGCGTACCGCATAACTGGCGACAGCCGCTGGCGCACGGAAGCCTGGTCGGCATTCAACTGGTTCCTGGGCGACAACGATCTGCAGCTTCCTCTTTATGATTCCGTTTCAGGCGGTTGCCGGGACGGCTTGCATCCCGACCGCGCCAATGAGAACCAGGGAGCAGAGTCGACGCTGTCGTTCTTGATGGCACTCCTGGAAATGCGCTCGCTGCAAGATTTCGAAAGGCCGGAAAACCCCTCATGACTTCTCCTTCAACCACAGTTCTGAATGTCGAAAGCACGCACTACCCGCCCCTGCTTCTGCGTCACCCTGGCAATCCCATCCTGACGGGCAAGGATTGGCCCTACTCCATCAACAGCGTGTTCAATGCCGGTGCAACGTTGTTACCGGATGGAACTACTCTGCTTCTGTGCCGCGTTGAAGACCGGCGCGGCTTGTCGCATCTGTGCGCCGCGCGCTCTCAAAATGGTGTCGATGGGTGGCAGATTGATCGTGAACCGACGTTGATGCCCAAGCCGCAGGAGTATCCGGAGGAGATTTGGGGCATTGAAGATCCTCGTATCACCTTTGTACCCGAACTGGAGCAATACGTAGTCACTTACACCTCCTATTCGCGTGGTGGCCCGGGAGTGTCGCTGGCTCTGACCAAAGATTTTCGCAACTTCGAGCGCTACGGCGTCATCATGCCACCGGACGACAAAGATTCCGCGCTTCTGCCTCGGAGAATCGGCGGATACTGGGCGCTTATTCATCGGCCGATGACGACGCTCGGAGCGCACATGTGGATTTCCTACTCTCCCGACCTGCGTTATTGGGGCAGGCACCGGCTCATGCTGGAAGCGCGCCGCGGCGCCTGGTGGGACGCAAACAAAATCGGCCTGTCGCCGCCACCCATCCAGACTCCCCGGGGATGGCTCGCCCTCTACCACGGAGTGCGGCACACACCTTCAGGCTGTCTCTACCGGCTGGGTTTGGCCCTCTTCGATCTGGAGAATCCGGAACGATGCCTGCTGCGAGGGGATTCGTGGATCTTTGGGCCCGAGGCCGAGTACGAACGCCGTGGCGACGTCGACGATGTCGTGTTCCCGTGCGGATACACGATGAATCCCGATGGCGACACGCTCAATATCTACTACGGCGCCGCTGATTGCTCAATTGCCCTGGCCCGGGCCAGCGTGCGCTCTCTACTGGATTGGCTGGATGCCCATGGAAGTTGCGTGCGCCGTCAGCGAACTGAGGATTTATGAAACCACTGCTTCGGATTTTCCAGCTTTCCTTCGGGTGCCGTCACCGCCAACGGAGTGGTGTGTTCACCATCAAGAAACGGACCTACCAGGTCTGCTTGCAGTGTGGACAGGAATTTGACTATTCCTGGGCACTGATGCAGGCCGTGCGCTCGAGTCCCGCCCATATTCCAGCTGCGCTGCCGAACCGCACCAGACGCGCTGACGTACCGGTAGTCTGATCCGGTCGCGGCATTGGATTGCTTCTTAATTGGCGCTGGGACTCTTCATGGCACGAAGGCGCGCACTGGTTGCACCCGAAATTTCCGAAAATTGACGAGCGCAGCATTGGCGTCCCAAGATTGCCGAATTGAAGGACCGGCCCTGCCGTGGCTCGCGAGCGATGCGAACATTATTCAGATTACACTTGTAGCAGAAGGCGCGCCAGCGCGATCGCGCTGTACGATAGCTGGAAGCCTTTAATCCTATGGAGCGTGTCATGATACCTGCACTCGCGAACTTGCAACCTGAACCGATATGGAAACACTTTGACAGACTGGCGGCCATTCCTCGCGCCTCTACAAAGGAGGCCGCAGCTCGGGACTACATCCGCACGCTGGCCACAAAACTGGGTCTGGAATGCGTGCAGGACGATGCCGGCAATCTCGTGATCCGGAAACCGGCGCGACCGGGACGCGAGGGAGCGCCCATGGCCCTCTTGCAGGGCCACCTCGACATGGTGTGCGAGAAGAACGAGGGAACCGTTCATAACTTCGATGTGGATCCTATCAAGGTAGTCAGAGACGGCGACTGGCTGAAGGCAGATGGCACGACCCTGGGCTCCGATAACGGCGTCGGCGTGGCCGCGGCCCTCGCCGTGATGGAGAGCAATGACATCGCGCATGGTCCGCTGGAGTTCGCCTTCACCATTGACGAGGAGACCGGGCTTACGGGCGCTTCCGAGTTCCCTGGTGGTGTGCTGAAGTCCAGGTATTTTCTCAATCTTGACAACGAAGAGATAGGAACCCTCTGTATCGGTTGTTCAGGCGGCATCAAAACGACGGCTAAGCGTAAAGTCGGGCTTCGTCCTGCCGGCGCGGGATCGGCCTGGCGGATTAAGGTGTCTGGCCTCAAAGGTGGCCACTCCGGCGTCGATATCCATCAAGGCCGCGGCAATGCGCTACGGATTATGGGCGGAGTCCTTCAGGTCCTGCTGGATCGTCTTCCGATCGAAATCGCCGAGGTCAACGGAGGAAGCGCGCAGAATGCGATTCCGCGCGAAGCTGCCGCCCTGGTGTTGCTGGACCCCTCACGCGAGAGTGAACTGAAATCGCTTGTCGCCACAGCCGAATCTGGATACAAAGCCGACTTGGGAGGATTCGATTCCGGACTGCAGATCACGGTCGAGAAAGCCGTACGTCCGGGAAAAGTGCTGGACGCGGCAGACGCGAAGCAGACGGTGGCGCTGCTCGCGAGTTTGCATCATGGCGTTCTGGCTATGAGCCCCGACGTTCCCGGCTTGACCCAGACGTCCACGAACCTGGCGACCGTCAGCACCAAGGGCGACGTGGTGGAGATTGTTACCAGCCAGCGGAGTGCGATCGAGAGCAGCATGCTGGCGGCCGCCCGCATGGTTGCGACGGTATGCGCGCTGGCGGGGTTCGAAGTGGAGCACACGGGCAAATATCCCGGCTGGAAACCTGAGCCGAACAGCGAGATCGTGCGCAAGCTCCAGGAGGTGCACAAGAAACTCTTCGGCGAACCGGCAAGGGTGATGGCCATGCACGCTGGCTTGGAGTGTGGCGTCATTGGCGAGAAATATCCCGGTATGCAGATGGTGTCCTTCGGTCCGACGATCGCAGATCCTCATAGTCCGCACGAGCGCGTGCAGATATCGTCTGTGGGAAGTTTCTGGAACTACCTTAAGCTGGTGCTTGAGAACTTGTGAGCAGGAACTGAGGTCAGGCCGGCCGAAGGGCATGAGTGCATTCAGTAGCTGATTTCAGTTAGCACCACCGGCCCGGAAAAGGAGAGTAGCCAAAACCGGGCCGGCGGCGTCCTGAAGGGAAAAATCCCCTCAGAAAGTTGAGTAGCGGTCAGACCTTGGCCGCTAGAATTAGTGGTCCCGCGTCAAACGGTGGCGCGGGACCATTTTCGTCTTACGGCAAGTAGTAGCGGAACGACGTGAAGACCATCGAGTCCAGTCCTTCCGGCGAGATTCCTGCCGGGCCGCTGGAATTAGCACCCGACCAGGTCTGACGAGTCACATAGGAGTACTGCGTGCCGAACCGGAATCTGCCCTTGGGTCCGCTGTAGAAGGTGTACCAGAAGCCGGCCGTACCCTCAATTATCGCCCGTGTGTCAGCAGTGCAATGGGAGAGAGTACCCGGAGCGAAGCCGGAGTTCGCGGTAGGAGGCGTTTCGGTATAGCAACCGTCATTCCTGAAGAAGGGCGATCCGTATCCGATGTATCCTATTGGCGCTGTCCCCGCCGCGTTCAAAGTGGAATCGTAGTCATATGAACGCCCGGCGTACTCCGCTCCGACGTAGGAGTAGAGGTCGAGTTTCTTGCCGTGCCACTCCAGCGTGCTCAAACCCTGGAGGTTCTTGATCAGATGAATCGTTCCATCGGCATGAATGGAAAGATCGGGGAGCCCAGCTGCCCCATAACGGCCTATTCCGCTGCCTCCGAAGCCATGCAAGCCAAAAACGACGTGCTTGTTGGCGAAGGTCCAACGAGCGTTGACGCCAATGCCTCCGCCTTCTTTTGAGTTGTTGTAGGCGTTGAGCGCGCTGGGAGCGGTCCCACTGTTGCAGGCCGCGGTCGTGTAGTTCGGGTTCTGCACGCACGGGAAGATACGGTCGGCAAATCGATCGACCAGGCCGAAGACCTCGTAGTGCCCAAAGCCGGGATCGAAGGCGATCTTGGCGATGAGGTCGGGCGCAGGATTGGCCGTGTACGTTCCATTAAAGGCATTCATTTCATTGGTGGCGCCCGCCTGTCCGAGCAGGAAATTAGCCGCATTGTTGTGCGTGGTGACCGTGCCCTGCGCGTTTTCGATGGCGAAAGCAACCGACACCTTATCGCCGAAGTCTTTCGTTAGGCGAAGCGTGTATTGGCGCGCGAAACTGAACCCGACGTTATACTGGCCGTCGATAGTGCTGGGACGGGCATCGTTGACTCTGCCCAGGTCATCGCTGGGCGCGATTCCCGCCTTCATCTCGGTCACCAGGCTCCACGCCTGGCCGCCGAGGAATTTCCAGCCATTGTTAAACTTGGCTTGGCCCCACGCTTGGCGAAGACGGAAGGTGTAGCTATCGGTCTGGTTATTGTTAGAGGTGGTACCGGAAGAGAGGAAGTCACCCGATACGTAGCTGGAAAGTTCCACATTGCTCAAACGGCCCCCGACAAAGATCGTAGGTCGCGACTGGCGGCCGGTGCCGAAGAACTCCGGCAGTTGGCTCTGCGAAGCGCCGGGCATGGTGAGCGAATTGAAGGGAGTTATAACGTCAGCCCCCAGCTCTCGCGAACGCCGCACAAATTCGGCAGCCGCGAAGCCGGCCGGAGTAATGGTAATGCCCTTGACATGGATCGACAGAGGGGTCTCCCACTGCGCGCTAACGTTCTTGACGTCTTTCAATGACTCTTGCAGCGTCATGGCCGTGTTGTTGGTGGTTGTCTTGATGTCAGCCACGTCGCCTTGCAACGCACCAACCGCCTGCTGCTGTTGGCTGGCCTGAGTTTGAGCTGCAGCAGCTTTGCTCGCAGCGTCGGCGGCGGCGGCCTGCGCTGCCTGCCAGTTCTGCTGACTCTGCTGCAGTTGCTGCGAAAGTTGCTGGATTTGCTGCTGCTGGGCGGCCAGGGCGTCTTTCAACGCCTGAACGTCGGCAGCCGTTACCGCCGGCTGTGCGGGTTCCGCTGCTACGGCCTTGTGCTTCTTCTTTGGCGCCGGCGCGGTTGAGTCTTGTGCCCAAGCGCCGGCTAAAAGGGCCGCCAGCGTCAGGACCGTGAGCAACAGGTGCTTGGTTGATTTCATAAAAATGCAATCCTCTCCTTTGTGGGTTTTGGTCGAGCACTACTTCCAAAAACAAAAAACTTTTACAACTTGACGTCGGGGCGTAGCGACATTTGCTTTTTCCCAGACATTTCCAGAACAGACCTCGCCACAAACCAGCCGCGGCCATTATCAGAATTGACGTAGTTTTAAACCACTAAATCTAGTCCTTGTTCTATTAAAGGAGTGTTACGCTCTATTAAAGGAGTGTTAAATTGCAGAAACCTCGGGGGAAGGTTTCTCCACCTTGGCACTCTTGCCGAGCGCAATACCACTGGGTGCGATGACCACGCCGTGCGCATTGGGTATTTTCGGCCCCTGCCGATGTTGCGTCTGTGATAATGCGCACCTCGCTCGGTGACATGCTCACTAGGAACTGTTAAAGCGAGAATCCCCGAGCTGGTCGCCCGAGACTGCGGCTTTCCCTCTAAACATTTCGTACCCAAACCTGCTTAACCGCGGCTGCAAGGGTTGCGGGCAACCAGCGCCCTGATGCTGATAGTGGGCAAGCATCATCGTGGCGCGCAGTTCGTAGAGTCCCTGCTGAGAGATTTTCATGGCGGGCAAGTATGCCATAAAGTCCATTATGCTACTAGACTTTATTGACATCATCAGGTAGCACGTCCTGCTCCATTCCGTCAGGCACCGGGAGGGCCCGCTAAACCTCGTGCTTTTAGCGGCTTACGGAAATCGGGACAAGTTAGCGTCAGGGAGAGTGCGCATCGAATTGCAGTCGAAGAACGAAAGTTTTGATTGGTCGGGACATGGAAGGAACAGAAATCAGTTCCGTTTCTATCAAAAACGAAACAGGGGCTCATCTTGCCATGAAGCACTTGTACGCGGGAACTGTTCACGCAGGAGCGGCAACGCTCTCAGCTATTCGGGCGAACGTGACGGTGCAGCCGTGGTGATGATCTTGCCGCACTCCTTCAATTAGCACATGATGACAATTTGCCCACTGGAAGCGGCTTTTCAACAACTGCCGTCTCATTGTTTTGCGCGTCTTATGCGACGCACGGGGCGGGAGCGACGATATTGGTGAATGTCATGCGGATCCCGTGCTTCGGCCGCAGGATGACCATCGGGCGAGCTTCGATCATCTGGCCCGGAGCCAACTGAAAATCGTATTTTCTGAGCAGATCGCTCAAAATCATAAGGATCTGCAGCATCGCGTAATTTCCGCCGATACAGCCTCGCGGTCCGGCTCCAAAGGGAAGGAAGGTGAATGGTGTGCGCAGCTTCTCGTTTTCTTTGCTGAAACGCTCGGTATCGAAGTTCTCAGGATTC
>JBEKIB010000010.1:0-132490 GCA_050011975.1 Terriglobales bacterium | reverse complement strand
GCCGAAAGGCTCGCCGAAGAGGAACTCAGAGAGTTGCGCGATCGCCAGGCCGCACTCGAGAACTTCACCGCCATCTCGCAACCTTGAATTGGGCAGCTGACCAACACCCTTGTTCGAGGCAAAGGATCTCGCCGACCGTCGACCTTAGGCATGGCAAGTGTCTTGCCCTGACGCCACAGACCTGCGTATTGTTAGGAGTGAAATTTCCGCGATGTAGTGGAATTCTGCTTCACTTTACTTCTCTCCCGGGCCGCTTCGGCATCGGCGATCTAGGCCCCTGCGCGTTCGAATTCGCAGACTTTCTTTTCGCCGCTGGACAGAAGTTGTGGCAAGTGCTGCCGCTGAATCCCACCGGATACGGCGATTCTCCGTACCAGTGCTTCTCCGCTTTTGCCGGCAATCCGCTGTTGCTGAGTCTCGAGCGCCTGCGCGATCAAGGTCTGCTCCAATCGTCAGATTTGAACCTGGCTCAGTCGCCGGCGTTTCCCGAAGACTTCGTCGACTACGGGCCGGTGATCGAATTCCATATGGGGGCTTTACGCCGGGCGGCGCAGGTTTTCCTCGCCGACGGTTCCCGCACGGATCATGCCGAGTTCGACCACTTTTGCGCAAGCGCCGGTTCATGGCTCGACGACTACGCGCTCTTCATGGCCTGCAAAGATGCGCACCAGGGAACGGCGTGGACTTTGTGGGACGCGCAGATTCGCAAACGAGACGCCCATGCCGTGAACGAGTGGTCGAGGAAGCTGGCGCCGGAGCTGAAAGCTTACAAGTACTGGCAGTTTGAATTCTTCCGGCAATGGGAGCATCTCAAGATTTATTGCCAGCAACGCGGCATCCGTTTCATGGGCGACGTTCCGATCTATGTTGCGCACGATAGCGCAGACGTGTGGGCTCACCCCGATCTTTTCTATCTCGACGATCAGGGCCGCCCGACCGTGGTCTCCGGCGTGCCACCGGATTATTTCAGCGTCACCGGACAGCTTTGGGGAAATCCGATTTATCGCTGGGACATACTGGCCGCCAGCGAATACAAGTGGTGGATCGAGCGCTTCCGGGCTTCGCTCGCGTTTTTTGATATGGCCAGACTCGACCATTTCCGCGGCTTTGAATCTTACTGGGAGGTTCCTGCCGGCGAAACCACAGCCATTCATGGGCGCTGGGTCAAAGGGCCGGGAGCAGATCTTCTGTCGGCCCTGCAGAGCGTATTTGGCGAACTTCCGATCGTGGCGGAGAACCTGGGCGTGATAACTCCGCCGGTAGAGAAACTGCGGCAGCAGTTCGGTCTGCCAGGTATGAGCATTCTGCAGTTTGCGTTCGGCAATGATCCGCAGGGTCCGTCGTTTCGCCCGCATAATTACACGCACGACCTGGCCGCTTACACCGGTGTACACGACAATGACACGACGGTGGGGTGGTGGTCGAGTTCAGGATCCGGCGACAGTACACGCACTCCCGCAGATGTTCGCAAAGAGCACGACTTCGCTCGTGCGTATCTCAACTTAGGCGACGATTCAGAGATCAACTGGGTCATGATCCGGGCGGTGCTGGCGTCGGTCGCTGACGTTGCGATTGTCCCCTTGCAGGATGTGCTGGGTCTTGGGAGCGCGGCGCGTATGAATCTTCCCGGCACAGTCAGCGGAAACTGGAAATGGCGGTATCATCCACGCGCGTTGAGCGGCGAGTTGAGCGCGAGACTTCGATCGCTTGTCGCCCTGTACGATCGGTAGGAAGAATCCAAGAAGAAACGGTCGCCTGCGAACCCTCCCCACTTGACGTGAGCGCGCCGTAAAGATTCTACGGTTGTCACTTCATATAAACTTGCGTATCGCCCTGCTTTGCAGGGAAGTACTGAAATTGGTCCGGGAGGAAGCGGTTTGCCCCTAAACCGGGATGTGCTTTGGTACAAGGACGCGATCATCTATCAGGTCCACGTCCGCACCTTCCACGACAGCAACGGGGATGGTATCGGCGATTTTCAAGGGCTTGAAGAAAAGCTCGACTACATCCAGGAACTGGGGGTCAGCGCGATATGGCTGATGCCATTCTTCCCCTCTCCTCTGCGCGACGATGGCTACGACATCGCGGATTACAACGCCGTCCATTCAAGCTATGGAACATTGGAGGATTTCCGGAAGTTTCTGGGATCGGCCCACGACCGGGGAATCCGGGTCATCATCGAAATGGTGTTGAATCACACCTCCGATCAGCATCCGTGGTTTCAAGAATCGCGAAGTTCGCAGGATAATCCACGGCGCGATTGGTACGTCTGGAGCGATACCGACAACCGGTACAAGGGAACCCGCATCATTTTTCTGGACACCGAAACGTCCAACTGGGCGTGGGATCCGATTTCGAAATCCTACTATTGGCATCGTTTCTTCAGTCACCAGCCCGATCTCAACTACGACAATCCCGCGGTTCGGGAACAGATGTGGAATGTGATGAAGTTCTGGCTGGAGATGGGGGTTGACGGCTTCCGGCTCGATGCGGTGCCGTACCTGGTGGAACGGGAGGGCACAAATTGTGAGAACTTGCCGGAGACCCATGCCGTACTGAAGGAGTTGCGGCGAAAGGTCGATGAAAAATTCCCGGGCAGGATGCTTCTGGCGGAAGCCAATCAGTGGCCTGCGAATCTTCGCCCATATTTCGGTGACGGAGATGAATTCCACATGGCATTTCATTTTCCGTTGATGCCCAGGATGTTCATGGGGCTGAAGTTGGAGGACCGCAAGCCTATCACTGAAATCTTGCAGCAGACCCCGGAAATCCCGCCCTCATGCCAGTGGTGCCTGTTCCTGCGCAACCATGACGAGCTAACCCTGGAAATGGTAAACGACATGGAACGCGACTACATGTATGACGCCTATGCCGAACGCAAGACGATGCGGCTGAACCTGGGGATTCGGAGGCGGCTGGCTCCGTTGTTGGACAACGACCGCAGGCGCATAGAGTTAATGAACGGGATGCTGATGTCGTTGCCGGGAACTCCCATCGTTTATTACGGCGATGAAATCGGAATGGGAGATAACATCAATTTAGGCGACCGTAACGGAGTCAGGACTCCGATGCAGTGGAACGGGGGAACGAACGGCGGCTTTTCTACCGCGGCCCCGGAGCGTCTGTATGCCCCCCTTATCGACGATCCGGTATATGGTTATCCGGCCGTGAACGTCTTGCGGCAAAAGGCGAGCGAACATTCGCTGCTCAATTGGATGCAACGCATCATAGCGGTGCGGAGATCGGCCGGGGCGTTCGGCAGGGGATTGATTGAGTTTCTTTACCCAGCCAATCACAGAATCCTGGCCTATGTGCGGCGACTGGGCGACGAGGCGATCCTGGTGGTCAACAATCTTTCGAGTACCGCACAAGCTGTAGAACTGGATCTGCGGCGCTACAAGGGAAGTATTCCGATCGAGATGTCTGGCAGGAGTATGTTTCCGCGTGTGGGCGACCTGCCCTATCCGCTAACCATGGGGCCCTACCAGTTTTACTGGTTTCGGCTGCGCCGAATTTGAGCGAATGTAGATCGTGAAAACGATGTCACTGGTCGCGCGTCTACGCAAGGACACGCGGCGCACTTCGAACGGAGATGAAATTGTCAGAGGAGAGCTATCTCACGGATGATTTTCTTCGCCAACTGATCAACGTTGGCGAAGTCGACATCCTGGTGGGCTTGCCCACTCACAATAACGCCAAAACTATCGGGTCGATCGTCCACACCATTCAGAGCGGCATCCTGCGCGGGTTTCCCCGGGAGCGAGCCGTGATCGTCAATGTCGATGGGGGGTCGCGTGATGACACTCCCGAACTGGTCACGGGCGTCTCGATCGATGACCTGCATCCAGCCTCCAATCTATATGCTCTCCGCACCTTGCCCGCCATCAGCACGAAGTATGCGAGCAGCCCAACGAGCGGAGTTGCGTTTCGGACTATTCTGGCTGCGGCCGAATTGGTCCGCGCCAAGGCCTGTGTGGTGATGTCACCCGAGTCCACGAACATCGAACCGGAATGGCTCTCCCAGCTTCTGCGCCCCATTTATGACGACGGCTTCGATCTTGTGACCCCCACATACCGGAGACATAAATTTGACGGGCTGCTCATAACGAATTTGCTATACCCGATGACCCGCGCACTTTACGGGTTAAGAATCCGCGAGGCATACGCGCTTGAGTTCGGATTCTCCGGCCATCTGGGAAGTCAATTTCTTGGACAAAATGTCTGGAATGATGGCACCGGGGAGGCCGGGGTCGAACTCCGGTTCAGCCTGGCGGCGATCGCGGGAAAATCCCGCATCTGCCAGTCCTTCCTCGGAGAAAAGATTCGCATCGAGCACCATACCGCTGACCTGGTGCCGGCGTTGCGACAAACTGCTGGCACCCTGTTCTCCGCATTGGAGCCAGACTTTCCCATCTGGAGTGCGGTGGCCGGTTCCCAACCGGTCCCTACAACCGGGGCCGACCATGAAGTGCTTCTCGAACCACTGCGCGTAAATCGGAAACGATTGCGGGAAATGTTCTCGACCGGGGTGGCTGAATTGGAGTCGGTCTTTCAGTCCATTCTTTCCCCCTCCACCCTGGCCGAACTCCAGCGCATCGCGCGCCTGGGAGACGACGAGTTTCATTACCCGGCGGAATTGTGGGTCAGGACGGTTTACGAGTTTGCGGCCTCGTATCAGAAATCCGTGATCAGCCGCGATCATATCGTCCAGGCCTTAGCGCCGCTTTTCCGCGGGAGAGTGTTCACCTTCCTGACGGAGAACCGCAGCGCTTCTTCGGACGACGTTGAGAAAAATATCGAAGGTTTGTGCCTTGAGTTCGAGCGCTTGAAGCCGTATCTGCTGCAGTTGTGGAAATCAAGAGAGTGAGGCAACTATGCGGGAAATGATTATCAGCGAACTGAGTCAGGCGCTGCACGAAATTGCCAGAAGTTTCGCCCACTTCCTTCCTCGTCTCATCGTGATGCTGGTCCTGGCAGTTGTGGGCTGGGTGATCGCGTACGTTGTAAGAGCGGTTCTGCGTAGCATTCTGCGGCTCATCAAGTTCGACAAGCTTTCAGAAAACGCAGGCGCTTCTCAATTGCTCACCCATGCCGCTTTGCCTTCGGCTACGGAGATGTTGAGCCGGTTCGTCTTCTGGGTGACCTGGCTCGGCATCATTCTGCTGGGTGTGCGCGCGCTCGGGATTCTCGGCCTGCAGGAGCAAGTCGCAAAATTCTTTCTCTACCTGCCTCGTCTATTCGTCGCGCTGTTCATCCTGTTTTTCGGACTGCTGGCAGCCAGCTTCTTTTCTCGCGCCGCTCTATTGGCTGCGGTCAATGCGAATGTGCCTTCACCCCGGGTTTTGAGCCTCGCCCTCCGCAGCATCATCATTGTTTTCGTATTGTCGATCGTGTTTGAAGAACTGGGTCTGGCGGAGCAGACCATGCTGGTTGCCTTCGGAATTGCCTTCGGAGCCCTGATGCTCGGCTTGGCCATCGCATTCGGCATGGGGGGCAGAGATTTGGCCAAGCGTTTTCTGGAGAAGCGGTTCGTTCGCGGGAAGAAGGAGGAGAACGAAGACGAACTGTCGCCGCTCTAGTGCAGAAAATGCCAACTAACAGTCCGTTGCGGTACGATGGAAAATTCCCCTCTGCTCCAGGTTGAGGCTAGTGACATGCGACTGCTCAGCATTCGGCTCATTGTTTCCCTCATCGTGGGCATCACGCTGGTCTCGCTCTCGTCGTCTTATTACGAGGCGTTGAGTGAGAAACGTGCCCTGCGCCGGGACCTGGAGCGACGCGCCGAGGTATTGGGCGAAAGCCTCGCGGGCAATGTGGAACGCGATCTGGAACAAGATTCGGCGCAGGATTTGCAGCGCATAGTAGAGCACTTCGGGAACCGGGAGCATCTCTCGGGACTCGCTATTTACGGTCGGCAGGGCGATTTGCTGGCAGTTACACCGGAGCTGAAATCCACGCTGGCTACCGTTCCCTCCGTAATGTCTCAAGCCTTGCGTGAGAACCATGGAGCGGGCGAGTTTCAACGAGTGGGCGATGCCTCGCTGCACATCTACGCTCTACCTCTTCACCAGCGCGACGAAGTTATCGGCGGCCTCGCCATCGTTCATGATGCCGGCTATATTCGGGCGGAGAGCCTTCACATCTGGCGCGAAACCTTCCTGCGGGTGCTGGCCAATGTATTTCTCATCGTGCTGATCACGCTGTTGATTGTTCGCTGGAGTATTGCCGGCCCCATCGCACGTACGGCGCAGTGGATGCGCGCTTTGCGGACGGGGCAAGTCTCTTCACGCCAGAGCGCCAGAGATCTGGAGCTCTTTCGTCCCCTGGTGCGGGAGGTCGCTGCCTTCGCCGAAAGTCTCACCCAGGCGCGGTCGGCGGCCGAAACGGAAGCTCGCCTGCGGGACACGGGTGAATCTCTGTGGACGGCCGACCGGCTGGCGGCGCACGTGCGCGCACGACTGGAGAATGGGCGTCTTTTTGTTGTGTCGAATCGCGAGCCCTACGTGCACATGCGGCGCGGCAAATCAGTGGAAGTGATGGTGCCGCCGAGCGGGGTGGTCACTGCGATCGAACCCATACTGCGCGCCTGTGACGGAACCTGGATTGCCCATGGCAATGGGGATGCCGACCTCGAAGCGGTGGATGAGCACGACCGGCTGCGCGTGCCTCCGGAAGATCCTCACTACAGTTTGCGCCGGGTCTGGCTGAACCAGGCGGAAGAGGAAGGTTATTACTACGGATTTGCCAACGAGGGAATCTGGCCTCTATGTCATATCGCGCACACCCGCCCGATCTTTCGCGTGGAGGACTGGGAACACTATCAATCCGTCAACCAGAAGTTCGCCGATGCGCTGCTCGAAGAGATGAAGGACGTGAACAAGCCCATTGTGCTGGTGCAGGATTACCATTTCGCGCTGCTGCCCCGGCTGATTAAGAAAAAAAGACCGGAGGCCAAGGTGGCAATCTTCTGGCACATCCCGTGGCCCACCCCGGAGGCATTCGACATCTCGCCGTGGCGGCGCGAACTTGTGGATGGTCTGCTCGGCGCCGATCTGATCGGGTTTCACATCCAGTCCCATTGCAATAACTTCCTGCAGACGGTGGACCGGGTAGTGGAGTCACGCAGCGATTGGGAACACTTTTCGGTAAGACGCAGCGATCATCTCACCCTGGTGCGTCCCTTTCCTATCAGTGTGGACTTTACGGATGTCCCAGAGCCGGAGTCGACACCGGATTCCTACACGGAACGTTCCGCTTTGTTCAAAGCCCTGGGGGTTGAGGCTACTTTTATGGGTGTGGGCGTAGACCGGGTCGACTACACCAAGGGCATTCTGGAGCGATTTCTCGCCATTGAGTGTTTTCTGCAGAAGTATCCTACCTATCAGGGCCAGTTCACATTCGTGCAGATTGGCGCTCCCAGCCGCAGCCACCTCAAACGCTACCACGATCTGATGGTGGAAGTGGAAGCGGAAGCCGACCGTATCAACCGGCGGTTCCAGACCGACAGATGGAAGCCCATCGTCTTTCTGAACCACCAGCATAACCACCAGCAGATTCAACGCTACTACCGCGCCGCAGACTTATGCCTGGTTACGTCGTTGCACGATGGCATGAATCTGGTGGCGAAGGAATTCGTGGCCGCCCGGCACGACGAAATGGGTGTTTTAATCCTGAGTTGTTTCACCGGCGCCGCCCATGAGTTGCGCGATGCCTTGCAGATAAACCCCTACGATATCGACCAGACGGCGGAGGCCATCCGTTTGGCTCTCTCCATGGAGCCGGAGGAAAAGGAATTGCGTATGCGACACATGCGAAAGACGGTCAGGGAACACAACGTTTACCGCTGGGCGGGAAGCCTGATCGCGGCGCTCTGCGAGCTGCGCCTGGACGCGTCCGACGAGAGCAAGGAGAAGCCCCGGGCGAGCACCGCTGCCTGGCGATGAGGAACATGGGCTTGTCCCGCACGGTCAATCCAGCCGAGGTCGAGCGGTTCATGAAGGCGGTGGCACAGTCGCCGGCTTCCGCGCTTCTGCTCGACTATGACGGTACTCTCGCGCCCTTCTGCCTCAATCGCGATCAGGCTCTGCCCTATCCGGGGATGACCACGCTTCTGCAGGAGATTATTGCCTGTGGCCGCACCCGGGTGGTGGTCATTACGGGACGGAACGCCCAGGAAGTGATCCCGTTGCTGGCAATTCACCCCCCTCTCGAGATTTGGGGATGCCATGGGTTGGAGCGGTTGAGACCGGATGGAACCCGCGAGACACCCCGTGTGGAAGAGCCTGTGCTGCGCGCACTGGCTGAGGCAGATCGCTGGTTGAGGAATCAGGGACTGCACCATCGGGCCGAGTTCAAGACCGGGGCCGTCGCCATCCATTGGCGCGGGTTGGACGAAGCGACGACGGCGCAAACCCGCGGACAGGTTTTACTGGGCTGGCTGCCAATAGCTCAAAGTACGCCAATGGAGCTGCTGGAATTCGATGGCGGTATTGAAATGCGCATGCCGGGTCGTGATAAAGGGGATGCAGTCCGCACCATCCTGGATGAAGCCGGCCCGGAGGTTCCCGTCGCCTACCTGGGGGATGACATAACCGACGAGCGTGCTTTCCTCGCTCTTGGTACCGTGGGCCTAAGCGTGCTGGTTCGCCCCGAATGGCGCGAAACGGCGGCTGCCCTGTGGATCAGGCCGCCAGAAGGTTTACGGGAGTTTCTGGCACGATGGCTACGAGCCTGTCGCGATGGGGTGCAGGGATGCGATTTTCAGTGATCTGTATTTCGGGTTTTTCTGAATGCTTTATTTGTAAGATCCCATCCTGGCCGCGCGTTAACCGTACGTGAGCCCGGTGCTCTGTCCGACCTCGATAATATAGCCATCAGGATCGCGGATGTAGCAGCGCGTCTCGCCGTACTTGGGTATTGGTTCCGTGATGAATTCCGCTCCTCGACTTTTCCATAATTTGTAGCACGCTTGAATATCCGCAACGCGGAAATTCATAAAGCTGTTGATGTGATTCGGGTCGGGGACGCTGAGCGTCACCGTCGGCTTATCCGGGGTTGGCCCGCCTCCAACGTTCAGAATCATCCAGATATTCGCAAGCTGAAGGTACCCGGGCGCGTTGCCGTCACCCAGGCTCAGAATGCGAGCGCCGAAGACCTTTTCGTAATAGCGAGCCGATCGTTGGATGTCGGCGACGGTGAGAAAATGCGCGATGCTGATCCCCTCTCGCGGGGGCATCTCATAGCTCTTTTGTTCGATTTGTACGCTGTTCATTGACGTCTCCAATTCCGATCAACGGTGCTCATCCGCTGATTCTGGTTCTTTCGTGTTCATACCTGCTGCCGATTAAACCCGACGAGAAAAGGCAAAGCAATTGGACCAAGGTATCGCACGATACTTTGGTATCGTTTGCCACCAGTTGTCCAATAAGGCCGTTATATGTCAACTTGCCGGCAGGAGGAACCATGGACCTGGAACTCAAAACAGCCGACTCCGAGCGGAAATTGAGTCATAAAGAGCGAACTGCTGCTTCCGCTAGCATCGCCGCTGGCAGAAGACGGTCACTCCATGCAGACCGCGAGTTCCGGAAGCGGGGAAGAAAACGTCAATGACACTGGCCACCGGTCCGATTTGGCAGACTTGCCTTATTTTTGTGGCGGTTCTGAGATCCTTGCGCGAAAATAGCTGCGGCGCGAAGTGCAATTGCTGTCCAAAGAGCGCCTGCAGCGTGGCAGACAGTCGACAGATTCCTCTTGGATGGACGATGAAAACGGTCCCGGCGAGCGCGATCATTATCGTGATCGTGGTCGCCGGAGTAATGCTTTGCTCTTCAGCTCTTGCGCTTGCTCCGAACCGCCGAATTTCACAGTACGCGCACACCGCGTGGCGGATTCAGGATGGCTTCTTCAGCGGAACCCCGCAGACAATCACGCAGACTTCGGATGGGTACTTGTGGATTGGAACGGAGGGCGGACTGGTCCGCTTTGATGGAATCCGATTCGTCCCCTGGACAGCGCCGGATGGCAGACAGCTCCCCAGTTCGCAGATTCATTCGCTGCTGGGCGCAAGCGATGGGAGCCTGTGGATAGGAACTTCGAGGGGACTGGCGCACTGGAGTAAGGGAGGGCTGTTCACTTTTTCCGCGGAACCAGCGTTCGTAGAGGCAATTGTAGAAGACGCAAAGGGTACGGTCTGGATGACCCGCAGCCAGGTCCGGGACGCGGAAGGCAGTCTCTGCGAAGTCGTCGGCGGCACGCTGCGCTGCCACGGTACGGCGGACGGGATCCCGTTTGCCTATGCCCAGCCGTTGCTTAGCGATGCACTAGGGAACCTCTGGATTGGCAGCTCCCTTGGCCTTTGCCGCTGGAAATCCGGCGACGCAAAGACGTACATCGTCAAAGCCTTGATGCGTGTCAAGGGCCTGGCCGGAGTGAGCGCGATTGCTTCCGGCAACGAGGGGTCTGTTCTCGTGGGCATGAGGCAGCAGGGTAAAGGACTAGGACTCCAGGAATTGCGTCAAGGAGTTTGGCAGGATTACATCTTGCCTGGATTAGACGGTCCGGAGATGCACGTTTCGACACTCTTACGCGACCACGAAGGCGACCTGTGGATCGGCACCGCCAACCATGGACTTTACAGGGTCCACGCCGGCCAGGCCGACCACTTCGGCAGCGCCGACGGCTTGTCGAGCGACGCAGTCCAGGGTTTTTACGAGGATCGCGAGGGCGATCTGTGGGTGGCAACTTCTAGAGGCATCGACCGTTTCCACGATACTCGCGTCGTGAGCTATTCAATCCACGAGGGACTGACTTCAGAAGACGTGGATTCGGTACTCGCCTCCCATGACGGCACAGTGTGGATTGGGAATCTGCATGCGTTGGACGTGCTTCGCCACGAGAGGTTCAATGGAATCGGACCACGGAAAGGGCTGCCGGGAACGTTGGTCACCTCGCTATTTGAAGACCAGAGTGGACGGGTGTGGGTCGGAGTGGATAGCCAACTCACCGTTTACGAGAACGCTCGATTTCGCTCGGTCACCAAACCTGACGGTGGTTCCCTTGGAGTCGTCACCGCTATCGCCGAAGACGTTGATCACAACATTTGGGTGGCTACGACACAACCTGCTCTGTTTCGCATCCAGGATCTGGCAGTCCGTGAAGAAATCCAGCCGCCACGAATCCCGCGCGTGCACTCCTTGGCGGCCGACCCGAAGGACGGCATCTGGCTAGGACTAACGAACGGGAGTTTAGCCCGTTACAAGCGCGGTGAGTTGGACATGATGATGACAAACCGTCGGGGCAATTTTTCCGTTCGGAACCTGCTGGTAGACGCCGACGGTTCGGCATGGTGGGTAACCCAAGAAGGCCTGTTCCGCTGGAAAGAAGGCAGGGTGGAAAACCTGAATTCTCATAATGGCCTTCCGTGCGACGATATGTTCGCCCTCGTGAGGGATAGCCATGGTTCTCTTTGGCTTGATGCGCAATGCGGACTGGTCGCGATCGATTCCGCCGAACTGGAACGATGGTGGCACCAACCCGATCTAAAGTTGCGAGTGAAGACCTTGGACGTTTTCGACGGTGCGCAGCCAGGTCTGACTAACTTCCGGCCGGAAGTTTCGAGAGCGCCCGACGGAAAGCTATGGTTTGCGAACGAAAACATCTTGCAGGTGGTTGATCCCGAACATCTCGACGGAAACGGCGTTCCGCCTCCTGTCCTTGTGGAACAAATTATTGCAGACCGAAAGAAGTATGCTGCGGGCGAGAAGCTCCAGCTTCCGGCACGCACTCGGGATATTGAGATCGACTACACCGCGCTCAGCTTGGTAGTGCCAGAAAAAGTAAAATTTCGCTATAAGCTAATGGGACACGATGCGGACTGGCAGGAACCGGAGAACCGTCGCCGAGCTTTCTACAGCGATCTGCCTCCCGGGAACTATCAATTCCATGTGATTGCTTGCAACAATGATGGCGTATGGAACGAACAGGGTGCGACCGCTCGCTTTACTGTTCTTCCGGCATTCTTTCAGACCGCATGGTTTCGGGCGTTAAGCCTTTTGGCGGGCGCTGGAGTCCTCTGGCTGCTCTATGCTCTTCGAGTGCGCCGTTTGGCTATGAGCATCCAGGCGCGGTTCGATGAACGCCTTGAGGAACGGGAGAGGATCGCGCGTGACCTGCATGACACACTCCTGCAGGGAATTTTCAGTGCTTCCATCCATTTTGATGTTGCGAACAACCACTTACCTGCTGATTCGCGGGCAAAACCTTCGGTGCAACGCGGCCTGGAGTTATTGACGCAGGTGAGCAAAGAAGGCCGCAATACTCTCTTGGCCTTGCGTACGCCCGCGTCGTCCCAGAGCGACCTGGAAGAGGCTCTTTCGCGGCTTCGCGGCGAATTTGCCCTGCCCGCGAACGTTGACTTTCGGGTAGTTACTGAGGGTGAGCCCCGGGCATTGCGCCCGCTCATTAGGGATGAGGTCTACCTCATCGCTCGCGAAGCGGTGATCAATGCGTTTCGACATTCCAAAGCGAGCGCGATTGAAGTCGAGGTGGACTACGTTTCACGCAACTTGCGCGTCTCGGTTCGGGACAACGGTTGCGGTATCGATGAAAAACTGTTGCAGTCCGGACGAGAAGGACACTGGGGCTTAGCAAACATGCGGGAGCGAGCGGAACGGACTGGCGGCCGATTAAAGGTGTCAAGCCGGACTAACGCTGGGACCGTTGTGCGACTTTCTATTCCGGGCAAGCTGGCATTCGAGCCCACCTCTTCTAACCCGTTTTGGGGGTGGCTAACCAGACTGTATCCTTGGAAGTCGGAGCGGATCATCGCGAAATCTGGCGAGGAGCAACCTAAGTGAACGATTCCGAGCGCATCCGTGTTCTTAGTATCGACGATCATCCCTTAGTGCGTGAGGGGATTGCTGCACTGATCAACGATCAAGCCGACATGCAACTGGCGGCCCAGGGGGCGACGGGCAAGGAAGCAGTTCAACGCTTTCGGGAACATCGACCAGATGTCGTGCTCCTGGATGTAAGACTGCCGGACATGAACGGAATCGACGCCATGATCACCATCCGAAGCGAGTTTCCAGAAGCCCGGATCATCATCGTCACATCATCGGAAGGTGATGTTGAAATGCGGCGAGCTCTCGAGGGCGGAGCGGCAGGCTACATCGTCAAGAGCATGCCACCGCAGGCCTTGCTCGAGGCCATCCGTAAAGTGCATGGCGGCAAGAAGGCGATTCCTGCCGAAGTAGCTGCCCGGCTCGCTGACCACTACAGCGATGAAGGGCTGACAACCCGCGAGATTGAGATTTTGCGGCAGGTCGCCGAAGGCAACCGTAACCGGGATATCGCCGAAAAACTTTTCATCTCGGAAGGGACCGTCAAGGTTCACATCCAACACATCATGGCCAAGTTGGGGGCCAACGACCGCACCCAGGCAATCACGATTGCAGTCCGCCGCGGCATCATCCATCTCTGAGCCGCCAATTGGGAGTATCGCGCACTACCACTATAGTAGTACTTCAAAATCTCAGATCCGGCAGATTCGCCTCCCGCGAACACTAGATAGTCTCTCTTTGAGGTATACGAAGCAGTTCAGGAGGCCACTCTGCGGCGGTTGTATTCCACATTTCCAGGCAGCTTGCCGGGAGCCGGTCTGTTGCTCTTGCGAATCACAATCGGCCTAGGAATGCTGATTCAGTCTTCCTCCTGGTTGATTGAGCCCCGAACCTCCAACAATGGAATGTGGGCTCCGGGCTTGCTCGCTCTCGTAATTGGCATCTCCTTTATTTTGGGTTTTTTGACCCCCTTGGTGGGTACGGTTACTGCGTCGGCCCTCATCGCGACATGCTTCTGGCATCCGGAGTGGAATTCTTCGGTGGGAAGCCTGTCAGGTGTGAGCCCTATCGTTATGGTCATTGCTATCACGCTACTGGGGCCGGGAGCGTTCTCGCTTGACGCCTACTTCTTCGGGCGCCGTAAAATCATTGTCCCTCGCCTAACAAATCCCTAGGTTTTTTCTGGCCCTTCGTTTTCGTCGCCCACCTGCTTCTTCCCTCTTCCGTAGCGTGCGTCCCGGCAGTCGATGCCTATTCCCATAGCCAAAAGTGGTATCGCAAACATCTCCCACAGCATTACCGAAAAAACTTCTTATCGTGAGATGCCCTGTCACCTCAAGAAACCGCATAGTACCTGCAGCGAACACGAAGATTCCTGACGGCGGCGATTATCCCGATAGCGACAGGATGAAACGAATAAGTCGCAAATCGAAAAGTAGTTAGAGGAGGATGTCATGAAGAAAATGAGCGCGACGCTGAGGCTTGCTGGTTTTGTTCTCGCGTCGCTGATTTTTTGCAAGACAACGCTGGCCCAGCAGCCACCAGACAACGTGCAAGGCAACTGGACAATTTACTCGACCAGTGTGAAGGACGGCTCGGTTGAGATAAAGCACGTCCAAATCGCGCAATACGGCAATCACATCACCGGATACTTCGAGGGCCCGGTCCAATCGGGTCCAATCGAAGGTGAGGTCCACGGTCATCGCGTCCGATTCGACACGGTGACTCGCAATGTTCTCCACTTTTCGGGGGACGCCTTTGGAGACACCATGTCGGGAACCTACGGGATCCATGGCAGGCACGCGCCGTGGCAAGCCACGCGTCCCACCACGGCTCCGGCTCCAGTTCCGCCCAGCAGCGGAGCGGCGTATCAATCTCAGCCCATCTTAGCTCCGCCGGTAGCGCAAACCACATATGAAGCGCCGGCGCAGGCTACCTATCAAGCTCCGACGCCGGTTTACTCTTCTGCGCCTCAGACTTCGGCGTACCCGACGACGAGCTATGCGACGCGAACCACTTCGGCACCAGCGACTGGACAGGGTCCGTCGCCGGCGCCGCTGTCGTCGGATCAACTCGACTCTCTGGTGGCTCCCATCGCGCTGTACCCCGATGCGCTGGTCGCCCAGGTGCTGGCAGCTGCTACGAATCCAGACCAGGTCGCATACGCAGACGACTGGCTGGCACAGAACAGAAACCTGACGGGTGCGGCGCTCGCCCAGACTGTAGACCAGCAATCGTGGGATCCCAGCGTCAAGGCTTTGACGCAATTTCCTTCTGTGTTGGATAACCTGGCCCATAACCTCTCATGGACGTCGAGCCTCGGGCAGGCATTCGCGAATCAACAAGCCGATGTGATGGCGGCAGTGCAAGCGATGCGCGCCAAAGCGCAAGCGGCAGGAACGCTGCAATCCACTTCGCAGATCACGGTCACTCAGCCAACGTCCACGACGATCGTAATTCAACCGGCGAACCCGCAAGTTGTCTACGTCCCGCAATACAACCCGGCGGTGGTTTACGGCGCGCCCGTGGTGGTGCCGATGTACGTGGCTCCGCCGCTTCCTATTGCTTCCTTTGGCCTCTACTTTGGAAGTGGGATCTCGATTGGCGCCACGTTTGGTGGCGGCGGTTGGGGTGGAGGCTTCGGCTGGGGCTGGCACGCCTGGAATGTGAACTGGGGCGGCGGCTGGGGTGGTGGCGGCGGTTCCACCATCATCTATAACCACAACACCTATATCAACAACCACACCTGGAATAACACGAACTACAACGGCTATCATCCCTGGGGAGGTGGAGCGGCCGGATCGCAAAATCATGCATGGTATGGCAACAACGGCACCTTTCACCCCGACGGTAACTACAAGCCGGGCGAAGACACGCACTATGGTCCCAACGGCGGTTATCACCCGAACGGGTACTTTGGCCCTGACGGCGGCTGGCACGCTGACAAAGGCACGGGCCCGAACAATACGCCTAACGGCGGGAACAACGGCAATCACGGGCTGATTGGCGGCAACGGCGGTGTAGAGCACGCGGATGCGGGCTCCAACGGCGGCGCCGCTATGAATGGCGGTCGTGGGTATTACGGCAATAACGGCACCTTTCATCCCGACCCTGGCTACAAGCCGGGCGAAGACACGCACTACGGCCCCAACGGCGGTTATCACCCGAATGCGTATTACGGTCCTGACGGCGGCTTTCATCCTGACAAAGGCACGGGTCCGGGCAATACGCCTAACGGTGGAAACAACGGCAACCACGGTCTCATCGGCGGCAACGGCGGTGTTCAAGACCAGCAGAGTAGAAACGCCGATCGTCGGAACAACGGCAATCTGAACAGCTCGCGTATGAGCGGAGACGGTCGGGCCAACCGCATGGAAAGCGATCGTGGGCGCGGAAGCATGGAGGGACGGCGCTCCCAGCCACGTATGGCACGAGAGCACGCACCTGCTGAACACCGCTCCGGCGGAGGCGGCGGACGCCGTCGGTAATGGGCCGGAAAATACGGTCATTCGATAAATATTCGATAAATAAAGGAAAAGGACAAATCATAACTTTCAAAGGAGATTGAAAATGGAATCGAATGCGAACAAAACGACGAAGAAGTGGAAGAGGGTTGTAATCGGAGTGCTGGCGCTCGCCGCCTTGGTGCTCGTGATGGCGCGACTCAAAACAAAGAATTCGGCGGAAGCCGGGGACGCCCAGATCAGGTTTCAGTCATCGGCCGAGGCCGGCGCCGCCCTGGCCAAGGCGGCGAGGAGCGGCGATGAAAGTGCTCTCGCAGAAATCCTGGGCGTTGACACCAGGGTCCTCCTGAACACGGGAGACAAAGAAGCAGACCAGGCCGCGTTAGAGGCGTTTGCGTCCAAGTACGAGAAGATGAATCGTTGGGTCGACATGACCGACGGCAGTCGCGTGCTCTACATCGGAACCGACAACTTCGCTTTCCCGGTGCCGCTGGCAAAAAATGCCTCCGGCCAGTGGTACTTCGATGCTGTCGCCGGCGCTGAGGAAATCAGGGCCCGCGACATTGGGCGCAACGAGCTTTTAACGATCGACGCTTGTTCCGCGCTCGCCAACGCGCAAGAGATTTATTTTGCCAACGGTGGCGATTCGGCGGAATTCGCCGAGCGCATCATCAGCACTTCGGGCAAACAGGATGGTCTGTATTGGCCCGCGTCGGAGAAGCAGGTTTCGAGTCCGCTCGCGAACCTCGGCGAATTCCCCAAGTCGTCGCTCGCAACGCCCACTCCGGTTGAACCTCTGGTGATCGATGGCTACACGCTGCGCATCCTGACTGCTCAAGGCGACGACGCCCCCGGCGGCGCCCGGAGCTACATCGTTAATGGCAAGATGACCGGCGGCTTCGCTATCCTGGCAACGCCCGTCAAGTACGCGGAAACCGGCATCATGATTTTCATGACGGGCCGCGATGGCGTGGTCTACGAGCGGGACTTAGGTCCCGACACGGCGAAGATCGCAGCATCCATTCAGGAATACAATCCGACCGACGATTGGTCGCCGGTCGAATAGTACCTCCACCGAGCCAAGAACGGGAGACGCGAAGGGAATGCGTTTCCCGGTTTTGATGTTCCGGGCTACGATGCACCTCTGATTACCTGACACCGAGTGGGGGAAGACTTGATGACGAGAACTACAACGCCGCCTCGACAAGCATTTTTTCATCTGCAAAGGAGTGAGTTCTGGTCTGGCGACCTCGGGCTTACTCTAGTCACCATTTCGCTGATCGTACTCGTCTTCGTAATAACGCCGCTAGGCGAAGCGGGCCTTCCAGAGCGCATCGTCTTCGAATTCATTATCGTATCTCTAATGATTTTCGGAGCCCTTGCCGTAGAGCAGAGCCGCATTGCAAAACTCTCGGTGATCGCCCTCGTTCTGATGGCGGCAGGTTTCTTGGGTGTGGCGCGCTTCCATCCGACGCCGCTCTTGCACCAACTCGGTAGCGTCTTCTCCACAATTACTTTGCTTCTTTATGTTCGCATCGTACTCATCGTGATGTTTCGGGGAGGCCCGGTGACTTGGAGCCGCATCCAGGGTGGCGTGTGTGCATATTTGCTCCTGGGAATGGCCTGGGCTTCCGCTTTTCAGGTGGTCGAACAATTCCGACCCGGTTCTTTTCGTTTTGTCAGTGCTCCTATGGATTTTGACCAGCTGATCTCGAAGCTGACTTACTTCAGTTTCTGTACTCTCACGACGGTTGGAGGCGAGGTCTCTCCGGCCTCTCCTATCGCCCGTTCGCTTACCGTCGCCGAGTCCATGGTGGGTCAGCTCTTCCCCGCGATCCTGATCGGGACGCTGGTGGCCATGGCGATGCAATCTCGTAACAAATCCTGAACCGGATGCAACGCACCTCGGACAGACCGAACCTCTTGGTTGCCAACGGCGGGGCCCAGCCAAGCCTGATCCGGAACCCCCGACGTTGATTCGTGATATGCAGCGCAGTCCGAGGCGAGTTCTCTGGGTAATCTCCAAAATAAACAACCGTGGAGTAGTGAAGTTAGGGCACCTATGTCTTGCGGACGGATATGACGGAGGCGGTGTAGCGGTCAGCTCGCAACAGCGAAACGCTGTATTCAATTGGGACACGCTGCACGTCATACGTCGTTTCCTTGATCGAAAGGAGAGCACTCCCAGGCGATGTCTGCAAAATACGCGCTTCCTCCTCGCCGGCGACGACCGCACCGATCACTTCTTCGGCCCAATGGAGCTTCCGCCAGTAGACATTCTCGAAGACGTGGTACAAGGATTGCCTGGCCAGGTCTTGCTTTTCGATTCCGGAGAAGAGGCGAGCAGGCAGATGGCTGGTAACGACGGCCACCGGCTTCTTGTTCACGAACCGAAGGCGCCGTAAGCAGTATGTCTTTTCGTCGGCGGTGAGCTTGAGGGCTTGCGCCGTTTCAGGATCCGGCTCCTCGAGCGCAAGAGCCAAGACTTTGGCGGAAGGGACCAGCCCGCGCCGCCGCATCTCTTCGCTGAAGCCCCGCAGTTGCTGGAAATCCCAAGGGACACGTCCGGAGCCGACTACGGGCCGCTTGCCCTTGGCAATCACCAACAGTCCTTCGGATCGTAGCTTCTGAAATGCCTGGCGGACGGGCATCTTGCTGATCCTGAGAGCCTGGGCAATTTCGCCCTCTGAGCAGAAAGTCTGTCCTTGGCTCAACTTGTTCTTCTTAATCAGCTCGCGCACCTGATCCACAATCTGCATGTAGTAGGGCACGAAGCTGTTGTTGTCGATGGTGAGGCCCAACGTTTCCACTCTAACCAAATCAGGTTGCGACAAGGCACCCTCCAGATTGACCAAGTCACATAGTATACAACGCATATATCATGCATCCAATCTACTTTTCCCCGGCCCCTTTTTTTGGAAGCCATATGTCGATTTTCGTCCCCAGTAAACGATTCAATATCAATCGTATATGTGGACTTTTCCAGTTGAGAGGAAGGACCGAATTCAGCCCTGGGTCTAAAAATGTACTTGACACCATATATGCATACGAGGTTCATATGCTTCTGTACGGGAGATCTCCTTATGGTAGCCAAGACTGCCATGCCCACGCGCCCAAAATGCCCACCCTACATTTTCTCTCGGAACATTGCTCGCGTCATCGCGACCATCTTCTTATTGTGTGCGTCTTTAGCCGTCAAAGCTCAAGTGGAGTCGGGAAAGATTGTCGGGACTGTCAGGGACCCTACCGGCGCCGTAGTCACTAATGCGGCGGTCAAGGTTGCGGAAACTCAGACCAATTCCGAAAGGCAAACGAAAACCGATAGCAACGGCGAGTACGTGGTAACAGCACTGAAGTCCGGCGAGTACACCGTAGCCGTGGAACATCCGGGATTCAAGAAAGCGGTGCAGGCCACTTTCAAGTTGGACGTAAATCAAGTAGTGCGCGTCGATATTACGCTGGCGATTGGCTCGATCAGCGAGCAAGTGGTGGTGACTGCAGCCGCGCCGCTGATCGAGTCTGACACGTCTTCTCTCGGACAGGTGATTGAGCAGAGACGGGTGCAAGATATGCCATTGGATGGGCGAGACTTTATAGAATTGGCTTATCTTACGCCGGGCGTCAACGCGGGGCCGACTGCCGGTTACACCGTGCAGCAGGGAGGAATACCGGAAGATCAGCGGGGCAATGCATCCATTCAAGTCAATGGGCTGACTGCCACCAACAACAATTTTCTCCTGAATGGCTTCGACAACAACGAACAGCAGATCGGGATTGAAGTCATACAACCCTCGATCGATGCTATCCAGGAATTCAAAGTGCAGACGAGCGATTTCGGCGCGGACATTGGCAGAGGCGGAGCCGTGGTCAATGTGGTGTTGAAGTCCGGGACCAACCAATATCATGGCAGCTTGTTTGAGTTCCTGCGCAATTCGGCCTTCGATGCCAAGAATTTCTTCGACGATCCGAACCTGCCGATCGCACCCTTCAAGCAAAATCAGTTTGGAGGAACGTTCGGTGGCCCGATCATCAAGAACAAGACGTTCTTCTTTGTCGACTATCAGGGAACTCGCATCCGGCAGGCGCAGACCTTCATTTCAGTGGTCCCATCGCCTACCGAGATTGGCGGCAACTTTGGGGACCTGCTGACCGGGCAGACGTTCTTCCCGTGCGACGATGGCTCAGGTCCTTCTTTCGACACCGGGACGATTTTCGATCCTTTCACCAACTATAGCCACACCTGTGCAGACGGCACGAGCGTGACTCTTCGCCAGCCCGTTCAGTACAACGGGCAGCTCAACGTGATTCCACCGTGCAGTAGCGCAACCGACGGTGCGTGCCTTGACCCGGCCGCGCTGAAGCTGGTGCAACTTTTTCCTGCGCCCAACCTGCAAAACGTGGCGGGCAATTACCTGTCGAACCCGGTGGCCAGGAACAATCAGGATGCGTTTGACGTTCGAGGAGATCATCAGCTCAGTAGCAAGAACAATCTCTCCCTGACCTTCAGCTTCAACAATGTGCAAGCCTTCGCGCCCGATCCGTTTCCCGGCGAAGCGGGCGGGGGAATCTTTTCGGGTCATATCACAAATTTGGCGAGGTCTGCCGGCATCAGCGATGTACACACCTTCACGCCAGAAAAAATCAACGAATTGAAGATCGGCTATTCTCGCTACGTGGTAAAAGCCATTCAGAACTTTGCCGGCCAGCCGCTTTCGCAGCAATTCGGCATCCCAGGCATTTTTGATCCCAGCAACCCGACGGCAACCGGGGGACTGCCCAGTATCCAGTTCTCCAGCCTGAGCTCACTCGGAAGTACGGACTGGTTTCCGGAGTTCTTGAACGAAAACAATTACCAATACATGGACGCCTTCACGTACGTGCGCGGCCACCACTCCTTCAAAATGGGAGTCGACGTGCGGCGCCGCCTGCATGGATTTTTCCAGACGCAAAACGCACGTGGGGATATGTCGTTCAACGAGCTCTTCACCTCAGACCTGACCACTGATACCGGAGGAAGTGCGCTGGCGAGTTTCATGATGGGGTATCCGCAAACCGCGTACCGCGACGGCCAAAAGGGTTCGTTCGGGATGCGCTGGACCGAGTTCAGTGCATATCTCATGGACGATTTCCGGGCTACCCCGAAACTGACGCTGAACCTTGGCCTGCGCTACGATCTTTTTACGCCGCCGGTCGAGCAGGAGAATCGCCTGGCCAATTTTGATTTCTCAACTGGGCAATTTGTCTCGCCCCAGATGCCGGGGGTCAGCGCTTCGGGCAACGTAAAGACGGATTACAACAACTTCGGTCCGCGGATTGGATTTGCCTGGACACCATGGAACGACAAGACTGTAGTGCGCGGAGGGTTTGGAATTTTCTACGACGTTCAAGCCGATCAGAATGACGCCGAGCTGGCCTATAACTCCACCGGGCTGTTTTTCAGCCAGAGCATCTTCACCGCTGCAGCGACCACGCCTAGCATGCGGATCTCGACTGGTTATCCGGCTCCGGTGTACGCGACGATAGAGAATCCCGCGGGACGCGCGAGTGCGGCTTTCTTCAACAACCGCACCACGTACATTGAAGAGTGGAACCTGAACCTGGAGCGGGAACTCTCCAAGGGCGTGTTACTCCAGCTCGCCTATGTTGGAACGCGCGGCGTCAAGCTGGCGTTTCTCAGCAACCGCAATCAGCCGACGCAGCCACTGGACAGTAATTTTGAATCCTGTCCAACTCCCACCGACCCTTCGTGTGCCACCGGCGCCCCGACGAATTATGGCCGACTCTATTTCAGTACGGTGCCGAATGTCGGCGAAATTCGCACCCTGGACGATGGCGCCTGGTCCATTTCCCACGGATTGCAGGTCAAGCTTGAGAAAAGATTCTCGGCCAACTGGAGCATGCTGAACGCCTACACGTGGCAGCACACGATGGGACAGACCGAGGAAAACGAATATCTGGAACCGCAGGACACGTACAATCTGAAGGCGGAGCGCGGCGATAATGCTCCGGACTATCGCCACCAGTTTTCTTCCGCCTGGTCGTACAACCTCCCCATTGGCCCAAAACAGCGGTTTTGGAACGCTGCGGGACCAACCCACTGGCTGACGGAGGGCTGGCAACTGAACGGAATTGTCGCCATGCACTCTGGAGAAGCGTTTACGCCGCTGCTTTCCACCGATTACACCAATACAGATTCAGGTGCGCCGCGGCCAGATCTTATCGGCAATCCTTACGATTTCTCCAACGCTATGAGCGTCGGCTGCCCGTCAAACCATCAGACGATTGCCTGCTGGTATAATCCCGCGGCCTTCGCTATTCCGGCACTTGCTCCCGGACAAACGTTTTCGCACGACTACGGGGATGCTCGGCGCGGGTCTCTGCGCGGGCCGGCAGAATACAACGTGGACGCTTCGCTGTTCAAGAATTTCAGCCTCACCGAGAATTCGAAGCTGCAATTCCGCGTGGAAGCCTTCAACCTGCTCAACACTCCCGAGTTCGCACTCCCCTGGACTGCCGTGGATCAGACGGGCTCTCCGGCTGGCCCTGGGACGCCGCTGGTACCAAGCCTTTCCGGGTCTATCACGAGTACAGTACATGCCTCGAGGGAGCTTCAACTCGCACTCAAGTTTACGTTCTAGAATGCTTCGCGGAGTCGCTTCACTTTCAAGAAGGATGCATCGCGATGAAAATGACCAGCAATAGAGGATGGTTCCCCAGGTGCTTGCTGCCGATTGTGGTGACGTTGGTTTGTGCGTGCGCGCATGTGACCGTCGCCGATGACGGGGCTAAGCAGTCGAAATCAACCCAACAAATCTCGGTACCGGGCAATGCCAACGGTACACAACTTTCAGCCGTGCATCTTGAGGGCAATTACTTCTCCCACGACGGCCATCGCTTTATCCCTGTGGGTGCGAACTGGGTGCCGGCTAAGGCGGCCATGCAATGGCCTACGCAATGGGATCCGCAAGCGATCGAAGCCGATTTCGCGCGGATGCACGAACTGGGCTTCAACACCATTCGTCTCGATTTTGTTTGGGCGTGGATCGAGCCTCGCCCCGGCGACTACAACCCGGAAGCGTTTCGCGACATCGATTTCCTGATTTCCCTGGCTCATCGCTATCACATCTATCTACATCCCAGTCTTTTAATCGGCGGGGAGGTGGGCGAAGCGTATTGGGACGTGCCGTACCGGCAGGGCAGGCATCCTCATTCTGATCCCGACATGCTGCGGATCGAGACCGACCACGTCGCCGAGCTGGCACGGCGCTATGGAAAAGAGACTGCGATTCTCGGCTGGGATTTGACCGACGAGCCGCCATTTTGGATTGTGCCTGATAGTACTACAGACGCGATGGCGGTTAACTGGACGCGACTGCTTTCCTGGTCGATTCGGCGCCACGATTCTCTTCATCCGATAGTGGTTGGGGTCAGCATGGAGGATGTCGGGCGCGGTCCGTTCCGCCCCGACAATCTTCGCGAGGAAGCCGACTTTTTCAGTGTTCACCCTTACTCTATTTATGCGCCCAAGCTTTTCCCCGACGCCATGCTTTCCGAGCGGGGCACCTACGGATCTGCTTTCGAGACCGCTCTGTCAGGCGGCGCAGGACATCCCGTCATGGTGCAGGAGATCGGAGCTTCATCGGCCCAGTATGATCCCGATCAAATCGCAAAGTTCTTGCGCGCGAGCCTCTACTCGGGGCTGGGCGCCGGAGCAAACGGATTTCTCCTCTGGTGCTATACCGATACCGCGCCGGAACAGTTCCACAAAGTTCCGTACCTCCGCTCTCCTCACGAAACACAATTTGGCCTGACCACCTGGGATGGTAAAGACCGGCCATCCGCAAGAATGTTTAAGGAGTTTGAGGACGTGGTTGGCCGGCTGGATCTCAGCGGAATTGAGCCCGCTGCGGCAGAGGCCGGGATCATCGTTCCCTATGAGTGGTCAAAGCCGCATGGTAACTTCTCTCACTATGGCCTGACCGGGCCGGAAGTTGTTCCCTACACCTCGACGGACGAGGGCGCGAATGTGACGGGACAGCCGCAACCGAATTTTAGCGAAGAAAACGCCTGGATCACCGGCTCCTGGCTGTCGTCTTTTGTGCTGGCGCGGCGCGCCGGCATGAAGGCAGATTTCCCGCGGGAGTACGACGACTGGCAGAAGCGCCCGTTGGTGCTGATGCCCTCGCCATTGACCAGCACCGATAGCTTTCTGGTCCATGTGCACTCGGACTTCTGGGAAAAAGCGAAGCAATACGTCTCGAAAGGAGGCGCGCTATACGCGTCGGTTGCCGCGGACGCTGCCATACCCGAAATGGAATCGTTGTTTGGGGCAAGAATGGTCGATGCCAATCCGAAGGACGACATCACGCTGAAAATCGTCGCTCCGTTCGGCGGCCTGAAAGTGGGAGACACTTTTCATTACTCGGTGCCGTCCGCAACACCTCGTTCCTGGGGTGCGATTCTTGAGGTCAAGGGCGGCACGATTATCGCGGTTGACCAGGACAACAGGCCGGCCCTGATCGCCAATACTGTGGGGTCGGGCAAGACGCTGCTGAGCGCCTATCCTTTAGAAAATTATCTGGCGAATCTGCCGGCGGCTTTTGACAAGCCCGAGGTTACGTATCGAATTTACGAAGCGTTTCGCGAATGGTCACGCGTTATGCCGCTCTTCCGCAGCGACCAGCCCTCGGTAGAGGTCTGCGCATTGAGCGGTGGAACTCACGGGTACGTGGTCGTGACCAATCACGGTTCTGAAGCACAAAGCGTGACCATTCTGGCGGCGAGCCCGTTGCATTCCGTCACTAGAATCACGCCGCAAGGCGCAATGCCATTGCAGATTGCCGGCGCCACCTTCAAGGTCGACATAGGAGCTTACGAGGGTGAAGTCTTCGAGTGGAAGTAGAGGCAAACACAACCGGGAGGAACAGGAGAAGCCATTGATTGGAGCGGTGGATATTGGTGGAACCAAGATAGCAGTTGGGATGATTGACGACGATGGCAAGGTCTTAGCCCGCCTGGAATGCTCGACGGAAGCTGATCGCGGTTATGCGGACGCGCTGCGGCGGATCATGGAGATGCTACGAGCCACCGCGCAGACCGTAAACGCCAAGATCTCCGGTATTGGGATCGGATCTACCGGACCGGTGTATCCGCTGACCGGCGAGATCGGCGAGGTCAACTTCTTTCCGAATTGGAAAGGAGAGAACCCGGTCCGGGATCTGAGTCGAACCTTTCAAGTGAAAGTGGCGATGGAGAATGATGCCGACGCTGCTGCGCTTGGAGAGTCGGGCTGGGGCGCGGGCCAGAATAAAAGCAGACTGATTTACGTGACCGTCGGAACCGGAATTGGAACCGGCCTTGTTTTCGATGGACAGATCTACCGCGGCGTAGATCAGTCTCATCCGGAAATCGGCCATCATGTCATCGATCCTTCTGGGCCGCTCTGCGTGTGCGGCTTTCACGGGTGCTGGGAATCCCTGGCTGCCGGTCCGGCGATGGTCTCATGGCTGGAGAGCAACATGCCGAGAGACTATCCGCACCGCGACCACTTAACGGCCAAGCGGATTTGTGAACTTGCGCAAGACGGAGATGAGTTAGCCCGCCAGGCAGTCGACCGGGAAGCTCGCTACTTAGGCCTGGGCTTGGCCAATCTGGTCACGCTGTTTGCGCCCGATGCCATTGTGCTCGGAGGCAGCGTGATGAAGAGCGCGCCTCTCTTCCTGGAAGAGATTCGCAGAACCATTTGCCGCTGCTGCCGTCTGGTTCCGTACGAGAAAACGGAACTGACGCTGGCTTCTTTAGGCGAGGATGCAAACCTGATCGGCGCTGCGCGGGTGTGGCATCACCGGTTCGAACAAAAGGGAGGACACCGTGGTTGAAGATCTCGCAACGATCGAAGGCGAATATCTTCGGGACATTCTTGATCAACCACAGGCTTTGGAGAACACTCTCGCCAGCCTGGAATCGTCCAAGCCGCTGCAGCAGATTGCAGCGCGTCTGAACGAAGGTAAATTCCAGAGAGTCGTGCTCACCGGCATGGGCTCGTCGTTCCACGCCCTTCATCCGCTGAACCTGGAACTCATCAGCCACGGATTTACTGCCCTCATGGTCGAGACGTCGGAACTGGTGCACTACAGTAATCGGTTTTTTGATCCCAAGACCTTGATTATTGCGGTATCGCAGTCCGGGGAAAGTGCAGAGATGGTGCGGCTGGCGCAAACCAACCATAAACGCTGCACCGTGATCGCAGTGACGAACACGCCCGGCAGTGCACTGGCCAAGCACGCTGGTGCCGCCGTGCTCACCCAGGCGGGCAGCGAGTTCTCCGTCTCCTGCAAGACCTATGTGGCCGCACTGATGGCATTGAAATGGCTGGGGGATGTCCTTTGCGAACGCGACCTGCTGCGAACGCGCCAGGAATTGAAGCATGCCTGTCCCGCCACTGCCGCCTACCTCGCCGATTGGAAGGACCATGTCCGCACTTTGGCTCGGGTGCTCAAGAACACTCGCCACTTGTTCATGGTCGGTCGCGGAGCGTCATTGGCCACGGTCGGCACCGGCGCATTGATCGTAAAGGAGTCCGACCACTTTCACGCCGAGGGCATGAGCAGCGCCGCGTTCCGGCACGGGCCCTTTGAAATGCTGGGTAGCGAAACCTTCGTGCTCGTTTTTGCCGGCGACGCCAAGACGCGGGACTTGAACCAGCGCTTGCTGCACGACATCCACCAGCAGGAAAAACGCGCCGAACTCGTCGATAAAGATGCTTCCTTGCCTTGCTGCCGGATCGGAGAGCACGGTCCCAGCATTCGCCAAATCCTGGAAATTCTGCCGGTGCAGATGATTACGCTGGCGCTGGCGCTCCAAGCCGGACGCGAGCCGGGCCGTTTTGAACTGGCGAGCAAAGTTACAACCACAGAGTAAGGGCGGCAAAAAGGATTTGTAACTATGGCGCGAAGTCGTTACATGGTCGGCTTGGTCTTCCTTACATTCTTTGTGATGTCGCTGCTGACCAACATTCTGGGGCCTATCGTACCCGACATCATCGCCAGCTTTGGCGTGAGCCTCACGGCTGCGGCTCTGCTGCCTTTTTCTTTCTTCATTGCCTATGGCGTGATGTCAATTCCTGCGGGCTTCTGGGTGGAACGCTTTACGGAGAAGCCCGTGATGATCGCGGCTTTCCTCGCTGGCACCATCGGATCCTTGAGCTTCGCTCTCTTCCCTACTTACCACGTCGCGGTCGGGTCGTTGTTTGTCATGGGTGCTGGCATGGCGACGCTTCAGGTTGCCATCAATCCGCTGTTACGAGTGGCGGGCGGCGAAGAGCACTTCGCATTTAATTCCGCATTCGCTCAGTTGATCTTTGGGACCGCTTCTTTTGCCAGCCCGCGAATTTACTCCTATCTCGTGGAGAACCTGGGCAAACCTTCTGCCCGGGGCAATCTGCTGCTTGAGACTCTCGGCAGGCTCACTCCCCCCGCGCTTCCCTGGGCCTCGATGTACTGGATCTTTGCGGTCTTCACGGTGTTGATGATTGCCGTGCTCGGGTTCACACGCTTCCCTCGGGTCGAACGCACGAGCGATGAAGGAGCCGGCTCTCTTCAGATGTATGGCAGCCTTCTACGCAAGCCGATGGTGTGGGCGTTTTTCCTGTGTGTCTTTGCCTACGTGGGATGCGAGCAGGGGACGGCCGATTGGATGTCGAAGTTTCTCGCCCAGTATCACGGCTACGATCCGCACACGACCGGTGCCACCGCCGTTTCCTGGTTCTGGGGAATGCTCACCGCCGGATGTTTCGTGGGCATGGGACTGCTCAAGCTGTTTGACAGCCGGCGGGTGTTAATCGGTTTTTGCATCGGCGCGTTGCTTTGTTTGACTGCGGCGTTGTTTGGTCCAGCGCGCGTGTCGCTGATCGCGTTTCCGGCCATTGGTGTTTTCGCTTCGATCATGTGGCCAGTGCTGGTTTCGCTGGCATTGAATTCGGTTTCAGAACATCACGGGCCTTTCGCTGGAATTTTGAGCACCGGGATCATGGGCGGAGCCGTGGTGCCGGTGATCATCGGCCGGATTGGAGATCTCGCCGGTCTGCGCGCTGGTGTGGCTTTTCTGTACGTAACCTTCGGATGCGTTCTTAGCGTCGGCTTCTGGGCCCGGCCGATCATCACGAACGCCACGATTTTGCATCGGGACAACGCAGTCGAAGCTGCGGCCGGTCCAGACGGCGCGAATCCGAGCCAAAAGTGAAGTAAGTAGCATGTGATGAATTTTCGATGAGGAGCATCAATGTTAAGTCTAGTTCGTAAGCTCTGCGTTCTGATTGGAGTAACACTTCTTGTACTTAATGCTGCTGTTGCGGTTCTTTCGCAGGAGCAACCCAAGGGCGTGCCTTACCTCAAACTAACGACGCCACGCCATGTTCTTCCCGATGCGCAGAAGTGGGAAGGCGACGAGTTTCCTCACACCATGTCGGTGTTGGAACTAAGGCGGGACGGATTCCGCTACTGGGGATGGTACGGGCTGAACGAGGGCCGCGGTATCGGCCTGGCGCGCAGCAATGATCTTGTGACCTGGACCAAATATGAGCAGAATCCGCTTTGGACGAACGCTCGCTGGCCCACGGTTCTCGCCGGCGCCGACCCGAAGCACACTGACCCGAAGCACAAGGACCTGCTCTACTTCGCGATCACCCGCGATTACGACACTCCGAGCAGCCACATCGTGCTGGCCACTTCGCTCGACGGAATCCATCTGACGGAGGAAAAGGTATTGGTGGCTGGTGTTCCCGAGCAGCGTAACCAAAATCCGAATCTCTTCCGCGATCCGCGCACAGGACGGTTCTATCTGACTTTCTATCGCGGCAATGACAAGGATCACTTCGAGATCATCAGCAAGAGCGCTGATTCCGTCGTCGACCTGGACAAGGCCCCGGAAAAAATCCTGCTTAAGTCCACAACCACGGTTGCGGCGCCCACCCTGCTTTATCTCAAGGATGCAGTGAACGCCAGCGGCAAGAAAACCGGAGTCTACTATCTCGCCACCGAGGTTTATCCGCACCGTTACACCGACGATCCCGAAGGCGAGTGGCAGGTCAAGATCTTCGCCGCCGATTCGCCCGATGGCGATTTCCAGCCCGTGGAAGGCAATCCCATTCTGCGCGGCCAGCGCGCCTGTCTGTTCCAGCACGTATTTAACGACCGGTTTTATGGCTATGACTGTCACTTGGAAACACCCGATCGCTGGGTGCTTGAGGAAGTCGAGGCGCCTTTGCCGTAGTGGCGCCGTGCGAGTTTTGGGCACTAACAGAACGTCGCCGGAAAAGGAGACGGGATATGCGTAAGAATAGAGTTACAGGCTATTTTCTTCTTTCGCTACTGGTAGTTACAGCTTTCTTGTCAAACGCGGCTTGGGCACAAGTCGCCGATGCCGGGACCGTGCTTGGCACAGTTACGGATGCCACCGGGGCGGTGGTGCCAAGCGTCTCCATCACGCTCCGTAACCCCGAGAGCAATCTGACTTACAAGACCGTGACGGATCAGTCGGGCGAGTTCCGCTTCCTGTCCGTGCCTGCCGGACCATACGAGCTGACTGCCGAAAGAGAGGGCTTCAAGAAGGTGGTGCACTCGGTTTTTGCGGTGCATGCCGCCGAACCAGCCTACGTGAATTTGATCCTGCGGGTTGGCGCTGTGTCGGAGCAAGTCACGGTCACCGAGGCGCCAGCCGTCGTGAACACGGTTACGGCAAACGAAGGCAATACAATCACCGGACAACAGGTGAATTCCCTGCCGCTGACGAACCGGGTCTTCACGCAGTTGATGTCGTTGGAACCCGGTGTCTCCATGCCGGTCGTCGTCGACCCTGGCTTCGGGTCGAACTCGTCGCTCAATTTTTCCGTGAATGGAGTTCGAGACGACGAGAACAACCTGCTGATTGATGGCATACGTAACGAGGACACCTTTGGCGGCAACGCCTTTGTTGTGCCTAACCTGTTCGCGGTTTCCGAAGTCCGCATTGAGAACAACGACTATACGGCCACTGCAGGGCGTTCGGCGGGCGCCCAAGTCAATCTCGTTACCCGTTCCGGCACGAACAAATTCCATGGGGACGTCTTTGAGTTCTTCCGCAATAACATATTCAACGCCGAGAATTATTTCTCCACGAGCTCCCCGGAGGACCGGCACAACAATTTCGGCTACGACGTAGGCGGCCCGATCAAGAAAGACCGGCTCTTCTTCTTCTGGTCGCAGGAGTGGAGGCGAATTGTGGTGAATTCCGGCCCGGCTATTACCGTTGCCCCTACCGCACTCGAGCGCGAAGGCAACTTCAGTGAGAGCCTGATACAGCCCATCGATCCGACCACGGGGAAGCCTTTTCCTGACAATACGATTCCGCCGGGCCGCTTGGACCAGAACGCACTCCTTCTTCTCTCGACATATTATCCGCAACCTACGCCTAACTACAGCCTAGATAACTTGTACAACTTCATATCTCAAGCGCCTAACTACACCCGTTGGCGAGAAGAATCGGTGCGCATCGATGCCAAGTTGAATGATAAGTGGAATCTCTTTGGGCGGTATACACAGGATACTAACCTGCTAGACAATCCCTACGGGCTATTTGGCGAGAATTCTTTTCCTTACGTTGGAGGATCGACCCAGAATTTCCCCATGTATAACTGGGCGGTCCACGTCACCTACACTCCGCGTCCCAATCTTTTCACGGAATTCTCCGTTGGCATGTACTTCGCGAACGACAAATCGCTGGAAAACTCCCCGCTCTCCAGTAAGGCTCGGGCGCCAGGCCTGACTTTGCAGCAGGTATTCCCGCTCGACGAATTGGACCGGATTCCGACCATGTATTTTAATTATCCTTACGCGGGAATCGTGGAGATGTGGTATTTCCACAACGACGCCTTCAGCATTCCCTTTCAGAGCGACACCACCTGGATTCGGGGCCGGCACACCTTTCGCTTCGGGGCGGTCTTCACGCCCGAGGGCAAGAGCGAACTGGCGAATCCATCGGACAACAATACCAACGGCTCCTATACCTTTTTGGGCGAGCTCACCGGGAACCCGCTTGCCGATTTCATGCTGAACTATGCATCCAGCTACTCGGAGACGGCGTTGGACCCCTTTGGCAAGTACCGCTGGTACAACCTGGAACCGTACATAGAAGACCAGGTGAAGGTGCGGAGAAACCTCACCCTGACAGCGGCCCTGCGTTATGAGTTCTACCAGCCTGAGCATGAACTGCACAACATGCTGGGTGGTTTCGACCCTGCGCTCTACAACCTGTCCGATGCTCCTACAGTGAATTCCGACGGGACGATCGTGCCCAACTCCGGCAACCTCTTGAACGGAATTATCGTAGCAGGGCATAACACTTATGCTGGGGCCAATAGTTCACCCTATGGCCAGGCGCTGTTTCCAAGTCACAAGCGTGCCTTTGCCCCTCGCCTGGGATTCTCCTGGGACCCATTCTCAAACGGCAAGACGGCGATTCGTGCCGGATACGGCATTTTCTATGACCGCTGGGGATCCTACAGCCAGTTTGGCGCTTTCAACCCTCCTTTCAACAGCTCCGTCAATATTTTCGGTACTTCGCTGGATAATCCCGGTGGAACAGCAGGAACGCTTTTTCCGTCGGGTCTAAACACAGCGCTGGCTCCGTGGAAGTATCCAGGCGTCCAGAAATGGTCGTTGAACATTCAGCGCGAAGTCGCGCCAGACACGAGCTTTTCCATAGGGTACGTCGGAACCAAGGGCACGCATCTTCTGGGCTTTTATGACCTGAACCAAGGCCAACCCAATGTGAACGTGGCAAACTTTAACATTAGCCCGGATTCCGTTCGCCCCTACCAGGGCTTTGACCAAATTTCCGCCTATGCGACCATCTTCAATTCCAACTACAACGCACTGCAGGCCTCGCTCATTCATCGGCTCAAGAATGGAGTGTCCTTCCAGGTGTCGTACACCTACTCGAAAACGCTTACGGATAATCCCGGCCCCAATGGTTCCGCGTACACGACCACATGGCCGCAAGACAGCTACAACATCCGTGCGGAATACGGCCCCGCGGACTTCGACCGGGCGCACATCCTTACCTTCAACTACTCCTGGGAACTGCCATTCTTCAGGCACGCGAATGCCGCTACCAAAGCGTTCCTGGGAGGCTGGCAGGTTTCGGGCATAACCGTGTTTCAATCGGGCGCCCCCCTCACGGTGAATTTGCCTAACGACCAGGCGGGGGTGGGAAGCTATAACCAGCGCCCCAACCAGGTTGGGAACCCTTTCCAGGCAGGAACCATCGCTGCCAACCCAACCTGCGTTGCGCCGTCACAGGTCCATACCATGGCGAGCTGGTTCAACCCATGTGCTTTCGCGTTGAATGCTCTTGGAACATTCGGCGACGAAGGTTCAGGGGCTCTCCGCGGACCATATTTCCAGGACTGGGACATGGGGCTGGCCAAGAATTTTGCTCTGCGCGAGTCCGTGGGTCTGCAATTTCAATTGGAGGCTTTCAACGTATTCAACCATCCCAGCTGGGGCCAGCCTAACCTGACTTGGGTCAACGGCTCCCCTCTCGGGGCGATTACCAGTGCAACCTCGCAGCGGATCGTGCAACTGAGCCTGGCTTTGAAGTTTTGAGCAGGGTCATAGCTGCATGGGAGAAAGTGTTAGGTCGAAGAGGAGGGCGAGAGCGATCGCAACGGCGTTTGCAGATCCGCTATTGCAGTTTCGCAGCGCGTTCCCGTTATGCCTGATGGTATTCGTTCTAATATTCACCCTACGCTTACTCACCCTACGCTGCGTTCTGGGAAAACGCGGGAGCGGTCTGTGGTGCGAACAATCCTGACTTCAATATCAACATCAGCAGCGCGAAGTCTCCGGTCAGTTCGCAGCCGGCCATCAGCAAGGCAATTCCACGAGCTTGTATCTGCTGCTGCACGAGGGAAAGTACGAGCGTACCCAGCAAGCCTACGGCGACGATGAGGCCGAAGAATACCCATGAGTAATTTCCTCTCAGCCACGTTCTCGCGGTCTCTCGCGCGGCAGGGGACCCGCGCCACATTCGCACAAGATAGATCACCAACAAGGCGAAGTTTGCCAGTAGCAGGTACTGCTCCGCTCTCTCCATCCATTCCACGTTGGTTGTGGCATAGCCGACAAGCATACGCATGGTGAGCGAGAGCGTCAGGCCACCGAGCGTCGCGTACATGAAGATTAGCAGCGGGAGAAGTTTCGTATTCCAGAAAGGGATGGCGGTGGAGCTGTTCATCACGAAGCCATCGTAGAACATGAGAAATGCTCCGGAGGCGATCACCACCACTTCCAGACCTGAATTCACGCCGCTCGAAACCAGTGGGCGACCAACAAATTCGGAATACAGAAGCATCAGCCCAGAAGCTGCGAACAGGCCGTTGGCCCAGACTGCGCGCGCGATCCAGGAACGGTCGGGCCGCAGGCCGGCGCGCCAGAAACGCAAGCGACGGCCCAGATGCAGCCAGAGCGCGGTAATCTTGCCAAGCACAATGAGATACCCGAGAACCATTCCGGGAAGGTACCGCGTCCAGAGGGAAAGAAGAAACAGGCTGCCGCCGATTTCCCCGCAGAAAAACGCGGTTCCGATGAACCAGTTCCACCATACCTGGCGGTAGTAACCGAATACGAAGCGGTTTTGCGCGATGGTGATGTGCTGCGTCGTCATCTTCATTACTCCTGAGAGATGTGGAATGGATACTTAAGCCGGAATCTTAGTCGTCCAGATAAAACACACTGGGTTTGGTATTGCATTCAGGCAAAAGCGTCCAGCCCTTTCTTTCCTGAATCAGCTTTTGGAGCCTGCCATCAGGCGACTCGAGGTCACCGAAAATCCGAGCCTCCGCTGGGCATGTAATTACACAGGCCGGTTCGAGACCTTGATCAATGCGGCGAGCGCACAAAGTGCACTTAATCATTGTCCCTTCATCGAACTCGGAAAATTTAATGAGTTCGAACGGACTTAAGCCGTCGCCACCATATCCATGCTCCAGCAACCCCGCCTCGATGAAATGGCGATTCATATAGGGACAGCCCGCGGCACAGGCGGCGCAGCCAATACATTTTTCGCGGTCTACCATGACGATGCCGTCATCGCGAATCCAGGTTGCGCCGGACGGGCACGCGCTCGCGCAGGGAGCATCGTCGCAGTGATTGCAGAGGACAGGCAGAAACGTTCGCCGCGACTTGGGGTAAGTGCCGACCTCGCGGGTGATTACCCTGGCGAAATGCACATCTTCAGGTGTCCCATTTTCCTGTTTGCAGGCGAGCGTGCAGGAGTTGCATCCGATACAGCGCTTCAGGTCAATGACCATTCCCAGTCTTGCCATGTTTTTGCCCCGTCAGCCTCCATGCAGGTGCCGGAGAATGGCCATTGCGACGACCTCTTCCCCGCCCTGCAAAGGCATGTTGAGTTGCTCTGAATTCAAGCTCGTGCCGTTCACCACGATTGCGTAATTTCCAAGAAGCTTCCCGCCACATACCAGGTTGTCGTACAGGCTGCGGCCATCGCTGGTTTCTAGACCACGGAGCAAATCGGCAACCGTCGCGTGCTCGAATTCCAGTGTGCGACGACTGAAACCGAGCATCTTTCGCGTTGCTCCGAGCGCCGAAATGTTGGCTGCGGGCATGGATCCGATCTCTCCAGTTCTACCTTGTACTAATCTGGCGCTGCCGACTTTCGCCGCCGCGATTCGCTTACTCGGGCGGGTACGGGCAGACATTTCCTACTTAATAACTTCCACCCGCACGCGCGCCGTGGACTCCAAGCCCCCGGTAGTGTTGTCGGTGTAACGTATGGAACCAGTGAGCAGGCGGTTAAAATGACTTCCCCGCTGCTTCTGGCGGTCATTGGTCAGGAAGCAGCGCGTGATCGCGTTGCTGACTGCGAACACTTGCGGGTGAATACCTTCCACCACCTGCGCCAGGCCCTCAATGCTGCCGGCGGGGGATTGCAGCCGGATGCGGTTACCGGTAGTGATGCCCAACTGAGCAGCGGTAACCGAATTTACCAGGATGCCACCATGAACGGCGTCCTTTTCACTGACCTCCGACAGCCAGGGCATGACCAGCGTGTTGGCAAATGTGTGCAGGGCCTCTTTGAAAGTGATGGCGTAGAAGGGGTACCCGGCCTTGCCGTCTTCGATCACCTGCGAGTTTTTCCAGAATGGCAGCGGCTGGTAGTTATCGAGCGGCCAGTCTTTCATTCCGATCTGCTCAAATTTCTGGCGCAGATCGTCGCCAGTCCGCTTGATGAACTCGAAATAAAACGGAATACGTAAGCTTCCGAACGGCAGATAGGTTTCTTCAGGGGTGCGATGGCGGACGGCGTGGCCGTTCTTCTTGAACCATTCGAGTCCCTTGTCGTCACCGTAGATGGAGCGGGCGTAACGGTCCACGAATTCCTCGATGCTGTAACTCTTTTCAGCGTCGAGCAAATACTTCGGTTTGGCAATGAAACCGGTGACTACGTTGAGCAGGTCGTTCCAGTCGTCGCGAAAGCCAATACGCTCTGCGATTTCGGTCAGTATCTCATAGGCGTCTTTGGTATCGCCCACCGGTTTGACCACCGGCTGGCGAAGAGAGTGGCCGGTGACGACCGGCGGTTCAAGGCAGTTCAGCAGGTAAGACTCAAGGAAAGTGTGGTCGGGCAGAAAGACGTCAGCCCACTCCGTCGATTCGGTGCGCTGGATATCGATGGCCACGACGAACTTCATGCGCGCCATGATCTTTTCAAGTTTATCCGTCTCCGGCAGATTCCACAGCGGATTCGAGTGGTACATCAGCATTGCTTCGGGGGTGTAAGTCAGGCCAAAGCGTTCGGGATTGAAAAAGGTTTCGGCATTGAGTTGGCCCGCGTCAAAGCCGAGGGGGAACCACTCCGCTAGGTGGGTTGAATCGGGCGGATATTTGAACGGCGCCGCGGGATGGAGTTGGTGCGGCTCCGGTCTCACCATGCCGTCTTCGCCTTCCGAAATTAAAAAGCCGCGGTGGTCCATCGGCACGCCCAAATGTCCACCGGGAATGTCCAGGTTGCCGACGAGCATGTTGACCAGCTTGAAGGCCAGGTTGTCGAACAGTCCATTAGCGTGCGATTGCGCGCCCCGATAGAAGTTGATAGCGGCGGGGCGCAAGGGGTAGGTCTTACCGCCAAGCTTAATGGTCGCGCCGATTTGAGCGGCTTCGACAAATTCTCGCGCAATGCGCCGGATGGTATCGGCGGGAACAGTTGAGACCTCCGACATCTTCTCTGGCGTGTGATCGCAGAGAAGGTCGGCCCAGACGCGGAAGCCAGTGCGCACGTTCAATCCGGAGACCTGATGTTCCCCATCGAGCTCGACGTCGTCGGGCGCGACCGTGTTCCAAGGCTGGGGCGCAGCCAGCTTTAGACTCCATACCATGGCGTGTCCCTCTGCGTCGCGCAAGAAATTACCGTCTCTTCGGACCAGATAGGGTGCGTTAGTTCGGTCGCGCAGGAATTGGGAATCGTACTGTTTCAGCTCATGGATCAAAACGTAGGCCATGCCGAGGACAAAAGCGCGGTCGGTGCCAGGAATGATCGGAATCCATTCGTCAGCCTTGGCGGCGGAAACCGACCCGTATGGATCAAGCGTCACCAGCTTCATGCCGCGCATGCGGGCATCGGCCATGCGCTTGGCGCTTCCGGCTAGATGCAGGTGTGCCGAGAAACCATCGCCGGAGCCAACCTGGATCCAGTAGTTGCAGTATTCGTAGTCGTTAATGCCGGCAAAGGAGCCATCGATCATGCCGTTCGTGGGGTGGTAGGAACCACCGCAGTAATTCCCGACCGAGCTGAAAAAGTTGGGAGAGCCAAACACCGCCGGCCAACCCCAGAGTAGGATGCGTTGAAAATCTCCAATCGCACACAACAGCTTGCGCGGATCGTCGGCGCGTATCTTACCCAGTTCGCGAGCGACGATTTCGTAAGCCTCGTCCCATGAAATCGGGACCCACTTCGGATCAATGCCGGGACCTTTTTGTGGATTGGTCCGCTTCATGGGTTTGAGCACACGAGTCGAATCGTAGAGCCGCGACAGACCGGCATTCCCCTTGGGACAGAGCTTGCCGAGATTGTCCGGGTTGCTTGGGTCGCCTTCGATTTTGAGCGCGACGCCGTCGCGAACTTCCACAAGAATTCCGCAGCCGTGCAGGCACATGCCGCACGTACTCGGGATCCACTTCGAATCAGCAGGAACCGTTTGCGCCGTTGCCATCGAGTACCCCCAAATGCGACCCCATAGCCGGTTGTATGTGGGCCGTATGCCGATTGTATGTAGCTCCATATGCCGCGGCAGTGACGGCTATCACAGACCGCTGTGCGCCTACGCCGTGGGTGGTGATTTGTGGCCCTGCCGTAGCTGTTGGTGATCTCATACCCGGGTTACGAACCTTTTGCCGTGCCGTGCCTGCCAACTCCCGATTTGTCTCCGGTCCACGTGAATGCCCGGATCGCGGATGGAAGCCCCAACGTGGTAACGGCCAAGACCACGACGTGGTTAATCTCCTCTTCACTGAGGCCTATCTTTCGCGCGTTACGAACCGCGGAGTGAGTGGCACCCTCAAGTCCTGCGCCGATCGAGAGGCCAAGTTTAACGAGGCGGCGGCTGCGCTCGTCGAGCGGCCCCGCATCGTGACACCGTTCTCCCAACTTTGTGAAAGCCTTCCATACATCGGGATAGAGCTTCCTGAAGCGTGTCACTGCTTTGGGTAACTTCTGCGGCAAGTGGTGCTCCTTCCCTCGGAATGAACCACCGTTCGCGGTGAATTCCTAGTCGATTCGGGTTGGCAAGACTCCCAATATCGATGTACTCACCGGACTACGGTCATCCCCCGAGCTGGCTCATGGTGAATTCGCTGTCCATTCCGTGTGGCGCATGTTTTCCGGCCATGTAGCCGTACAACGCACCCACCGCTCCATCGTCGCCTGCGGCACGGCGCAACCGGACAAGGTCCAGCATAGCGGAGTCCATTAAGCAGCGTCGCAGTCGTCCCTTGGAATCCAGCCGAACGCGCTCGCAGGTACCACAGAACGGATGCGAACGGGGCGCGATCCAGCCGACTAGCATCCACTTGCCTGCCCAACGAATTCGCGTCAATTGTGCAGGTATGGCCTCAGGACTCGCGACCGGAACCATCGGCGTCTGCTGTTCCAGCCATTCCCTGACCCCATCCATAGCTACGAACTCCGAATCGCACCACTCGCGCCCGGTTCTCGTACGCATCAGTTCGATGAAGCGTGGCTCCAGTCCGCGCTCGGAGGCAAAGTCCAGCAGCTTGGGAACATCTGTTTTCCAGGTGGAGCGTCTCAGCACGGTGTTGAGCTTGAGCGGCGTCAGTCCGACTTTCAGCGCGGCGTCAATGCCCTCGAGTGTATCGCGTAATTGTCCACCGCGCGTGAGCTCCGCAAACCGTTCCGGATCAAGCGAGTCCACGGAGACGTTAACGCGCGCCAGCCCATTGGCTTTTAGTTCCCAAGCCTTGCGCGCTAATAAAGACCCGTTCGTCGTCAGAGAGACTTCGCGCACCTTCGGAATGGCGCAGAGATCGGCAATTAAGTGTTCCAACCCTAGACGCACCAAGGGTTCGCCACCAGTGATCTTCACACGCTCGATCAACATGTGGCCTGATAACCATCTCACCATTTGAGACAATTGTTCGAGCGAGAGTAGTTCGCGCTTCGAAAACTTGGGAACGCCCTCCGCGGGCATGCAGTAACGGCAGCGAAAGTTACATCGATCCGTCACGGAGAGCCGGAGTAGACGCGTTTTCGGCGCGGCCGAAGAATTGGCCGGGTTGCACGCTTTCGATTCGTGAGGCAGTTGCAGCGGCTGGCTAGCCACTTATTCTCCTCTCCAACCCGCAGGCAGTGCCGTTGCCGGCGAACTTGCGTTTGGCCTCCTTGTTTGTTGTCGCATTGGAAAGGGATTTTTCAGCATGTTGGTCCAGTGTCACTGGATCGGCTTCCGCAATGTGCCGCGATTTCTCACCAGCCGAATACCTGCGCATTCATCTTAATTAATCAAGCGCCAATGTTGGCGAGCGCAGCGGGGCTGTCTTCGCGAACCGCCAGATCCAGATTTTTCTCCAGAAGCCGTAGCACGATTTTCACGTCGTCGAGCGTGTTGTAAACATGAAACGACACACGCAATCCGTCCATGCGGTTGGAAACGATGATTCCATCGGCTGCCAACTTCCGCACGACAGCATCGGCATCCTTCATCTGCAGAACGACCAGCGGCCCGTCGCTGTTAAGCGGCGTTTTCGATTTAATTCCAAGGTTCCGGGCGCCCTGAAGATAGGCCTGCGTCAAGGCCCGAACGTGGGAGGCGATTTTGGCCGGTCCTATATCGGTCAGCAGTTCGAGTGATGCCAGCACGGCATAGGACTGCGGTACCGGGGGCGACCCTGCCTCGAAACGCCTGGCACTGGCCGCCGGATCGTAGTGTTTGACGTCGAACGCGAACGGGTTGCCCTGCGCAAACCATCCGGTCACAGTGGGAGTAAGTGATTCGATCAATTCGCGGCGAACATACAGGAAGGCGATTCCCGAGGGAGCAAGCAGGTACTTGAGCGCGCCGGTCACGTAGAAGTCGAGGTTGAGGCCCTTAACGTCGACGGGGCGCGTTCCACAATCTTGATAGTCGTCGAGCATGACGAGCGCGCCCTTCTCGTGGGCGAGCTTTGCGATGGTCTTTGCGTCGGAGCGAAATCCATTCTTGAAGCAGACATGAGTCAGCGGAACTATGAGCGTCTGTTCGTCGACATGTTGCGCATATTTGTCAGTGGCAAGGGAGTTCCCGTCGGCGCCCAGAAACTGAATTTCCGCACCTCGGCGCGCTTGTGCGAGCCAGATCTGCCCCATGGTAGGAAATTCGAATTCCCCCATGACCACCTTGCGCCGCGTTCGGAAATCAAGGGCGCTGGCAACAGAATTGATGCCGGCAGAGGCCGAGGCGACGATGGCAACCTCATCGGGGTGAGCTCCGATGAATTTTGCGAAGGCGGCGCGCGCGGCCTCGTATTTTTCCATCCACACATCCCAGGGCGAGCCGAGATCATTCCAGTCCTGGGTGTGTTCTTGCAAAGAAGCTTCTATCGAGTCGCTGAGAGCGCCTTGAGAACACGAATTCAGATAGATCTTGTTTCTAAAGATCGCAAACTGCGAACGGATAGATTTCACTTCAAGGTCGCTTAACATGTTGGCTTCCTTCTCGGGACTTCAATTCATTCCGCGAGCTGTCCGCGGAAGGCAACTCTGTGATGAAACGGTAGCGTGGGATTGAACCCGCGCTACCGCTTCACGGACCAATCGACCGGTCCTAGAATATTAGTTTCAAATTCAACTGGAATTCCCGCTGCGCACCCATGCCGAAATGCGAGTCGTTATTGACCGCGTCGGCAGTCCCAGTGACAAACTCGGCGCCATAAACCGATGAAGGATTGCCAAAATTGGCGTGGTTCAGGAAATTGAACGCGTCGGCCCTGAACTCCAACTTGAAGCGCTCCCCGATCGGAAAGCGCTTTGCAATCGAGCTATCCCACTGCGCCAGCCAGGGTCCGGGCAGGCTATTGCGGGAGCATGTTCCGAAAGTGCCAAAAGCGGGTTCCGAGTACCCGCTCACGACCGCAGGAATGGCGAAGTTCTTGTACTGTGTCACGATCGGACCAGTGCAGTCGGGAACGTCATGCAGTTCACCGGTACCACTGATATCGTCGTAGGTTAGTACCGGCAACGCCATCGAATTGTGCCAACTGACCACACCAGACAATTGCCAGTTGTTGATTAGTTGGCCCATTGCCGCGTGGTCCGTGAACTTCGGCAGCGCATAGACATACGAGACGCTTATGGCCTGGGGCACGTCAAACTCGGAATCGGCATAGTTGAGTCGAGGGTTTAGGGAATCTTTTGGCACGAACCCGCTGGTGCCATAAAAGTCCATGGTCTCCGAAGCTGCATCGATCGCGTGCGACCAGGTGTAGCCAAACTGCATGGTCAAGCCGTGATATTGCTTCGACTTGAGTACGACTTGCAGTGCGTTATAGGAGGAATTATTCATCGAACTGATCATATTGATCTGTCCGAACTGCGGAAACTGGCTGTAGAAGGGGCGCGCCGTCTGTTCGGCGGCTGCGTTGGGTTGGCCCGGAAGCGGTTGATTGATGTCGGGAAGCCCAAGAATGTGAGTTCCCTTCGTCCCGACATAACCGATTTGCAGCATAAGGTCGGGCGCCAGTGCCTGCTCGAGAGTCAGATTCCAGCTCTGAACATAGGGCGGCTTGAGATTGGGTTGTATCCCAATCAGGTTAAACGGAGGCGTGGGAACGCCACTGGTGCTGAAAATGGGAACATTGGTTTCGATTGGAGTGGACGCCAGAGCCGCAGAGAAGACACCCCGGCCATTGACGGGATTGGTCGCGAGCCCCGGGTTTTTGTTGGTGAAGTTGAAGGTTTGTCCGACCAGCACGTCCAAGGGGCTCTCGACGTAGTAAAGGCCGTAGCCCGCCCGAATGACTGTATCCAATCCATTATGCGAGAAAGGAGAATAGGTAATTGCCACGCGGGGGGAGAAGTTATGCCAGTCGTTTTGGTAGATGTTTCCGCTTACTGGAACCAAGCCCAGAGTCGGCGAAAAATTGGAAAAGCGTCCCTTGTCTTCCTGCGGAACGCCCAAGAAATCCCACCGCAGACCAGCCAGCACGGTGAGTTTGTGAGTCACTTGATAAGTGTCGTTGACATAGAGTCCCATCACGTTCTGGTGCATGTCGAAACGCGTGCCGCCGCGTGCAATGTCGGTGCTATCGGGATCGGGAAGTCCCGCCAGCAGATCGACCAGATCCGCGACCCGGCCGGGTGCTCCGGCCAGCGCGTTTCCTTCTTGCGAACCATCAAAGGTCAGGATTCCGCGGAAATTGCTGTCGTTGAACCCAAAGACCTTGTTGAATTCCCAGTCAAATCCAACCTGAATATTGTGTTTCCCGTGGGTATGGGTCGCGTCGTCATTTACCTGAAAGGTTTCGCTGGTGCGTCCCCGAGGATAGCTCGGATTGGTTCCCAGGTTCTCGTAAACCCCGGCGCCCAGGTCGATTTCAGGAAGGCCGTAATCAACTGGGGCAGCCCCGGTAACCAACCCAATCGAACTGGGATTGAAGGAGCCGTCGGCGGGGGTGAAAAGGTAGCGGATATGGTTGTAGGACACGCGAAATACGTTGACAAAGTTGGTTGAAATCGTGTGATTTTCACTGATGGCCATGTTCTGCGGGCGGACCGGCGTGACGCCATAATATTGCTGCAATTGCGAGCCGCCGCCCGGGGAATCGCTGCCCTGGGGAAAGGCATCTTTGCCGTTGCCAAAGATGTAGCGGCCGGTGACCAGATCGTTCACTCCCAGATGCTGATCGATTTTGATCGAGAAATTGTCCGGGGTCTGGCTTCCCACCCCGCTGACCGTGAACTGGCCCGAGTGCGGTGCGTACAGGCCGAGGATGGTCTGGCCGAGCGCATTCGGCGTCACGCCAATACCCCCCAGCAGATTCGTGGCTGTTTGAATGTCTGCGGCTGTGGGCGCAAATGCAGTGGTGGAACTGCCCAGCACGCTTCGGCTGCCGTCATACGAGGCAAAAAAGAAGGTCTTGTCCTTGAAAATCGGCCCGCCAATGCTGGCACCGTATTCGTTCCAGATGAAGTGCGCCTTAGGCACGCCGCTGAGATTTTCGAAGAAGTTGTGCGCGGTCAGCGAAGCATCGCGGTGCTGCTCATAGACGGTGCCGTGCCAGGCATTCGTGCCGCTCTTCAATACAATATTGACGGCGCCCGCGCCGGCGGCCACGTCGGCAGCGCCCCCCGTCGTCACGCTCACATCAGAAATCGCATCCGGTGGCACCCGCGTAGCGGCCGTGTAAGAGTTGCCCCCTTGATTCATGGCACAGTTATACCGGTAGGCGTCCATGTTGAGCGAACCGTCGATATTAAAGGAGACGGAGCGGCTGGGTGAGCCATTGATGGCGACTTGGGTAAAGGTGTAGTCCGTGTTCGTTGATACCCCTGGTAGCAAGAAGGCATAGCGCGTGTAATCGCCGTTGCCCATGGGCAACTGCTCGACTTCCTCCGCGATAAAATCGCCGCCCACGGTATTGGTTTGCGTTTGGACTAGGGGCGCCGCCCCCGTGACCTCAACTTTCGTGTCGACCGAGCCCGGCGAGAGGACAACTGGAATTTCGTTGACCCTCTCAATGGCGGTGACGATGCCCGATTGAACGTAGGTCTTAAAGTTTTCTTTGGTGATGGTGAGCGAAAACGTACCGAGAGGCAAACTCGCAAAATTGAACAACCCCGTGGCGTCGGTAATCAACGATCGCTCGAGGTGAATTTCCGGCGAGGTCAGTTTCACCTCGGCGCCCTCCACCACAGCGCCCGAGGCGTCCATGACCGTTCCCGTAACCCGGCCGGGGAAACTCTGGGCGGTCAGGGTGAGGGAAAGGACGAGAACCGCAATCACAACGAATAAGCTAAGAAGGCTGAATCTAACATGAGACATAACTACCTCCGAGAGCACTGCGTGGTTCGGACCGCAGATCGTACACTGTACGCCACTGGAATGTCAACAAAATATTTATAATATACCGCAAATATGCAACCATTGAAGGAACGCGGCAACACAGGTCAGACAAATAGCGGATCGCCCGCGTCGCCCAAGGTGTCACGTAGGGCGCACAAAAGACGAGGAATAGGCCTCCGTGCCTGAGCCCAGCGTGTGCTGCAAGTGCTTGACCGGACTTCAAGGAACCGGCGGAATTCGCGTGGCGGCTCATGAGGGCAATACAGCGGAAGACGTGGATGCGCTTCTCGAGGTCATGCACACTTTCATGTCCCGAATAACCGGAAATCTCAGTTCGCGCCCTTAAGAAGCGGCCAGTTCTATCCGCCCGGTCCGGGCGCAACGCGATGATCCTACTTTTCGCCCGCTGCGGTTTCGTTGTTCACCCGTTTTGCGGCACCGTTTCTGCGATGCGACCTCCAGTACATCAGCGACATCGCTGCCAGAAAGGGCAAAAACGCCAGAACGGCATACTGCAAGCCGTCCACGTAAAACGTACTGGCCGTGATGCCTACCAAGGCTGCGATACCCAGCCAATCGGAATATGGAGAAAAGGCTAGTCGCATGGGGAGGCGGGCATCGTCTGCAGCACTAAGAGACTTTCGAAAGCCAATGTGGCTGAGAAGAATGACAGACCACACAAAGAACATGCCGGCTACGGCTACTCCGTAGAGCATCAAGAACGCTCGAACCGGTGCATAGATGGCCAGTAAGATTGCGGCGACCATCCCAGCTGTAGAAACGCCGAGAGCGCGATGAGGCACTCCATTCTTACTTAAGCTGCCCACCCACGCCGGCGCATACCCGCCGCGAGAAAGGGAATAAAGCATCCTCGAGGTCAAGTAAAGGTCGCTATTGCAACTGGAGAGCGCCGCGATGATCACGACCAGGTTCATGATAGTCGCGGCGTATGGGATTCCTACTCCTGAAAAGGCCCTGACAAACGGGCTCCCTGTGATTCCGGTTGCGCTCCCAATCCGATCCCACGGGGTCATCGCAAGCATGGCGATGATCGCGAGGACATAGAAGAAAATAAGACGGAATACAATGGTGCGCATCGCCCGCGGGATCGAGCGCTCGGGATCCTGCGCTTCTCCCGCGGTCACCGCGACGATTTCAACTCCCATATAGCTGGTCAGCACGAGGGTGAGCGCGAGCCAAACGCCCTTCATGCCGTACGGCATGAATCCGCCGTGCGCTACCAGGTTCGAAAGGCCTAGCGCGGGCCTTGGCCCTATGCCAAAAATCAACGCCGCGCCAACCGCAATAAACAGGAGAATCGCCGTGACCTTGATCAGAGCGCACCAATATTGAAATTCTCCGAACCGTCCAACTTGTAGTGAGTTGATGGCAACCAGACAAATCGAGGCGCTCACTACCCAAAACCACTGCGGCACCTGAGGAAACCAAAATCCAAAGTAAATCGCCACCGCCGTGACTTCCGCTCCAATGGCGATAACCTGGACAAGCCCATAGGTTGCACGCACCGCGAAACCGGCCCAGGAACTGAGATAGGTTTCGGCATAAACACCGAAAGAACCGGCTACCGGATGAATCACCGCCATTTCTGCCAGCGCATAGGCGACAATCATGGTGATGACCGCCCCGAACAGATACGTGATGATGACTGCGGGTCCGGCGAGCCGTATGGTGACGCTGCTGCCCAGGAATAGACCAACTCCGATCGCCCCACCAATCGCAAGCATGGTGAGCTGTCGTTGAGTTAACCTGCGCTGCAGGCCGTCGCCTTGCGGTAAACCGCTCTCCGACTCTGCGGTCGCCGCTGCCGTTGTGTGAGGATGCGCTAGGTCTGCGATCTCAGCCACGACGATTCAACCCCAGAAGAGCATTTCCGAAGCGGTGAACCTCTTCCACAGTGTTGTAATGCACGAGGGAAAGTCGAACTGCGCCCGTCTCCAGTTTCAAACCCAGCCGATTCATCAAACGAGGGGAATACATGTGCCCGTCGCGAATGCCAATTCCGACGCCTGCCATTTTCTCGGCAACGACCGACGGCAGGATTGTTCCTAAATTGAAGCAGAACGTCGGAACACGCTCGTGCACTCGCTGCTCCTCACGAATGCCGTAGATGGTCGCTCCCGCTTCCTTCAAGACATGGTACAGTTCGAGCGACAGGGATGCTTCGTAGGCGCGCACTGCGGTCATCGCATTCACGATGTCGCTCCGTCTGGAGCCCGCAGCCCCGACTTTCGAGGTTTGGGGCAGGGAGGCACCGAGCGTCTCCAAGTACCTCACCGCCGCGTCCATGCCCGCTACGTTCTCATAAATAAAGGTACCGGCCTCAATTTTGCCCGGCGGTTCGTCGGGAATAAAATCCTCCCGGAAAGTCGGCAGACTTTTCAAAAGCTCGCGGCGTCCCCAGAGAAAGCCCATATGTGGCGAGAATATTTTGTAGCCGGAACACACCAGGTAATCGCAATCAAATGCTTGCACATCAATCAGGCCGTGGGGCCCGTAGTGGACACAATCGAGAAAAATTTGGGCGCCAGCTTGATGTGCAAGCTTAGCGGCTGCGGCCACATCCACCACAGAACCAATCGCGTTCGAAGTGACCGTACAGGCTACCAATCGGGTTCGTGCAGATAGGAGCGGCTTCAAGTCCTCAGGGTGTAAGTTCCCATCGTCCCGCATCTTCCACCAAACAAACTTGATGCCCTCTTTGGCGAGCGCCAGCCAAGTGCCGACGTTTGCCTCATGGTCCATGTCGGTGACGATGATTTCATCGCGCTTGTTCGGCATTTGTCCAATCGCGAGGCTTGTCATGCGGATGAATGAAGTTGCATTCATTCCAAAAGCGATCTCGCTCGGATGCCGCGCGTTTATGAGGACGGCCACACTCTCACGCGCGCGCGCGATAGTCGCGTCCACTGCCATGCTCTTAGCGTAACGCCCGCCCCTCTGCACATTGTTCTCGAGCAAATGCTTATGGACAGCATCGAAAACAACCTTGGGTATCTGCGCTCCCGCTGCATTATCAAAGAAGATGAAATTGTCATCGCGGTTTAGGGCTGGAAAACGATCGCGAACCGCGTTAATCGGGAATTGCGCCGGCCTTGTTTCTACGTCCGCAATCACAGATGATGTATTCAATTTGTCCTCCGCTTGCCATCGCCGAAGCGTACCACTATGCTTCCGCACGCTGCATGTCATAAGAATATTACATATATACCGTTAATATACAAGCAAAAAAATGTACGTTATTTCACGTTCGAGGCGGCGCCCCAGCGACTGATTCCGCATCGGAGCCAAAGGATTCAACTGGGCAAACCAGCAACTGCGTCAGCGGAGGAATCAGGTCTTCCCTTCCGTAGGGAAATGTTGGCCCAAAGGCCCAAGCAGATATTTGCCAGGCAGACACTTGGAGGTACCTGCAAACTAGAGAAATCAACATCCCATCATGACGCCTAAAGGACGCATGCCGCAGTTTTGGACTCAACGAGCATCACAAGTGTCGTAAGCCCTGCGTCAGACGTGTGTCATGGTGGCGTGCTGAAACTCCTCCACCGCATTCAGCAAATGGTCGAGGTCCCCCCTTGAATTGAAGAAATGGCAGGAAACGCGGACGCCACCCACGTGCGATGTATAGCGCACGGCAACCAGAATCTTACGGTCCAGTAGGTATTCCATCATGACGACGTTGTCGGCGGGCGAACCTACACTGAAGGTGACAATCCCCGATCGGTACTTGCGCTCAGTTGGCGTAACAACGTTGATGCCCAGGATTTTTAGGCCGTCGATCAGGTAGTCGGTGAGTTGGTAGATGTGCTGGGCGATGAGGTCAGGTCCCAATTCCTGGATCATCTGCAGGGACGCAGCCAGCCCCGCGGCCCCCGGATAGTTGGCAGTGCCGCCCATTTCGAAGCGCCGAGCTTCGTTGACGAACTTGTATTCGCGTACGGGCGTGATAGACGGCGTCTGAAAATACGCTCCCCATCCACCTTCCGGGGGCTCAACGCTCATGTAGCCGGCCATCGGCGCTTTCAAGCGCGACATGACTTCGCGATTGATGTAAAGAAGTCCCAACCCGAAAGGTGCGTTTAACCACTTATGACCGCCGCATGCGAGGAAATCCACAGGCGTTTTCTGAACGTCGACCGGGATGGCTCCGAGTTGCTGGATTACGTCCACCACGAACCAGATCTTTCGCTCACGACAAATCCGACTGAGGGCCTCCAGGTCACAACGGAATCCATTGCTCCATTGCACCGAACTGATAGCCACCACGCGGGTCGTGGGGCGAATGTGGTCGGCAACATCCTCGGCGAGGATTATGCCGTTGCGGTTATGCACGACATCGATCTCAATCCCCGCTCTTTCCCGCATTTGCACCCACGGCACTGCCACCTCAAGGAACTCCAAGTCGCACAAGAGAACGCGATCCCCGGGTTGCAGAGGAATAGCGTTGGCCGCGATGCTCAACCCGTGCGAGGTGCTCTCCACCAGCGCGATTTCGTCTTCGTGCGCACCTATGAGGCGAGCCGCGCGCGCGCGCGCGACGTTGCGAATCTCATCCATGGCGATATGATGCAAGGTCGAAGATCGCTCAGGGCACCACAAGGCGTTTTGGAGGAAGCCCTCAACGGCTCGGGCCGACTCCCGTGGTGCAAGACTGACGCAGGCAGCGTCAAGAAAGACCTTGTCTTCCATGGCGGGAAAATGTTCACGGGCAGTAGCGAGGTCCATTTGAGCCTCCTAGATTAAAGTGCGCGAGGGCCAGCCACGCGCCAGGCTCGGATCGCGAAAGGCGCGCGGTGACCCATTCTTGGACGCGGGCGACCTTCGCCACGCTCTGGATGCACACGACCGCGTCCAATCGCCTCCGGTTCGTCGACGGGAGAAGGCTATGTTAGCGACCTGAGTATGTCAAGATGTATTACTGTGGTATACTGGCTGTTATACGACGTCGGGGCATCTTGCCTTGTTCCAACTATTGATAAACAGCGAGGTCCTACGATGAGCCAGAAGAGAAGTTCCGCGACTCCCAAGAAACTCCATCGCAGTGCTGCCAACGGGAAGGGAGAATTGGTCCCCCGCGGGGCTGACGGAAACCCTCCCTCGACTCTGGCAGAGCGAGTGTATCGCCTTCTGAAGCAAGATATCATTCGTGGCGCCTTGCAACCTGGTGAGGCCCTCAATGAAAAGGTGCTGGCTGCACGTTACCAGGGCAGCCGCACCCCAGTGCGCGAGGCCATTATGCGGCTGCAGCAGGACAACCTCGTACGCATCATCGTCAACAAAGGCTATTTTGTCGCCCAGCTGACAATTCAAGAGCTCAACGAGATCTACGAATTCCGGACGGAGGTGGAATCCCTGTGCGCGGCATTGGCGGCCCGGCGCTGGAGCGACGAGGCCTTGTTCAAGAAACTATCAGAGGAGGCCAATGTAAAGTACCGGACAGAGGACCGCGCCAGCTACATGCATTTCATTGAGGTTGATACCGATTTCCATGTTGGCATCGCCCAGCTCACCCGCAACCGCATGCTGGTTCGCGCCGTCGCCGATTCGCGCTGCCAGTATGAACGAATCATGTTTGCCGCCATCGGCATCGAATACTACGGCGAGGTTCCGTCTCGTGAGCACCAGGAGATCCTTGGTGCCATCGCGCGTCGAGAGCCCGAACTCGCTGCAAATCTGATGCGAAGCCACATAGCCGGATCCAAGGACAAAGTGCTGCAGTTGGCCAGCGGTTACTGAAGCCCAACTTGTCTCACAACGCATTGATTCCTGTTACGCTTGAGCCAATAATCAGGGTGTGCACGTCGTGCATACCCGCGTAGGTTTTCGCCGACTCCGGTTTCATCAGGGTGGCGCATGATGTGGCGCATGATCTGGTAGTTCCTCGGCTAGTTCGTCGGCCACGCCCTGTGCGCCTAGAACGTCGGCGCGACAATCGGGCGCATTCCAGCGCCATCGTTCAGGCGTTCCGACCTGAATGCGATGACGTTCTCGGCGGGCTTCTGCCGCCAGCACCAAGCCCCTTCCTTATTGACACCAGGGAGTCTTCGCGATACAGTGACGGACAATTAGTCGCATCTGACTAACTATTCCCGCTCGATTATTGGTCGTGGGGGCCAATCTTTCTGAGAGAAAATAGGCAGCTGGGACGTAACTGTCCGGATTCGTCTTTTCAGACGCATTTATCCCGCTTGAGGCGAGGACTGCGTTTTTCGGCGAGCTTGTGCATCGCTGTGGTCAATCTGTTCTCGCTTTGTCTGTGGAGCGCGGATCATCCTGCGAACATCTCCTATCTCCTCAAACATGCAGCCAGTGGAGACATCGAAGCACAATTCAAACTTGGAGTTGCATTCCAGACTGGTAGCGGGGTCACGCAAGACTTCGCTCAGGCCGCTTACTGGTACCGGAAGGCGGCCGATAGCGGCAGCTCCGGCGCCCAAACCAACTTGGGAAACTTGTATGCCGAAGGCAAAGGTGTGGCACGGGACGAAGCCATGGCGCTGAAGTGGTTCTTGCGCGCCGCCGCCCAAGATGATCCCGGGGCCGAGATCAGTCTCGGATGCATGTACGTCAATCGCAAAGGAGATTTGCGGCCCGACTACAGCGAGGCAGCTCGCTGGTTCGGAAAGACGGCTGCACAGCACGTCGCGAGTGGGAAGGCGAATCTGGCCACCCTCTACACCTTGGGCTTGGGTGTGCCACACGACCCTGCCAAGGCCGCCAAGCTCTACCTCGCGGCAGCCAAGCAGGGCGATCTGTACTCCCAGACCATGATCGCCTGGATGTTCCAAAACGGCATTGGCCTCCGCCGGGACTTGTCGAAATCGCTAAAGTGGAATCGCGTCGCCGCGCAACACGGTTATCCGCGGGCCTTTAACAATCTAGGATATCTCTATGAACATGGCCTTGGGGTTTCTGCCGACGCGGCACAAGCCGCCAAGTTGTATCGCCAGGCCGCCGAGCTTGGACTTCCCGAGGCCCAGCGCAAGTTGGCGCTCATGTATTCGGAGGGGAGCGGTGTTCCCAAGGACAACGGGGAAGCGCAACTATGGTTGACGAAGGCCTCCGCTGGAGGAGTCGAGAACAGCCGCGAGGTTGCCAAATCAGGCCGCGAAATCCCGATTCGCGCCTCGAGCCTTGGGGATGCGATCACCGGCGAAGCGCACTGACTCATGAAACTACATTGGTGCGGGGATTCGAGTCCTACCTGAGGGCGCCCGATGATCTGGGCGCGTGTCCTCGTTTCCGTGCTAATCACCGATATAGCCGCGTTAGAGTGCCATCTGCCGCGCCGGGAGCCCAGAGCCCTCATTTATCCCAGGTCCCAATAACCAGCTTGTTAAGTCGCCCCTTGACCCATTTCGCGTAGCTTCGCTCTGTGGTCTTGATGGACTCATGGCCGAGCAGCTTGGAAACTTCCTCCAGGGGCACGCCCTTCTCTAGCAGATCAACCGCGAACGTACCTCGTAGCCTGTGGCTGCGCATGTGACCGCTTGTGATCTTCGCATCATCGAATAGCCGCGCTAGGTACTTCGCCCAGTTCTTTGTGGCTGACTCCTCGTCCCCGTTGCCGGACCAAAACACGTAGGTGGTGTTCCCGTTCGCTATGGCTAGGATTTCTTGTGCCACGTCGGGCGGTATTGGAACTGTTTATGCAGGTTGAAGAACTGGCGGAGAGAGTGGGATTCGAACCCACGTTACCCTTTCGAGTAAACACGCTTTCCAAGCGTGCGCCTTCAGCCACTCGGCCATCTCTCCGGCGCCGTGCGCAGTGATTGTCTTGATTCTAGCAGTGCTGCGAACTGCCCGCGAACTGCCATTCCCTCCCCTTCGATTGCGCTCTGGCTCGGGATGACAACTGAGAGGACTGGCAGTTGCTGTTAGCCCGCGGTGGTGAGCCGGCGGTTGCTAGCTTTCCTCGGCCTTGTGCAACTGCTGAGCCAGGTAATTCTCGTAGGTCATTTCTTTGATCGCGTGCAGTTGCCCTTCCAGCCAGTCGATGTGGTGTTCTTCATCCAGCAGGATCTTCTCCATCAACTCGCGCGAACCGTTGTCGCCGGCAGCCACGCTGGCCTTGATGCCGTCGTTTAAGCGCTTCACGGCCGTGTATTCGAGCTGCAGATCGTTCTCCAGTTGCTGCTTCAGGGTCTGTCCGATATTGATCTTGAAATAGTCAGTCATGTTGGGAGCGCCATCGAGCAGCAGAATACGTTCCATCAGGATTTCGGCATGCTGCATTTCTTCGATGGATTCCTTGCGGATTTGCTTGGCCATCCGCTCATAACCCCAGTTCTCGCACATCTCGGCATGAAGAAAATACTGGTTGATGGCGGTGAGTTCCGCTTTCAGTACCTCGTTCAGAATGGCAATAACTTTTGCGTCGCCTTTCATAGTTCGCCTCTCTTCAGGACAGTTCTCAGTTCCCAGTTCTCAGTGAAAAGCTCAACAGCTCTAACTGGGAGCTGAGAACCTAGAACTGAACAGAGAATTGTACTAGAAGAAAAGAATCAGGAGCGGGATCCCGAAGCAGCGGAGGCGGCATTAGGCGTTGCCGGCGTCGCCGGAGCTTGGCCGTTGGTTGCCGGGGCGGGCGGGGCGACCGGCCTAGCTTGGCCCACGCCTTCAACGACGCGGTGATTCAGGCAGTAGAGCGCGAGTTCCAGACGGTCGGCCACTCCCAGCTTGTCGTAAACCTTGCGCAGATAATTCTTGACCACCTGCTCGGTGGTGCCAACCCGCAGAGCAATCTCTTTGTTCTTCATGCCCTGGGTAACGCAGGAGACGATGAGCGACTCTTTGGGCGTGAGCGAAACTTTGGGACGCGACCCCGCCGGACGCACGCCTTGCGTGCGATAGGCCTGCATCACCCACCCGATCGCGCGGCTGTCGAGCCAAGGTTCACCCTGGGCAACTTTGCGCAGGCACTCCACCAGCATTTCCGGCTCAATTTCGCGCGAGACGATGCCGTGGGCGCCGCGCCGGAATAATTCGAGGGTCATTTCCTGGTCAGGCTCCTGCAGCACGACCACCAGACGACAGGTCGCACTTTGCCGGAGAAGGTCGGAAACGGCGTCGGCTGGATTCGGCGACAGGGCCGCTTCGAAGATCACAATGTCGGCGGAAAATTTTTGAATGGCGGCAATGGTCTGATCGAGACTCTCGGCCTGCCCGACAACCCGTATGTCGTCCTCGAGCGCAAAGATCTTGCGCAGCCCGGCGCGGAAAATGGCCTGGGTATCCGCCACAATAATGCGGATCGTACCTTTGCCGTCCTCGGGCTGAATGCCTTCGCCTGGCTCAACGCTGACCGAAGTGCTGCCCATCACTCCTCTTTTCGCGTACTACGTGTCGCGCTAGCTGCGCGGCCCATCGGGAGACGCGGCAAGCCGCGTTTCTACCCCAAAACTACCTGCGCTCAAACCGGTACTCGTCAATGACCACGCCGACTCCACGACGGGCGCCATCGGCAAAACTGCGCACCACTCGTCCTCGACAATCGACCTGCACATCGGCTTCTGCGCCCACCACATCGGCGGGAAGAGAAATCGTGAAATCGACAGCCGAACCCACCGGCACATCGGCATCCATGCGGAACAGTACGCCGTTGGCGGAAATGTTCTCGGTCACGACTGTCTTTCCCGTGACTTCAGGCTGATTGGCTGCCGACTTCAATGCCACCGGCAGTTTGATGGGAAAGCGCGGTGCGCCCTGCACGTCCGTATAACCCCTTCGATTCTTGCTGACTTCAGCAACGGTTTCCTTGGCGGTTTCAGACACGTTTGCGACGACCTTCCTTCCGGTTCGTGCCGTGCACCACTCCTAGTGAGCATGTGCACATTTCAGGGCGAGATTACACCCCAGCACCGGCAATGCAAAGTTACGGAAGTCATGGAACAAAGGCGGCGAAGTGCCACTGGTACAGGGACTTAGGGGCGTAGCAGAGATGGTAGCATTCAGCAGTCAGCAGTCAGCATTCAGTGCCGACGTGGAGATAACCGTGAAGAACTTCAGGGATTTGATGGTTTGGCAGAAGGCGCACGCACTTACGTTGGCCAGTTATCGCGGTACCGCAGAGCTTCCTAAATCTACGGCCTCATCAGCCAGATTCGGCGATGTTCGGCTTCGATTGCGGCGAATATTGCTGAGGGATGCGGTAAAGGTAGCAATGCCGAGTTCCAGCGTTATTCGCCTATCGCCGCCGGATCGGCCAGCGAACTCGAGTACCACTTACTCCTCGCCAAGGATCTAGGTTTTCTTTCAGACGAAGAATACAAAAAGCTAGATCAGTCCACCATTGAGGTCAAGAGAATGCTGGCTGGTCTCATTAAGAAGGTGGAAGCTGATAGGCAGGGAAACTGAATGCTGAGTGCTGAGTGCTGAGTGCTGAATGCTCTCTGCTCAGAACTTCGTCGTTTCCGTGAAATTGAATTCTTTCACCTTCATAGCCGGCACCACCATGTCAAACGATTCCTCTCCGCTGGCGCGAACCGGGGGGCTCATCGCTTCGACATTCGATAGCATCGAGATCAGGCTTTGGTTAAAACGAAAATTGCGCAGACCGCACTGCACCTTGCCGTTCTCCACCAGGAAAGTTCCGTCGCGCGTCATGCCGGTCACAATCTTCTCGTACGGATCCACTTCACGGATGTACCACAGCCGCGTCACCAGCACGCCGCGCTCGGTGGAGGCGATCATCTGCTCAACGCTTAGCGCCTTTTCGGGCGCGCCAAAAACAATATTCAGCGGCATCTCGCCCACCTCGTTGGGCAAGGGAAATCCGTGCCCCGTGGCTTCGATGGGGCCAACCTTGCCGGCATATTCCGAATTCTTCATCTTCCGTGCCGTGGCGCGCGCATAGACCACACGCTTCACCACTCCGTTCTCAACCAGTTGCACGCGCTCCCGCCGCATGCCCTCGCCATCGAACGGCGAACCCGCCTGCAACGGATGCGCGGCGTCATCCAAGATGTTGATGTTCTCGCCAAACAGTTGGGTACCGATCCGGTCGTTTAGAAACGAGCGTTGGTCGAGAATTGCCACGCCGCTGTAATCCCAGAACATGAAGCCGACAATGTCGAGGACTGCAGCCGGTTCGAGAATTACCGTGTACTTCCCCGGCGCAATTTCCCGCGGATGAGCGGACTCGACCGCCTTTTGCGCCGCCGCTTCCGCGAGCCACCGAGGATCGAAATTACTCACATCCGGCGAATTTAATTTCTGCCAGCCGGAAGAATCCTCGGCCAGCATGGTGATGGAAACTTCCGCCAACGTCTGCTGATGCCAATTCGCCAGGCCGCGCGAGTTGAAGATTCCCTCCTGCGATTCCGAATTCGAGTAGATGCCCGCCGTCGTCAGCTTGTGTTTGCCGGCAACGGACACGATGCTCTCGACCACCTCCGCACGATCGGCCGGAGTTATGGCTGCGGTCTGCTCAAAAAAACGTGTGGCGCGGACACTCTTGTCCGCGGCATTTGCTTCTTGAGACGTAGGCATCGGCAGCAAATCGGGGTCGGGAGTTTGCACTCTCGCAAGATTCTCCGAAGCCGTGATGGCGCGCCGCAAACTCTCGTCGTCAAACTGATTGGTGGTGGCGCGCGCCGTCCGGCCGGCAAAATTCGTGCGGATCGAAACGATGGAGTTCTCTTCCTCCACATTCTGATGAATGGTGTTGTTGGCAAAGCGGGTCAAGGCAAAACGGGAGCCGGTGAAGATGGCTTCGACCTCGTCGGCCGACGAGAAGCGGCGAATGCGGTCGAAAATGTCGGAGGCAGTTTCTTTAGTCAGCATCTGATTGATGTGATTTCCTGTAGAGACGCGGCTTGCCGCGTCTCCTCGCCGCGCCAACAAAGATGGCGCAAGCCCCGTCCCTACGAATATGCCGAGCCCACGCGAATATTCCGGAACCGCGCCGGACTCGCCCCATGTCCCGTGCCCACAACCTGCTGCGGTTGCCCTTTGCCGCAATTTGGAGTTCCCCACAGCGTCCACTCGTCGCGCGAGCAGATCGCGTCCATCGAATTCCAAAACTCCGTGGTGATGCCGGAGTAAGAAGGATTCTTCAGCATCCGCACCCGCTTACCGTTCTTGATCTCCCACGCAATCTCGCATCCGAACTGAAAGTTATAACGCTTGTCGTCAATCGACCACGACTTATTGGTCTCCATATAAATGCCATCGTCGGTCGCGGCAATGAGCTGCTCCAGACTCAGCGGCTTTTCTCCGGGCAGAATGCTGACGTTGGTCATGCGAATCATGGGCAGCCGGTTCCAACCTTCGGCGCGCAGCGTTCCTCCTGAGCGCGCGGAGCCAATGGTGTGGGCGGTTTCGCGCGAACTCAGATATCCGGTGAAGCGTCCGTTCGTAATAATTGGCGTCGACTGCGCGGCCACGCCTTCGTCGTCATAAGCAAAGGTCCCGAGACCCGGTCCATGTTCTTGCCGAGCGTCGGCCACGACGTTGACCAGCTCGCTGCCATAGCGCAGATTGCCAAGTTTTTCGAGTGTAAGAAATGATGTGCCCGCAAAATTCGCTTCCATGCCGAGCACACGATCCAGTTCAATCGGATGCCCGATGGATTCGTGAATCTGCAGACCAAGCTGCGATCCATCCAGAATAATTGTGGCCACGCCTTCCGGGCATTGCGCGGCCTGGTGCAACGCGACGGCTTCTTCCGCCACGCGCCGCGCGTTCTCCACCAATTTCATTTCTTCGATCAGTTCGTAGCCGCGGTTTTGCCATTGCCCGCCAAACGAATTCGGATAAGACCGCTTCTGAATCTCGGAGCCGGCAAACGCATACGCCGTATATCCTGCGCCGGTCGAATATTTTGTTTGATGGATGCGAGCGCCCTCGGAGGAAAGAAACCACGACTCCTCGCGCTGGAAGTTCATGCCAGTTTCGGCGAGCGTGACGCCCGGAACCGCGCGCATCTCCGCATCAACCTTCAGCAGCAGATCGAGATTCTGCTCCACCGACGTGGTGAACGGATCGACCTTGAACGGCGTCGTCCACTCCGCCACCGCCGCAGGCTCAGGAGCCAGTCGAACATCTTCCCGCTTCACGAGCGCCGAGGCCCGCGCAATTTCGACCGCTCGAGCCGCGGCCGCTTCCACCGCAACGCGGCTCAAATCCGCAGATGCAGCGAAGCCCCAAGCACCGTCCGCGATCACGCGCACGCCAATGCCGAGCGACTCGGACTCCGAGGCATGCCCCACCCGTCCGTTCTTGGTGGTCAGCGAGCGATTGCGGATCGCGACCACGCGCGCGTCGGCATAGGTCACTCCGCGCACAGATGCCGCGTCCAGAGCCAGGTGAGCAGTGGTTTTCATTTTCAGATTTAACGTATCACGAGCGGCCATCAGCTATCGACTATCAGCTGTCAGCTGTCAGTCAGTGCATGCCCGGCGCTGCCACCGCCAGCGGGGCCCTCTTGCGCGCCACATCGACGAGGAAGCGTCCGCCCTGCAAACGGTCTCCACTCGTGTTCTTGCCGTCTTCGTCTGCGCCGCCAGGATCGGTCCACAAGCTGCCGACTTCCACCTTGCCCGATCCCGCTGCCATCTTGGTGGGCTGGCGCCGCTGCTTATCGACGTAAGCCTTGATCACCTGCGTCGCCAAGCGCGCCGCCAGTTTGCCGTGCTCGCCGCCTTCGAACAGCACGCATACGATTACATCCGGATTGCGCCGGGGTGTGAATCCCACGAACCATCCGTTCTGAGCGAAATCCTCTTTGTTGGCATGCTTCGCGCGCAAGGCCAGCGAGACGATCTGGGCCGACCCGGTCTTGCCGGCGATGTCGATTCCCGGAATGTGCGCGGAGGGAGCCGTACCCTCCGGCAACAGCACCCGTCCCAACGCATCAGTAATGGTGTTCCATCCCGTCGGGTCAATCGGAATGGTTTTCACTTCCGTATAGTGCGTGGTCTCGACAAAACCCGGCGGCAGGTTCGTGGGATTGATTACGTGCGGCACCACCATGCGGCCGCCCATTGAGACCGCGGAGACCGCGCGCATCAACTGCACCGGAGTGATCGCTACCGCGCCCTGGCCGATGCCCACCGAAATCGTTTCCCCGGCGAACCACTTTTGCTTGAAATTGCGGATCTTCCATTCTTCCGAGGGCATCACGCCGCTCACTTCGTTGGGCAGGTCGATACCCGTCTTCTGCCCCAATCCAAGCGCGGTCGCGTACTTTGCGATGCGATCGATGCCGAGCTTCTCCGCCAGCGTGTAGAAGAAGACATCGCAGGACTGGTAAATCGCTTTCGTGATCTCGACCGGGCCGTGGCCGCTTTTCACCCAGCATCCGAAGCGCCGGCCATAAAACGTGGCGCCCCCAGTGCAGTTTACGTGGAGGGTCTGGGCAATCCCCTCCTGCCACCCGGCGGTCGCCATGATGACCTTGAACGTCGAGCCGGGCGCGAGTTGCGCCTGAATTGCCTTGTTCAGCAGCGGCTTGTCGGGATCGTCGATCAGCTTGTTCCACTCGTCCCGTGAAATCTTCACCGCGAAATCGTTGGGATCGAAAGTCGGCCGGCTCACCATCGCCAGGATTTCGCCGGTGTGCGGATCCATGGCCACGATCGCGCCGTTCTTCCCTTCGATCGCCTGTTCCGCCGCAATTTGCAAATCCAGGTCCACTGTCAGCTTGAGCTGCTTGCCCGGCTCCGCCGGCGTTTCGTCCAACCGCCCGACTTCGCGCCCGTGGCTGTTCACGATCGCGCGCCGGAATCCGTTCTTGCCCATCAGGATGTTGTTGTACTGCTTCTCCACTCCACTCACGCCGACCACGTCACCGGGGTTGTAGAGTTCGAACTGCGGCTGGTTGAGCATGTCCTCGGTCACTTCGCCCACGTAGCCGATCAGGTGCGCCATAAAGCCGTTGCGCGGATACAGCCGCCGGTGCGCCATGATCGTTTCCAGTTCTGGAAGCTCGTTCTTGTGCGCCTCGAGGAACGCCAGTTCGTCGGGCGTGATGTCGTCTTTCAGGAAAATCGGCTCGTACTGCGGCATCCACGAGGCGCGCTTGATGCGCTGCCGCACTTCGTCGGGGTTCAAGTGCAGCCCCTTGGCGATGGCATCCGCGTCCGCGTTCAGATCGCGCGTAGAATCGCGTAGCAGCAGCGCTGAAAACGAGGGGTAGTTGTCGACAATGATCCGGCCTTCGCGATCCAGAATCTTGCCGCGCGGCGCCAGAATCGGCACATTGCGAACACGATTCTGCTCCGCCAATTGCGCGTACTTGCCGCTTTCCATCACCTGCAACCGCCACAGTCCGTATGCCAGAAGCAGGAAAATAAACAGCACGGCATACTGCACGGCGGTGAGCCGGATGGCGGAAACCTTTTCCTGGTAGCCGAACAGCATCAATCCTCAGTTCCTGCCAGCGGGCACGGCGCCCCAACCGGAATCGAAATCGGCGATTGCAATGGGCCCGGAAACCTGCTGGAAACGTTAACTGTATTCTAACCCCTGGCTCATCCGGCCCGAAATATTGAACCTCAAACGAAAGTTTTCTAGTCGAATGCGGGTAGGTGTGGTTGCAGGGGAATCAAGGCCATCAGCTCAGGCCCCGTCGAAACCAACCGCTGGGTCATGTCCAACCGTGGATTGAACTTGGCGCCCCGGCGGGCAACAATACAGGCTAGACTTGCTTCTTACTGACTTCCGGCCAAGGAATTGAATGCGGCTTCGCAGTTTCATCATTGCTTACGCGCTCGTGCTGGCCATTCTGCTGTTCGCCGACCGGCGTCCCGGCTCCACCGAGCAGGACCGCTATTCGCACGTGGTGGACCTGACCGATGGGCAAAACGCGACCGCGCCGCGTGCCACGGCCGCGGAATCCAGAACCCGCATCATTGCTCCCGATGCGCTTATTCCCGGAACGTGGGCCGCCGGGCAGATTCCGCCTGAGCGTCTCGTGGCTCCGCTGGTGGTTATGGATTTGAACCCAGCGGCCGCCGCGATCGACGGCAGCCCGCAGATTTCTCTCGACGACATTGCGCTGTGGGAATCGCAACACGGCATGATTCCGCAAGGCGCCGTCGTCGCCATCCGCCGCGCGGGCGCGCGCGATGCCTTGTCCACAACGGCGTTTCCTATCGCCCGCGACGCGGCTGTGTTCCTCATCGACGCTCGCTACACCATCGGCTTTGCCGTCGAGTCGCAGGTCAACTTGACCTCCGACCGCACCCTGGCACAGCAACTCGCCCTCCACGGAAGCTACGTGGTGGAAGGAACGGCACGCTTCACCTCGCTGCCTGCGACGGGCTCGCTAGTCATCGTCGCCCCGGCAAAAAACAAGAAACCGGGCGAGGCTCCTGTCCGCATCCTGGCCATGGTGAGATAGTGGAGCGACGGGCGTCTCGCCCGTCAGGCCGGACGGCGAGCCCGGCACTCCCCCAGCAATCTTGGACCGATAGCGCCGCTCTACTCGGTCGTTGCTTTTTCCTGCGCCGCATTCAACTCCAGAATCATCTATCCCTCCGGAGGAAAATCCATGTCTGACCCGCGTTATCCGATTGGAAAGTTTTCCTACTCCGGCCCGCTTACAGCAGAACAAAAACAGCAATGCCTGGCCGACATCGAGCAGACTCCCGCCCGTTTGCGTGCCGCTCTCCGTGGACTTTCGGACCAGCAACTGGATACTCCTTACCGCGACGGTGGCTGGACGCTGCGCCAGTTGGCCCATCACGTCCCCGACAGCCACATGAACTCGTACATTCGTTTCAAGCTGGCGCTCACCGAAGACGAGCCCACCATCAAGCCGTATATGGAAAATCTCTGGGCCGAGTTGCCCGAAGCCAGCCACGCCCCGATCGAAGTGTCGCTGGCCTTGCTCGATTCCCTGCATCAGCGCTGGATGCTGATGCTCCGCAAGTTGACCGACGCGGAATGGAAGCGTACCTTTCGCCATCCTGAACTCGGACCGATGTCGCTTGAGAAAAATCTCGCACTCTACTCCTGGCACGGGCGCCATCACGTGGCGCACGTCATAAGCCTGCGAGAACGGCGGGGTTGGTGAGTTTATCCGCGTCTGCCGCGGTGCACTCTATTGGTTCTTCTCAAGTGTGGCTTTCATATTGACTTCCGAACCGGCAAACACGGAAATCTCTTTCGTCCATGCGGCGTATCCGCTTTGCGAGACCTTAATCGTGTGTTTACCCGCCGGAAGCTTCAGGGTAGCGGGAGCATTGCCAACAAAACTATCGTCAACGTACACGTCCGCGCCGTCTGGTACCGAAGTCAGAATGATCTTGCCTTCCTCTTTCGAAGCAGGGGTGGCGTCAGCGGACTTAGTGATCGAGGGTGCGGCCGGAACGGCCTTAGGGTCGGGGACCACGACCGCTTTTTCGGCCGTCTTGACCGCCGCTGCCTGCTTGGTTTCGCCGGCCAGTTCGTCGGCCACCTGTTCATAGAATTTGTCAGCCATGCGGTCCCCTGCGCCCCAAGACATGCCCTTTTTGTTCTGCACGTTGATGATCAGGGTAGCCTGACTCGCGCCCTCGGGCTCTACCGAGGCATTGGCGATAAACCCTTCTGACGTAAAAGAGTGACCGGTTTCAAAAGTGAACATCAGCATCTTTTCGTCAACGTAAGTCACAACGTGCCGCTCCCGTGCTGTGCGGACAGCAGCTACAAAGACCTGCTCGGGGGAATTGTTATAGACCTTCTTCTTGGGTTTCGCCTGCGCACAGATCGGCAACAGAACCGCAAGCGCGGCAAGGAGAATGAAACATGACTGCGCTGAACGTCTCATGAATTCTCTCCCGGGTACACGATCCACGTGACCCTCATTAGGGGATCAACTAAAAGTGCGTTGAGGGTCGCTCGCGGGGAGCCGTGCACATCTTCGATGAACGTCACCACGCTATGCCCGGTTGAAAGGGTTGTCAAATCAGCTGATTCCGAGCTTCCACACCAGGTAGCTCATCGCCTCGCGCATCACCGCTTCGAAGCGCTCCCACCGAGAGCGCGGACGCGACTCTGGTCTGGGCGCCAACTCCACTTGCACGCCTTCGTGCTCCAGCAAGGCGCGAATGCGAAACACATGATACGCATCGCTCACCGCAATGCAACTCCTCATGCCGTTCGCGCGCATGATGTTGGCCACCCGCGCCGCCGACTGCGCCGTATCCGAGCCTTGCGTCTCCGCGATCAGAGCCTGTTCCGGCACGCCGCGCCGCAGCAGATAGTCTCGGCCAACGCCGCCCTCGCTGAAATCCGGATCCTGCCCCGATCCGCCGGTCGTGATCACCACCGGCGCCATTCCCTTCTGAAACAATTCGTAACCGTGATCGAGCCGCGCCCGGTACACCGGCGAAGGATGTCCCGCGTACTCGGCAGCTCCAAAAATAGCGATCACATCCGCTTTTGTCGCGGGTGCTTCGGCGGCGGTGCGCACGATGCGCAACCCGGTAATGCCGAAAAATAACAACAGCGCTCCCACCACCGCCAAAAAAAACAGCAGCCACGGACGCATCAATATGGACCCGGGTTTCAAGGTTTAAAAGTTTCAAGGAGGATCAGTTTCAAGGAGGATCAGTCGGAGGGCTAATCGGAGTGTCAATTTAAAGGTTGCAACCTTGAAACATTGAAACTTTGAAACATTGAAACCTTACTCAAGATAACGCTTCGACAATATCCTTGGCGGGAATCGCGCCTTCGCGCAGAATCTGCCAGGTACCGTCTTCTTTGAAGTGCACGATCGTCGATGAAATTGTCCGCGGCGATTTCCCGCCGTCCACGATCAGCGGGATGCGGCCCTGCAACTGCTCCTGCACCTGCTCCGCGGTCGTGCATTCGGCAGCGCCGCTCAGGTTGGCGGAGGTCGCCGTGATCGGAATTTTCGCCGCCCGCACTACCGCCAGCGGAATTTCGGCCGCCGGCACGCGTAGCGCCACGTTCCCCGTATTCGCGGTTACCTTCAGCGGCAGATGCGACGCTGCCGGCACAATCATGGTCAGCGGCCCCGGCCAGAAACGCCGCGCCAGAAGATGGAAATCGTCCGGCAAGGGACGCGCAAATTCTTCCGCCTGGTCCACGTTCTCGATCAGCAGCGAGAGCGGCTTGTGCCGTAAACGCGATTTGATCTCATAAACGCGCTCCACCGCGCGCAGGTTGAAAGGATCCGCCGCCAAACCATAGAACGTGTCGGTCGGCATGCCCAGCACCTGCCCGGCCTGAATTTGTTCGGCGGCATACTTGATCAGCGAAACTTCGGGCGATAGGGCATCAATTTTCAGGATCTCGGCGCGCACTCTGGTTCCTTCCCGATTGCCGGCGTGAACATTGCCGGCGTGAGCATTGTCGGCATGTACATTGTCGGCTTGAACGTTGTCGCTTAAACTAATGTCCGCTTAAACTAATGTCCGCTTAAACAATGAAATGTACCATACCACGGGCTTTGGCCGAAGCCCGGCCGGGTACTAGTATTATCCTGATCGTATCCTGCACTTGGAGCTTAATCCATGAAGCAAGACGCGAAGGCCGCGCGAACTCGCCTCCAAGCGGACCGCTTGCGCCCCGTCGCCGGCCGCCACAACCAGCGGCTGAAAGAATTGCGGCTCGCGTTCCGCCGCGCCGAACTGACGGCCCAAGGTGAGTGTGCCCTCGAAGGCGTCAAACTGCTAGAAGAAGCATTGCGCAGCGGCCACCATCTGAGCAGCGTATTCTTCAGCCAATCGGCCCGCCCTCTCGCCGAAAAACTTCTGGCCCAGATCAACTCGCGTACCGAAACGCTCGTCTTGCCCGATGCGCTCTTCAACTCGATTGTGCCGAGCGACGCGCCGCAGGGCGTGGCGGCCCTGCTCAAGCTGCCGGCTTTCTCTTCGGCTCAAATGCTCGACCGCCGCAGCCGCGGTCCGCTCGTCGTGGCCGCCGGCCTGCAGGACCCCGGCAACCTGGGCACGATCCTGCGCTCTGCCGAAGCCTTTGGCGCCGCCGGAATTTTTCTGACCGAAGGAACCGTCAGTCCTTACAACTCGAAAGTTCTCCGCGGTTCGGCGGGTTCGATCTTCCGCTTGCCTTTCTTGCAGATCAATTCCGCGGAATTGCTGCCGCTTCTGCGCGCGCACGGCGTTCGCCTGCTCGCAACTTCGTCGCACCAGGGAACTCCGCTGCCCCGGATTTCATGGACTCTGCCGCTCGCCATCTTCATCGGCAACGAAGGCGCCGGTCTGTCCCGTGAACTCACGCGCCAGATGGACGAAACCCTGGCCATCCCACAAGCCGAGCAAGTCGAATCGCTCAACGCCGGAGTCGCCGCCAGCATAGTACTGTACGAAGCCGCAAGGGCAGGTCGGAGGTGAGAGGTCAGATTGCAAAGGTCAGAACCTTGATCTTGAAATCGTTTGTATGCACCATGGATCCTTCACCTCTGCAATCTGACCTCTGACCTCTAACCTCTTATGAATCTCTTCGCCCCCATCCCGAACGACGATCCCGCCGCCCAAGGCGCCCGCCCGCTCGCCGACCGCATGCGCCCGCGCACGCTCGATGAGTTCGTCGGGCAGGAGCACCTGGTCGGCCCCGGCAAGCCGCTGCGCGTGCAAATCGAGCGCGACGACCCCACATCGATGATCTTCTGGGGCCCTCCCGGCACCGGCAAGACCACTCTCGCCAAGATTATTGCCCGCATCACCAAGGCTGATTTCATCGAGTTTTCCGCCGTTCTGGCCGGCATCAAGGAAATCAAGCAGGTCATGAGCGATGCCGAACGCGCCCGCCAGTACGGCACGCGCACCATCGTCTTCGTCGACGAAATTCATCGCTTCAACAAAGCGCAGCAGGATGCCTTTCTCCCGCACGTAGAGAAAGGCAGCATTCGCCTGATCGGCGCCACCACCGAAAATCCGTCCTTCGAAATCAACTCCGCGCTGCTCTCGCGCTGCCGCGTCTATGTGCTGAATCCCTTGACCGGCGACCAGATTGTCGTTCTTCTGCGCCGCGCACTCAGCGATACCGAGCGCGGTCTAGGCCAGATGCATCTCGAAGCCGCTGACGACGCGCTTAGAAAAATTGCCGCGTACTCAAGCGGCGACGCCCGCAACGCCTACAACGTAATCGAAGTTGCCGCTTCCCTAACTGTAGAGACGCGGCTAGCCGCGTCTCCGTCTGCCACCACCGCAATCACCGAAGCCACCATCCAGGAAGCCCTGCAGAAGCGGGTTCTGCTCTACGACAAAGGCGGCGAAGAGCATTACAACATCATCTCCGCCCTGCACAAATCGGTTCGCAACAGCGATCCCGACGCCGCCCTCTACTGGCTGGCTCGCATGCTCGAAGCGGGAGAAGATCCGCTCTACATTGCCCGCCGCGTAGTCCGCATGGCGGTTGAAGACATCGGCCTTGCCGAACCGAACGCGCTCGCTTTATGCATGGCCGCTCGTGACGCCGTCGATTTCATCGGCATGCCGGAAGGCAATCTCGCGCTGGCGCAAGCAATCGTTTATCTTTCGGTCGCGCCAAAATCGAACGCGCTTTACACCGCCTACGGTGCGGTTCTGCAGGACGTGGAGCAAACCGCCGCTGAGTCCGTCCCGCTGCACCTGCGCAACGCTCCCACCAGCCTGATGAAAGGCCTGGGCTACGGCAAGGGCTATGAGTACGCTCACGACACCGAAGACAAGGTCGCCGACATGCAGTGCCTGCCTGACAGCCTGCGCGACCGCGTCTACTATCGCCCCACGAACGAAGGGGTGGAAAAGAGGATTCGCGAACGCCTGGAAGAAATCAAACGCCTCAAGCTGCCGAAAGCAAGCCGAACAAAAAGAGAATCTGAGGCCTGATTCTTGCAATCTCATAGGAGAGCATTAAAGACCAGTTGCAGTCGTCCAGCAGGAGGGTTTCGTCGTGGCCACCAGCCCGCTCATGGATTTCGGCTTCTCCAGTCAACCTCTACCTGAAACCGCCGCTCTGAGGGTAGCGGAACTGGTCCGCCTGCAAAAATTCGCACAGCGCATCACCTCCACTCTCGATATTGAAGAGCTGGTTCCGCGGATCGTCGATGAGGTTGCGGCGTCGCTCGGCTGCGTCGAAATCAACCTATATCTGCGCGATCCTGATCAATCTGAATTCGTACTGGCCGGCGTTCGCGGCTGCTCCGTTTACGGCAAGGGCCATCACCTCAAGCCAGGCGCCGGCGCCGGAATGGTGGGACACGTCGCGGCCACTGGAAAAATGCACTATGCTCCCGACGTCACTCGCGATCCTTATTACATTGCCTGCGAGCCGAGTACGCGCTCCGAAGTCGCCATCCCGCTACAACGCGAGGGCGATCTGGTCGGAGTTTTCACCGCGTCCCATTGCGAGCTCAACGCTTTTTGTCCCGATCAATTGCGGCTGCTGCAAGCGTTGTGCGATCACGTCGCCGTCGCGGTGCACAACGCCCGGCGCTTCGGCGATGAGCGCGAACAGCGCAAACGCATGAGCCGCGAGGCCGAAGAAGCTCGCTCCATTCAGCAGGCTCTGTTGCCCCGCAGCTCCCCTCTGATCCCAGGGTTCTCGGTGTCCGGGCTTTCGATTCCGGCGGGCTCGGTAGGCGGCGACTGGTATGACTTCATTCCGCTGCGCAACGGACGCTGGGGCCTGGTTCTCGCCGACGTTTCCGGCAAAGGCATGGCGGCGGCGCTGCTTATGTCCTCTACCCGCGGCATGTTGCGCCCGCTCGCGCAAACCGCCTCTGGACCGGCCGAGGTCCTGACGCGTCTCAACAACATGATGATCGAGGATTTTCCCAGCGGCCGCTTCGTCACCATGGTATATGCCGAACTCGATCCCTCCAATCGCCTGCTGCGGATCGCCAACGCCGGCCATCTGGCGCCGCTGCTGGTTGACCCTTCCGGCCACCGCTGGATCAATCACGAGCACGGCCTGCCGCTGGGAATTTCAGCCAGCAAATTCTCGGAGACGGAAGTAACGCTCGGCGAGCATTCGCGCATCGCGTTTTATTCCGATGGAATCACCGAGGCGGACATCGATTCTGCCGGCAGTGATTCTGCGGCCAATGATTCTGCCAGAAATGACTCCGGCGAAGAATACGGTCCCGAGCGGCTTCTCGCCCAGATGCAATCACCCGACGTTACTCCGGATGGTCTGCTCGCAGATGTCAGAAAATTCACGAATGGAACCGGCCTGCGCGACGATGCCACGGTGATCCTGGTGAAGGCGCGCCGAACAGAGTTGGGATCGAGCGGGAACGCCTGACGCGAGTCGTGATAGGTTAGCCGAATCTCGCCCGGTGCTCTTTCAAAACGCAGCGGTCCATCACTACAAAGATTCCGGCCTCGCGCGCCTTCTCCGCCGCGCGTTCGTTGATCACATCTTCCTGCAGCCAGATCGCCGGAATCTTCAACTGAATCGCCTGCTCCACGATCTCATCCACGTACTCCGGCCGCCGAAACACATCGACCAGATCGATCTTCTCTCGCAATTCGAGCGGCACCTCAAGCAGCGACGGAAACGCCTTCTCCCCAAGCGCCTCCGCAATCGCAGGATTCACCGGAATAATCTTGTATCCGGCCGCCTGCATGTACGCAGAAACGCCGTGACTAGGCCGCATCGGACTCTCCGACAATCCCACCACGGCGATAGTCTTCGCCCGCGCTAACAGTTCGTAAATAGGATCGGATTGCTTCAATTCTGATGTCCGGCCCCTGAAGGGCGTTTCGTTTCCCGTAGAAACGCGGTTTACCGCGTCTCCGCAGACGGGGCAAGCCCCGTCTCTACACGTTGCTATAGCGCAGCCCGGAGACCCAACGACTAACGACTAACGACCACCGACTCGTCCCTCAGCCTTTCTTTTCCATCTTCTGCTTAAACATGCGCAGCGCCAGCTTGCGAATCGTGTCCGAAACCTCTTTGTTCCCTGACAGATTTTTCAGATCGTGAATCAGCAGCCCCTTCATCAATCCCAGCGAGAGATCGAGCGGCGTGCGCGGGTTGTAGACCAGATTGCGCATGATATTGTAATTCTTCGCAAACCGCCGCTTTAGCGGAATCGCGCGCAGCACCGACTCCAGCACATTTTTCTGCAGCGCAAAACCTTCTACCTCGCCATCCGAAACTTTGGGCGACTCCAGCACCGCCAGCGCCACTAGTTTGGTGCCGTCGCGAATCAGAATCGACCGTTCCTCCTTGCTGCCGCGCATGGCCAGCGAGATCCGGCCCTTGATGTCGAGCCTGGAAATCTTCTGCAGCGTGCTGTCGCGCCTGTCCTCATGACCGGCAACTGGATGCTTCTTGGCATGTGCAGCGGCTGCCGCCGCCGCTGACTTTCCCGCTGCCGCCGGCGCCGCTTTAAGCGCTGCGCTCTTGGCCGCGTCGGCATTTGCAATCGCCGTGGCAGCGGCAGTTTCCGCCCCAACTTCATGCGCTGCCTCGCCGCTCACATCTTCATGCGCCACTCCGTCGTGCGCCATTCCGTCGTGCGCCATTCCGATCGGCTGGAACGGTTTGTCTTTTTCGGCAGCCAGTTCCGTCGCGTTCTCTTCCAGATACTTTATGACGGCACCCTCGACAACTTCATCGGGTGCGCCCGCTTCAGTTGCGCCCGACTCTGCTGCCGGACTCGCTTCCAAAGCGGCCAGCTTCGCTCCAATCTCGGCAAGCTCATTGGGACGCAGGCTGGCATTCGACTGCAACGCCTGCAACAGCCGCGGAGAGCTCATCACCCGCGTACTCGTCAATAAAGCATCCACCACCGAACGCGACGCCGACACCGCAAGCGCGTCCAGCGCCTCTTCGCTTACCGACGGATTCTCCGCCAGTGCCGGCAGCAGCCGGGTTCTCACGTTCTCCGGAGAAACGAAATATCCCAGCACCTCGGGGCTGGTCTTGGGATCGGCCGCCGCGGCCAAACTAGCCTTTTCATCCCAGCCCGCCAGCGTCAGGCGCGCCCGCTCACCAAACAATTTGTGATGCAACGCCAGATACACCAGGATCTCAATCGTCTCGTCAGGCGGCACCGACAGGGCGCCGCGCGCCGCCGATTGCATCAGGTTCGATGGAACCTCGGAATTGCGAATCAGATCAAGCATTCGGGGCATCATTCATCTCCCGGAATCGGCTGCGGCTTTCTTCTTCGCAGACTTCTTGGCAAACCTCTTCGCGAACTCGTTCTCAGACTCCTTGGATGACCGCGGTTTCTTGCCCACCGCCCGCTCCAATTCCGCGACTACAATTTCCAGTTCGCGCGTAATGCGGTTCGGGCTCCGCCGCTGATATTCGTCGCTCAAGGCGCGATAGTACCAGAGCGTGCCTTCCTTTTTTCCCGAAAACCGCGTCCAGATGGCTTCCCCATCCTGCCGGTAATCCGCCAGAATTGTGCGGACGTTGTGCAGCTTGTCGGACGCCGAAACCAGCCTCGTCTCCACATCGGCGTGCTTCACTTCGCGCAAATAGTCTTTCTTCCGTTCCACCCACTCCGCCTTCGGCTCGCCGAATGAATCCGTGCAACCCTCCACGATCTTCGCTACCCGCGGACCAAACTGCTTGCGGATTTCGCGCAGCCTCGGCATGCCCCCGCAATCTTCGACCACATCATGCAGCAGCGCCGCGATCGCCATATCTTCGTCGCCACCCGCTTCGAGCACCAGCGACGCAACCGCCATCAGATGCGACAGATAAGGCACCGCCGACTGCTTCCGCGTCTGTCCGGCGTGCTTCTCCGCGGCATAGCGAAAGCCGCGCTGCAGGCGGGGTCCAAGATGCGGCCTCAGCGAGTTTGTCTTCGGCACTCCCATAAGCTTTTTAGACCGCAATCTTCTATGCGCAATTCTGGCAGCAAGTTTTTCCACGCAGCGCCTCGCTCCCTTCATACGCGATCAGAGGCACCATCACCAACCCGGCCACCGGATCAGCCCACCACCACCCGAAGGCGGCGTTCATTAGCAGCCCCAGCAAAAGAATGGCGGAAAGGTAGGCGCAGATATCGGTCTGCCGCGAGTCGGCTTGCAGGGCCGAACTCCCAAGTACCGACGCCACTCGACGTTTTGCCCGCGCCAGCAACGGCATCGCAATCAGCGACGCGATTGCCAATGCAATTCCCGGCAGACTCCTCTCCGGCGCCTCCCGCTTGACCAGGCTGAACACCGAATCTCCGGCAACGTAGGCCGCCAACAGGAGCAGACTCAAACCAACCAGTTTCAACGCACTCCGCTCCACCCTTTCTCTCCGTTCCTCGTCTCGGTCCGCGCACAAGCGCCAGAGCAGAATGCCCCCTGACGACACCTCGATCAGTGAATCCAGTCCGAATCCTATCAACGCAATGCTGCCGGCCACAGCACCGGAAACTAGCGCGACCGCTGCCTCCAGCAGATTCCACACTACCGTGAAGTACTCCAGACTCAGACCGCGATGGATGGCTGTCGCGCGCGTGCTCATGTTTTCTTCTCGCCTCGCCGCATCCGCAGATACGCCTGCATCAACGGCCGCAGATCGCCATCCAGCACGCGATCCACATCGCCGATCTCCAGCTTCGTGCGGTGATCCTTGATCATCCGGTAAGGTTGCAGCACGTACGACCGGATCTGCGAACCGAAATCGATATCCAGTTTCGAATCCTCAATCTTTTTCGTGACCTCGCGTTTTTTCTCCAGTTCGAATTCGTAAATCTTCGAGCGCAGCATGCTCATCGCCTTTTCCTTATTCTTATGCTGCGAGCGCTCATTCTGGCAATTGGCCACTAGGCCCGTCGGAATGTGCGTGATTCGCACCGCCGAATCGGTCGTATTCACGTGCTGTCCACCCTTGCCGCTCGAGCGGTAAGTGTCAATCCGAATATCATCCGGCTTGATATTGACCTCGATGCTGTCGTCAATCTCCGGCGAAACGTACACGCTGGCAAAGGACGTGTGCCGCCGCTTCGCCTGATCGAAGGGCGAAATCCGCACCAACCGGTGCACCCCAATCTCGCTGGTCAAGTAGCCAAACGCATACTGGCCAATCACCGAAAATGTCGCGGACTTGATCCCAGCTTCTTCTCCGGGCTGGTAATCGTACATCTCGGTCTTGAATCCCTGCCGCTCCGCCCAGCGCAGATACATGCGCAGCAGCATCTCCGCCCAGTCCTGCGATTCCGTTCCGCCCGCCCCGGGATGAATCGTCATGATCGCATTCAAGCTGTCGGTCTCGCCCGAAAGCAGCGTCTCGGTCTCGACTCGATCCACCAGTTCGCCGAGAGCATCCAAGTCGCGCTGTAAGTCGGCGGAGACGTCCTCGCCCTCGCCCGCCAGATCGAAATAGGTGGCAATGTCGTCGGTCCGGCGCACCAAGTCGCCTTCCAGCGACAACATGCTCTCCAGTCGCTTCCGCTCGCGCATTACTTGCTGAGATCTTTCAGGATTCGACCACAGATTGGGATCCGACGCCTGCTTTTCGATTTCGGCGAACTGCTGCCGCAGCTTGCCGGCGTCAAAGATACTCCCGCAGGTCGTGAACCTTGCTCTTTAGAGAAGTGTATTGCTGTTCCAGTTCATCCAACATCGTTGATCACTCGGCCTTTTCTCAGCCGCCAGTCGTTGGTCGCTAGTCGTTAGTCGTTCGCGAGCTTTTGCCAACGACTAACGACTAACGACTGACAACTGACGACTAACGACCTGCTTCATCGCGAAATACAAAACGCGCCAGCAGCGCGCCTGCTGAAATTATCGCACACAGATATGCGAACCAATCGCCATGCCGCGTGTAAAACGTGGTGTCCGAATTCAGCGCGTAAGGCGCCGCCAGCGTGGTGCGAACGTTGCGCGCGGTGGCCGCCACAATCCTTCCGTCCGGATCGATCGACGCCGTCATCCCCGTATTCGTCCCCGCCAGCAGCCACCGTTCATTTTCGATCGCCCGCATTTGCGTCTGCTGCAGGTGCTGCTTCCATGCGCCCGAGTCGCCGTACCAGCCGTCATTCGAGATGTTCAGCAAAACCTGCGCGCCTTCGAACGGCCCCTGCCGCACTTCATCGGGAAAGATCGATTCATAACAGATAAACATTCCGAAGCGCTCGCCTCCGGCATCCAGCGGCGCTCGCGACCCGCCTCGCTGAAACTCACCTACTTCTTTAGTCAGCCCTCCGGCAAACGCCAGCAATTGCGGAAACGGCAGATATTCCCCGAAGGGCACCAGATGCACTTTGTCGTAGCGTCCAACCCATTCTCCCTGCGGATTAACCAGAGCCGCCGAGTTGAAAATCTGCGAGCTTTGTCCGCCGCGATGCATTGTCGGAGTGATTCCAATCGATCCCGCCACCACCCACGTTCCCGAATGCACTGCCAGCGCGCTCACCGCGTCTCGAAACATAGGATCGTTCGTATAAAACGGTGAAGGCGACTCGGGCCACACAATCAAATCGTAACGCTGCCCCGCTTTTTCTCCAGCGGGATGCAAGCTCATCGCGGTCAAGTCCCGCAGCGTGCTCTGAAAATATTCCTTCGTCCACATCTCCCCGGTTTGAATCGGAATATTCGGCTGCACCAAAAGCGCGGTGTGATCCGTCGCCACCGGCGCAGGCGCCAGCCACTGCCCTGTCTGCAGGATCACCACCGCCACGCAGGCCGCCCCGAGCAATCGCTTCCGCTGCTCCTTCGCGACCAGAAACGCCGCCGCGAACACGCTGTTCACCAGCACAATTTCAAACGAGAGTCCGTACACGCCGGTGAGGGTCGCAATCCGCGTGAGCGCAAAATTCCCGGTCTGCGAGTATCCCAGAAGCTCCCATGGGAACGCCGTAATCCGCGTCCGTGCGAGTTCCACCGCAACCCAAAGAAACGGAGCTGCCACAAGCGCGCGCCGCATCGACGCTCCCGATGCGCCCGGCTTCGATCCAGATCCCGCGACCAGGGCCAGCAGCAGCCCGAACATCCCGTGATAAAGCCCGACATACATGCAGAACAAAATCAGCGCCAGCAGAGCGGCCGGAATCGGCAGCCCGCCATAGCGGTGCATGGTGTCGAACACCCAATAGCAGACCCCGGCAAACCACAGAATGCCGCACACGTAGCCCAGCAAGAACCCCTGCCAGGGCGTGGCGGGCAGCAAACGCGCCTGACCGTTCGTTTGCAGTTGCAGTTGCAGAGTCTCCGGAGCACGCGTCCGCAAGATCGCGACCAGCAGCGGCGCTACCGCGACCCAAGCCAGCCCATAGAGCCCCGGCAGCGGAAAGATCACAACCTGCAGGACGGCCGACACCAGCGTCAGCCCCCACGCACTTCGGTGGATATTCAGCACGCAACAGGATAGCAAACAGAGCTTGAGCCGCGAACTTCAAGCTGCGAACTGAGGGGCAAAGGGTTTGCTCGTAGCTCGCAGCTCGTAGCTCATAGCTCGAAGCTCGCAGCTCAGCAACAAGTAAAATGAGCCCACTACCAGCCTCAATAATTCCAGCGCCGAATTCCGCGCCAATCGGATACCATAGCGTGATCATGAGTTTCAGCGTTCTACTGATCAAGATTCTGGAATACATGTTTGTCGCCGGGTGGGCCGGAACCGTAATTGTGCTGGTACTAACATTCGTCGAAGACGTCGGAACCCTATTGGACAGGAAGGACGAAAACAGCCGTTAAAGCTACCGCTGCATGTCGTCAACGTCAAACTCACCCCTAGGTTCCAACCGGGTTCGCATTGTGGTGGCGACCTCGGTGATGCTCACCTTCATCTCCTACTGGCGAGCCGCCGCCGTCATTCTCAACGATCTCGGCTCTTCCGCCTTCTACGCCTGCGGCATCGCCGAAGAAGCGATCGGCAAAAGCGCGCCCTGGTTTGTTCTGGGCGTGATGTTGTTCGCGTTCGCTGTCCGTGCCGTTTACGTGGAAAGCTGCTCCATGTTCGTGCGCGGCGGCGTCTATCGTGTCGTCAAGGAAGCTCTCGGCGGCACGCTCGCCAAGCTCAGCGTCTCGGCCCTGATGTTCGATTACATCCTGACCGGCCCCGTCTCCGCCGTTTCCGCGGGACAGTACATCGCCGGCCTGATCAACGACACCATCGCCATCGCCGACGCCCACGGCTGGGTCCCCGCCGCCGTTCACCATCTTTTCAACGGCACGCCGCAGGTCGGGGTCAACACCACCGCGGTCCTGTTCGCCGTCGCGGTCACCCTCTACTACTGGCGGGAGAACATCAAGGGCATCGAAGAGTCCAGCGAAAAGGCTCTCTGGGTCATGCAGATTACAACCGTCATGGTGGTGATGCTGCTGGGCTGGTCTTTTTTCACCTTGTGGAAGGTCGGCGGCCACCTGCCGCCTTTCCCGACCCTCGCCAACATCCACTACAGCCAGGAAGCGCTCGGCTTCTGGAAACACAGCAGCCTGCCCCACACTTTCGCCATTCTCGGACTCATCATCGGCTTCGGACACTCCGTGCTCGCCATGAGCGGCGAAGAATCCCTGGCCCAGGTCTATCGTGAACTCGCGCACCCCAAGCTGAAGAACCTGAAGCGCACCGCCATCGTCATCGGCATGTACAGCTTCGTCTTCACCGGCCTCGTCTCTTTGCTGGCGGTCATGCTGATCCCCGACGATGTCCGCACCAGGGTGTACAGCGACAACCTGATTGCCGGGCTCGCCATGAACATGGTCGGCCCGCAGGTGCTGCGCCTGGCCTTCCGCGCCTTCGTGGTGGTGGTCGGATTCCTCATCCTCTCCGGCGCCGTAAACACCGCCATCGTCGGCTCCAATGGCGTCCTCAACCGCGTCTCCGAAGACGGCGTGCTCGCCGACTGGTTCCGTCGTCCGCAAAAAAAATACGGCACCACCTATCGCATCATCAACCTCATCGTCGGACTTCAGCTCTTCACCATCATCGTCAGTTGGGGCAACATCTACACCCTCGGTGAAGCCTACGCCTTCGGCGTGGTCTGGAGCTTCGTCTTCAAAACCGTCTCCATGCTGGTTCTGCGCTACCGCTATAAGGGTGAGCGCACCTGGAAAATGCCGCCCAATCTCCACATCTTTGGGATCGAGATCCCGATCGGATTGGCCTCGGTCGGAATGGTTTTGCTCGCCACCGCCATCGTGAATCTCTTCACCAAGTCGGTAGCCACGGTGAGCGGCCTGATTTTCTCGGCAGTCTTCTTCGCCATCTTCACATTCTCCGAAAAGGTCAACCGCCGCAAACACGCCCACACCGCGGCGCAGATGAAGGAGCAGTTCCAGTTACAGCCGGCGGAAAGCGTGGGGCGTGAAACCGTCGGCATCCGCGCCGGCAACGTGCTCGTCCCGGTCCGCGACTACAACACCCTGAACCACCTGCGCTGGGTGTTGGAACGCACCGACACCCACGAGCAGGACGTGGTCGTAATGACTGCCCGCATCAGTCAGTTCGGGAGCGCCGCTTACGGCCTCTCCACCGAGCAGATGTTCAGCGATTACGAGCAGACCCTGTTCACGCGCGCCGTCTCCGTCGCCGAAAGTGTCGGCAAAAAGGTTTCGCTCCTGGTGGTGCCAGCTCGCGATCCCTGGTCGGCCATCGCCCAGACCGCCCACAACCTCGAGTCCTCCGCCGTCGTCGCCGGCCTCTCCAGTAAAATGACCACTGCCGAGCAGGCCTTCAACCTGGGCAGCGCCTGGGAAGCCATACCGGAACCTAAACGGCAGTTTGTATTGCAGATCGTTCAGCCCGACGGCATCGTCGACACCTTCCGCATCGGTCCGCACACGCCCAGCATGAAGAACGAGGACGTCGTCCTGCTGCATCGCTTGTGGCTGAATGTCACCCGGGAACCGGGTCTGGAAAACATTCACCACCACGACATTCTGACCGAGGCCCTCACCCGCTTCGCCCGCGACTATGGCGCGCGCGATCGGGAAGACATCGTCAAGGAATTGAAACGCCACGGCACCGAGGCCGGCCCACTCCCGTTGCGTCGCATCGCCGATCAGATTCAAACCGTCCAGCCCGGGCCTACTCACTCCGATCACGACGCTGATCGCGACGCTGCACATCGCGACGACGAACCATCCAGCCCCAAGGGCGCTGGCTCCGAATGACGCCCCCCCACAGGTCAGCGGAACAGAAGTAGGCAGCCCGCCGGAGTCAGTGAGTATTACAGCTTGGTGACTGCGGAGCTGCTGGCTTGCGCCTTCGACCTCTTTTCAAAAACCAGTGAAGACCCCCAGAGCAAAGCAATGCTTGCCGCCAGAATCGCGAAAAACAGCGTGAGCTTCAGAGTTATGGCAAAGGCAACAAGTGCCGCGGCAAATCCCCAGTACCAGGATTCAGCCTTGAATCCCGCGGCCCACCTGGCATGGCGACCGGAGGAAGCAATGCGCGGCCACGGCGATGGCATCAGACGCGGCACCGCTCTGCAGTAACGCTCGTATTGTTCTCCCTGGCTCGCGTGCAGTTCGGCCTCTTCGCGAATGATCAGCCGGTAGCAGAACACCAGCATCGCCGCCACCACCACTACGAACCCGGTGCGGCTCATCATGGCGCCCAGGCTGATGGCCATTAACACGTTGGCCAAATACAGCGGATTGCGGACGAACCGGTAAGGTCCATCGGCGACCAGCGACTGCGTCTTCACTTCGGCGGCATACACGACTTCCGCCTGCAGATACGCTGACGCCCAGGTGCGAATGAGAGCAGCCACAATCAGCAGGCAAGCGCCGCCAGCAAACAGGACCTGAGCAAGCCGGTCGGCATCCATCTGCAATCTGGCCCCCAGCCAGTTGGCCAGCACGGCGGTGCAGTTCTCATGGTCAATAACGTAGAGCGGAAACGTGAACGCAAAGATCAGCCCGAACACCAGCGCTCGGTTGGTGAACTCCCAATTGGTGGCTTTCATGGGGAGAAAATTTATCGCGTCCAGCGTGGAATGTAAAGTTATCCAAACGCGCGGTAGTGGCTCAGTTTCGATTTGTTTTGAAAGGGCACGACTTCACAGGCTGCGGAAAAACTCTGATTCAAGCAGGTTCTTGGGAAGGGCACGACTTCAGTCGTGCCGTAAGTTATTGAAAATGTGTTGCGCTTTAGCGCCCGAGGTGAGCCTTTCGCAACCTCGCCGAGTTTTTCCGCAGCCTCTTCAGTCGTGCCGTAAATGGCGCACAATCAGTAGCGGCCTTTAGCCGCTGGGGGAAATGCGTCTTCCAAACTGAGCCACTACCGAACGCGCTGACCGCGGATCGGAAGCGGGTTAAACCTCACCCATCGGAGATCAGCACCCACTCACCTCACTTTCGGAGAATCCAGATCCGCGGCCTTCTGATCGTCCGCATGAATCACCCCATCTTCTTCCGCGTAGAACGAGCGATGCTCGCTGTCCATCTGCTTGGGCGTCATGGTGAACACGAACCCATCGTGATTCGGACCATCGTGGCGGGGACGAAAGCTGGCCGTGTAATCTCCGCGATCGGTTGAGTGCGCCATGCGCTTGGTAAAAGATGCGGTCCCTGCCAGCGCCTCCAGTGAATCCGCGAACTTGCCATGCCGTTTCTTGTATTCGTGCTCCGCCCGGAGCACCACTCGCATATAGCCGAGCGCCTGCGCTTCCGCTTCCGAGCGCGCCGGATCCCCCGGAAACTTCGGCTGATACGTTGCTGCAGGCTGCGTCGCCGTTTGCGCGGACGTTTGTCCTGACATTGGCGCTGACCCTTGCGCCCGCGCCAACCGCGGCCCCGCCGCCATCACGCCCACCATCAGAATCCCCATACAATATCGCTGTATTCGCCTTCTGCTCACGGCCAACCCTCCTCACCGCGACTGTTTTTGGGGGTTACCCCCGTAATTTGTCTCGATCACCAATCATTCCAATTCTTTGCTAGTTCAGGCAAGCTTGAACAGGATGCAATCCTAACAGGGAAACCTTAATGAAAGCTGCCGTCGCCAGAAAGCCGCTGATACGTATCGCCGTAGTGGAGAGCGATCCGCTGCGATTTGTGGGATTCCGCGCCCTCTTCGATACCGAACCCGATCTGGAACTGGTCTCCGCCTCGCTGGCCGACCTCAGCCAGTTGCAAGCCATCGATCTCGTCCTGCTCGGCAATCGCGGTGGCCAGAACCTCTACGACATCATGGCCAGCATGAAAGCCATCCGGCCCGACCTGCGCATCATCGTGACCGGCTCCGGCATGGACGATGAAAGTGTCCTCAAAGCCATTGCCGCCGGCGCCAAAGGCTACGTCGACGAGGCCGCCTCGCCCGCCGAATTTATCCAGGCTCTCCGCATCGTCCACCAGGGCTCAGTGTGGGCTCCGCGCCGCGTGCTCTCGACTTTCATCGAACGCGTCAGCTCGTCCCCGGGCCGCATCTTCCCCGCCGGCCGCATCACCTTTACCGACCGCGAAAAAGAAGTTCTCGAAATGCTGGTTGCCGGCCGCTCCAACAAAGAGATCGGCTCCGCCCTCGGCATCGAAGAGCGCACGGTGAAGGCTCACGTCGCGAAACTGATGCGCAAAGTCGGCGTGCAGAACCGCATCGCCCTCTCCGTCCACGCCATCACGCATTCGCTGGTGACGGCGAAATAGGCCTCGTCGGCAGGGCCAGCTTCTTGGCCGCCTCGTCGAGTTGCCTCACCGCCGCCATGGTTCCTGCGGTATAGTCTGTACGCTTCTCGGACTTCTGGCGCCGGTGGCGTTTGGTGGCAGAATGCCGGTTTGACATTGGCTCCTCCTGTTGCTGCATAGCTTTGAAGCTCACTCTAGTCTCGGAGCCGGTCTCAAGAACGGTCAATTTTGCACAGCCAGAACCCAGGTGTCGAGGAATCACCTTTACGCCAACATCGCTCAGTTAGTGAAATCGCTGCTTATATCGACAACCCCGTTTTGCGTCGCTTGCATGGTAGTCCGTTATTCCGCCCATCACACCGAACTGTGACGTGGGTCACTGGACGCATAACCAAAGCGGGATAGCCTTGGCTCGAATTTCCGAGTCCTTCTCTCCTCGTAAGTCGGCCCGCAAGACCCCAACCAGGCAACTCGGAAATGTCCCGTGTTTCAGGTGCGGGAGCGTTTTGCTGGAGGCTCTAAATGGGGCACCGGTTTGAGTTCGACCCGTTGAACAAGATCTTGCTCATGCGAGTCGAGGGGCGGCTCACGGATGAATCCCTGGCAGAGCTTTATCGGACGGCGCTAAAGTACTGGGCCGCGACCGATGCCCGCGCGGCCATTTCGGACTACTCATCCGTTACGGAGTGGGCTGTGTCCGCCGAACTCATACGCGAATTGGCAAATGAGGAACCAGTCGTGACCAATCCGGTCGCGCGTCCTCGCATTGTCATTGCGCCGACCGCGGTTGGATTTGGTCTATCGCGCATGTTCCAGATCGTGGGGGAGGCTAAACGGCCGCTATTGAACGTCGTCCGCACCATGGACGAGGCGTTGGCCGCGCTCGGCATTCAATCCCCACACTTCGAGCCCTTAGAATGAGCGTCAGAACTTGGCATTCCGCGAAGTACCGATGGTTGCCTCGATTCCGGCTAAAACGGGCGCTGCACGAACCCAGATAATCAAACACGCTGCGGCGATACACTTTCCATGGCTGGTCAACTTCCTTCGGTTACCAAGGTACAGTGACCCTCGTAATCTTGTCCGCTTTCCCCACCTGCCGCATACTCGCCTCACCTACCACAGAACCTGGGAGACGGGGTTGGAAACGGAGATTAGGGTCGCCGATTTCAGCCCCGCATTTTTTTGCCTTCAACGATCTTGAGATACATTGAGCCCCGTGGTTCGTTGAAACCTTGAAACCTTGAAACTTTGAAACTTTGAAACTCTGAAACCTTGAAACTTTGAAACTTTGAAACTCTGAAACCTTGAAACCTTGAAACCTGGCTTTTCCCCGACTCACCCTGATCACTCCCTGGTATCCCCCGCTCTCTGCCCCGCATCGAATAGAATCAGAGTTAGTACACACGACAACAAATCTACACTCCTAGCTCCCAGGTGAGGCATGATGCGAAGTTTCCTCGTTCTGCTGCTGCTCGTTTGTTTCCTGACATGTTTCCAAACGACAATTCTTTCCGCTGATGAGGACACCAAGGCTCCGGATGCCAACTCCAAGGCTTCCGGACGCGTCGAGGCCGCCGGCACCGTGCTCGACGAAATCCAGGCCGCCCCGGACCAGCGTATCCCTCAAGAAATTCTTGGATCGGCCGAATGCGTGGCCGTGGTTCCGTCCCTGCTCAATGGAGGCTTCGTCTTCGGAGGCCGTTACGGCAAGGGCGTCGCCAGTTGCCGTACTGAAAAAGGCTGGAGCGCGCCCGCTTTCTTCACCATCGGCGGCGGCAGTTTCGGCTTGCAGATCGGTGGCCAGGCAACTGATCTCGTCATGCTGATCATGAACAAGGGCGGCATGGACAACCTGCTCTCCAGCCAGTTCAAGCTCGGTGCCGACGCCAGCGCGGCCGCCGGCCCCGTTGGACGCCACGCCGCTGCCGATACCGACTGGAAGATGAGGGCAGAGGTTCTGACCTACTCGCGCTCCCGTGGCCTCTTCGCCGGACTCGAGCTCTCCGGCGCCGTCATCAAGCAGGACAAAGGCAGCACCCGCGAATTCTACGGCCGCATGGTGCCCTTCAAAACGTCGCTCAAGGGAGAAATCGAGGCTCCCAAAGCCGCGTACTCCTTTTTGAGCACGCTAGCCAAGTGGGCGCAGCAGGCAGCAAAATGAAGTACCCAGTACTCAGTAACCAGTACCCAGTTGCTACTCTTCTCTCCAATTCAATGTTGAGAACTGGGTACCGGATACTGGGGACTGGCTACTGACTTACCGTGCGAGAACGCCTTGAGTACGCTCTAGTCTGGTCCTGGGTCAAGATCCTGGGCGTGCTCCCTCGTCCCGTGGCGCGCGCCATCGGAATCACACTGGGGTTGGCCGTCTATGCGGTTCACCGGCGCCTGCGCCGCGTTGCCCGGCGCAACCTCGCTCTCGCCTTCCCCGAAATGCCACAGCGCGAGCGCCGCCGCCTGGTTCGAGGAGAATTCATTTCTCTCGGACGTCAGCTCGCCGAAGTCTGCCTTTTCCCCCGCTACACCCGCGAAAATGTTTCCCGCATCGTCGTCTATGACGGTTTTGAAAACTTCGAGCGCGCCTACGCTCGCGGCAAAGGCGTTCTGTTTCTCACCGCCCACCTCGGAGCCTGGGAACTCTCCGCTTTCGCGCACTCGCTGCAAGGTCATCCCCTGTCGATCGTCATGCGCTCGCTGGACAATCCCTACATCGACGCCTTAATCCAGCGCTACCGCACCATGCACGGCAACCGTACCGTCGACAAAGACGATTTCGTCCGCGGCCTGCTCTCTGCCATGCGCGCCGGCGAAACCGTGGGCATCCTCATGGACACCAACATGACCCCGCCGCAAGGTGTGTTCGTCGATTTCTTCGGCGTCCCCGCCTGCACCGCCAGCGGCCTAGCCCGCATTGCCCTGCGTACCGACGCCGCCGTAGTCCCCGGCTTTACCGTGTGGGATAAGACACTGCGCAAATACATTCTGCGCTTCGATCCCGCCGTCGAGTTGATTCGCACCAACGATAGCGAGGCCGACATAGTAGCCAACACCGCCAAATTCACCAAAATCATCGAAGACGTAATCCGCCAATATCCCGACCAATGGCTCTGGGTCCACCGCCGCTGGAAAACGCGCCCCCCAGGCCGCCCCCCGCTCTGCTGACACTTCCCGCGGGTGCGGGTGCCCCGCCCTTGTGTCTGCGTTCTTTGCAGACACAGGGCGGGGATTTTGACGTCCGTGGAGTTGAGTGAAAAAGGGTGCGGATCACCTTCGCACCCTTTTTCCTTTTTGTTTGCAGCCAGGCTTTTTCTGGTTACTGGGTACTGGTGACTGGGTACTGTATTTTCCCAGCTAGGTGCCCCAGGTTCGCGCCCGTCTTTTGGGCGCTAACCTGGGAGAGGGTGCCCCGCAGCTTCCAAATCCCGATTCCCAAAGTCCTGTCAACCCCCCATTTCCCTCATTTTCCCCGTAACTCATTGCACCGCCACGGAAAATAAATCCCCAAAATCTGTCCCTGTGCCCCCCTCTAATTTGATAAAATAGAACTAGACATCAAAGAGGGTGCGGATCACTTTCGCACCCTTTTTGCTTGCAGCGAGGCTTTTTCTGGGTACTGGGTACCGGGTACTGGGTACTGTATTTTCCCACTTTTCACCGCCCATTTCCGCTAAGTCCTTATTCCCCAATACTTTAATATAAGTCATTTAGATTCAAAGACCAAAGCAAAAACTCCCTGTAACCCGATGATTCCATAAGACCCAGGGGGGAGTGGGGTGGGAGGTACCAAATAGTAAACAAATCGTCCCAATCTCCCACTTCTTCCATGTCTCATGTCAGATAAAAAACGAGAAGGAACCAATGACGCCGCGTCTCGTACCAAGAGTCGGTGCCCCAGGTCTCGATTTTGAGACCTGGGAGACCACAACCCTTCAAGTGCAAATTCACGCGGTCAGGGACCTAGGTTCGGCGCCAGTGTCTGCACTATAGATTCTGGCGACTGGCTACTGAGTACTGGCGACTGGGTACTGAGTACGCGACAATAGACAGCCATGAAGCAAACCCTGCGCGATCTCGCCGAAAAACTCGGCTGCCGACTCCTCGGAGACCACTCCATCACCGTAACCAGCGTCTCCAGCCTGCAATCCGCCGCCAGCCATAGCCTGGTCTTCGTGGAGGATGCCCAGCATCTAGACACCGCCCTCCACTCATCCGCCGCCGCCGTGATCGCCGGGAATTTCGCGGCCGCAGAATTCGCCGCCAGCGCCAGCGCCTCCAAGCCCATCCTGATTTCCCCCCAGCCGCGCCTCACCTTCGCCCGCGCCGCCCGGCTGCTCCGCGATCCCGACCCGAATCGCGGCATTCATCCCTCCGCCATCGTTGCCGCGTCCGCTGTGCTCGGCAAGAACGTAGCCATCGGCCCGCGCGCGATTCTCGGCGAACACGTCAAGATCGGCGATGAAACCACCATCAGCCCAGGTGCAGTAATCGGCGACAACGTCGTGATCGGAAGCCATTGCCGCCTCGATCCGAACGTCACCATCTACCCGGGCACAACTCTCGGCGACCGCGTCATCGTGCAGGCCGGCGCTGTTCTCGGCAGTGCAGGCTTCGGCTACGTCCGCGATTCTGAAACTGGACGCTACGAGCAATCCCCCCAGATCGGACGCCTGGTGATCGAAGACGATGTCGAAATCGGCGCCAACTCCACCATCGACCGCGGAGCCCTCGACGAAACCCGCATCCGTCGCGGCACGAAAATCGACAACCTCGTGCACATCGGCCACAACGTCCAGATCGGCGAGAACGTAGTCATCGCCGCTCAAACCGGCCTCTCCGGAAGTGTCACCATCGAAGACAACGTCGTCATGGGCGGACAGGTAGGCATCGGCGATCACGCCCGCATCGAAGCCGGTGCCATGCTGGGAGGCCAATGCGGCATCCTGCCCAAGAAGGTGCTTCGAGGAAAAGGCGTAGTCTTCTGGGGAACCCCGGCCCGCCCAGTAAGGGAGTATCTTAAAGAACTGGCGTTCGTATCGCGCTCAGCGAAGAAGAACCGCTGAGTGTCCAAATCGACTGCCGCTGTAGAGACGCGGCTTGCCGCGTCTCAGCCACAGCTGAGAACTAAGAGCCAAGAGCTACCAGCGAAAAGCTGCACCCATGCCCATCCTTGTCATCGGCGGACACTCCCGCAGCGTCGGCAAGACCAGCGTAGTTGCCGGTCTAATCGCCGCTCTGCCCGCCTTCCACTGGACCGCCCTCAAAATCACGCAATACGGACACGGCGTTTGCTCCGCTAACGGCGAAGCCTGCGACTGTGCCACCGCCGATCATTCCTGGGCTGTGTCGGAAGAAAAGGACCGCTCCGGCGAATCCGACACGTCGCGCTTCCTGGTCGCCGGCGCCGATCACTCCTGGTGGGTTCGCACCCAGCAAGGCCACCTCGCCGAAGCCATGCCTCGTATCCGCAAGATCCTGGCCTCCACGCAAAATGTCATCATTGAATCGAACAGCATCCTGCGCTTCATCAAACCGGATCTCTATCTAACCGTGCTCGACCCGCAAACCGCCGATTTCAAAGCCTCAGCGCAAACCTTTCTCGATCGCGCCGACGCCATCCTGCTGCACGCAGCCGAAAACTCCAGGGCAACGGCATGGCAAAGCGTCTCGCTGAAGCCGGTAATTGATCGCCCAATGTTCACGATCCATCCGCCAAACTACGTAACGCCGGAAGTCGCAGAGTTCGTTCGCGCGCACTTAGTGTCGTCTTCAGCCAGCCCGCGCCATAAATCCCAACTGTCATCCTGAGCGAAGCGAAGGATCTATGAATTTGAATCCGCCCCTTGCTTTGCTACGAACTTACGGGACACGACACTAGCGATCCGCGTAATATCCGTCTCTGGTTTGCACCGTCAGGTCTTTCTTCTTCACCGTCAATTGAATGTGGTGATAACCGGTGGCTGTGCTGTCTTTATCGGGTGTGTAGCCCATGCTGTACTGGGTTCGCAGTTCCTCGACAATGCTGGTGTAGATGTCGCCGACGGTTTCCTTCTTAGTGACTTCAAAGAAACGTCCACCGGTTTCTTTGGAAATTCGCTCAAGAATTTTCTTGCCATCGGTGCGCGGGCTCTCGGAAGGACGTTGGCCGCCGCGACCGCCCCCTCCGCCGCCCGGATATCCACCTCCACCCCCAGGCCAGCCGCCACCGCCGCCAGGCCAACCGCCGCCCCCTCGCCCCATTCCGTGGCCCGGTCGTTGGCCTTCGTCGTGGCGAGACTCCGCGAAATAGATGGAGTAGACAACGGTGTCGGCACGTTGGGCGGACTCGATCGCACTCTCCAGGTAAGTCTTGCTGCCGCGATCGACGCCGTCCGAGAGAACAACAAGAGCCTTTCGACCCTGCTGCTTTTTCATCAATTCATTCGACGCCAGAAAAACGGCGTCGTAAAGCTGCGTACCGCCGCCATGATGCGAGCCTGAGCCCGAACGCGAATCGTCGGAGTCGTTGGGATCGTTCGACCTCTCTCGATCCGATGGCGTCTTGAGCAAATCGAGCGCCGATTGCAGCTTTTCCCGGGACGAAGTCAAGTCCTGCAGCAGTTCTACTTCACGATCAAAGTGAATGAGGAATGCTTTGTCCTTGGGTTGCACGAGCATCTGTTCTAGAAAACTGCGGCTCGCGCTGCGCTCCGCGTCGAGGACGTTGGTTTGACTGCGACTAGTGTCGACGAGCAGACCCAGCGTGAGCGGGAGATTCGTGTCCTGCGAAAAGTAGCGAATACTCTGTGGTCGGCCGTCTTCCTGAAGTGTGAAATCGTCTTTCGTGAGGTCGCGGATGATCTTGTCATGTTTGTCGCGAACGGTCACGGGCAGCGTAACTACTTTGACATCGACGGCGATAGTGGCAGCGACGTCCTGAGCACTGATCGATGGGCCGACTCCAGGAAGAGCGACCAGCACGGCGATCAGCGCATAGGCAATCCGCTTCCGCAAGAATGAGCGGCTCGAAATCGCCTCCTCATTTGGCCGGGAACTATCTTGCCGCGACTCATCTAGCCGGGACTCATTCACCGTGCGTCCTCCGTTTATCGTGCTCCGTTATCGCGGACGAACTTTAAGAACACTGAATCTGCACAAGACAATAGAATACACAGCCAGGATCGCACCCGCCCAACTGGGGAAGGCAATCGTCAGCCGGTACAGGAAGCCTGCCGCGACCGGCTGCGTCTGCTTTTCCGGGCTGGATTTGTCAACGGACATGGGATCCATGCAAGCAAGGTTCTTTCGGCGACCGACCATGGTTACTGTCCGGCGCGGAAACGAATCAGTCCGCGCTTGAGACAAACCCCAACATGAGCTGGATACTGCGAGTTGAATACTTAAGACTGGATGCGCGGCAACAGAGTTGAAGTTGCCAGCGTCCTGTAAAAGCATCGTCAATGCCGGGTAAAACTTCGTAAATGCTCAACAGGGTGCGTTTGGCAATGCTAAAGTACAGTTCAGGTATGCCGATAGGTGGGACTATCCGCTGTCTCTGGCAGGGGTCGCCGCGTCTTGCGACGTGCCTGCTCACTGCATTAGTCACTCTCACGCTGGCGATGCCGGGCTACGTTTACGCGCAGGGCGGGCCCGCCGCCAGCGCGGGAGACGCACAGATCGCTAAAGCAGTTGGGACCATCAAGAGCATTCAGGCGGATTCGATCACCGTCGCCACTGCGTCTGGTGGCGAGGTCACAGCCAAGCTGATGGGCTCGACGAAGATCCTGCGCGTGCTGCCGGGAGAAAAGAATCTGAAGAACGCGACCGCTCTGCAGGCGCAAGACTTGCAGCTCGGGGATGGCGTGCGGGTTCGCGGACAGGCAGCAGCGGATGGACACACCATCGCCGCGCTGGAAGTGATTGTGGTGAAGCAGGCCGATGTGGCGGCCAGGCAGCAGCAAGACCGCGACGACTGGCAGAAGCGAGGGGTGGGCGGGCTCGTCACGAACGTCGACGCCGCCACGGGCACTATCACCATTTCATCCGGCGGAACGGGCGCGAACCGAAATATCGCCATCCACATTGCCAAGGATACGATTTTGCGCCGCTACGCTCCCGACTCGGTGAAGTTCGACGATGCGAAACCGGCGCTCGTCGATCAGATCAAGGTGGGCGATCAGTTGCGCGCGCGGGGAACTCGCAACCCGGATGGCAGCGAGGTGAGCGCGGAGGAAGTTGTCACCGGCGCTTTTCGGAATATTGCGGGAACCATCAAGGCGATTGACGCATCGAACAGCACCATGACGGTGCAGGATGCGATCCGCAAGAGCACGGTGGTGGTGAAGGTTTCACCCGACTCGCAAATGAAGAAGCTGCCGGCGGAGATGGCGCAACGCATCGCGATGCGTCTGAAAGGCGCGGCGAGCGCCGGCAGTGGAGATCAACCGGGCGCCAACGGCCAAGGCCAAATCCAAAGCACGACCGGGCAGGGTGCCGCGCCGGGCGCTGGTGGGGCGCGTCCAGGGACGGAATCACCAGCGGCACACGGGCCGGGTGGGAATGGGAACAGCCCTCCCGATTTGCAGCGCATGCTAAGCCGCTTGCCCAACAGCGCATTGGCGGACCTGCAGAAGGGCGATGCCGTGATGATCGTCTCAACCGAGGGCGGGGATTCGGGTACGGTAACGGCGATCACGCTGCTGGCGGGAGTGGAGGCCATCCTGACGGCGGCCCCAAATCGAAGCGCATCCTCGCTGCTTTCGCCGTGGTCGCTGGGCGCGCCCGGTGGAGAAGGTGAAGCCGCGCAGCAGTGAACAAATCTCAATCCATGTTCTCAATTAATGTGTTCTGCCTGGAAAGAATAAGGTGCGTGTTGAAGTATTTATCAGTCGTCATTCTGACAATCCTGATTCTTACGACGCTGATCGGGCTGGCTGCGCCTGCATCGGCGCAGTCGCAGACGCAGTCACCAGCAACGACGGGAACCTTGCGCGGACAGGTGACGGATCCTTCGGGAGCGGTGGTTGCGAACGCCGCGGTCGCGGTCCTGGTATCCGGAGGACAAACGCATTCGGCTACCACCAACCGCACTGGCGCTTACGAAATCGGCAATCTGGCGCCGGGCAAGTACACAGTCACGGCGAATGCCCAGGGGTTCGCCGTCTTTGTGCAGAACGACGTGAACGTAGCGGCGGGCGAAGTCGCGCAATTCAACATTGCGCTCGATATCAACGTGCAGCAGGAAAAAGTCAACGTCCATGAAGACACGCCTCAAGTCGACGTCAACCCCGCCAACAATGCCAGCGCGATCGTGCTTAGCGGCAAGGATCTGGACGCGCTTCCCGACGATCCCGATGAGTTGCAGTCTGACCTGGAAGCACTGGCTGGACCTTCGGCCGGTCCCAATGGCGGGCAGCTTTACATCGATGGCTTTACTGCCGGACAGCTTCCGCCGAAGTCATCGATTCGCGAGATTCGCATCAATCAGAATCCGTTTTCGGCCGAATACGACAAGCTGGGCTATGGACGAATCGAAATCTTCACCAAGCCGGGCACCGACAAATTTCACGGTCAGTTCTCAGTCGTCGGAAACAGCTCGGGATTAAACACGCGCAATCCTTTTCTCGGCGACGCTGCCCAGGAGCCGTACGACTCCGTGATCTATATGGGAAACGTCGGCGGCCCCATCAACAAAAAGGCGTCATTCTTCGTCGACGTGCAGCGGCGCAACATAGACGAGATAGCTGTAGTATCACCACCCGATCAAACGCCCGAGAGCATTCCCAACCCACGCACCCGCACCAACATCGGCCCGCGCATCGACTACCAACTCACCCCTAACAACACGCTCAGCGCGCGCTACCAGTATTACCGTGACACATGGGAGAACAATGGCGTCGGCGGATCGGTACTGCCGGAGGCCGGCTACGACACCACCTCCACCGAACACACGGTGCAGGTCACCGACACGCAGATCTTAGGAGCGAAGGCGGTAAATGAGACCCGCTTCCAGTACCTGCGCGACAATAGCGGGCAGACTCCGGTGAGCACGGCTGTAGGCATCAACGTGCTTGGGGAGTTCACAGGTGGAGGCGCCAGTTCGGGAACCGAGAACGATCACCAGGATCATTACGAATTGCAGAATTTCACTTCGATATCGCAGGGCAAGCACTTCGTGAAATTCGGAGGACGCTTGCGGGCAGTTCACGAAGTCAATACGTCCAACGCTGGATTCAATGGCACCTATACCTTTCCAAACATCACGGCTTACAACACTCTTACTCCGAGCCAACTCGTCATCGATGGCCCTAGCGGAGCGGCCCACCGTGCCGGTCACCGTGGTGGATGCCGGACTGTACGTACAGGATGACTGGAAGGTGCGTCCTAACATCACGCTAAGTGGCGGGCTGCGCTTTGAAACGCAGAACGCAATCCACGATCATGCGGACTGGGCGCCTCGCCTCAGCTTTGCATGGGGCATCGGCGGCGGGGGAAAGAACGCACCGAAAACCGTATTGCGCGGCGGTTTTGGCCTGTTCTACGACCGGTTCACCCAGGACCTGGTCCTCAATGCGGATCGTTTGAACGGAGTGACACAGCAACAATACATCGTGCCCGATCCGGCTTATACGATCCCTCCGGTAGTGCCCACGTCGTCCCCAACGACGCAGACCATCTACCAGATCAGTCCGAACCTGCACGCTCCCTACATCATGCAGACCGCGTTCAGTCTGGAGCGACAGGTCACAAAGATCGCCAACGTTACGCTTACGTATCTGAATTCCCGCGGCGTGCACCAGTTTCTATCCCTGAACGTTAACGCCCCGCTGCCGGGGACACCCGACTCACCCGGCCCGTATCCGTTCCCGGGCCAAGGTCCGATTTATCAGTACTCGTCGGATGGACTCTTCCGCCAAAATCAGCTGATCACGAATTTCAACATCCGAGCCGGAGCCAAGCTGTCGCTCTTCGGCTACTACAGTCTGAACTATGCCCACAGCGACGCGTCGGGCGCTTCGAACTTCGCCATGGATTCGTATGATCTCCGCGCCGACTACGGACGTGCTTCCTTTGATATCCGGCAGAGGTTGTTCATGGGCGGTACAATCGGTCTCCCGCATGCGTTCCGCTTAAGTCCGTTCATGATCTTTAATTCGGGAACACCCTATAACGTCACCGTGGGACAGGACTTGAATAACGACAGCGTGCTTAATGATCGCCCCGCATTCTCAAATAATCCTGCGTATCCTTCGTTGACTGCGCCCGGCCACTACAACCAAACGCCCACAGCGTCGGATGTCCTTGTCCCCATCAACTATCTGACTGGTCCCGCCCACTTCACGCTTAACCTGCGGCTGGCCAAAACCTTCGGCTTTGGGCCGGAGGTTGGTGGAAAAAGTGGAGCGCAGCCGGGCGGTGGTCCGGGCGGTGGCCCCCCTGGCGGCGGTGGTCCACGCGGCGGCGGTGGCGGAGGAGGCGGCTTAGGACGAGGACCCGGCGGAGGGTTTGGGGGCATGGGACCGGCAACCAACCGGCGCTACAACTTGACGTTCAGCGTCAACGCGCGCAACGTTCTGAACAAGGTGAATGCGGCGACGCCAATCGGGGTTGTGAGCTCACAAGATTTCGGAAAGTCGATTGCTCTGGCGGGTGGGCCGTTTTCGAGCGCCGCAGCCAATCGGAAAATTGAATTGCAGGCCCTGTTCAGCTTCTAGCGGCGCCGCTGCGCTACGTGGAATAATCGGCGTTGATCCGCACATACTCGGCGGTCAGATCGGTGGTGAGAAATCGCACCGAGTGCTGGCCTCGCCCGATCTGCACTCGAACATCGCAAACCGGTTGTGCAAGAGTGCGGTGTGCTTGCCGCTCGTTGAACGCGCAGCCAACTCCGTTGCGGCATACTTTCTGGCGGCCAATGAAAATCTGGACGCGCGACGGATCGATGGGCACGCCGCACCTTCCCACTGCCGCGAGAATGCGCCCCCAATTCGGATCGGCCCCGGCCCACGCGGTTTTCACCAGCATGGAGTGAGCAATCGTCCGCGCCACCAGTAACGCCTCTTCCCTGCTCCGCGCCTGTTCGACGAACAGACGGATCACGTGCTCAACCCCTTCGCCGTCACTGACGATCTGCTCGGCGAGGGATTGGCATACAGCGGTCAGAGCCGCGGAAAACTTTTTTCGTGTGCGAACATCTCTCACCCGTGCGCCGCTCGCGCCGCTCGCCAGCAGCAGCACGGTGTCGTTGGTAGAGCTGTCGCCGTCAATGGACATGCAATTCAGCGAGCGGTCGCACGCTTCGCGCAAAAGAGCCTGCAACTCACGCGCACTCGCACCCACATCGGTGAACAAGTACACCAGCATGGTTGCAAGCTGCGGATGGATCATGCCGGCGCCCTTCGCGATGCCCAGAACGGTCACTTCCTTCGAGCCTTCTTTCGACGAAGCTCGAAAGCGCGCGGATGCAATTTTCGGGCGGGTGTCGGTGGTCATGATGGCGTGGGCGAAGGCTAGAACGCCACGCTGGCTGGGCGCTGAAAGGTCGACGAGCTCCCGCAATTTCGCGTGAATTTTTTCCGCCGGCAGTCGAACGCCGATGATGCCGGTCGAGGAAGGAAAAATTTCAGCAGTGGGCACGCCGAATAATTTCCCGGCTTCGCGACAAACCCGTTCGCAGGCTTGAACGCCGGCGCGTCCGGTGGCGCAGTTGGCGTTTCCGGAATTCACGACGACGGCTCGAACGCGGCCACCGCTCGAAAGCAACGCCGCGCGGCCAACTTCCACGGGAGCGGCGACGACAAGGTTCTTCGTGAACAATGCGGCTGCGGTCGTGCCCGTGGCGGCCTCCACCAACGCGAGGTCCGGCCGGCCGCTGACTTTAATGCCGGCAGCGATGGCGGCGAAAGAGAACCCCAGCGGCAAACGAATTTTCTCAGGAGAACGTCGCAGCGCGGTCATGCCTGAATCTTCAACCAGTTTTTGGGCGGCGGCAAAATTGCAAACGTGGGCAGATCTCCACGGATCATCGGAACTTCGTCGCAGCGATAGAGCCTGGGGCATTGATAACAGTCTTTATGGATTTTATCGGGTAGATCCTGGTGAGCTGCGACCGTGAATCCCATGCGCGAGAAAAATTCTGGAATGCGCGTGAACAGGCACACGCAGGTGACCTTGTGTTTTTCCGCCTGCGCCAGAAGAGCCTTGACCAGGCGTCTGCCGCCGCCGCTGCTTTGGCTCGCGGGATCGACGGTAATCGAACGAATCTCGGCCAGGTGCACGCCATAGAGGTGGAGAGCGCCGCATCCGATAATGCGTTCGTCATGCTCAAGCACGACAAAGTCGCGGACGTTCTCGCAAATCTCCGCGAGCGTGCGCGGCAGCAGAGTGCCGTCGCCGGAGTAGGCCGCGATGAGAGCGTGAATCTGCTCGGCATCGGGCAGGACCGCCTCACGCGTGCGCATGGACCTCCTTGCGCCGTGCCGAAGTGATTTTCTCTTTTTTGTGCGTGGGCTCTTCATTTTTGTGCAACGCCGCGTCCAGCGCCTTGACCACCTGATCCACGTGTTTTTTCTGAATCACGTAAGGCGGCAGGAAGCGCAGCACGGTTTCGTGCGTGCGATTGATGATAATGCCTTCCTGCAGCAGTTGCTTCGTTACCGCCTTCGCCAGTTCGGGCGAGTCCACTTCCACGGCCTGCATCAGGCCGGCTCCGCGTACGTCTTGAATCGACTTGTGCCTTTTGTCCAGAGCTTCAAGCGCCGCGTGAAAGTATTCACCCATCGCGCGCACATGTTTCAGCAATTTTCGTTCCGCGCGCAGGAATTCGATGGCCACGGCGCAGGCGAGCGGGCCTCCGCCGAAAGTTGTTCCATGCATACCCGGATGCATGCAAGTCGCAACTCGATCAGTGGTGAGGATGGCGCCGAGCGGCAAACCGCAAGCCAGTGGCTTAGCGACGGTGACCACGTCCGGCAACACGCCATAGTGCTGGTAGGCAAAGTGGCGGCCGGTGCGGCCGAGGCCGCACTGAATCTCGTCCAGCACGAGCAATGCGCCGGCGCGTTTAGTTAACCGCGAGGCGAGGTCGAGAAATTCCGGATCGACGGGACAAATTCCGCCCTCGCCTTGAATGGTCTCGATGCACACAGCACAGACGCTGGAATCAAATTTTCGTTGCAGGTCGTCCAAGTCATTGAACTTGACGAAAGTCACACCCGGCACGAGCGGAACGAACGGGGCTCGATACTTTGGCTGACCGGTGGTCGCTAGCGCGCCAAAGGTGCGTCCATGAAAGGAATTTTCCATCGCAAGAATGCGCCACCTCGCCTTGTGGCCATTCCGATTCTTCATCTGCGCAAAGGCGCGGGCGAGTTTGAGTGCGCCTTCCCAGGCTTCGGTGCCGCTGTTGCAAAAGAAAGCGCGGTCGAGCCCGGAAATTTGCGTCAGGAGCCTCGCGAGTTCCGCTTGATACTCGTGAAAGAAGAGATTCGAAACATGAATCAACCGGCCCGCCTGGCGCTTGATCGCCGCCCGGATGGCAGGGTGGTTATGGCCGAGAGCATTCACGCCGATTCCGCTCAGGAAATCCAGATACCGCTTGCCCCGAGAATCCCAGAGATACACGCCGCGCCCGCGCACAAAAAGGATGGGCTGGCGCTCGTAGGTGGGAAGCAAGAGCTTCGCTTCCATGCGGGAGACCGAGGCGAGGCTCATGCTCTCAGCACCTCGGTGCCGCATTCCAGCTTGGTGAAATAAAACAGCGGCAGCATTTCGACTTGCGCTGCGGGCAGGATGCGCACGCGCCCTACGCCGCTCTTGAGCGCCTGAGTGCAGGCTTCGAGCTTGGGCATCATCCCGCCGCTGACTACGGAGTCCTCAATGAGGCCCGCAACCTGCCTGGTGTCCAACCGAGCCATCACCGAACCGTCGGCCTGTTTTACACCGGGGACATCGGTGAGAAAAATCAGCGCGTCGGCCTCGCAGGCTACGGCGCAAGCGGCCGCCATCTGGTCCGCATTCACGTTGTAATACTGCCCGTCGCCTCCGAGCGCAAGTGAGGAGAGCACAGGAATACCACCCTCGGCCCAAATGGCTTTGAGCCAGCGCGGCTCAGAGAAGCAGATTTCGCCGACAAACCCCAAGTCGTGTTCCGCGTCTTGTTTTTTGCGGGCGCGAAAAACGCCGCCGTCTCCGCCACAAAGACCAATCGCTGGCTGCCCGGCAGCAGCGATCGCAGCCACTAAGCTCTTGTTCACGATCCCGGCGAGCACCATCAAGGCAACATCGCGCGTCTCGGCGTCAGTCACCCGCAGTCCGTTGACGAAGTCGCTTTTCTTTCCGAGGAGTCCCAGCGTACGCGTCAGGGCGCTGCCACCGCCGTGCACGACGGCGACCTGGTGTCCGTCGTGGGCAAGCTGCACCACCGCTTTCGCGCATTTCTGAAGAGTGGGTTTGTCCTCCAGCGCCGCGCCGCCGATCTTGACGACAATTTTCACTGCAGCCCCTCCGCTTCGTCCCAGCCGTACATGAGGTTCATGTTCTGCACCGCTTGACCGGCTGCGCCTTTGAGCAGGTTGTCGAGACACGAAACCAGCACCAGCCGACGGCCATCGTGCGCCAGGCAGAAACCGAGGTCACAGTAGTTGGTGTGCACGGAGAATTGGATTTCCGGCAAACTCGAGGCCGGAAAAATGCGTATCCACCGCTTGCCTTTGTAGAAATCTTGCAGACAACTTTGAATCTGGTTCGCCGTCATTTCACGTTTCAGATACACATAAATCGTGGACAGAATCCCCCGTGGGATTGGCAAAAGATGAGGAGTGAAGATCAACTGGCAGGAATTGAGCGCCAATTGCTCTAGGATCTCGCCGGTGTGACGGTGTCCGAAGACCGAGTAGGCGGAAAAATTGTCGGCCACCGATACGAAGTGTGTGCGCGCCGTGGGTTTCTTGCCGGCGCCGGACACGCCAGACTTCGAATCGGAGATGATGCCGCGATCGCAATCCACAAAGCCGGCCGCCAGCAAGGGCGCCAGCGCAAGAATAACGGAAGTCGCATAGCAGCCGGGATTCGCCACCAGCGCGGCCGACGCGATCTGGTCCGCATTCGGTTTCAGTTCCGGCAGACCGTACACGGCGCGCTCCGTAAGTTCCGCCGCAGTCTGCGCGTTCGAATCTTTGAAGCCATAGACGGCGCGATTCTGTTCCTGTTTCAGCCGCCACGCGCCGCTGAGATCGACAATGCGCAGCCCGCGGGTCATCAGTCCGCAAGTCATCGCCTCGGCAACCAGTTCGCGCGAAACGGCGTGCGGTGTTGCCAGAAATAAGAGCCCCACGCCACGCTGCTCCAACGCGGACCACGAAAATGGCTGGACCGGTGAATGGCCGTTGCCATTGCCAGTAAAGTGCGGCAATCCAGGAGCGGACTCGTCCGCCTCCGCGCTGCGCCGCAGAAGCAAAGGCGTGTCGGTCCACGGATGCCGGCCGAGAAGGCGAGCCAGTTCGAGGCCGGAATAGCCGGTCGCGCCGAGAACTGCAGTTTTAAGCTTGGCCGCCATCAGATTTTCTTCAAGTTTACCCGATCGATCCGCTTCCCCGTTTTCTTCATTGAGGCATATTTATCCATTATTATGCATAAATATTCATCTATATTAACTGGTCTCGCCGAACTGTCAAGTCGAAAACGCGGTTCGAGACTCTTCAGGTGCATTGGGTTGGCAACAAGGGATCTTCATGATGAAGGGCCAAAATGCAGGGCGAGCCTTTCTTGCAAGCTTTTCTGATGGCTGCAAGAAGAAATTTCTATTGGACTCAGCCGATCAGCGGCATTTAGTGTGGGGAGCGATTGCAGCACGCAAACTGGAGACTTGCGAAGACATTTCATGCCGCATCACGCCGCCCTTCCCCACGCCGCATTATTCCGTAAGAATTGTCTACCGCACAGAAAAGAAATAGGAGCAATCCCATGACGAAGCTACCGGAGCGGCGCCTCCTGCGCCAGCCATCATCTGTATCTGTTCTGGCCATCCTTCTCGCCGCCGGAATGTTCGCGGCCATGTTCGCTGCGCTGGCCACGCCCTGCTTTGCCGACGATGGCCCAAAACCAGATCCATCCGGCATAGCAACCGGGGACAAAACTACCGCAGTGGACGCTGCCGGCAATTCTTTTGTCGTCGCTGAACCGACCGACAAGGCGGCTCCGGACTACGCCACCAACAAGAAGGCGTTCGACGACTACCAGGCCCAGGCGGCGAAGGAGCCGCTCGCGGTAAAGCTCGCCGACAGCGTCGGGCACGTCCGCGTGGCCACTAACTTTGCCTGGACGCTGAATACGGGCTACCTCGTCCTGTTTATGCAGGCCGGATTCGCACTCCTCACCTGCGGGCTGGTGCGCAAGAAAAATGTCGCCCACTTGATGATGCTGAATTTCGCGGCTTACGTGTTCGCCTTCCTGGCGTACTACGCTGTCGGATATGCCTTCCAGTTTGGAGCGGTCGCCATCAATGCCGCGCCCACCAACCTGGGCGGCATCCCCACACTCAACAAGTTTCTGATTGGCAGCGGACAGTGGGGATTCGTGGGTGGGAAAGGCTTTTTTCTTGTTGGCCCCGCCTATGACAGTGCCAGCAACTGCCTGACCCTGTTTGAAGTCGTGTTCATGGAGACGGCCGGATACATCATCGTCGGCGCCATCTGTGAGCGGATCACCTTCTGGGCCTTCCTGCTCTGTGAGCTCTTCATCGGCGCGATTCTTTACCCGATCTCCGGTTGCTGGACGTGGGGCGGCGGCTGGCTCTCGCAAGTCGGATCGACGTTGAATCTTGGTCACGGGTATGTCGACTTCGCCGGATCTACAGTCGTTCATGCCGTTGGCGGTTTCTGCGCCATGGCTCTCGCCATCATTCTGGGCCCGCGCCTGGGCAAATATGGGCCCGGCGGGAGAATCCGCGTCTTTCCCGCGCACAACATCGTGTATGTCGTGACGGGTACTTTCATTCTGCTTTTCGGGTGGATGGGATTTAATCCCGGTTCCACGCTGGGAGCAACCGACCTTCGCATTTCCGTGGTTGCGGTAAACACCAATCTTGCCGCGGTTGCCGGCTCAGCCGCCGCGATGCTCTTGTGGTATTTCCTGTTCGGCAAACCTGATATCACCATGGCGTGCAATGGAATGCTCGCCGGGCTGGTGGCCATTACTGCGCCCTGTGCCTTTGTGTCTCCAACTTCGGCGGTAGCCATCGGTGTACTGGCGGGATGCCTGGTTTGCGGCGGCGTGCTCTTCAACGACCGGGTTCTCAGGATCGATGACCCGTGTGGTGCGATTTCCGTACACGGCTACTGTGGCTGGCTGGGTGCGGTCAGCGTGGGCATCTTCGCCGACGGCACCTATGGTGCGGGATGGAATGGCGTCGGCGCAACCTCCTATCTGGGCCGCACGGGCCTGGGGGTGACGGGCTTGCTCCACGGAGATACGCGGCAGTTCCTGTGCCAACTCATGGGAGCAACTTTGTATGCCGTCTGGGCATTCGGCGCAACTTACGCTGTCTTCTGGTGTGTCAACAAAGTGAAAAGCATGCGCGTGGCACCCGAGGTGGAAGAAGAGGGTCTCGACGTTCCTGAGTTCGGAATGCCGGCGTATCCCGAGGACGCCGTGGCCCCTGCGTCATACTGAATTCAGGGCCGCGCGGGAACGCCCGGCTCTCCACCTGCAGGATTGCTCTTACACTCTTAGCCGTATGTCGCTCGAGGTGCCACCGGCCGCTGGAACGTAGCACTTGGTCGTGTAATCCATCACCATGCGATCGGCGTTGAAGCGCCAGCCCAGAGTGCGGATGGTGCGCTTCATGCGTTGGATCCAGCCGCGCGGCAGGCCGTCGCGATCGCGGTGATAGTAGAGAGGGATGACTTCATCGCGAAGAACTCGCATCAGGTCGTCGCCGTCGCGGGTGTCGTGAACATTCATGTCGGAGTGAGTTCTGCCGTTTCCGATGGCGAAGCCGTTCAAGCCGTCGTAAGCTTCCGCCCACCAGCCGTCCAGCACCGAAAGATTCAAGCCGCCGTTCAAAACGACCTTCTGGCCGCTGGTTCCGGAGGCTTCCAACGGACGCCGTGGATTGTTAAGCCAGACATCGACACCCTGCACGAAATGGCGGCCGACGTTGATGTCGTAGTCTTCGACGAAGACGAATTTGTCAGCAAACTTCGGGTCGCGCATCAACTGGGCAATCTGCTGCAGGACGCGCTTGCCGGGTTCGTCGAGCGGATGCGCTTTCCCGGCAAACACGAACTGCACCGGGCGTTTCGGGTCATTGACCATGCTGGCGATTTTCTCGATGTCGGCCAGGATCAGATTGGCGCGCTTGTAGGTGGCAAAGCGGCGCGCAAAACCGATGGTCAGCGCATCGGGACTGAGTACGCGTTCCAGTTGCAGCAGCACCCCACGCGGTTCGTCGCGGCGCGCGGCCTGCTTGACGGCGCGGCGGCGCACAAACTCGATCATTTGTGACTTCAGATTGAAATGAGTCTCCCAGAGCTCGCCGTCGTCAACGTTGTCAATGCCCTCCCAGATTTTGGCTTCGCTGCTGAGCAGGTGCCATCCCGTGCCCAGATGGCGATCATAGAGGCGAAACATCTGCGGAGCCAGCCAGGTGGGGACATGAACGCCGTTGGTAATGTGTCCGATAGGAACCGCATCCTCCAGCTTGCCCGGGAAGAGTCCGGTCCACATAGCGCGGGAGACCTCACCGTGCAGAGAGGAAACGGCGTTGGCGTGCCGCGAGAGCTTCAGGCCGAGCACGGTCATGCAGAAACGTTCGTCGCTTTCCGGATGCTCGCGTCCCAGCGCCATGAAGCCTTCTCTGGAAAGACCGAGAGCCTCACGCAGAGGTCCAAGGTGCTCTTCGATCAAATCGGCATCGAAACGATCGTGGCCGGCGGGCACAGGAGTGTGGGTGGTGAAGACCACTTCTCGCGCAACCCGCGGCACGGCCTTCTCGAAGCCGATGCCCTCTTCTTCCATGCGTTGGCGAATCGCTTCGAGAACCGCAAATCCGCTATGTCCTTCGTTGAGGTGAAGAACCCCGGGCGTGATGCCGAGCGCTTTTAGAGCGCGCAGGCCGCCCACACCGAGAAGCAGTTCCTGGTGCACCCGAACCCGGCCGTCGCCGCCATACAAACGCGAGGTCATCACGCGGTCCTCGGGGGTATTGCCCTCCACGTCGGAGTCGAGGAGAAACAGATCGCAACGGCCCACTCTTACACGCCAGACTTTGGCGTAAATCGGACCATGGCGGGTATCGACGTGCACCACCACCGGTCTGCCGTTTTTCCCGATGGCCGTTTCCATCGCCAGTTGGCTGACATCGGTCTCCAGGTACTCTTCGCGCTGCCAGCCATCGCGATCGAGGAGCTGGCGGAAATATCCCTGGCCATAAAACAGGCCCACCCCGACCAGCGGGATCCCGAGATCGGAGGCGCTCTTGATGTGATCGCCGGCCAGAACTCCAAGTCCACCGGAATAGACCGGGAGAGATTCGTGCACGCCGAATTCGGCAGAGAAATAAGCCACGGGACGGGGCCGCAGCACACCGGCGTGGCGCGCACCCCAGGTGCGCTCCGCATCCTGGTACTCGCACAGGCGGCGATAGGCGTAATTGATCCGGCTGTGCAGGACAAGCTCAGCAGCGCGCGCTTCGAGTTTGGCCAGCGGATACTCGTTCAGCAGAGAGACCGGACTGTGATTGAGCTGACTCCAGCGCAGCGGATCGAGATCGTGGAACAAGCCGGAGGAATCATGATCCCAGCTCCACCACATATTGCGGGCCAGCGCCCAGAGCCGCTCCTGGGCGGGCGCGATGAAACGGTCGAGGGTGCGGGCTTCGCTCACGATGTGCGCCACCCGGTTCGCGGCCTCCGTGAACAGACGAATCTCATTTTCCGGGAAGACTCGCGCCTGCACGGTTTGAATCACCAGCACACCTTGCAGCACACCGCGATAAATCAGGGGAACTCCCAGAAACGATTGGTAAGCATCCTCGCCCGCCTCGCTGAAGTACTTGAAGCGAGGATGATTCGCGACCTGTTCCACGGCCACCGGGCGAACCTGTTCCGCGACCAGGCCGACGAGTCCTTCATTGACGGCCATACGAAGTTTGCCGACGCATTCCCGGCGCAGTCCGAGCGTCGCCGCCAGCACCAGATTGGCTCGGTCGGGCTCCAGCAGGTAGGCGGAGCAAACATCGGCACCGAACCTTCTGGCAATCAAGGCAACAACGTTCATCAGGGTCTCGGCTGGCTTGCCGGGCTCCGCCGCCAGGTTCGCGATTTCCTCCCAAGTCAGCACAAAGCTGGCATCGAGAGAGCAGGCCGCGTGCTCCTGATCCTGCACTAGCTCATTCGATCGGTCCAAATCCTGTCTCCATTTGTTGCCAATTCCTTGAGGTCCCGCAATCGCCGTTCGCTACTCGCTGTTCGCAAAGCCGTGATCATCAGTGCGGCGAACAGCGAAGGACAAACCCCGAACGTCGCAGACCATTTAGAAAAGACAACCCCTTAAGCCATTCTATGGGTGAAAACCGAATTTCCACAGATCACCTGCGGAATTGTTGATTACCACGGTGCGCCTAGGATGGCTAAATTTTGTCTTGCGCTTGCACTATTCCCGTATGAAGCCGTATTAGAAAACTTTAATGTTCCGTTCGCGCTGAGTCCAATTCGAATTGTCTATGCAGTGTATTCACGGGTGAAATGCGCGGCCTGCGGCAGAAAAATGCGCGCTGCATCCCACCCGACTCCAAGAAGACCGGGTGGAACACAGCGCGCAACCAGCAACACCCGCGCTAGCCCTGCGAAGGATGCAACACGCGGAATGTGCTGCCCCCGTTTGACCACACCAGCACCAGCGCATCCTGACCGTTCGGCACGCTCGATAACACCTGTGCCACCTCGGCCGCGGATTTCACCGATCGCCGGTTCACTTCCATGATGACGTCCCCACGCTGCAGGCCCGCATTATCGGCCGGACTACCCGGCTGGACATCCTCCACGATGGCGCCGTGAACTGATTGTTGATCTTGCGCCTGCAATTCGTTCCGGTCGTCCGGGGTCAAGTCCGTGAGCTTCAGCCCCCAACGCCCTTTCCCTTGGTCACCGCCGGCGATCTCGGCGCCTTTGCCGCCGGCCAGCGCTTCGAGCGTCACCGCAATGCTCGTCGGTTTGCTGTCACGCACCACCAGCAGATGGATCGTGTCGCCCGGCCGCTTTTGTCCGACTGTCATTTGCAATTGTCCGGCGTCGGTCACGGGCTTTCCGTCGAGTTCGGTAATCACGTCTCCGGTACGCAGGCCCGCCTTCGCTCCAGGTGTGTCCGGCCCAACCTCTGAGACCAGCGCACCCTCAGCTTTGTTCATTTGGAAAAATTTGGCGTTGTCGGGCGTAACGTCGGAAATCTGAATTCCGATAAACGCGTGAGTTACCTTGCCGTCCCGAATCAATGTCTCCACCGTAGGCTGCACGATCTGGGCAGGAATTGCAAAACCCATTCCCGAGAACGATCCCGAGGATGAAATCAGGAAGGTGTTGATGCCGATGAGTTCGCCGCGCGCGTCCACCAGCGCTCCGCCGGAATTTCCAGGATTGATGGCAGCATCGGTCTGAATGAACTCGCCCGGCTTGCGTCGATCGGTTGCGTCGGGATTGGGGCGGTTCAGCGCGCTGATGATGCCGCGCGTCACCGTGAAGCGGTACCCGTACGGATTCCCGAAGGCAAGCACCGTCTGTCCCGGCCGCAAACTCGCCGAGTTACCCCACGGTACGCTCGGTAAGTTGTTTGCATTTACCTTGATCACCGCGAGGTCCGTCAGCGGGTCGGCGCCTACCAGCTTAGCTGACAAAACCTCCCGGTTACTCATGGTGACGCGAATATCGACAGCTCCATCGATGACATGATTGTTAGTGACGATATATCCGTCGGGCGAGATGATCACGCCACTACCCAGTCCGTGTTCCATCCGGTTCTGAGGCTGCGACGGCATGTGGAACTGACGGCCAAAAGGATTGCCCGGGCCAAAAAATTGCTGCATGTCGGGCATTCCCTCCCCACCGTTCTGCTGCGGATTGGACTTCGACACTACCGTGACATTCACCACTGCCGGCGTAACTCGTGCCGCCAGGGTTTCCATGGCGCGGTCGAGCGTGAGCAACGCTCCCACACTGTTGTCATCAAGCGGCGCTGCAGCTGGTGCCGCGGCCGCCGCCTTCGCAGACTTCGTAAAGTTGAAGGTCGCCACCGACCCCACTGCCACCACGGCAATCAGGGCCACTACCAGACGCCTCGTCACCACTGCCTTACAGCGTGCTTTACAACTCTCTAGCCACATCTTCATTTTCTTTTCTCCTTGTCAAACTAATCGGTTACAACTAATGATTTAGTTGTTACTGGCAAAAAAATTTTCGCGCTAAATCGAATGCTCCACAGGTACTCTCGCCAACCCCTCGCCGGCTGGGCTCACCCACATCACTCGCCACACTTGTACGCTCCAAACCGCCGAATCGGATGTCACGAACTGCGTGGCTTCGATGAAGACCAGGGTTCGGAATTGAGGCACGATTTCCTGATCCGCACTTGCGCTAGCCTCGACGACTCGGTCACGCGGCGGTGCCGCATTCAATCGGACAGCAACTACCCGCGCCGGAGCAATCTGCTCTCCGGCAACATCGTGCACACGGACGTGCGCAGGAGCAACTTCGGCCGTCGTCATTTTGGCAGCCGTGCCCACCGATGACGGCTCGCCAGTCCGCAAAGCAGCGGGAATGACCGCCGCCGTTCGCAACGAAGACTGGTACGACGAAGGCTCAGACGAGGACGAGCTGACCGCAGCCGAGTACGGGTGATGGGAGTTACTTGCCGCCATGCTGCGATCAACCCCGCGATCAAATGCGACGAACTGGGGTACGAGCGGCAGCGCCATCAGGCAGGCCATGGAAAAAGCGGCGACCATCGCCAGCGCCGGTTTCCAGACTCGCGTGGCCACTGGACGGTTTGTATCGAGAATCCGCGCCAGCCGCAGCGAAGCCTCGCGAGCCCGATTGACAGCCGCCTGGACCATCGACCATCGTTTGTCGAGTAGGCGGTGTGCGAGGCGATGCGCCAGACTCTTTTCCAGGAGCGAGACCAGACATGTAGCGTATCCATGCGGGTTCGCAGTTTCGGCCAGCACGGCATCGTCACAAGCCATCTCGCGTTCCACCGAGAGCCGGCTCTCAATCCACCACACCGCGGGATGAAAGAAGAATAAAGCGCGCACGACCTTCTGAATGAGATTGGTCCAGTCATCCCAGCGCCGCAGGTGTGCGAATTCGTGCAGCAGGATGGCGTTTAGGTCCTCTGGTTGCAGTTCACGCAACGCCCAGGCGGGCAGCACAATTGTCCGTTGGAAAAAACCGACGGCGGCAGGCACGCGCACGCACTCTGAGGTAGCTATCGTTACCGACCCTGATGCGACCGACCCCGATGCGACCGACTTTGACGCGCCGATTGCGTCGACCGTTCTTCGCACCGCCGGATCAAGATCCGCGGCAACGATCGGAGTGCAACTCCGGCGCAACTGGCGCAGTCGCCAAAGCCCCGCCGCCAAACGCAGCATCGCAACGCCAGCCCCCAGAGCCCAGGCAAGGAAAACGAAAAGCGCCCAAGAACCGGGCACGGTGATCGCGGGCCTCATGCTTCCCCATAACGTCCCCGCCGCCATCAGCGTCCGCCTTCCGCCGAAGCCGCCCAGCACAGGCAGCGCAGCGACGGTGAGCAATGCCACGAACCAGACGGCAAATCGGGTTCCCGAATTTTGCCGGCGCAAAACACGCAGCAACGCCCACGCAAAGAGTGCGACCAGAAATCCTTCCGGAAGCGCGTTGAGAATGCGCTCGATCGAGATTTGCGCCACGGTCTGCAGGAGAAGCCAGCTCATTTTGCGTCCTTCCGCGCCGTGTCCTTTTGCACCGAATCCTTTTGCACCAGCATTTCCCGCAGGCGACCGATTTCCTCTGGTCCAACGCCCTGGTCCTCAAGGAGGTTCAAGACGAGTTGCTCCTGAGAGTTCTTGAAAAAGCGACCCACAAGGTGCCGGATTTCAGAGCGCGTTGCTTCTTTCTGCCCCACCAGCGGCGTATACACGTACGCCCTTCCATCCTTTAGATGTTTCAGATAGCCCTTTCTCTCCAGAACACGGATGGTGGTCAAGACAGAGTTGTAGGCGAGAGAAGGCTTTTCAGTAATAGAATCAAGCACTTGCTGAACTGTGCTCGAACCCTTCCCCCAGAGTACGTTCATGATCCGCAGTTCGGCTTCGGTCAAAGTTCCCGATTGTCTCGGCGGCACTCGATGCCCCTCCTCAGACCTTAGACGCTTCTCGCAGCGAAAGGTAACTAATTCTTTAGTTGCAAGGAAAAGAAAGGGGGTTGCTTCCCTGAGTAAAAATGGGATGCGGCAGCGTCGGGCTCAGTGCCCGCCAAATGAAATGCTAATCTCCGTGCTAGTCCGCGACCTGCCCGCGGCATACACCCATTGCCTCACCGCGGCTGCGGCCGACTCGCCGAGAATCGGATTGCCCCCCAGCAGCTCGACATCCTCCACGGTCCCCTTGGCTGAAACGGATACCCGCAGGCGTACAGTTCCGCCAATCTTAAGCCGCTTCAGCGTCTCTGGATAATCCGGCTCGATCCGTGTAATCAGCTTTCTTTCGGCGTCGCTACTGGAAACCCCGATGAAGAGTGCCTTTACCCCCTCCGCGCTGGCGACGCTGCTCACATATCCAATCGCGCCTCGAGTCCGGGCCACATAAGCCACGACTTCAGCGTCAGATCCAAGTGTCTTCGGCGTGGCGCCTCTGCCCGTGAACACCAGGGTACGGTAGTACGCCGTGAAATCGTCTTCGCTCATGCCGAGGTATTCTTGCAGGAAGGCTGTGTGAACCGGCCCATCCTTCTCGAGTACGGGTTCCACATGCGTACCGTCGAGCGAGCTCTTCTCCTCCAGAAACACGCGTCTCAGCTCGGCCGCGGAGATCGTGTCTGTCTTCACGCTTGAATTGGCAATCACCTTGACCTCGCTCGCGCCGGAATCCACCGCGGCGAAGATCATCAATCCGGCAGCGACGAGGAGTATTTTTCGACATTTCATTGCTATTCTCCTTTGCGTCGCTGCGCCTAGAAATTAATTGCCGTCTTAACCACCAAAGCGTTCGTGTTGGGCTTGAAGCCCTGAGGGTTCACTTCCGGATAAAACCCGTCCGGAAATGTGCTGAACCCATAACCATTCATGAAGTGGCCTTCCACTTTCACGTTCCAGAATCTCTTCAGATCGACGCGTGCCGTGATGACTTTGTCGAAGACGTGATTGGCGGGCAGGCTGGTATCAGTTTGGCTGGGAACATAAGCACCTTCGGGGCCTCCTGATACGCTGGTTATCGCGTAGCGGGAGTAGTAGGAGCCAAGCGCCAGCCGCTTCATAACTCGGTAAGTTCCCGAGACATACCAGCCGCGTACATCGGTTATGTTCGTGAGGGCGACGACGCCGAAAGCTGAATAGTCGCTATCGTCCAGGAAGCGCCGATACTCCGAATCGATCCGCAGTTTCCCCACGATGTACTTGCCGTAGAATTGGTTGGTCCAGTCCGCTTTCGAACGATCGGACTCAGGAAAGAACGCAGGCCCCGAACTGCCTGGATTTTTGGCGGTCGCCTGGCCAGTGATGTCTTCATTCATCCGCGATGCTCCGATCAACAAACCCTTCAACGGAGTGTTCCATCGGAGATCGACACCATACTGCAGCCCCCCATAGCTCGAGTAGTAGAGTCCGTATTGAGCAGCAAGATAGACGTAGCCGCCATGCAGGCTGTCACTGCGGTGCCCGGCATAGGCCGTATAGGCTAGATCGCCGAAACCTCGCTTGAGCGAAACATTGCCGTAGATATCGCCGCCCAGGTGAGCAATCGTGGCGTCGCGGAGATCCGTCGGATAAACACTTTGCGGAAGCAGGGCAAAGACGCGGAGAAAGTCCAGGTCTTGCGTGTCCGTGTACAGGCCCAGAGTGGTTTTGACTTTACCGCCGCGAACCCCGAACCAGCTCTTGAAGCGGTAATCTGCAACGGCCCAGTCCAAAGAGGGATGGTACTGTCCGAGTTGGCCCAGGTTGCGGTCGTAGAGTTGCGCTCCGACCCGGAGCTTTTCGGTAACGTTGGTAGACACATTGACCCCGAAGTCCGTGAAGGCGGCGCTGCCTTGACTGGTGTTCATGGTCAGCCAATTATTGGTGTTCGTGTAGATAAATCCCTGCGATGCGAACCCGTGTATTTCCACGCTGCGGTCAAAGAGCTTAAAATCTTCGGCCTGTAACGTCAGTTGGCCCGCGCAGAAACAGGCAAACACCAGTCCGACGATTCGTCGATACACACGGCCTCCTTTGGTGATTTGTCAACAATTACATCGGCCAGATCAGACGCGGCCATGAGAGCGGCACCATGAAAAAGGCAGCGCGGAAGAGCGCAAAAGGACGTAGGCAGCCTGACCTCAGCCCAGTCCCCCTCGCCGCAAGCTCCACCGTCTTCGCGGACCGTCCTCCGGGACGGCCCGAAAAAACGATTAGTCGGATTGAATTCCGTGGATCCTCGCAGCGCGGGGGCGGAGGCATGCTTCATAAATTGGTTTTGGGTAGGGCACGGCGTTACTGGCTGCAGAAAAACTCTGATTCGCGCAGGTTCTTGGGAAGGGCACGACCTCAGTCGTGCCGTAAGTCGTCGAAAATGTGTTGCGCTTTGGCGCCTGAGGCTAGCTCTTTGCAATGCTGGTGATTTTTCAGAAACGCAGCTACAAGATCGCCAGTCTCATTCGAACTCGACCACAATCTGATGCACTTTCACCGAGTCTCCCTGTGCCACCTTCACCGTCTTCACTTTGCCCGCAACCGGTGCGGTGACGTTCGCCTCCATCTTCATGGCTTCGAGCACCACTAGCAGATCGTTCGCTTGTATCGCTTGTCCGGGCTGGACGTTCACCTTGACAACGACGCCCGCCACCGGACTGCGGCACACTCTCTCCTCGTCAGCGGCCTCCTCGGCCACGGCGGATGGAGTGCGCGCGGCCGCAACCGGCGCCGACTGCAGGGTCGCGGGAACCACCGGATATGGTCCATAATTTGGCATCCGCGGCGGCGTGTCCTCTTCCACAACTTCGACTTCGACCTCGTACGTTTTTCCATCAATTCCGATCTGAAGTTTCAAGCGATGAGTTCCTTCCCTCGAGTGGCTTTCCTGCAGCCTCAGCCCCTCGAGCGTAAATTATGAGAAGCCTGAACAAACACCCGCCCTTGCTGTGACCAGGGATTCACAATTTCGTAGGGTGACTGCAGCATCTTGGCGGAGCGAATCCGGACTCTCTTGCCCAGGAAAGCGGTTACGGCCGCAGCCATCACGACCAGCATTTCAGGAGTGACTTCCTCCTCTTTTGTCTGATCAACTTTTGTCTGATCAAGGGCTGCCTTCGCGGCCGGAGCCGTGGCTTCCAGCTTCGTAACCAACGGGGGAACTGGCACGGTCGCCGCCCGCATTGCTGGAGGCTGGCTTAGTTCCGCAACTCGCGTCTCCAGGGCTTTGAGCATGCTCGTGAGCGCATTCAGTTGGCGTTCCGTCTCCAGCCGCAATTCGGAAGCAGTCCGCCTGAACGTGCGCCGCAAGCTGACATAAGTCAGCGCCCAACCCACTGCCAACACCACGGCAATCACTACCACTGCGTCATTCCATGCCACGCGCCGCTCCTTCGCCCCTAAGCTCTTGAGCTCTTGAGCTCTTGCTATAGGGGAATCAATCCATGTTTCTTGGGAGGACGAAGCTCCCGTTTGGCGTGCAACGATTCCAGCGCCTGCGCCAGATACTTCCTGGTCTCCGCGGGCTCAATGATGTCATCCACCAGCCGCCGGCCAGCCGAGAAATAAGGAGTCGCGAACATTTTGCGATATTCGTTGATCAGTTCTTTACGGCGTACGGCTTTATCCGGCGCCGCATCGATCTCATGCCGGAACACGATCTCAGCCGCGCCCTCCGCTCCCATGACCGCGATTTCCGCCGTGGGCCAGGCCACCACTCGGTCCGCGCCGAGATCCTTGCCGCACATGGCGAGATAGGCGCCGCCATACGCCTTGCGCAACACCAGCGTAATTTTCGGCACGGTAGAAGCCGAGTAGGCAAAGAGCATCTTGGCGCCATGCCGAATAATGCCGCCGTGCTCCTGCTCGACTCCGGGCAGGAAACCCGGCACATCCACGAAAGTGAGCAGCGGAATGTTGAAGGCGTTGCAGAACCGGATAAAGCGCGCGGCTTTATCCGAGGCATCGATGTCGAGCGCACCGGCCAGAACATTCGGCTGGTTTGCCACAATGCCCACTGGCCGGCCTTGCAGCCGTCCAAAACCGACGACAATGTTCGGGGCAAACCCCGGCTGGATCTCGAGAAAATCCTGATAGTCCACCACTCGGGTGATGACGCCACGCACGTCGTAGGCAAGTTTGTTGTCGACCGGAACAATCCCGTTCATTTCCGCATCGGAATCGAGCGGCAGATTGTGCGGCATGCGGGGCGGATCTTCCAGGTTGTTGGAAGGCATGAAACTGAGCAATCGCCGGCAAAGCTGCAGCGCTTCGTCATCGTTCTGGGCGATGAGGTGAACCACTCCTGACTTATTCATCTGCGACTGCGGACCACCCAGTTCCTCCGCTGTGACCACTTCTCCGGTGACCTGTTTGATCACCTGCGGCCCGGTGATGAACATCTGGGCCTGCAGGGTTTGAATTATGAAGTCGGTGAGCGCGGGGCTGTAGGCCGCGCCTCCCGCACACGGTCCACAGATCAGGGAAATCTGCGGGACGGTTCCGGAGAGTCTGACGTTGTTGTAAAAGACGCGGCCGTACGCGCTCAGACTGTCGATGCCTTCCTGAACACGCGCCCCGCCAGAGTCATTGATAAGGACGAAAGGGCTGCCGGTTTTGAGCGAGAGACGCATCATGTCGGCAATCTTGTCGCTGTGAACCTGGCCGGCGGCTCCGCCCGCCACCGTAAAATCCTGGCTCGCGAGATGCACCAGGCGGCCCTCGATAGTGGCGCATCCTGTCACCACTCCATCCGCAGGCATCTCCTTGCCGGCCATACCGAAATGGGTCGCGCGGTGCCGCGCAAATAACCCCATCTCCTGGAAGCTGCCTCCGTCGACCAGTCTCGCCACGCGTTCCCGCGCCGTCAGTTTGCCCGCGGCATGCTGTTTCTCGATGCGCTCCTTGCCGCCACCGAGTTCGACCTCGGCGCGCTTGGCGCGCAGGGTAGCAACCTTGTCGGCCATGGTGCCGGTCATGATTGCGGCGGCCACGGTCTTTTGTTTCGTACCCGTTCCTTGCTTAGCCATCCTTGCTCCTGAATCAGTAAATATGAATATGAATTCGCGTTTATTTTTCGGGAGCCACGGTTACCCGGTGCTCTTTGCCATTCAGCGTGATGACATAATTCACTGTCGCCCCGAGCGCCGGTCCGCCGCTCGCTGCCGCTGCCGATACTTTCGCCGCCGGCGCTGGCTTGGACGGGTCTTTGCCCAGGTTCTTGCGGCCCTCGGCCCGGCTCTTAAAGAACTTCGGCGCCACTTGCGGGAACATGGCATACGTCAACACGTCCTCATCGCTGCCGTTCGAGCCCTCCAAGGCATGCGCGGCCGCGCTCAGGTGTTCCCACTCCGGCTTAAGCAGGTCGGCGGGACGAACCGTAATCGGCGGCTTCTTCGCCTGTGCCTCAGCCTGCTTCAGCACCTCGGGATTCTTTTCGCCGATCGTGCTCCCGTAATAACCCAGCATCAGGTCGGCAAATTCCCCGGTCATCACCTTGTACTTTCCCATAAGAACGTTAAACACCGCCTGCGAGCCGCAAATCTGGCTGGAAGGCGTGACCAGCGGTGGATAGCCGGCATCCTTGCGAACTCTCGGCACCTCCAGCAGAACTTCCTGCAACCGGTCGCTCGCTCCCTGCCCTTTGAGCTGGCTTTCCATGTTCGAGATCATTCCACCCGGAATCTGGCTCTTGAAAATTTCCGTATCCACGCCGCTGAACTCGCTGAAGAACTCCCGGTAGCGCGGGCGGATGGAAGCGAAGTGCTGCGACACGCGCAGAACACGTTCCTTGTCGATGCGGGTCGCGTACCCAGTCCCTTCCAGCATCTCAACCAGGCTTTCCGTCGGGTTCTGTCCCGGCCCTAACGACAAGGAACTGATTGCCGTGTCCACCAGGTCACACCCGGCCTCGATCGCCTTCATCAGAGAAACCAGCGTGACGCCAGTGGTGGAGTGGGTGTGGACACTGACCAGCATCTCCTGGCCGCACTTCTGTTTGATGCCTTTCACCAGGTCATACGCAGGCTGTGGCTTCAACAGGCCGGCCATGTCCTTGATGCAAATCGAATCGCATCCCATCTCCTGGAGCCGTTGCGCCATCTCGACAAACGCCGCCACCGTATGCAATGGACTGGTGGTGTAACAAATGGCGCCCTGAGCGTGCTTGCCATTCTTTTTCACCGCAGCAATGCTGGTCTTGATGTTCCGCAGATCGTTGAGAGCGTCGAAAATGCGGAACACGTCCATCCCGTTCGCGGCCGACCTCTCCACAAAGCGCTCTACGACTCCGTCTTCATAATGACGGTACCCCAGTAAGTTCTGGCCACGAAGCAACATCTGCAGCCGGCTCTTCGGCATCAACTTGCGGAACGTCCGCAGCCGTTCCCAGGGGTCCTCATTCAGAAAGCGAATACAGGCATCGAAGGTTGCGCCTCCCCAGCATTCCACCGACCAGTAGCCGGCATTGTCGATGTCTTCGCAGGCCGGGATCATGTCATCCATCGACATCCGAGTGGCAAGCAGACTCTGGGAAGCATCTCTAAGCGCGAGTTCGGTAATCTCAATCACGCGGGGCATTTGGGACTCCTCATTTTTGATCATAATCCTGTTGCAGAGCAGTTCACGACCTGAGGTGTGGAAATCTCAAGTTACTTAAGGCTCGGGGTAGCGATTTGTGGATTCTTTGCCAGCCCACCGGCAAAGCTCAGCGGAGCAACCGGAGCAAGTCGCCGCGTTTCAGCAACGGTATTCGACCTTTCAATCGCCGGTCGCAGAGCTTGCGATGGATGGAGGCGCACGTTCCTACGCCGGAGCCTCCGCTAACGGGAGCCATACTTGAAAGCGCGTGTCGCCAGGCTGTGAGGTGACCTGAATATTGCCCCGATGTTTCTTCACGATGCGCTGAACCGTGTCCAAACCCAGGCCCGTTCCCTCCCCTACTCCCTTGGTCGTGAAGAACGGTTCAAAGATGTGCGGCTGAATCTCGGACGAAATCCCTGGGCCGTTGTCGCCGATCTCAACCACAACGCAACCGTCGTCGCGATAGGTTCGCACTCGAAGCTCGCCTTTTCCCTCCATCGCGTCGATGGCATTATCAATGAGGTTGGTCCAGACCTGATTGAGCTCGCTGCCGAAGGAATTCACGAGGAACGGAATGCGCTGGTAGTCGCGCTGCACCAAGACTCCGCGCTTGAGCTTGTGGTTCAGGATGGTGAGCGTGGTTTCCAGGCTTTTCACGATATCGACATTTTGCACCGGCGCCTGGTCCATGTACGTATATTCCTTGATCGCACCGACCAGGTCAGAAATTCGCGATGTGCTGCTTTCGATTTCGTTCAGCAGGTTCGCTATCTCGACCGAGGCGGCAATCCGCACCAGAGCGGCTCGGGCAGTGCCGGCATCGAGTGCCGCGAACAACGATTCCAACGCCTCCGGCTTAATGTTCTTCCTTGCCAGATCGGCTGCCAGTTGCCACAAGTCGTTCTGCCCATGACTGCGCAACAAGGAATCGACCTGCTCTTCCAGATCGCTGATAGCCAGCGCATCCGGTGGAGGCTGGTCACGCTGGATGAACGACGTTTCCAGCTTTTCGATTTCCGCTTTCTGCGCGGAAGTGAGATCGCGCCTTCCCAGCTCGAGACTCGCGTCCTTGATTTTCTTCAAGATGTCACGCAGTTGGCTGGTGGCACGTTTGGCGGCCGAGGCAGGATTATTAAGTTCGTGAGCCAAGCCCGCGGAAAGCTTGCCTAAAGCGGCCAATCGGTCTCGTTGTTGCTCGATCCGGGTGGTTTCGCGGATCCGGTCGGCCATCAGGCCCACCAGCCGCTTGGCCAACTCCGGCATCTTCTGCACGAGATCTGGAAATAGTGCGGCCGGAAATCTTAAGACGCGGCTGTCGGTGACGGCGCGCCCATTCACCATAAACTGCTTCATCCTTGAAAACGGAAGGGCTCCAGTAACGTCGCCCGCCTTCATGGAAAATGTAACGGCTTCGCCGCCCATCTCCCCGTGGAGCTCGAGTTGCCCCTCCAGAATCACAAACATCGCATCGGCGGGAGTGCCTTGGCGCACGTAGGTGTCGCCTGCCTTGTAGCGGAGTTCTTGCGCCTGGCTGATGAACCACGCGATCTGATCGTCCGGCAAATCCGCGAATGCCGGGACGAGAAGGAGCTCTGAATTTTCGACCATTTATACCTTATTTTCGACCATTTATACCTTGCTCAAGTACTGATGGATGAATTGCACCGCCACCGATCCTTCGCCGACACCCGAAGCAACCCGCTTCACCGAACCATGCCGCACATCGCCCACCGCGAAGATGCCCGGAATGTTCGTCTCGAGCAGGAATGGATCCCGGTCGAGGGTCCACCCTTTGGGGCGTTGTCCGTCGCGGACCAGATCGGGGCCAGTCAAGAGAAATCCCCGTTCATCCCGCTCAACCAAGTCTCCCAGCCAGTCCGTTCGGGGCAGCGCTCCAATGAAGATGAACATCGAACTCGCCGGCACTCGCTCGACTTTGTCGGTATCGGAACAAAGGATTGAAATTTCTTCCAGACGCGTTTCGCCATGCGCTTCGACCACGCCGGCGTGGGCCCACACTTGAATGTTAGCGGTCTCTTTAATCTGATCGATCAGATATTGCGACATCGTGGCGGCCAGAGAATCCCCGCGCACCAGCATGACCACGCGTTCCGCGTATCTGGCAAAGTTCATTGCTGCCTGGCCCGCCGAATTTGCGCCGCCCACCACGTAGATGATTTCTCCTTTGCAAGACAAAGCTTCCGTGGCGCCGCCGCCGTAGTAGACACCGGCACCCTGCAGCCGATCGATTCCCGGAGCTTCCAGGCGGCGCCACTGCACTCCGCTCGCGATCATCAGCGCGTGGCAGGAGATCTCGCTGCCGTCGGCCAATTTGATAATGCGATATGATCCTTCGGTGCGCACACCGACCGCTTCCTGAGGACCCAGAATTTCCACTCCAAAACGCTGCGCCTGCACCACCGCTCGCCGGGCTAAATCATTGCCGCTGAGTCCCGACGGAAATCCGAGATAGTTCTCGATTCGCGAACTCATGCCCGCCTGACCGCCCGGCGCTTCACGCTCAATCATCACCGTGTGCAAACCCTCGGACGCACCATACACGGCGGCCGCGAGGCCGGCCGGCCCACCACCTACAATCGCCAAATCGTAGAAGTCGGTTTGCGCCCGCGTCCGCAAGCCGACTTTTTGCGCCACATCCGCGGGCAAGCTCTCCAGAAGCTTCGTTCCGTCGGGGAAGAGCACGACCGGCAGGCTGGCGGCCTCCGGGCCCAGAGCCTCCAATAGACGCTTGGTTTCGGGGTCATTGGCGGAAGATTCCACGTCGATCCACTGATAGGGAACCCGATTGCGCGCCAGGAAGTCGCGCAACTCATACGACCGGGGCGACCACCTGGTACCGAGAACCCGGATCCCCTGGAAGGCCGGCCGGTAGGAAGCTTGCCAATCATCGAGCAAGTCATTCAGCTGCGGATACAGATGCTCTGCCGGCGGGTCCCATGGCTTCAGGAAGAAGTAGTTGATGCTGGCTTGATTGATGGCACTGATCGCCGCGCTCGTGTCGGCATATGCGGTGAGCAACGCACGCTTGGCATCGGGATAGATGTGCATTGCCTCCTGCAGAAATGTGACCCCGTCCATGCGAGGCATGCGCTGATCGGCGAGCAGCAGGGCTACGCTGTCATTGCGCACCTTCAGCTGTTTCAGCAGGTCCAATGCCCCGTCGGGAGAGTCGCTGCCTATGACGCGATACTCGGCACCGTACTGCGAGCGCAAGTCACGCTCAATCGCCCGCAAAACATCGGAGTCGTCATCGATACTCAGTAAGATCGGTTTCGGCATGTTCCGGTCTCAGCCTCGACGTAGAATCTGAATCCTACGCGCGTGTTCAAGCTGCAAGCTCGCCCGCCTCGATCTCGTCCACATAGCACCAGATCCAGCTTTCTCCCGGTTCGATCGAACGCATAAGCGGATGTTTGGTGTGGTGAAAGTGCTTGGTAGCATGCTTGTTCTTGGACGAGTCGCAACAGGCCGCATGTCCGCAGATCAGGCACATACGCAGGTGAACCCACGTATCGCCCGTCTTAATGCAGTCTTCACACACATGCTTGTTGGTTTGTCTTATTTTGATCTGGTCAAGGTGAGTGCATTCTTCGGGCATCGATTCCTCCTTCTGTTTATGAGCGACAGAAATACAAACTCATTCTGCGATGAGCAGGTTCTCGGCAAAGGGCCACTCTTCGTCAATCCACTGTGCCTGGCAGACGAAGCCGGACTCGTGCGCCATCTGGAAGACCTCTCCCGCCGTGTACTTGTGGCTGCTCTCGGTCCAGATGGTCTCACCCTCGAAAAACTCGACGCGCAGATCCGCCGCCGAAACGCGCACCGTCTGCCGCCGCTTGGATTGCAGATGCATTTCAACGCTCCGGGCGTCGTGATTAACCCTGGCGACGTGAGCGAATTGGCCCAAGTCAAAATCGGCATCGAGCTCGCGATTGATCCGGGCCAGCAGGTTGAGGTTAAAAGCCGCGGTCACTCCGATGTCATCGTTGTAGGCCTTGAGCAATTGCGCAACAGGCTTCTCCAGGTCTGTGCCCAGCAGAAGCGAATCTCCGGGTTCGAGAATACGCCGAACCCCCGCCAGGAATTCAACTCCGGCGAGACGATCGAAATTTCCAATGGTGCTCCCCAGAAAGAGCACGAAGAGGTGCTGCCCGCGCTGCCGGTGCGCGGCCACCTCCAGCAACCCGTCAAGATATTCGCGCTCAAAACCTACGATGCTGATCGAATCAATGTCACTGAGCTCGCGCTCGCACCTGGCCAAAGCCGAGCGGGATATTTCGACCGGATAATAAAATGTGCGTCCCCGGCGGCTTAGCGCCTCCAGTATCCAGCGGGTCTTCTTGCCACTGCCACTGCCCAGTTCGGCCACGGCGACAGAGTCCAGGCGGTCGACGATCTCGCACGCATGCCGGCGCAGCAAACGCTCATCGGCCCGCGTGAGTCCGTACTCGGGCAGATGACTGATCACTTCAAAGAGCGCCGAGCCCACGTCGTCGTACAGGTATTTCGAGGGGAGTTCTTTCTGTCCCGGCCGCGTGAGCCCGGCGCGCACATCGGCAGCGAATTCGTAAGCGGCATTGGTCGTAATCGCATGAACCAGCATTCCTGAATCCCCCTTCGATCATCATTCGATAATCAGCATTCGATAATCAGCATTCGATAATCAGCGGCGTACGCAGCGAAAACCCGCGTACACGTATTGGTAATGGGCCTGGAACCAGTTCCGGAACGTGGCCCGCAGCATGCACGCGGCGGTACGCGCCGAACCACCCTTCATGACGAAATGCTTGCCATCGAAGAAGTCAGCCGAGTACCCGCGGTAGAACGGAAATGCCTCGAAGCCAGGAAACGGACCGAAAACGGTGGAAGTCCACTCCCAGCCGTTGCCCAACATATCGTGAATGCCGAAAGCGCTCTGGCCTTCTGGAAACGAATTCACGGGCACGGGATCCCAACGATGAAAATCAAAATTTCCGAGGTTGGACTTGGGCCCCTCGTTGCCCCACGGGTACGCTCTTGTCTGTCCGTCGCGTGTGCCGTAGGCGGCACGCTGCCACTCCGCTTCCGTGGGGAGCGACTTCCCTGCCCAGCGGGAGTAGGCCATTGCCTCAGCGTGACTCACATGCACTGGCCAGTCCAGCGGCAGCGGCACTTCGCTGAACATGGTGCGGCAAAGCCAGCGATTGCCTTGTCGCTTCCAGAACAACGGATGAGAAATTTCATGCCTGGTCTTCCAGCTCCAGTCATCGTCGTCCCAGAAAGCCCGCGTCTCATAGCCGCCGGCCGACACGAACTCAAGATACTGCCGGTTTGTCACCTTATACTGGTCGATCTCAAATGCAGGAACTTCCGCCTCGTGAGCTTCAAATTCATTGTCCCAGCCAAAGCTTTCGTCGCCCCGCGCGAGACCGAGTGTCGCAACGCCAGCAGGAACGGAAACCATCCGGTGGGCGACTGGCGGCCCAGCGAGATTCAGCGGTTCGTGTTCCCGCACCTTCATATCGAGTGGCAACTGATGCAGCATGTAGGCCAGCGTTTCGGTGTGCATCAGCCGATGCTCAACCGCGACCTTAAGCAAAGTGGACAGTGGAAAGCCGTTGCCGGTCGCGGAGCGGGGCTCGAGAACTACCTTCTCAAGACGCTGGTCGAGCGCGCTGCGGATATTGCCCACATAATCGCGGACCGTGTCCACGGAGGGCCAGTCAGATGGCAAATCGGTTGGGAGTCCGCCGCCAACTGGATCGATGCCGAAGGCAAACAGCCGATCATATTCAGGATGGGCGCTCTTCAGTCCGAAGGCGCGTTCGTTCAGTAAATTCCAATCAAATGCTTCGAGGTGTCCCACATAGAAGATGATGCGGTGACGCTCCGGAATCGGCCGCTCATAAAGCGATCCGGCGCGGACTAAGCTGAAAAGTCCATCGCTCCGACGGCGAGCATCGGACATCCGCTTCATGAACTCATGAGGAACTACGACGCTCTCTTCGGCAGCAAGCATTCGGCGCTCCCGGTCTGATCGCGATGATTGGACGAATGGTGCGTTTGAGGGCAAGCCGACCCCGACTGTACCCTCTGAGGATTGGTTAGATGACAAGTGGTTTCGAGCGGTCGCAGGAGAATCTATTTTTATTTAGCACCTTTTGACCTCCGGCCAGGCCCCGAGGACGTCGGTTCCGGAGTTCTGCTTCCGTGTTTGCGCGCTGCGCCGCGATTTCCAGAAAAAACCGCCATGTTCCAGCGCCCTTATGTGCTCTTTATGAACTTTTTACGCGACCCTTACGGCTTTTCGGATGTGATATTGGGTTGACCCCGACAAAAGCGTTTGTAAAATCAGTCTCGGCGGACGACCGCCATTCAGTTAAAAGCCAACGGACTCGAGCCGGAAAGGGTGCCATCTTGAAAATCATAAGAACTCTAGTGTTAAAGGCCGTAGCGGTTTCAACTTTTCCTTCGATGCTTATTCTGAGTCTCGCGCTCAGTCCGACTTTGCGGTGCTACGCGCAGACTCCGGCGCAACCGGATGCTCCGGCGAAGGTCGCAGCCCTGCACGAACCAACGGCCACGCCAGATGTATCGCCCGTCCGTCCCGCGGCAGCACCTGATCCGCTAACCTCGGCCGATATCGCAAAAGAACTGGCCGCCATGAAGGCGCGCATCGAACTGCTCGAAGCAGAATTGAAAAGCCGCACGGCGGCGCCTGAGACGTCTTTGTTGACAGTAACTCCCGCAAGACTGGCCGAGGCCTCGCCAGCAGCCGCACCAGTTCAGGCAATGGTGGCGCAACCGTCGACCGATTCCTCGGCCGCCGCGCCCGCAAAACCGGAAAAGATCGCACCGTTCTCGGATTGGGACTGGACCTGGCTCAATGGCAACCCGCGCAACAAAGACACGGCCTTCGATTCAAAATTCTTCACCCCGGAAATCCGGGCCGATATTACCTACAACTACGACTTCAACAAGCCGATTGACAACTCCATAGGAGGGTCGAGCGAAATATTTCGCGCCAACGAAATTCAGTTGGAGCAGCTCGGCATCGGCGGCGACTTCCACTACGACAACGTCCGCGCCCGGTTCATGACCCAATTTGGCATGTATTCCACGGCGACGGTGCGCAACGACCCCAGCTACGCCAAGGGGCAATGGACGGTCAACGATGCGGACCGTTACTTGTCGGAAGCATACGGCGGATATCACATCAACGCGTTGAACGGGATCAACATTGACGCGGGCATCTTCATGTCGTACATCGGTTTGTTCAGCTATTACAACTTCGATAACTGGGCCTACCAACCTTCGTATGTTTCCTCCAACACACCATGGTTTTTCCAGGGCGTGCGAATCCAGATCTTCCCCAATCCGCACCTGAAGATCGAGCCGTGGTTCATCAATGGATGGCAATCGTACTCCTCTGCCAATGCGCGGAAGGGTCTGGGTGGACAGATCAAGTGGACTCCGAGACCTTGGATGAACATCATCTCCAACAATTACGGTCTGGGCCACGACGACCTCTACATACCGAACCGCGGCCGCATCCACACTGACGACAGTATTGAGATCAAGTATTACGACAAACCGGGAGAGACCCTCGACAAAATGGCCTTCTCCTTCACCGGCGATATGGGTTGCGAATTTGGCCCCAGCACGACCACCTCGACAGGTGTATATCTGCAAGGCGTGGGTTGCCACGGTAACACCAGGGACCGGAACTCGATCGGGGGCGACAATTTTGGGCCGGGAATCAATCCTAAGCAGAGTTTTGTCGGCTGGATGGTTTACGACCGCACCTGGTTCAAGAAGGATACGTTCGGATTAACCGTCGGCGGCGGCATGATCAATAATCCCGGACGGTATCTGGTCCTGCTTCCGCCCATCAACGGTGAAACCGCCCCTTCCGCAGCCATCAACGCACCCTACTTCACCGGGAATCCCTCGGACCCGTTCAAGGCCTGGGATAGTTCGTTCACGTTCGATTACATGCCGAGGCAGTGGCTTACTTTTCGTTGGGAGTATGACTACCGCCACGCCAGCGTGCCTTACTGGACGGGCCACGGTGGAATTACGCCGCCGGGATCGGGCGGAGTGCCCTACACCAACAACGGATATCCTCAATTCTTCGCTTGCAACAACGGAAATACGTCGGGGCAATTGACCCTCAGCGGCGCGGAAAATGCTTCCATTGCCGGCAGTTGCGCAAATCAGGGCAGCACCGTATGGTTCCCCGATCTGCGCAGGGATGAAAGTCTGATCGACATCGACATCATGGTCAAGTTCTAGGGTTGAACACGAGATGGAGGCACCTGCGCCTCACCGTGGCAAGCTGCTGCAAGAGCGGAGGAGAAACTATTTTAGCCCCTACCTGATTGCGTTCGACATCATGGCTGCGGTGTTCTTCGCTGGAGCTGTGTTGGTGAGCCCTATCCTGTGGCGGAACAAGTAGCGGCGGGGCGGCTCCAACACTTATACCATCACAGTAAATGCCACAGTCGGCTGCACGGGTTAATTGGCCTTACAATCCTGCCATGGCTGAAGACCTGGTGCCAGCGGTTCCCTCGTCTCCGACGATCTCCAGTCCAGCCCGTGAGCATCTCTCACTGAGGATCTTTAATGCGCAAATCGGCTTTACTACTCACTCTCGTTGTCAGCATCGCCATCCAAGCCCAGGACTTGAAACCGATCCAACTGCCAACTGCACAGACCGAAGGTGGCCGTCCGCTCCTGCAGGTGCTTAAGGAACGAAAAACTCGACGGGAGTTTAGCCCCGAGAAGCTGCCCCTGCAGGTGTTAGCCAACCTTCTTTGGGCTGGGTTCGGCATTAACCGTCCCGATGGCGGACGTACCGCGCCTTCGGCGATGAACTGGCAAGAAATTGACATCTACGTCGCTATGGGCGATGGCCTATTTCTTTACAACGCCAAAGCAAACGGTCTGGAGCCGATCCTGGCGCAAGATGTGCGCGCCGCCACCGGAACGCAAGCCTATGTCGCCGCAGCACCCGTGAACCTTGTCTATGTCGCAGATCTCAGCAAGACGGGACAATCGGGGAGTGAGGCAGAGCTCTTCACTGCCGCCGATGCAGGTTTCATCAGTGAAAATATCTATCTCTTCTGCACCTCAGAGGGATTGGCAACGGTCGTCCGAGGCTCGGTGGATCGCGCCGCGCTAGCCAAGATCATGAAGTTGGGGCCAAACCAGAAGATTCTGCTGGCGCAGTCTGTGGGCTTTCCGAAGAAATAGCGCGTTGCACGAGTCGTCCTGCATAGATTCGATACATATTGAACCTATTCGTAATTATTCGTAATATGCCGAGGAGTCGCTACGGGATGAAACTTGGTCATGGGCCCGTAAGACTGGCCTTTCTGGAGGAGTCTGGTTTGAATCCGCTCATGCAGCAGCGCTCTCGCAACTCCAACGCCAGCCTGCAGGATGTCGTGATCCGCAATCGCCTCTCCGGAAAAGGAGGTGTCTATGCGGTCTGCTCCGCGCATCCATGGGTCATCGACGCGGCCATCCAGCAGGCCAAGGAAGACGATTCTGTCCTGCACCTGGAGTCCACTTCCAGTCAGGTCAATCAACTAGGCGGTTACACCGGACAGACGCCGGCTCAGTTCGCCGATTTTGTCTACTCAGCCGCGCGACGCCTGGGGCTCCCCAGAGAACGAATACTGTTGGGCGGGGACCATCTCGGACCATTTCCATGGAGGACCGCAGCATCGGACCGCGCCTTGAAAAATGCTTGCGAACTAGTCCGTGCCTGTGTGCTTGCCGGATACGGGAAAATCCATCTTGATTCGAGCATGGCGTGTGCTGATGACGCAAAGATCCTCCCTGAACACATTGTCGCGCAGCGGGCCGCCGTGCTTTGCCAAGCTGCTGAAGAGGCGCTGAAAGACTTGCCGCCCGGCGCCACCCCTCCTCTATATGTGATCGGGACCGAAGTCCCGGCCCCAGGGGGCGAGCCGGCTCCAGGAGCGTCTCCTGCCGTGACCACGATCGAAAGTCTCCAGCAGACTATGCAAGTCTTTCAAGCAACTTTTGCGGAGAGAGGTCTGTCCGCAGCCTGGCAAAGAGTGATCGCTGTGGTGGTGCAGCCAGGAGTGGAGTTCGGGGACAACGTCGTATTTGAATACGATAGCAGCAAGGCGCGCTCACTCTCGGCAGGATTGCCGCAGAGTCCCTCGCTGGCCTACGAGGCACACTCCACGGACTACCAGCCTCCCGGTGCTCTGGCGCAGATGGTGGAAGACCACTTCGCAATCCTGAAAGTGGGTCCCTGGTTGACCTTCGCGTTTCGCGAAGCGGTGTTCTCCTTGAGTGCCATCGAACGAGAGCTGTTTGCCGGGCGAAAAGGCCCCAGATTGTCGCGGGTGAGAGAGGTGCTCGATCAGGTCATGCTGAAAGACCCCTCGCATTGGCGATCCTATTATCACGGGGATGAAAACCAGCTGCGCTTCTCGCGGGCCTACAGTTATAGCGACCGCTGCCGGTACTACTGGCACGAAACTGCTGTTCAGAAAGAAATCGAACGCCTAATCGAGAACCTCAGGACGCACTCGGTTCCGTTGACCCTCATCAGTCAGTATCTGCCCCTGGAGTACGAAGCAATCAGGGTGGACCAGATCGAGAACCAACCGGGGGCAATGATTCGATATCACATTCAGTTGGTGCTGCGTTCCTATGCGGCAGCATGTGGAATGGGTAGAAACTCGCTTCCATGACTGTGCCAGGATACTTGACCCGGATCGTCAGATTCATCGTAATCGGCGGGAACGTCGCTAATCCAATGAGCTGCTTGGGAATAATTGGTCGGGGAGAGTAGGATTTGAACCTCCGACCCCATGGTCCCGAAGATTGGTTTCACGAAGAATCAACACTTTAGCGCAGTTTGGATATGTTCACATTTGCTAGTAAATATGCGGGGTTCGTTACGGATGACATAAAGTTTGACGAGCGACGCCCACCGCCCTATGCTGCCAACTGCGGCAGTAGAACACGTCGAATTTCCTGAGGTCGGAGTCAACGATGTTGAACGAAGCGAAGATGGCAAATTTTAGAGCCTGCTTACACGGAGGTCTGATCGAGCCAGGCGATCCGAGTTACGACGCGGCTCGCAGGGTGTACAACGCGATGATCGACCGGCGTCCACGACTGATTGCGCGCTGCGCTGACGTGGCCGATGTCATGGCGGCCGTCAACTTCGGGCGCGAGCAGAAAATGCTGGTGTCCATCCGCGGCGGCGGGCACAACGCTGGCGGGTTGGGAGTATGCGATGACGGGTTGGTGATCGACCTTTCGCCAATGAACTATGTTCGCGTCGACCCCAAAAAGAGGACGGTGCAGGTCGGAGGCGGAGCGCTCTGGTGCGATGTAGACCATGCGACGCATGCGTTCGGTCTCGCGGTTCCCGCAGGCATCATTTCGACGACCGGCGTGGCCGGACTGACTTTAGGCGGCGGGATCGGTTACTTGACGCGGAGGTATGGCCTCACCATCGACAATCTGCTGGCCGTCGAAATGGTGCTGTCCGACGGGCGTTTCGTTACCGCCAGCGCCAAGGAGAATTCCGACCTGTTCTGGGCGGTGCGCGGCGGGGGTGGCAACTTCGGCGTTGTAACATCATTTCTTTTCAGGGGACAACGCGTGCACACGGTTTACGGCGGCCCAATGCTGTGGCCGATGGAAGACGCTGCCGAGATAATGAGTTGGTACCGCGATTTCATCGTGAAAGCTCCCGAGGACCTCTATGGTTTTTTTGCTTTCCTCACCGTTCCACCGGTAGCTCCGTTCCCTGGGCACCTGCACAAAAAGAAGATGTGCGGCATCGTGTGGTGCTACACCGGACCGATCAAAAAGGGAGAAAAAGCGTTCAAGCCGATCCGGAGCTTCAAGGCTCCGGCGCTCGACATGGTCGGCCCAATTCCGTATCCAGCACTCCAAAGCATGCACGATGGTCTCTATCCACCGGGCTACCAATGGTACTGGAAGGCTGACTTCGTGCGCACGCTGCCGGACGAAGCCATCGCAGTGCATGTGAAATACGCTGCGGACCTGCCGTCGATGCAGTCGACCATGCACCTGTACCCGATCAACGGCGCCGCCGGCCGCGTGAACAACAGTGCCACGCCGTGGGCTTACCGCGACGCTACCTGGAGTTCTGTGATCGTCGGCGTCGACCCGGATCCGGCGAACAAGGAAAAGATCTCTAAATGGGCGAAGGAGTATTGGAGTGCTCTTCACCCCTACTCCGCCGGCGGAGCTTACGTCAACTTTATGATGGAAGAAGGCGCGGATCGCATACGGGCGACGTACGGCAAGAATTACGACCGTCTGGCGAAGATCAAGCGCCGCTACGATGGGGGGAACTTGTTCCGCGTAAATCAGAACATCAAGCCGGACTGAACGACGAAACCGAGATCAAATCCTCATCGGCGGCCTCACTACTGCTTCCATTTGTTCTCAATCTGCGGCGGATGCTGCAGCGTTTGCATCACCACGCAATATTGTTCCGTTTTGGCCTGCAACGCCCTTAACTGCTCTGGCGTTGCCTGCGGTGCGCGGATGTCGAAAGTGACCCGGATGGTCTCAAATCCGACCGGGGCTTCTTTTGATATTCCAAGCGTTCCTTGCAGATCCAGATCGCCTTCGACCGTGACATCGATCGCCTCAGTGGGCACTCCCATAGCAGCGGCGACCATTTGGCAGGTAATCTGGGCGCAGGCGGCCAGCGCGCCTAAAAGCAGGTCTCCCGAACAGGCTCCAGTACCGGCGCCACCAACTCCTTTGTGCGCTTGTGCCTTGTAGATTGCACGCCCCAAGTCCACAGAACAAGCGATCGGTGCGTCCGCCTGAGTGCCGCGCGCGGTCAGGGTGATCCGTGAGCTGGCTGGATCTTGCCGGTACATATCTTTCAGAGGCCGCTGCAGCGATCGAATATCCATTAAGGTCCCTCCCGAAACTTGGGGTATTATAAGCGCAACGGGGTGCCGCGTTGGGGTCAGTCGGCCGCGGCTTAGCATTTCCGATAATTGCGCAGGAGGGAAAGTCCGCTTGGCCACGCGAAAGCTGCGCCTGCAAGTTCCATGAATCCGCCGCCGATGTCAGGTTCGGAGCAATCCACTCTGTCGCCGGGTGCGCGTTTTGGCAGCTACCAGATCCTTGAGCGACTGGGCGCTGGCGGGATGGGGGAAGTCTATCGCGCCAAGGACACACGCCTCGATCGTGAGGTCGCAATCAAGACCCTTTCGCTCGACCGCTGTTCGCATCCGGAAGCCCTATCACGTTTCGAGCAGGAGGCCCGTGCTGCCAGCACACTGAATCACCCGAACATCGTGACGATTTATGAACTCGGGAAGGAGAACAGCACGCGTTATATCGCCATGGAACTGGTGGATGGAGAAACGGTGCGTTCGCTGCTCGCCTCTGGCCCGATTCCATTTCGCAAATCGGTTGCAATCGCGGCGCAGATTGCCGACGGTCTCGCTAAAGCGCACGACATCGGCCTCATCCATCGCGACCTGAAGCCCGAGAACCTCATGGTTTCGCGGGAGGGCACGGCCAAGGTGCTAGATTTCGGTCTAGCGAAACTTCTTAAACCCGACCGCGGCAGTTCCGATTCGAGCACCACTATCACCGAGGATGGAACCGTGGTGGGCACTGTCGGGTATATGTCGCCAGAGCAAGCGACCGGCGAGGAGCTAGATTTTCGCTCCGACCAATTCTCCTTCGGGTCGGTTCTTTACGAAATGGCCACCGGAATCCCCGTATTCAAAAAGAAAACGCATGCGGAAACGATGGCGGCAATCCTTCGCGATGAGCCCGAGAGCCTCGGTGCCAAAACGCTGCAGGCGCCTGCTCCTTTCATTTGGATCGTGGAGCGCTGCCTTGCCAAGGATCCGCAACAGCGTTACGCCTCGACGCGGGATTTGGCTCGCGACCTCGCCGCGATGCGCGACCGCCTGGCCGATGCTCCTGCCCAGGAATCCAAACCTTGCCCCCACAATCTGCCGGTGCAGCACACCACATTCATTGGCCGGGAACGCGAGGAGGATGACCTCCGTCAGCTCCTGAGTCGCGCGGACGTACACCTCGTGACCCTCACTGGTCCGGGCGGCATCGGCAAATCGCGGCTCGCCTTGCAGGTGGCGGGCAAAATGGCCGACCAATTTGGAGGCGGTGTTTGCTTTGTCGGTCTGTCAGCGATTGGCGAACGGGGCTTGATCGCTTCCGCGATCGCGCAAGTGCTTGGGCTGCGCGAGACCGGAAATCAGTCACCTCAAGAAAACTTGATGGAGTACCTGGGCGGCCTGAGCCAGCCGATGCTTCTCGTGCTCGATAACTTCGAACACCTCGTCACTGCCGCGCCGCTCGTGGCGCAAATGCTTACTGCCGGCCCAAAACTCAAGGTTGTGGTTACGAGCCAGGCGCCACTGCATATCTACGGCGAACACGAATTTCCCGTGCCACCGCTCGAACTACCCGATCCTAAGTTCATGCCAGCTCTGGAAGCGCTTTCCCGTCTTCCAGCGATCGCGCTCTTTGTGGAACGCGCGCAGGCGGTGAAGCACCAATTCGCCCTGACCAAAGAAAATGCACCGGCGGTTGCGACCATCTGTGCTCGGCTTGACGGGCTTCCTCTGGCCATTGAACTGGCTGCGGCGCGAACCAAGCTGCTTTCGCCGCCCGCCATGCTGGCCCGCCTCGAGAGCCGTTTGAACCTGTTGACCGGCGGTGCGTGCGATCTGCCGAGACGGCAGCAAACTCTCCGCAACACTGTGGAGTGGAGTTACGGCTTCCTTGATAGCGCTGAACAAACTCTGTTTCGGCGGCTTTCTGCCTTTACCAGCGGCTGCACTCTGGAAGCCGTGGAGGCGGTGTGCGACACCAAAGGCGATCTGGGGTTGGACGTCCTCGACGGCATGGCTTCGCTGGTGGACAAAAGCTTGGCGCAGCAGGCGGACCAGGTTGATAAAGAAACGCGCTTCACTATGCTCTCCACCATCCGGGAATACGCTCTCGAACGTCTGGCTGAGAGCGACGATGAGTCTGCGACTCGGCGGGCACACGCCGCTTATTACCTCGTGCTCGCCGAAGAAGGCGCCGAGGACATTGCCGCTCAACCCGATTGGCTCGACCGTTTCGAGGTCGAGCACGAAAACCTCCGCTTGGCAATTGATTATCTAATCAAGACTGGGGATGCCGAATGGGGAATGCGCCTTGGCGCCGCCCTGTTCCGCTTCTGGGAAACGCGGGAGTATCTTACAGAGGGTCGCGACGCTCTCGGCAGGCTCATTGCGATGGAAGGAGCCACGGAGCGCCCGAAGCTGCGCGCCCGCCTGCTGTTCGCGGCCGCAGTTTTGGCGGCGGCGCAGGGCGATTACCGCCGTGGGCGGCGATTGTTCGAAGAAAGCCTAGAGACCTGTGTGAAGCTCAACGATAGGCGCGGCGTTGCTGTAGCCCTGAACGCGCTGGCCGTCAACGAACGCGATCGTGGCGAATTCGCTGTAGCGTCTCAACTCTTCGAGCAATGTCTCGGCATATGGAAGGAACTTGGCGATCCCACTGACATCGCCCGAGCCCTGAGCAATCTCGCCAGCGTGATGAAGACGCAGCGTGAATATGAGCGCGCATTCTCACTTTACGATGAGTGTCTGAGCATGTTCCGCCAGGCCGGAGACGGCACGGGTGTGGCCTGGACGTTGAACTGTCTGGGCGACGTCGCCCGGGAAAAAGCGGACTTGGAAGCGGCGCGTTCCTATTGTGAGCAGAGCCTGTCAGAGTTTCGCCGGCTGTGTGATAACTGGGGAATTGCGAGCACGCTCTGCGATTTAGCGAGTTTAAGCTGTGATCAAGGAAGCAATGCTGAGGCGCGCCGTCTGTACGGCGAAGGCATCAAACTGTTCAAGGAACTGGGCTACAAACGCGGTATCGCGAGGGCACTCGAGTGTCTTGCGGTGAGTGCCTCGGCGCAATCCAACGCTGAGCAATCGCTGCACCTGGCCGGAGCCGCCGCTGCGCTGCGCCAACAATTGGGTGTTCCGCTACTGCCGAATGCGCAACGCAGGCTGGAGAAAGCCCTTGAATTTGCGCGCAGAACCCTCGGCAATGCTGCGGGGCTGACAGCTTGGATGGAAGGATGGGCGATGCCGGTCGATCAAGCCATCAATGAAGTGCTTCACTTCGACGCGGAATCAAGCGTTCAGACTCGAGACTCTGCTTAGAATTAGTTTGCGGTGTTGGGATCGATCATGCGGCGGACGGCTGAGATGCGATTCGCCGGAAAACCTCCGCGGCGTGCGTGTTCGCGAATCGTTTCCTCGTCTGGCGCCAGGTACACACAATAGACTTTATCGCCCGTGACATAGGAGTGGAGCCACTTGATCTCCGGTCCCAATTCCTTCAACACTCCGACCGACTTTCTGGCGACGGCCTGCAATTCCTCATCCGTTAACTTACCTGCGCCTGGAATCTCCCGCTCGATCACGTATTGGGGCATGGCAACCTCATCGAAACGATCATCGTAGCAGATCTTAAGCCTGAAATGTGCATCTCACCCCGCCATGCAGAACACCATAAGCTGGCAGCTGTTGAGGCCAAGAGTCGTTCGCATGATTACCTGCTCATGAGCGGATGACGGTCAAACCTGAAGTTATACGAAGGCGAACATTGGATCGCATCGGTGGTTTTCGGGGAACTAGACGTGAAGATCCCCCGAAGTCCTAGTGTGTGCCGCCTTCCGTCCCGCCAACTCGGTCTAGCACTCTTTCTGCTGCATTGACGCCTCGATATTGTGCTTCCTCGAATATGGAAAATCCGCTGAGATCCGAATTGGCGAACAGAATCCGCCCGTTCGCTTTGGCAAGCTTACGGCGCTCGGCGGAAAAGATTGCACCGACTTTGGGGCGGGCCATGGCATGCCCCAGACGCATAATGTCGACACGCGATACGCATTTGCGGACGTCAGGGTGCACGCGTTCGAGATCGTGAAGAATCGCTTCCTTCCAGTAGTTCCAATCTCTGTTTAACAGCAACTGACGATTCTCCGATGGCAGTCCATCGGCCAACGCCCAGTAGAAAGTTCAGACGGTCCGGTCCACCTGTGAACGTAGACTCTGATGAGTCGCATCTACATAGCCAAGCGTCGGCGAGTCCATGAAGACGTTGTCCCAGGTGGGATCAGTACCATAAGAGTCGGGAAAGCGTTCGAGCGTGAGATTGGCGGTCAGCCAGGGCGAATATTCGAAATCATGCAACGGAGCCATGCCTTCCACCATTTATGGCGCCAGGAATGTCGGCGCGGCAAAGATTACAAACTCCGCCTGGTACTCGGTATCTCCAGCCAGAACGCTGAACCCTTTTCCTCGTCGTGAAATTTTGTGGACCATTCGGTTGGTGCGTACAAAGCCTCCTACTCGTTCAAGTAGTCGGCGTACGATCCATCCGTTTCCCTCCGGCCAGGTTAGCGGCCCTTTTTCCTCCGGCTCGCGAGATGCGAAATACTGGACGCCTGCCCATGCGGACGTGTTGTTGGTCATTGCGCCATAATCGTCGCGGCAACAGTAGTTCATGTACCAGTTGAGAATGCGAGAGTCCATCCGCTGCGCGCGAAGCCAGTCGGCAAATTAGAGTTGATCTAGATCCGCCGTGGTATCGGACAACCCGATCTCCATGGGCACAGTGAACTTGCCTGTAGCGCGGAACTCATGGATGCGGTCTTCCAGTCTTCGGAACTGATCACGGTCGGCTGGTGTTAATCCAACGGCTGGCTCTATCCCTTCTTGCCATCGTCCATACAGAAATAAACGCTCCTGCGGAGTGAAGCAGAGATAGCGTTCCTCCCATTGGCCGTTCTTCAGTACCCCAAGTTCCTCAAACAGCTCGCGGACCTAATTGAAGCAGCAGGTCTACATCTCCGGCTCGATAGCCACACTCGGCATAGTGCTCTCAGCCGCCACACTCTTCGCGGTCAGCGGAGACCGCTGCCTACCAACTGTTGTTCCCTCGGTCGTTGGATTCCAACCCAGCCTATTGCAATTCCCCGCCAGCGATTCTAAGGTTGGTACCGCGACACCAGTGAAGCGGAGAGGAAAGTCAATGTCCCGCCGAACTGGCCAGGAAGGTCATACTGAAAGGAGCGGAAAGTGGTGGGTTGTTCGTTGGTGGCAGGATGTACCGGGTCAATATCAACGGAGCCACATTTGAGCAAGAATTTGTCCGATCTCTGGAGTCGGAAAACTCTCGGCACCGGAACGCAAACGGCGTGCCCGTGAAATTATCGCGGAAAGCGGTGCCGACACGGTCGAGCACTTCAATAAGGTCGTAGGGCAGCAGAAGAAAGACTGTGTCACGTTCAAGCAGCAATCGCTAATCTGGCTTGAACATCTCCGTACACGCAAACGTAAACCTGTTGAACCCGGAACGATTGATGAATGGGAGCGCATCCTGAATAAAGACATCAACCCGGAGATAGGAGACTACCCTATTTCCAACGTGAACAATGGCGTGCTGAAAAAGCTGGTGGCGCTAATGGTGGACAAGGGCTTGTCAGGGAAGACCATCGAAAACTACCTCCAAGTTCCCAAAATGGTCGTTGCATCAGTTGTGGATGACGACGGCAATCAGGTCTACCCACGCAAGTGGAACCATGAGTTCATGGACAAACTCTCTTCATCGAACATCATCCGTCCCCATCTGCACCCGGCTCTCAAGGAACTCGACTACGTTAATCCCCACACTGGAACGCACAAGGCTGGGAACCATGCCTTTCGGCGTTTTCGGAACACATATCTGAAGAATTACACTGACTGTCCCAAAGGACTATACGACTACTGGTTGGGGCACGCGGGAAAAGATATGAGCGACCTCTACGACAAGATCAGGGAGGACGTTGCGTTTCGGAAAATGTGGGCGGAAAAAAGCGGATTCGGCTTCGAATTGCCCTTAGTTGTACCGAATGTACCGAAAAAAGAGGATCAATCGGAAGCCGCAAAAGCTGCATAACCGACTGAATGTGCAAGAGAAAGATTGGTCGGGGAGAGAGGATTTGAACCTCCGACCCCCTGGTCCCGAATTCAGTAGAGTCAACAACTAACTCATTGGTCTGGTATCGCTTACAAATCTTGGGTGCAAACCCAGTTGCACCCATGTACCCAATCGCCTTGCCCCTTGAAAGACGGGGCTGGATTGACCGCCCAGAGGGTTCAGATCAGCTCAGTCGTTTCAAGGCCACAGGCAGCCTTTTGGGCCAGGTTCGGGACGATCCTATACAACCACTGTGCAACTTCGCCGCTCGCCGATGAAAACACCCCCCGTTGTCTGCCGGGCCGACCGCAATTCGTCGCATCAGTATTCTCTCTCCTGTCGGAAAGCATCGGGATACTATGGGACCGGCCCGAAAATGCAAACTGGGTAAGACGGGCGTGACTTTGTGGGCATAGCTGGGTTCGTGCGGGATGAACTCGATGGTAGAGAGAATCGGTGGGTGGCTTGACAGAATCGATCCCGGCGTCCATCGCCGCGTCAAGGGCCTGCGACTGGTAACTGCATATGGCATTGCGGCGATGCTGGGCGCGCTTCTGTACAGCTCGTATCACATCTCGGGCGGCTCGTTTCTCAGTTACCTAGCCGCCGGCTTCGGCCTCTGGGCGAGCGTTTCAGAAGGTCAGGCAGCTCGCTGGCTGTCTACTCGCGATCTTGTGATCCTGAATGCTGCCGCGGTGACGGGCGCACTTAGCTTGATCGCTCTTGCGCCGATCTTGATGCGCCATGGGCCACTGGGTCCGGAGTGGATTCTGATCACGGGCGCGTTTCTGGTTGGATATCTCAAGCGATTCGGAATCCTTGGCGCGGGCATCGGGTCCCAGATCTATATCGGCCAGCTTCTCGGCTACGGAACCGGGATCACTCGGGCCGATCTGGGACTGGTAGCACTGGCAGGATTAGTAGCCACGGTAGCCTCGGTCGTGCCTCGCTTGCTCAGCGGACCCGCGGAACATCCGACGCCTGTGTCGGTTGTGGATGCCTCGATTGGAGGCGGGCAGGGACCACGAGAACTGCGGATGGGGTTACAGGCAGCAGTGGCCGCGTTTGTCATCGTTCTTGTAAGCAGTGTGATCCACCTTCAAGAGTCCGCATGGGCGATCACTGCGAGCACTTATGTGATCGCCGGGTCGGCATCGGGGACTGCAGATCGCGTTCGCCGGCGCATCGTTGGAACGTTGATCGGGGTCCCGCTGGGCATCGCGTGCGTGCCGATCGCAATGCACATACCGCCCCTGGCGTGGATACTCGCTGCAATTGCAATGATTATTTACGCCATGGCTTTACCAGAGCGCTACGACATTGCCTGTGCGGCCTACGCCTTTACGCTGATGGTAACGTTGGCGATCAGTGGAGAAACATCGATATGGATCTTGGGGGCGCGCGCCTGGGAAACGCTGCTCGGCGGGTTATTGGGAGTGGTAGCTGCGAAAGTCATTCTTCCTCTCGCGGGCGATGCCCGGAGTGACGATGCGAGAAAAGAAGGAGAGAGTGTTTCTCACCCTCAAGGCTTCGAAGGCGAATAGAACAGCGCGATCTTTGCTGTAGAGAAATCAGCTTCCTGGAGCTATGGGCTGGGCCATAACCACTGTTCGCCCGCTATATGTCAGCATCATCTGCTTTTGTGACGAATAGCACCGACTCAAAGGGCGGACTGCCGTGATTATCTCTCTATAACCGTGGCGAGCTTCGGTCAGCACTAGGAAGGACATTCAGGTAGAATCAGGCCGGGCCGAGAGGTATTGTTGTGCAGGCTGAACCCTTACTCTCCCTCGCAGCACAGGTAGCCGGCGAACACCAGACGACCGATGTTCTGAGCGCGGTTGTTCGTGGTCTTGCGGCGCAACCGGGGGTCGCACTGGCGCGGGTTTGGTTGCTATCGCCCGGAGATCTCTGCGAAAGTTGTTTCCACAGGACCGACTGCGCCGACCGAACACAGTGCCTCCATTTGGTCGCAAGTGCCGGCTCTTCCAAATTCGTTCCCGGCGAAGACTGGTCCTCTCTTCATGGTCAATACCGCAGGATTCCGCGAGGCCATCGAAAGGTCGGAGAGATCGGCACCACAGGCAGATCGATCTTGATCTCAGATGCTGCGGCCACCAGTGAGTGGATCGGGAACAAGGAATGGGCCAAACGGGAGAACATCCGAGGTTTTGCGGGCTATCCACTCGTCTCCCGTGGAGAGATCCTTGGGGTCTTAGCCACATTCAACCGCGAATGCCTCTGCCAGCAGGATTTTTCGTGGCTCGAAATCTTTGCGAATCAGGTCGCGGTAGCAATTACGAATGCTCGTGCTTTTGAGCAAATCCGGCGTGGCGAGAACGAACTGCGTGAGAGTGAAACCAAACATCGTTCCTTGGTGGAGCTTTCTCCCGCCGCCATTTTTGTCCTGAGAAGCGATGGGAAATTGGTCTCGGCCAATCCTGCCGGCTTCAGACTGCTGAAGTGCAGTGCGTCGGAACTTGAGCAAATGTCCATTCTGGACACGTACTCGAAGGAGGATCTTGCCCGCTATCCAACACCGCCCGAGAGTATCGGAGGAGGTATCTTCCGGTTCGAGCGCACTTTTGTTGGCAAAGACGGGAGCCAAGTGCCCGTGGAGGTCTCTCTTTCGCCGACCTTCCCCGGAGGGCGCCAAGCCGTGGTACAGGACATCAGCGAACGCAAGCGTGCAGAAGAAGCTCTGCGGCAGCACGCGAAGGAACTTCAGCAGGTGATTGATGTAGCTCCCTTGCACATGTTTCTTTGGGAAGCCGATGGGAGCGGGTCGTATGGCAATCTCACATCGGCCGACTACTTCGGCACGATCCCGCCGAAAGCCCCCATGGAGTTTCTCGACCTGGTGACCCATCCTGAAGACGTGGGACAACTCAAAGAAGGCATTCGCACCGCCATGGCCGCCGGCGAGTTCTTCTCGATGGAAGCGCGCATGCGTCGACACGATGGTGAATACCGATGGTTTGTATACGAGATTCGGCCGTTGCGGAATGAGGCTGGCCAGATTACGCGCTGGTGCGGTACCCGTATCGACATTGACGATCGCAAACGTAAGGGAGAAAGAGCCGAAAAAGAGAACCTAGTTCTACGCGAGGAAATTGACAAGGCCTCGATGTT
>JBEKIB010000009.1:0-99173 GCA_050011975.1 Terriglobales bacterium | reverse complement strand
GGCCTACAAGACTTTTGCCGCTTTCCTCAGCACGGAATACGCTCCTGAAGGCCGTACCACACTCGCGATCACCTCTCTACCGGACGGCGAGAAGCGCTACCAAAACAACATCTACGCCCGGACCACCACCCGCAAGACGCCGGACGAGATCCATCAACTAGGTCTCCGTGAGATTGACCGCATCCAGGCTGAGATGACGGCGATCGCCACGAAAGCGGGCTTCGCCGACCTTGCCTCCTTCCGCGCCTCGCTCAAGACCAACCCTAAATACATTCCGACCTCTTCAGAGCAGATCCTCGAAGATTACCGCCACTACATCTCCCAGATGGAGCCGAAGCTTCCGCAGCTCTTCAACCTTCTTCCGAAATCGCCGGTCACCGTCGAAGCCATACCCGCCTTTCAGTCCGCCGCTGCAACCCACTACGTCACCGGCACGCCGGACGGCAAGCGTCCTGGCCGCGTCGTCGTCGCCACCTCCAACTTCGCCGAGCGCTCGCTCATCGACGACGAAGCGATCGCCTATCACGAAGGCATCCCCGGACATCACCTGCAGCTATCCGTGCAGCAACAGCTCACTGGTTTGCCCAAGTTCCGCCTCCATGGTCTCGGCTTCAACGCGTACATCGAAGGCTGGGCCCTGTACGCCGAGCAGCTCGGCAAAGAGGTCGGCTTCTACCAGGATCCCGTCTCCGACTACGGCCGCCTTTCTTCCGAGCTCTTCCGCGCCGTACGTCTGGTCGTCGACACCGGCATCCACTCCAAAGGATGGACCCGCGATCAGGTCGTGGACTTCTTCCGCAAGTCCGGCGCTATCGACGAGCCCTCTATCCAGTCCGAGACCGATCGCTACATTGCGTGGCCCGCACAAGCCCTGAGTTACAAGCTCGGCCAGCTCAAGATCCGCGAACTTCGCGAACGCGCCCAGAAAGAATTGGGCCCCAAGTTTGACATCCGCAGCTTCCACGACGAGATGATCAACGGCGGAACGCTTCCCCTCGATCTTCTCGACGCGCGCACCGACAAATGGATCGCACAACAGAAATCAAAGTGACGTCGACTGGAAAATAGCTTTCACTTGTGCCGAAGTGTAGAGCTCTGTGGCAAGGATTTCCAATCTGGCGGGTAAAGGGGATTTCAGAAAGTCCGTCATCGGCGTGACACCAGTGTGACCTCCGCACTTGCTGTGTCTGCGCACCCTATGATTGACTTGCTGGTTGACAATTGCGGCCCTTCCGAGGAAACCGCGATGGGGCGACGATGACGGCCGCGTTTACGGTCAACGCGTTTACGGTCAAAATTCTCGCCCCAGTCAGGAGGCTCGTTCTCGCATGGCCGAAGTCGAAACCAAGTCTCTTCCCGCGAACGCCTACCAGCCGTTGAAGGATGGCGAAATCTACATACCGTTGGTGCCCGCCAGCATGGCGCCACCGGAGGTGACCTGGCGCGCGGTGCTGTGGGGGACGTTGCTGTGCATCGTCTTCAGCGTCGCGTCGGCCTATTCCGCCCTCAAAGTCGGCCAGGGAATGGAGGCGGCGATTCCCATCTCCATCCTCGCCATCGGCCTGGCGCGCGTCTACCGGCGGCGCTCCACCGTTCTCGAGAACATGATCATCACCGGCATGGGCGGTGCCTCTGGCAGCGTGGTGGCCGGCGCTGTCTTCACCGTGCCGGCGCTCTACATTCTCCACCTCGACCCGCATCCGGTGCAGACCATCTTCATCTGCCTGGCCGGCGGCTGCCTGGGCATCCTCTTTCTCATTCCGCTGCGGCGCTACTTTGTGCGCGAAATGCACGGCAAGTTCCCATTTCCCGAGGCCACGGCCATCACCGAAGTCCTCGTCACCGGCGAGAAAGGCGGCTCTCAGGCCAGGCTGCTGCTCCAAGCCACTGTGATCGCCGCGCTTTACGACTTCTTTGTCACCACGTTCCACGTTTGGAAGGAATATCTGAACTTCCAGTTCGTGCCCGCATTCCGGGCACTGGCCGACCGTGGGCGCATGGTCTTCAATTTCGACGCGGTCAGCTTCATCCTCGGCCTGGGCTACGTGATGGGCCTGCGCATTTCCATGATCTTTTGCGCCGGCGGCATTCTGGTGAACTTCGTGCTCATCCCGACCATCTGGTTCATCGGCAGCCACATGGGCGAGGTCACGGTGTATCCCGCTACCATCCCCATTTCGCACATGACGGCCGTGGACATCTACCGTAATTATGTGCGCTTCATTGGCGTGGGCGCCATCGCGACCGCTGGCCTCGTTGGCATCCTCAAGTCGCTGCGTATCGTCGTCGGATCCTTCGGCATCGCGCTGCACGCCTTCCGCCACGGCGAAGCGCCGCAGATGGAACGCACCGACCGTGACATTCCCATCCTCACCATCCTCCTCGGCGTGGTGCTGGGGGCAATCGGAGTAGCCGTCTTCTTCGGACAACTTCATGTTTCGTGGACCGTGGTCGCCGTGGGCCTGGCACTGACACTGTTCTTCTCATTCTTCTTCACCACGGTGGCGGCCAACGCCATCGCCACGACGGCAAACAACCCGGCCAGCGGCATGACGTTACTGACCGTCATTGTCTCCGCCATCGTGTTGCTGAAGTTCGGCCTCTCCGGGACCACCGGCATGTTCTTCGTGATGGCCCTGGCCGGCATGGTCTGCGTAGCGCTGTGCGCCTCGGGACAGTTCATTACCGACCTGAAAGCCGGCTACTGGCTCGGTTCCACGCCTTCGGCGCAGGAGAAGGTGAAGTTTATCGGCGTCATCGCGGCGGCTATCACCGCGGGGTTAACCATTATCCTGCTGGCCAAGGCCTTCCAGTTCGGAGAGGCCGTGGCCGGCGACTCGCGGCAGGTTCTGGTCGCACCCCAAGCGTCGGCGCTCAAAGCCGTGGTCTCGGGATTCATGAGCGGCCAGCCCGTCGCTTATATGTTATTCGGCATCGGCGCCATGGTAACAGTGGTGTTAGAGATGCTCGGCCTCTCTTCCATGGTCTTCGCGCTGGGAATCTATTTGCCGCTGCAACTGACCACGCCGATCCTGGCCGGCGGATTCCTCTCGCACCTGGTGAACAAGCGCGGCGAGAAGGTTGGCGGCCAGCCCGGCAATACCATCCGCGAGCGCGGCATCATCATTGCCGGCGGCTTGATGGCGGGCGGCGCACTCGGCGGAGTGATTGGCGCGGCGCTGCGCGTGCTGCCGCGCTTCAAGGAAGAGTGGATTCAGACGCCTTTCTACGAGAATATGCCGATCTCGCAAATGCTCTCAGCGCTGGGCTTCGTAGCGCTTTGCGTCTACACGTATCTAATGTCAATGAAGAAGCAAAAGAACGACTAGAGCGCTTGTGATAGAGCGCAGGTGATAGAACGCAGGTGCCCCAGGTTCGCGCGCGTTTTGTGCGCGCTAACCTGGGTCCATGCGGAACCAACAATTTCAACGGAGACTTACAAATGACCCAATCTGATCTTTCCATCGCAAACGCCATTCTCGGTATCGACACGCTTTGGGGTGGCGATGTCATGTGTCCCTCCGGCACGGGACGATTCATCGCCGACTCGTGGTTCTCGGATGAGCCGCTCCCTCCGGCCTACACGCATCCCACCGCGGCGCGCCTGCGCGCCGCAGGCGGCGTTACCGGCAAGGACAGCGCTGCCGTCGCCGACTATCTGCGCGAAATGGGAACCGAGATCGTCCGCTCCATGGACGCCATAAACGTCGAGGCTCGACGCATGGGCGGCCTGCGCGGCGCTTATCTCGAAGGCCTGAATATCTGCCTGACCACGATGTGGGAACTCGCCATGGAAACCGCCGGCAAGGGCAACCGCGTGCCTTATGAGCAGAGCGTCAAGGCATCCACCGGGCGCCCACCCGAACCCAGCGACCCGACGGCTAAGCGAGACCGTGTTGCCGAATTGCTCGGCCGCGCAGGTTTTTCAACCTCCAGTGCCGCCGGCCTTCTCGGAGCGGTCGATGCCTGGCGTCGGGATCGGGTGGTTCCCATGGCCTCGGTTCGTGCTCTCAGCACGGCCATGATCGCTCACTTTGACCGCCTCAGCGCGGCCAATTTGGAGCCCTATCTTCCCCATGATCTCTCGTCTGTGCCTCGGGCCAATATCGAGTTCTTGCCCATTAAGGACGCCTGGTTCTCGGGCTCGATGAACTACATTGGCCGAGCCCGGAAGGCGGATGGCAGTCCGAAATACGAAGCCACCTACGAGATCAACGCCTCGTTGCAAATATCCGTGCCTGAGTTCGAGCAACTGGTGAGCCACGAAGTTGTGCCCGGGCACGTTACAACCTTTGCCTACTTGCAGGATCTCTATGTGCACGGGAAAGCCAGCTTCGAAGCCACGGTATTGACCATGAACACCCGCGCGGCCACGCTGTTCGAAGGACTCGCGAACAATGCCATTCTCATCGCCCATGGCGTAACCGAAATCGAGCAACTACCCGACGAGGATTTGCAGATCGGCGTGCTGCTGGCTCTGTTGCAGGATGATGCCAAGAATCAATCGTCGTATCTGACCTGGGGTGAAAAAATGCAGCGTGAGAAAGTGGCTGTCGTTCTTCGCCGGGATTTTCTGGTCACCGAAGAGCGCGCGGACAAGCTTTCTGGCGCCTGGGGTCAACATCCGTTACTGGGCCGAATGTATCTTCCAGCTTATCGTTCAGGAACGGAGCGGGTCGCACAATTGCGGCGCATCCACCCGGCGGATCGCATCCTGCCGGCAATCTACGGCTGCTCTGGGTTAGTTGATATTGTGACCATCGATGATTTGTTGAAGCAAGAGTAACTCAGACCGGGCCATTGTCTGACTGGGTTCAGCCGCAAGCACTGTCTGGTATTCTTCTTGATCCAAATGTGTGTGCGCAAGACGATCTCGACAAAATGAAAACCCCTTTCCCCGACGACGTACCGGGCCCGACGGACCGGATCGCATCCAGGCATGTGTTCGAGGCCAGGATTCGAATTCGTCTGGATCGGGACAGCCGGAGACTTACCCTGCAGGGCTGGGCGCGGAATCTCAGCGAAAGCGGCCTGGGGGCGTTTGTTGCCGAAGCTCTCATGCCGGGCGAGTTGGTTACGCTCGAAGTCCCGCTGCCCGGCTCCGATAAACAGGCGATCCCGGCCAGAGTCGTTCGTGTACTGGGAACCGAGTACGGATTTCAGTTCACGGCACTGAGCGCTGAGCAACGCCGGCAGATTCAGGCAGCACTGGAGGGCCACCCCGTGATCCCCTACCACAACGAATGATGACTCTAAGTGCCGCCGGTTCAAGCGATTGCACCAAAATCAGTGCAATCGCATCTATCTAAGTGAATAATCGCGAAGACAAGCGTCCAAACTTGGCGGTATACCCCGCTCCCCCCACTTGCTATCCTAGTAACAGCTGCCAAGAAGGAAGCGAAGCCGCCAGTCCCAGGAAGAAACCAGAGGAGCATGGGCCGGCCAAAACAGCAGCCCGTCGCGGGTTGCTGGGAGCAGATGGCTGAGAGCTAATAGCCAAGAGCTGAAAGCTAGCATCGCGAGTTATCCACCCCATGCCAATGGTGTTCGACGTTTTCGCGCAGATTTTCCGCACCCTCTGGGCGCACAAACTGCGTTCGTTCCTCACCATGTTCGGCATCGCCTGGGGGGTTGGTTCCCTGCTCCTCTTGGTCGGCCTCGGCGAAGGCTTCAGAACCGGCAACCAGCGCAACCTCTCAGAGTTGGGCGAAAACATCATGTGGATCTACCCCGGCCGCGCTCCCGCCGTTCCAGGCAGCATGAACTCGGCACGCGAGTACCGGCTCACCTACCAGGACTACCTCGACATCCGCGAGGAATCTCCGCATATTCGGGCCATCACTCCCGTGCTCAACACCACCGACGTTCATGCCGTCAGCGAGTTCGCCAGCGCCAGCGGCCTGCTCACCGGCGCCGAACCGCAGTACAACGGAATCCGCTTCCTCCCGCTGATGCAGGGACGCTGGCTCAACGACCTCGACGAAGCTCAGAAACGCTACGTCGTCGTCCTGGGCGATGAGATGACCCACAATCTTTTTCCGGGACGTCCTGCGATCGGTTCGTTCATTCTGCTCAATGACCACCGCTTCGAAGTCATCGGCACGCTGAAGCGTGTCGGCCGCGGCGACAACAACTCCACCAACATGCGCGCCTATATTCCCTTCCAGGTCATGCGCAGCGATTTCCCGCTGAAAGGCGAGGAAGCATACGACGCGATTTCGTTTCTCAACTATCAGCCCCGCGTCGCCGGCGAACACCTGCTCGCGCAGGACGAGGCTTTCCGCGTCATCGCCCGCAATCACCACTTCGATTATCACGATGAAGACGCCTTTGAAGGCGAGGATACCGTCCAGCAAGCGCAAATGATGGGCACCATCTTCGATGCCATGAACGGATTCCTTGGCACCGTCGGTCTGGTCACGCTCGCGCTCGGCGCCATCGGAGTCATCAACATCATGCTCATCGCGGTCACCGAGCGCACTCGCGAAATCGGCTTGCGCAAAGCTCTGGGCGCCACCAACCGCAGCATCATGCTGCAATTCTTTGCCGAGGGCGTTCTGCTCACGCTGGTCAGCGGGCTCATCGGCATGGCGCTGGCTAGCGGCCTCATGGCCCTGTTCGGCAGTTACAACGGTCCCGCCGGCTTCGATCCGCCGCGGCTCGTTCTAAAAACTGCGATCCTCGCCATCGCCAGCCTTACTCTCGCAGGCGTCGCCGCCGGACTCTATCCGGCGCGCAAGGCCGCCCGCCTGGAACCGGTTGAAGCCTTAAGGCAAGAATAAGAATTTGTAATTTGTAATTTGTAATTTGCAATTGTCCCTTTGCGGGTTTGAAATTACAAATTACCAATCACAAATTACAAATCACAATGATGCGCGACCTGCTCCAGGAGTCCTACGATGCCATGCGCTACAACCGGCGCCGCACCGCGCTCACTATGCTGGGCATGGCCTGGGGCATTGCCACCGTGGTCATGCTGCTCGCCTACGGCGACGGCTTCGGCATCGCCATCGCCAACATCTTTGCCAACTTCGGTACGAAGCTGATGATCGTCGTGCCCGGCCGCGCCTCCATGCAGGCCGGAGGCCAGAAGGCCGGCGCCGAAACCCGCCTCACGCTGGACGACGTCGACCTGCTCACCACCAACATCCCGCAGATCACCCACATCACTCCCAGTTGCAACAAGGACGCAACCGTGCAGTACGACACTCGTTCGTACACCATGAGCGTCAACGGCGAATATCCCAACACTTTCGCCATCCGCGCTCTGACCCTCGCCCAGGGACGCTTCTACAACGCCGAGGATCAGAACCAGCGCGCGCGTGTCACCGTCATCGGTTCCGAAGCCAAAGAAAAGCTTTTCTCCGGACGCAACGCCCTCGGCGAGGCCATCCGGATTGATGGCATCAGCTTTGAAGTCGTCGGTGTTCTCAGCCCCAAGATGCAGGCCGGCGACGACAATATCAATCGCGTCGCCTACGTCCCGTTCACCACCATGAGCGACCTCAAGGATACCCACTACCTCGACTCCGTCTGGTTCAGTTACGAGACCAGCGACTATGCCCGGATCGAGCAATCCGTGCGCTACATCATGGCTGCGCAGCACAAGTTCAATCCCGCCGATCGCCGCGCCCTGCGTATCTTTAATCTCATGGAGCAGATCCACCAGTTCGAGGTCATCACCATCGGCCTCAAGATTCTGCTCGCTTTCATCGGCACCCTCACTCTGGGCATCGGCGGCGTCGGTTTGATGAACATCATGCTCGTCTCCGTCACCCAGCGCACCCGCGAAATCGGCGTGGAGAAAGCCCTCGGCGCGCGCCGCCGCCACATCTTCCTCCAGTTTCTGGCCGAGGCGCTCACCATCACCTTCATCGGCGGACTCCTCGGCATCGCCCTGGCCTACGTTGTTGCTTTCTCCGTCGGCAGACTTACTCTCTACAGCGCCATGGCCAAACACGCCGAAGGCGGAGACATCCGCCTCACGATCAACCCCCTCACCCTGATCGTCGCCGTCCTCATCCTCACCGCCGTCGGACTGATCAGCGGCATGGTCCCGGCCATCCGCGCCTCCCGCCTCGACCCCATCGAAGCTCTCCGCTACGAATAGGTCGGAAAGCTGAGAGCCTGGCGGCCGATGAAAGCCCAAGGTTCGTGTGGAGCGGACACTCTTGTCCGCTGCCGTTGATGTTGATTTTGAAGTTGATTCTGCAGATCAAGATCAACCCCAGATCAAAAGTGGCGGACAAGAGTGTCCGCCCCACACAAGTACGAATGCTGTTATTCTTTCTCTTCTCCAAGGGGAGATCCATTCATGTTTGAGGACTTGAAGGGCCGGACCGCGGTCGTCTTTGGAGTGGCCAACAAGCGTTCGATCGCGTGGGCAATTGCGCAAGGACTGCACGCGGCGGGGGCGAACCTCGCCATCACCTATCAGAACGAACGGCTGGAGCAGGAAGCCAGAGACTTGGTTCTTTCGCTGCCCGGAGCGGAAGGATTCATGTGCGACGTTTCGAACGATGCGGCGATCGCAGGCCTGTTCGAGAAGCTCAAAGAGCGCTACGGCAAGTTGCATGTGCTGGTACACAGTGTGGCGTTTGCTCCCGCGGAGGAATTGAAGGGTGATTTCGTGAATACGACGCGCGAAGGCTTCCGCATAGCGCACGACGTAAGCGTATATTCGCTGATCGCAGTCTGCCGGGCTGCCGCGCCGCTGATGGAAGACGGCGGCAGCGTCATCACTATGACTTACTACGGCGCGGAAAAAGTTGTCCCCAACTACAACGTGATGGGCGTAGCCAAAGCCGCGCTGGAGTGCACCGTCCGCTACCTGGCTCACGATCTGGGCCGAAAGAAAATTCGTGTCAACGCGATCTCGGCGGGGCCGATCAAAACCCTGGCCGCGCGCGGCATCTCCGGCCTGGGAGACATGATGAAAGGCCACGCCGAGCGCGCTCCTCTGCAACGCAACGTGGAGGTCAGCGAGGTGGGCAGCACCGGCGTGTTTCTTGCTTCTGACGCCAGTTCCGGCATCACCGGCGAAATCATCTACGTGGATTGCGGATATAACATCATGGGGTTCTGAAGGATGAACTGCGATCGCGCGGCGCCGCCTTAGAGGCTTGCTCATCGTCTCAAGGATGGGGCGTCGCGTCGCGAAGCCAGCCGTCGCTCTCCAGAACGAGCTTCGGCTAGCGCGCGGCGATTGGCTACTTAAGGAATATGCTGAAGGTGCTCTTGATCGTTGACGTGCCGACCGTGGTTGTTACTGTGGCGACGGCGGCTCCGGCTTTGGGGTTTACGCACGTTTCCGTACTGTAATAGCAAAATCCATTGCCCGGCCCGGATTCCGCCAGAGTACCGAAGGCGGTGTCATCGGAAATTATGACGACCGAGCCTGCCGGGAATGGGTTGGGACCAAAGTCATAGACCACGTCCGCGATGTAATTCTTGCCTTGCTTCACTGCGATGGTGACGATCAGGTCATCGGTGCTATCCCCGGTGTCATCCTCGTAGAACCAAAAAATCTGGCCGCAATTTGAGATCGTCGAGGTATTGTCGTCGCAGGCGGCGAGCGATTGCGTGTAGCCTGGCGTGCCAATTACGACTCCACCGGTCGCAATGCTCGAGCAATCCGCATAATTCGCGTTGGCAGGGTTGGGGAAGCAGGGCCACTCGTCATCGCCGTTAGCATCCTTCGGCGGAAGAATCCCAAACCCGGAGGCTCCCTGGTATAGGATCTTTTTCTCGACAACGTCGCTGGACACGCCCCGGTCGATTGCGGGCAGGGCATGGGCCTGAATCTGAAGTCTGCTTTCTTGCGCTAGCGCGTGTTGCCCGCATACCAAGAGGGCAACCATTGCCGTGGACAAGGCGAGTGGGAACAGGCGAGACTTCGTCATTGTATCCTCCTTCGGACTATTGGGTATATGAGGCCGACCGATGACTACGGGACTGTTTCGACTGCGAGTATCCTGTGTGCTCGCCACTCTGTCAAACTTGGAAGTGCATCGACTGCGCGCCTCTGCAACGTAATGTGGAGGTCAGCGAGATCACGGGGTTCTGAAAGCTGGGGTTCTGAAAAATGGGGTTCTGAAAAATGGGTTTCTGAAAGCTGGTAATCCCGGTTACGAGACTGGTTCCTCCCCTGCTTTTGACAATTTATTGACAAAAATTCCTGGCCCGTCAGCGGTAACCTTACTTTCTATGAAGTATCAGCGGATTCTCTGCCTTTGGGCATGCGTGACGTTGTTGTTGACCCCGTGTTTTGCGCACCACATGGCGGTCGTGGTCAATAAGGACAACACGGTTCAGAACGTCACATCCGCTCATTTGGCCAGAATTTTCAAAGGGGAAGTGAAGAAGTGGCCCGACGGCAGGAATGTTGTGCTGGTATTGCATAACTCTTCGCCCGACGAGATGATCACGCTGGAACATCTGAACAAGATGACCGAGGCGGAGGTGAAAGCGCTGCTCGCCTCGCACAAAGATTCCATCCGCACAGTGGGGACAGATACGGATGTGATCGATGCGGTGGCCTCCACTCCGGGCGCGATCGGGTTCGTCGAAGAACGATCGATCACCGATCGCGTGGGCGTCGTCAAGGTAGACGGTAAACTGCCTATGGAGGCCGGCTATTTACCGCATTAGAATTAGTCTCGCCCTCAGGGGCTAAGACCCATTTTTTTGACACGCCCTAGACGCCGCGCCCATCCCAAAGCCTATCCGGAATCATCGAGCATCCCCCACGCCAGAGGCCCTTCAGACCTGCTAGCAACCCCACTCGGCTTCTCCGGGCTTGGCAAAATAGCGCCTTGAGTCCTCCACTTCTTTTGTCGTCGAAGCCACTTCCAATATCGCAAGGCGCGCCGCCGCCACCATGCGATTCTTTTCTGGCTGCGACACCTCGTCCCATGACTCGGCTGTGGACGGGGTCGTGCAGCCAAAATCCGGCCCCAGTGCCTGGTGATAGTGGTGGAAGAGTTCCGCCAATTGTTCCGCTGGTACTTCCTGGATCGACATCAGAAATTCCCTTTCTCCGATTGGTTGGGGTTGTCGAGCGTGGCCGAAAGCAGCCCACACCTGTTTTCATGCCGCTCGATCAACCGGCTTTCCACGACTTTCCTGAATTGTGGATTTGTTCAAACTGCTTTCCTTGCAGAGAGCCACAAAAAATCGAACATTGAATACGATGCCCGCCAGGCACAGCATAGCTATAACGGTGGTCACAATGAACTGAACCTCCCGGCTGGTCTCCCCACCTGACGAGCCTCGAACTGCTCCACCCTATTCGATACGGCAAGCCATAAATTTCGAATAAAGTGTCCATAAAAAGTTCGTAAACCTAAAGTTCGCAAACCAAAGTTCGTGAGACTTCGTAAGACACTTCGTAGGACAATGTGCGTGCCTTTTGTTAAGGAATTCCTTATTTTTTGCGTCAGCGCCGCACGTAATATTTTTGTAATGTGATCTGCGATCACGGCGAAGACCTTCGCCGCACAATATCCTTCGAGCATGGGATCAATCGAAATTCATCCAAAGGGAAATCACGCTCGCGTCCTACTCAGTTCGGTGTTCGGGCCTTATGCGCAAGACGACGAATTTGGCAGCCGGTCCATCAATCCGATGGAGCTCTATCACAACCAGGTCACGCGCGCGCAAGGCAGCTTTTCGCTGCGCATGTTCCATCGCTCCTGGGGCATCATGATGATTCAGGAAAATATTTCGGCGCCCTGCAGCGTGCTGGATTTTCCTACCCGCAAAGCCTTTGCCCGTGAATTGACCACCAACCACTACGACGTCGTTGGGATCTCCGGGATCATCGTGAACGTTGGCAAGGTCCGGGAGATGTGCCGCATGGTGCGAGAACTATCGCCGGACTCGGCCATCGTGGTAGGCGGACACGTAGCCGCCATCCCCGGCATTGAGACCATGATCGACGCCGACCACATCGTAAAGGGTGAAGGTATCTCCTGGATGCGCCGCTATCTGGGAGAAGACGAGCACGCGCCGATTAAGCATCCTATGATTGTTTCCGGTTTGGAGACACGCATCATGGGACTCCGTCTCCCGAATCGGAAGGGCGGCACGGCAGCGACCATCATCCCGTCGGTGGGCTGCCCCATGGGGTGCAACTTCTGCACCACGTCCGCTTTTTTTGGCGGCAAAGGAAAGTTCGTCAACTTTTACGAAACCGGCGATGAACTCTTTGAGGTGATGTGCAAGATCGAATCCAAACTCAAAGTACATTCCTTCTTTGTGATGGACGAAAACTTCCTGCTGCACCGCGCGCGCGCCATGCGCTTGCTGGAGCGCATGAAGGAAGCCGGCAAGAGCTGGGAGCTTTCGGTATTTGCTTCCGCAAATGCGATTCGAAAATACACCATGCTGGAACTGGTTGAGCTCGGCATTTCCTGGGTATGGATGGGTTTGGAATCTCCCCGGTCGAGCTATAGCAAGCTGCAGGGTGAAGAAGTCGGGCAACTCACGCGCGAGCTTCGCGAACACGGGATTCGAGTGCAGGGCTCGACCATCGTCGGACTCGAGCACCACACGCCCGACAATATCGTCGAGGAAATCGAGTCAGCGGTCAACTACCAGACCGACTTCCACCAGTTCATGCTCTACACTCCCGTCCCGGGCACGCCGCTTTACCAGGAAATGTCCGATCAGGGTCGTATGCTGCCAAACATCGACTTCGCCGACGTCCATGGGCAGTACAAATTCAACTTCCGGCACGCCGCCATCTCCCGTGAGGACTCAAAGCGCTTCCTGGATTGGGCGTTCTGGCGCGATTTTGAGAGTAATGGGCCGAGTCTTTATCGCATGTGCCAGACCATGCTCAAAGGCTGGCAGCGCTACAAGGACTACCCCGATCCACGCGTGCGCGAGCGGTTTACGCGGGAAATGAAGAAGCTCAGCAGCGCCTACAATGCGGCGCTGTGGGTGATGGAAAAAGAATTCAAGAGAGTCAATCGCACCGTGAGTGATCGGATTCACAAACTGCGCCGCGAAGTCGAGAAGGAGTTCCCGGTCGTCGCCCGCCTCACCGCCGCATCGCTCGGTCCCATCCTGTTGTGGTCCACGCGCCGCGAGGAGAATCGCCTGGCAAAAGGACGCACCTACGAGCCCCCAACTTTCATCGAGCGCCGCAATTGGGTATCGGCTTCGTAGATCGTCTGATGGAGATCGCCTGATGGAGAACCGGGCGCGCCGCCCGGCTGAGCGGGCGAGACGTCCATCCCTCCACGGGGGCAGCCGGCTACAGGGATCCTCCCGGGGCTGCCATGTACCAGCCTGCCGCCAGAAATTGCGCGATCGAGCGCTCCTGAATGCCCTCCTGCACACGCAGTTCATCGTTCAGAAAATGGTAGGAAAGGGTTCCGGCGCCGCCTTCACCGGAATCGAGGCGGTCAATGCGAATCCGATTGCCGTCGCGATCGGCGCAGATTACGCCCACTTCCAGATCTGGCTCGGCGACTTTCCTGATGGCTGCTTCGGTTCTCGGGGGCATAACTTCATTCGATGAGGAAAGACCGGCGGAAGAACCGGGCGGCTCGAATGTTGTTTCCGTTTCATCATCGGGGCGGGCTGCGCGGTTGCGGGATTGCGCATCATGCGTCATGATGTCAACAGAATGCGCTCTCGCTACCTGGTGTTTGCCTTCTTTGCCGCAGCCATGCTGTTCTCGATGGTACGGGAATGGAGCGCGCCTACAGGCTGCCCGCGGCTGGTAACGACCGGGAAGGTTCACGCCCGGCCTCTTCGCCCCTAACCTCAATGAGGCTGCTTCTTTAATTTCCGCCGGATATCGGGCCAGAACTCCTTGACCACCAGCGTAATCGTGTCGTAGCCCACCTGCGATCCCCACACACTGGCTGTGTTTCCCACGGTTCGATCGCCCCGCGGATGGTAGCTGTAGGTGGAAATGCCCGACGCGATGGCGGCGCCAAGAATCTCCGAGGCGTTGAATTGACTGTGCCCAGAGTCGCTGCGCGTGACGAAGATCCGGCTGACGGCATACTCGGTGCGGTTAAAGAAGCTGCCGTGGCCTGACTGAAAGTAGCGCGGATCCTGGCGGAATACGGAAGGAAGAATCGCGCCCACAAAAAAATTCTCGATGGTGCCGTCGGCAGCGTAAGCGCCGTAGCGCTTGCCGTATGCTGCCCAGCCCTGTCCGTAACCGGGCTCACAGTTCTCTGCCTGGCATATTCCAGAGAGCGCAGCGTACCAGACAATCTGAATCGGGTCGAACGAGCCTCGGGCGACAACTTTGAATTTCTGCCCGGCCGTCAGGGGCGGCGCTTGGCCGGCATTCTCCAAGGTCAAGAAGTTGGGCAGTGCAAAAAACAGCCGGTCTTTGGATGTGCCGGAGGACGTGCCCGCCTGCTCGTTGGCTGCGCCCTTAGCGCCTGGGCTGTCCTTATCCTTATCCTGGCCCTGGCCCTGAGTTTGATCGGCAGGTTGGGCTGCTTGGCCGGCGGACGGCTTAGCCGGAGGCAGCGTTTGCTCTGGTGCCTGGCTGGCGCCGGTCGCGGGCGGTTGCGCGGACTGGTTCGGGTCGACGGTCGCAGGCTGTGGCGCGTTTTGCGCGGCGCAAAAAGCCGCAGTGACGAACGTCAATAGGCAGACAAGTGCGAAATGGGTAAGTTTCAAGTTGATTCCGGCTCCAAATTCAGTTGATTGAAATGCGCCCCGGTCCAATATTGGCAGTCTAATTGAAGACCACGAGATTCAACGCGCGGCCAGTCGGATTCTGCGCTCCGTCTCCCCCACTCGCTCCAGGGTGATTTCCAAGTTCTGATCGCGTTGCAAGCAAGGGAACTTGTCTCCCCACTCTATCAGTAGGATGCAGTTGGGCGCGAGCAGGTCGTCAAGGGCGAGCGTTTCCAGTTCGCGCTGGGTATCGATGCGGTAAAGGTCAATGTGGTAGAGGGTGGTTTGGGGTCCGCGGTATTCGTGGACGAGCGTGAAGGTAGGGCTGGTGACGTCCTCGGCGCAAGCCGCCTCGAACCCTTCCGCGATCCCCTTCACCAGCGTCGTCTTTCCCGCCCCAAGGTCGCCGCGCAGCAACACGATGAGCGGAGGTGACAGTTCGGCGGCAAGGCTCCTGCCGTAAGCGATCGTCTCCTCGGCGGAGTGAGTGATGGTCTCGGTCGTCATCCCGGAGGGTTCAGTATAGCGAGAAAGTGGTCAGTGGCCAGTGGCCAGTGGTCAGTGGTCAGCGGATAGTGGATCGTGGGTAGATGATAGATGTCGAATGCCCGTAGGCGGTTAGTAGGCTGCTAGTAATGATAGGCCTTGTGTTTTTACTGACCACCGACCACCGCCCACTGGCCACTGCCTCAGAGTCCGGGCGGCGTCCGCAGTTGGTCGGAAAGGGGGTCCAGAAAACTGCGGTCCAGAGCGGAATCGAGCGCCATCCGCAGCTTGCGGTGGTCATCGTCGGCCAGGGCAATAAAGCGAAAAGGCTGAAGACACGCACTCTGATACTTGCGCGTTGGATGCAGCATTTCGGCCATTCCGTGGATCGGACCCGATCGGGTGTGGAAGGCGATTTCCACGAAATCTCCGGTGGAAAGCTCGTGCTGCAACTGCAGCAATCCGCCGGTGATGGAAATGGATTGTAGTTTTGCGCGCGCCCGCTGGCCGCCCTCGGCCATTACCGCGGCCGCGACAGATCCATTCAGTTGGACTCGGGGAGAACGCCCGTTGGCATTGGATTGGGGGAAATGGGTCATAGCCAACTAAACTATGCCATGCTCCCGTCCGATGGGGCAGATTACCAAAGCGCTTGTCCACGGGCGTATGCTTAAAGACGGGCCAATCGGCTTCTGCCCGCTGTCCAGGTTTGCGATAATAACGGCAGTAACTTTTCGGGCCTCCGCCCAAGAGAGTACCTTTGTGTACTCAAACACTGATAAGACAAAGTTTGCGCAATGCGAGGCGCTCAGAAATATGGCTATTGCAAGAGGGTCAAGATTGCAGTATGCGGTAGCGGCGGTTTGCTTGCTGGCGGCGTTGCTGACGGGCTGCTCGCGGGATCCGAACGTCCGCAAGCAGAAGTACCTGGAAAGCGGCCAGCGCTTCTACGACAAAGGCCAGTACCGGGAAGCAGAGATTCAGTTCGAGAACGCCATCCAGGTCGATTCGCGTTTCGCCGACGCCCACTACAAGCTGGCGCTGGCAGCGATGAAGCTGCAGCAGTGGTCAACCGCCTATCAGGAACTGTCGACCACCATCCGACTCAAGCCGGACCAATATGCCGCGCACCTGGATATGGCCAACCTGCTGATCCTCGGCCGTCAGTTCAATGAAGCGAAGGAGCATCTGGATTTGCTCGAGAAAAAACAGCCCGACGCCGACTTCTATGTCGCGCGGGCCAACTACAACGCTGGCATGAATAACACCGCGGATGCGCTGGCGGACCTGCAGACGGCGCTGCAACTGGATCCCAGCCGTTCCGAGACCTATCTGAATTTGGCTGTGCTCCAGGTGCGCGCGCAACAGATGGACGAAGCGGAGAAAAGTTTCAAGAAAGCGGTCGACCTGAGTCCCAAGTCCACGAATACGCTGCTCTCGCTGGGAAACTTCTACCAGACTCGCGGGCGATATCCCGAGGCTGAGCAGTGGTTCCGGCGCGCCATTGAGACCGCGCCGGACGATCCCACCCCCACGATCTCTCTCGCCGGTTTCTACCTGACCGAGAACAAGCCCGGTCAAGCCGAGGAATTCCTGCGTCAGTCGAAGAAGAATTTCCCGAATAATTCCGTGGGCTACCGCATGCTTGGCGATTTCTACTTTGCCAATAACCAGCTCGACAAAGCCACGGACGAGTATGCCGCGCTGTATCAGGACCATCCCAAAGACATGGTGGTCAAGAAGAACTACATTCAACTGCTGATCCTCAAGGACCGGTTCGACGAGGCTCGCAAGTTGAATGATGAAGTCGTGAAGACGAAGCCGGATGATCCCGACGTCCAGGTTTACAAGGGCGAGATCGAGATTCGCAGCGGCAAGGCCAACGACGCCATCAATACGCTGCAAGCCGTGTTGAAGAATGATCCCGATAACGCAGTGGCGCATTACTGGCAGGGCCTGGCATTCGACCAACTGGGCAACGCCAACCGGGCAGAAGCGGAGTGGCGCGATGCGGTTCGACTGCGTCCTGACATCGTGGAAGCGCACCGGGCGTTGGCAAGCGTTGCCTTACACCGGCGCGATGCCAGTGGGCTCGCACAGGAAGCGGACCAGATCATCGCCTTACAGCCCGCGGCTCCTGACGGATACCTGCTGCGCGCGATGGCCGAAATCGATCGCAAGCAGTACGCAACGGCGGATGAGTACATCCATCGTTCCCTGGAAAAGGCACCCAATAATCCCGCCGTCTATGTGCAGTTGGGCAACCTGCGGATGGCACAGAGCCAGTATGCTGAAGCGCAAAAAGCCTACCAGCAGGCCCTCGATCAGGATCCCAATTCCACCGAAGCACTGTTCGGCGTGCTCAACGTGGACCTGGTACAGAAACAGCCCGACAGGGCCATCGCTACCGCGAAGACGCAGTTGGCCAGGTATCCCCAGAACGTCGGGTTTCACATCATGCTCGGCCAACTCCTGCTGGAACAGAAAAAAGACCTGGCCGGCGCGGAAGCCGAATTCAAACAAGCCTCCGACTTGGACAAGAAAAACACCGAGGCGCTGGTCAAGCTCGGGGTGGTGCAGAACCTGCGCGGCGCCACGGATCAGGCGCTCGAAACCTATCTCGAGGGGGCCAAGATCAATCCCAAGGAAGTCGCTTTCTACCTGCTGGCCGGGGGCATTTACGAGGCCAGGCAGGATTGGGACCACGCCAAGCAGCAATACCAGAAAGTGCTGGAGATTCAGCCGGAAAATCCGCTGGCCTCCAACAATTTGGCCTACGTGATGCTGCAGCAAGGCGGCAACGTGGACGTTGCTTTCGCCATGGCGCAGACTGCCCGCCGTCAGCTTCCCGATAATCCGAACTCCGCCGACACCCTGGGCTGGGCTTTCTACCACAAACACGTCTACGCGTCCGCGATCACCCTGTTCAAAGAAGCCGTGAAAAAGGAACCGGACAACGCGCTCTACAACTACCACCTGGGCATGGCCTACGCCAAAAGCGGTCAGGCCGCGCTGGCTAAACAACAATTGGACCGCGTGGTGAAGATCAAGCCGGATTTCCCGGGCGTCGACGAACTGCGACAAGCAGTGGCGGAGGCGAAAGGGTAGGATATGTCTATGAGACTGAAAGCATCGTCGGCAAAAGGGGGAAGGAGTGCCCCGATGGATGTCAAGGAGTTCGATGAATTCGTCAAGCGTCAACAGGGAGCGACCCCCGGCGTCGGTGCGATGGATTGGGACAACGAACGCAAAGAATGGCTTGACTATCTCGACAAACTTTACAAAAAGGTCGAGTCTCTATTGGACAAATATGTTTCTTCTGGGCAGATACAGCTTGAATACAGGCCTATTGAGTTGAATGAGGAGAATATCGGATCGTATGCCGCCAAAGAAATGGTTCTGAAGATCGGGCGCCAAAGCGTGGTTCTTGAACCAATCGGGACGCTGCTCATTGGCTCCAAGGGACGTGTTGACATCAGCGGGCCGGCTGGCAAAGCTCAGATCCTTTTAGTCGATAGCAAGGTACCGGGGCCCCGATCGCTTTTCCATGTAAGGGTTAGCATTGTTGGCACTGGCAAAAAACCACCTACCCCTCCGGCCGAACCACCGCGGGAGATCAAGTGGGAGTGGAAGATTGTCACTCGCCCGCCAGAAAGGAGGTTCATAGAGATTACGCAGCAGACCCTCTTCCAGCTAATTATGGAAGTGGCCAATGGGTAGCAGATCCATCGCAGAGATTGCCGCGTATCACAATGACGTTGTCGATTCGCTGAAATCGTATTTTTTCGGCCGGCGCCCTGGGGATCTCGCTGCTCGCCTCGAAGAGACCGATCTCAGGTCAGCCTTTTTCATTCTAACCACGTTGGAAGCCGCTTTTCGCGTCGATTATCTATGCCGCTGCCAGAAGAGGAAGAAGGATGTTGTCTCCAGGGCATTCTACGTAATCTATAAGTCCCAAAAGAAAAATGCGAGATTGGACGAGGACATTTTCGAGACCTGTAAGGAAAAGTCGTCTGCACCGGGGCCTCGACTGATTTCAGAATTGCGCGGGGCATTCAAACTCCGGCACTGGCTTGCTCATGGCCGCTATTGGGAGCCGACGCTTGGGAGAAAATACGATTTCAATTTTGTATATTCCCTAGCTGACGATGTATTCAGTGCCTTTGAACTTCTCGAATTCGATTGAGGCAGCGGCTTCGATAACTCACTTCGAGCAATCGCCGCCCAAGGTTGTTCGCCGATCTCTAGACCGGCAACTCTTCCTGCATCCATCCCCCCGCCGCTTCAGGCTTGGGCTCGCTGGCCAGATCCAGAACCAGCTTTTCGAGGATCAACCGTTTGCCGGGAGGATTTGAGCGCAGCGCCAGATCGGCTTTCGCAACCAGGCGAATGGAGCGCGTCAGTTCCCGCTTCGACTTATAGCGTCGCGCCTGCCGGATGATATCTTCGGCGGCAAACGGCGGCACGCGAAAGCCCTGCCACAATGCCGCCCACAGCATGCGCTGGTCGCGCACGTTGCGCTCCAGGATGACCAGCATCTGGCGAAAAGTTTTGGCCAGCATGTAGAGATGGCCAATGGCAGCTTCTTCGCCGTCGCCGGTCGAAAGCAGCGCATCGAGAATTTCGAGCGCGCGCACACGGTCCTTGGAGGAAATCGCGTCGGTCAACTCATAGAGCGAGCGCTGTTTCGCGGCAAGCACCATGGTCTCAACATCGCCGAGCGTAATTTTTTTCTTCTCGCCAACATAGAGAATCAACTTCTCCAGTTCATTGGACACCATCATCATGTCGCCGCCCAGCGCGTCCACCAACTCGCGGGCGCCGTCGGCGTCGATTTTGACAGCGCGCGTGGCGCAGTACTCGCCGATCCAACGGACGGCTTCACCCTCTTCGACGCGAGACAGCTCCACAATGCCGCAGAACGGACCCAGGTCTTCGCGGATCTTCTGGTAGCGGTCCTTGTCCGTCATCTCCATGCGGCGGGCGTCGGCGGGAATGCTGATGTGATCAGCAACAAATACCAGAAGCGCGTCGGGATTGGGATTCTTGCAGTACGCTTCGATGGCCGCGATCTTCTCTTCATTTGAGCCGCGGCCAAACAAGGTCTTTACGCCGCGCACGAAGAACACCTGAAACGGCGCCATCAGCGAGGGCGTGCGGGCGCGGTCCAGAACTTCGGTCAGCGAAGTTTCGGCGAGGTCGAACTCAAACAAACCGAAATCCCGTGAGTCGGGAGCGACCAGGTGCTCCAGAATGGCGTCGCGGCAGCGTTTGCGAAAAAACGCTTCATCGCCAACCAGGACATAAGCCGGCTTCAGCTGGCGCGACTCCAGTTCGGAGAAAAAGCGGTCCGCCTGACTGAAGGCGCGCATCGCCATTAGTAAGCCTCCAGAATGTTGGCCACCAGCGTCCGCGCGAAATCCCGCGACAACCGATTGACGGCCGGAGAATCTTCCTGAAAAAAACTGGTAAGATCGCGCGAAATTTCGTACTGATCGTGAAAAAGATAGGAAGGATTCTCGAAGAGCACCTTGCCGTGACGGTCGGTCAGGGTCACCTGCACGCTCACCGTGACCAGGGCGCTGATCGCGCGCCCGGTGGTGGAATCGTAGACAAGCGGATTCGCTGATGCCGATAAAACCGTGGCCTTGAGCACCGCATCCGCGTCGCCGTTGGTTTCATGAACCACATGGTACTGGGTGCGGGCGTTGAATTCGCGCACGACGGCGTCCGTCAGCAGTTGCTCGATGCGAAACGTCTGGCTGTGGCTGACGAAGCCGGGAATCGCGATGGTGCGGATGTTCTGTGGGAGTTCGACTGCATTTCCGGCCGTGTGGTAGCCGCAGCCGGTCAAGATCGACGCCAGGCCCACTCCGAGCATCACGGCGGCCATCCACCTTGGTGTGGCGCGGACACTCTTGTCCGCGGCCTTTGAATTTGCTCTCAAGGTTCGCGGACAAGAGTGTCCGCGCCACACAAGGTTCGCGGTCGCGGTTAAATTCATTGAATCTGACCTCGCGGCCGGGATGCGGTCATGGTCTCGGCGCACTCCACCGCGGTCAAAGCGGCAACACGCAGGTTATCGGTCGTGGCCCAGAGCCACACGCCGTTCTTGTGATTGGCGTCGCTGGTGAGCGAGACCAGAATATCTCCCTGACCGGCAGCGCTCACGTTGGTTGGCGTATCTTCCGGACTGCCGCTCACGACCACGTGCTCTCCCGTGAGGGCCTGCGAAAGATCTGTGATCGCGACTGGCTTCTCCATCTCCAGGTAAACCGAAAAACCGTGCCCATGGAAGACTGGCGCTTGCAGCACCTGCAGCGCCGGCTGGGCTGCGCCGCGGGCAATGCGCCGATAGTGCTTCCGGATTCGTTGCGACACCGCATCCAGCGCCAACTCAGATCTCTGTCCGTAGCGCGGCACCAGGTTGAAGGCCACCTGGATGTCGAACACATTCTTCGGCAATTCCTGGAAGGAGAGCAGATTCACCGTTTGCTCGTGCAGTTCGTCCATACCCTTCTGGCCGTTCTCCGAGGCAGGCTCAAACACGGTCGCGACCATGCGTTCGATTTTGCCGGCCTTCTCGCTGGTCTTCTCACTACGTAAGGCAAGCAGCGCGAGGACCGTCGCCGCGGGATGGGCCACCACCACCGGGCCCGGTTGCAGCTCCGGGGCAATGGGCTGGCCAGTCTGCCGCTCGATCCAGGGCGAGCGGACCGATGCCCCCGCTTCATCTTCCAGCGCGTACGAGAGATCCACGATGGTATCGCCCAAATCGTGCGCCGCCTTCCAGTTATTGCGCGTAGAGCGTGGATCGGAAGCGAAGAAGGCGAAGTCCACGCGCTCAAACTGTTCCGAGCGGATGCTCTGGATAAAGCTCACCTCGTCGCCCACCGCTTCCAGTTGGCCGAGAGACTCGTCGTCATCGAGCAACCGGACATCGACGGCGGGAAAATTCCGTTCGCGCAGAATTTCGGCGACCTCTTTCCCCTTGAGTGATGCCGCGCCCACGATCGCCACGCGATAAAGATTCGTGCCGCGGAGATCGGCCTGCGAGCCGGCGGATTTGGAGATGGGAGTCATGGATTCTGAGATGCCTCCCGGTACGCCGGAGGTGCAGGCGGAGTCTTGCGATGGAAGATCCACTGCAGGCGCCAGAGAACGCCGGAAGCCATATACAGCACGGCAACCGCGAAGAGTACGGGGCGCGAAAATCGCGCGATCAAGGCGATCAGCACCGCGATCAGCACAATCAGGCGGAAGGGATGGCGCGAACGAAAATCAATGTCCTTGAAGCTGTAGAAACGCCACGTGCTGACCATCAGATAGCCGACCACGACGACCATCATCAACCAGCTCATTGCCGTCCACCAGGAAATTACGGGCTCACCTTTGGAGAAGTGAACGACCGCCGCAATGACTCCGGCGCCGGCGGGAATCGGCATGCCCACAAAATATTTCTTTCCCGGACGTCCCGGATTCGAAGGCTCGGGATTTTTGGCAATGTTGAAGCGCGCAAGGCGGCTCGCGCCCGCCATGAGGAACGCGAAGCAGGCGATCGAGCCCAGTTCTGTAATTTTCAGGCGCAGGTCGGGCGCAATGGTCATCGGCAACAGGTGAAATCCCCACACCCAGGCAAGCAGCGCCGGGGCAACGCCGAAGGTGATCACGTCGGCCAGCGAATCGAGTTCTTTGCCAAAATCGCTGGAGGTGTGGGTCATGCGCGCGATGCGGCCGTCCAGACCGTCGAACAATACGGCAAAGCCGATGGCCATCGCGGCGAAATCCATGTGCCAGGCCTCACCCATGCTGCCGTGCACGGCCTGCAGAATGGCGTAGAACCCAAGCGCGATATTCCCCGAGGTGAATAGCGAAGGCAGTATGTACATGCCCTTGCGCAATTTTCCCCGCGGACGATCCGTATCACGACGACGCGGCGTTAGCTCTTCCATGTTTCTACTTCCATCATATTCAATGCGTCTCCCGCTCCCCGGCCGTACCGGCATGAACCGGCTGCGCAACCGGCAATAAGGCCAGCACCGTTGCCCCACCCTTGACGCGATCGCCGGGTTTCACCTGGATCGCGGCATCGCGATCGAACAGAACATCCACGCGCGAGCCAAACTTGATGAGCCCAACCCGCTCACCGCAAGCTACATGGTCTCCCACTTTAAAATTGAAAATAATGCGCCGCGCAATCAGGCCGGCGATCTGCTTGAATATCACGGTGCGGCCATCACCTTCCACGGTGACGATGTTCTGCTCGTTCTCCTCCGCCGAATGCGCCCCCATGGCGTTGAGGAACTTGCCGCGCTGATAGCGCACGTCGCGAATTACGCCTGCGATCGGCGCGCGGTTCACGTGCACATCGAAGACGCTGAGAAAGATGCTGATCCGGTTCCGCGGAGTTCCGCCAGAAGTCACCAGAGATACATCGGTCACCTTGCCATCGCCCGGAGAAACGACGGCCCCCGGGACCGTGGGAATCTGGCGCTCGGGATCACGGAAGAACCAGAGGACGAAAGCCGCCAGCAGCAACACCGGGACAGCATAAGGCCAAGCCGCCAGCCACGAGACAATGACCGCGGCAAGCACGCATCCCGCACCATAGAAATAGCCGTCACGCACCATAGCATTCAGACCATGGGAATTCAGAATGATTATAGAGCGAGGCCGCGACATTCTACATAACTACAATAAAAAAAGGCGCTTAGACGCGCCCGGTAGGATGGCATGGATCAAGCGAAACCCTGCTTTGTCTTGCGCTTCAGGCCCGATTACTCGGCCCTATTGGTCTAGGCTCGGCGAATCCAAGCTCGGCGAATCTAGGCAGTCTGCCGCTGAACCTGCCGTTCCAGGTTCAACATCTGGTCTTTGAGGCGCAGCTTCAGTTTCTTCAGCCGCACTTCTTCCAGTTTTTCATCGTCTGTGAGGTATCGTTTCTGGGTGAGGGATTCCAGCCGTTGGGAATATTGCGAGTGCTCCTGAACCAGTCGCTGGAACTCATCGTGACCGGTCAGGAGTTGGCTGCTTGGAGTCAGCATCCTTGCTAGACCTCCTGCTGTTTATTACTGCACTGTTAAAAAGTAGCACAGGAATCGGTAGGGTTCAATGAGATTTCATAGATAGATTTCCACCGTCGCCAGGCGGGTCTGGGAGGCAAAGATGCACAGAAAGTGGTGCAAAACTTTGCGCTTTTCGGCCCAGTTCAGCGGTCGAACCGAAGCCCGTACAGAATCGCATCCTCCACCGGATCCCCGTAATACGCCCGGCGGCGGCCCACCTCGCGAAATCCATGTTTTTCGTAGAGGCCGCGGGCCGGCAGATTCGATTCGCGGACTTCGAGCAGAATCGCTGACGCCGCCTCATTCTCCGCGCGCCGCACCAACTCGCGCACCAACTCACCGGCGATGCCACGGCGGAGGAACCCAGCGGCCACCACCACATTCTCGATCTCCCACTCGTCCGCGACCGCCTGCGTGCAAACGAATCCGCAAAGCCTGCCTGCTTCCTCGGCCACCAGAACAATCCCGCTACTCACCAGTTTGTTGTACTGCTCGGACGCCCAATGGGCTGCGGCCAGAGTCTGCTGCTCCATGGCGAGAATCGCCGGCACGTCGTTTAACGCAGCGGAGCGAATGGCCACGGGCATAAATGGTTGACACTCTCACGCCTTCGGCTTCGAGAAGATTTCAGCGTCGGAACGCCGGATGTAGTTGGCATCCAATTCCTCGGGACTCGCCGTCTGGCCCCGCTGGAGATGCTCCCAGCCCAGCCGTGCAATCATCCCGGCGTTCGGATACTCAATCAGTTCCACACGAATTCCGGCAGCCCGAACCGTCTCCGCCAACGCGGCATCGGGCGTGACCACCACGTTCCCCTTCGCTTCCGAACCCATGGTTTCTGAACTCATGGTTTCCAAACCCCTGGCTCCGGCAACGAACTCTTCCCTGCTCAGCAGGCGTTCGCCATGCATGTGAACGTTCATGCGAACGTTCATACGAACTTGCGGCCCCAGTTCGTAGTCGCCGACATACACATCGCCCCGGCCCGCATCCAGCGCGGCCAGAACGCGACCCCGCGCCGCGCCGCTGCAAGCAACCGCTTCCAGCAATGAAATCGCAGCGATTGGTTTCTGCAGCACCTCGGCCAGAGCCTTAACAGCAGCCAAACCCACGCGCAGCCCAGTAAACGAGCCCGGACCAGACGCAACCGCAAATGCTCCCAGGTCGTTCTTGCCGTATCCATGTTTTTCCAAGAGCGCGGCAATCTGCGGCACCAGTTGCGCCGAAAACGCCCCGCCCGTGAGCGGCAGAACTTCGACGATCTCGACATCGCTATGGCCGGGTGTCACACGCGCCAGCGCGATGCTGCCGTTCTTGCCGGAAGTGTCAACCGCAAGCAGGAGCTGGAACATTTGTAATTGGTGATTTGTAATTGGTAATTTTGAAAACCTGATCGGATTACAAATTACCAATTACAAATTCAATGTGCGCTCTCTACCAATTCGAGCAACACGCCCGACGTACTCTGCGGATGCACAAACACATACCGATGTCCGCCAGCGCCCGTCTTGATCTCATTCGACACCAGGCGCACGCCGTCGCTCTTTAATTTTGCAACCGCCGCCGGCAGATCCGGAACGCGCATACAGATATGATGCAGCCCCTCGCCGCGCTTGGCGATGAACCGGGCGATGGCCGATTCGTCCGAAGTCGCCTCCAGCAACTCCAGCCGGCTCCCGCCCACGGGCACCATTACCAGCCGAACTTTTTCCTGCTCGACGGTTTCTTCCGGAGAAACGCTCAGCCCGAGCTTCTCGTAGATAGCCTTCGCCGCATCCAGCGACTTCACTGCGATGCCAAGATGATCAATGCTGAATTCCATCAGTAGGTACCTCCTCTCGCCAAACAAACTCTGCCGGTGGAGCGCCGGGCGTCCCCGCCCGGCGGCACGAGCGAGGACGCCCGTCTCTTAATCGAATCTATGCGCGTTCCGTGCCGCGCACAATCTCCTCCACCAGTGAATACGGATCGCGCTTGTGCTCGGCGATCTCAGCCGCGTAGCGCTCCAGGCTGCCGCCCTCCATTTGCTCGCGCGCTTTTTCCAGCATGGCATCGCGCAGCATCTCGACCAGCCGCTCCTGCCAGTTCTCGACGTTCTTCTTGAAAACCAGGTTCTCTTTCTTCAGGTACGCCTCGTAGTCGGCGATCGCTTCCGCCAACTGTTCGGTCCCCACGCCCTCGCTGGCAACCGTCTTGACGATCGGCGGCGTCCAGTGGTCGTTGCGCATGGCCAGCGATTGCATGGCGCGAATTTCGCGCTCCACCCGTTCGGCCCCTTCGCGGTCGCTTTTATTGATCACGAAGATGTCGGCGATTTCCATGATCCCGGCTTTGATCGTCTGCACATCATCGCCCATGCCGGGCACCAGAATCACGATGGTGACATCGGCCAGCCGCACAATGTCGATTTCGTCCTGCCCGACGCCAACCGTTTCGATCATGATCAAGTCGCGGCCTGAAGCATCGAGTACGGTCGCGGCATCCGCCGTGGCGCGCGCCAGTCCGCCGAGCGACCCGCGCGTCGCCATGCTGCGGATGAAAATCCCCGGATCGCTATAGTGGTCCTGCATGCGGATGCGGTCGCCCAAAATCGCACCGCCCGTGTAAGGACTGGTCGGATCGACGGCGATAATGCCGACGGTTTTATTCTCTTCCTTATTGCGATAATGCTTGGCGAGCCGATCGACCAGCGTGCTCTTGCCCGATCCCGGAGCGCCGGTCAGACCGATGACTAGCGCCTTGCCGGTATAAGGGAAGAGCGCCTTGAGCAGTTCCGCCCAGCCGGCAGCGCGGTTCTCGACCGTAGAGATGGCGCGAGCCAGCGCGCGCGCGTCGCCCGAGCGGAGCTGATCGACCTGCGATTCGATTTTCGGGTCCAAGGACTAAGTGTAACGCAGGGGCGTTGCACCGCAGAGACGGAGCACGGGACCGACGTTATTTCAGGTCAGGCGGCAGCGGCCAATCAAAAGGGAAAAAGCCATCACATCCGCCAGCAGACTTCTTAGCGTTTTGCCTTCTGACGAAAACGCCTGGCGGAAAAGCGGTTAATCCTAAGCAGTCTGCCGCGTAAGCGCTAACCCCTGGATTTCTGCCTAGCTTGCAGAGACGCAGATAGCTTTTGACGTCAGTGCACGAACCCCTTACGATAAGTGGAGGGGAGAGGCAGGCCAGCATGGATATGATTCCACTCAAGCCGGAGCGTAAGGCACAACTGGAAGAATACGCCAAACGTCGCGGACAAGACCCTGCCGCAGCCCTCGACGATGCTCTGGCCACCTACCTGGAGTGGGAGCGCCAAGACTTCGCGGAAACCGTCGAAGGCATCCGCCACGGCTACGAGGATGTGAAGGCCGGAACCACGAGACCCGCCGCGGAATTCCTCGCCGATCTGCGGCGCAAGCATGACCTTCCGCGTTGAAACGACGGCAGCAGCCGAGCAAGACGCGGATGCAATTCTTGACCGGTTGTTGTCCGAGAGCACGCCGGAGACGCGGGCATACGCTGGTTCCTGGCCTTGCAGAACGCCGTAGCATCGCTTGCTGAATTCCCGGCGCGTTGTCCGCTGGCTCCGGAGAACTCGGCCTTCCCTTTGAAGTGCGCCATCTACTCTATGGCCTCGCACCGCACGTCTATCGGATTCTGTTCACCATTGAGGGCGAAACGGTGCACGTGTTGCATATCCGCCATGGCCGCCGTCAACCGCTCGAGCACTAAAATCCGATTCGTGTTGATCCGGCCTCAGCGCCCGATCGCCTTCGGATGCTTAGGCTGATAGAGCCCAATCTTCCCGCCGCCAGGAAGAGCAATCGTGGTCAGACTGCCCCAGCGCTCCTCCGTCACCGGACCACACTTCACTTTTTTCGCCTTCAGCGATTCCATCGTCGCCTTCAGGTCGTCGCACATGAAGTACAGCGCATGCAGGTCGTTTTTCTCGGAGGGATGAAACGCAGCCTCCGCCGGCGGCAGCGCGAAGATGAGCCAGCCGTGTCCGGCGTCCACCGCGGGAAATTTCAGAACATCGCGGAAGAAAGCGCGGTCGCTTTCCGGGTCCTTGCTGTAAACGATGACGTGAGCTCCGTTAATCATCGCAGCTCCCTTCTCGCCTCGCGGAATGGCGAGCATTTAGTCCTTCAGCAATTGCCGCGCAATCACCAGCCGCTGGATTTCGCTCGTGCCTTCGCCGATGGTGCACAGCTTCACGTCGCGATAAAACTTCTCCGCCGGATAGTCCTTGACGAACCCATACCCGCCGTGGATCTGCACGCCTTCATTGGCGCATCTCACGGCTACTTCGCTCGCGTAAAGCTTGGCCATCGACGATTCGAGAGTGGTCTTCATGCCGGCATCTTTCATCGCGGCAGCACGGAACGTCAGCAGTTTTGCCGCCTCGATTTCCGTTGCCATGTCGGCCAGCTTCCACTGGATCGCCTGAAATTCCGAAATCGCCTGGCCAAATTGCTGCCGCTCCTTCGAATACTTCAGCGCCGCCCCGTATGCGCCTTCCGCCATGCCGAGCGAGAGCGCGGCGATCGAGATGCGCCCGCCGTCGAGCACGCGCATGGCATCGATAAATCCGCCGCCTTCCTTGCCCAGCAGGTTTTCTCCCGGCACAAAACAATCTTCGAAGATCAACTCGGCAGTATCGCTGGCGCGCAGGCCGAGTTTGTTCTCTTTCTTTCCGGGGCGAAATCCCTTGGTGTTCTTGTCCACCATAAAGGCCGATAGCCCGTGCGTGTGCGCCGCGCGATCGGTTACCGCCAGCACGACCACAACGTCGGCATAGTGGCCGTTGGTGATGAAAGTCTTGGTGCCGTTGAGCACCCATCCGCCGTTGGCTCGCGCCGCCGTCATGCGCGCGCTGCCCGCATCCGACCCCGCCGAGGGCTCGGTCAATCCCCATGCGCCGATGTACTCGCCGCTGGCGAGCTTCGGCACATACTTCTTCCTCTGCGCCTCGTTTCCCGCCAGATAAATGTGGTTCGAGCACAGTGACGTGTGCGCAGCCACGATGATGCCCACCGATCCATCCACGCGAGAAAGTTCTTCAATGGCGGTAACGTACTCCACGTAGCCCATTCCGGCGCCACCGTATTCGGGCGGGAAGATCGCGCCCATCAGGCCGAGCTTGCCCAGTTCCTTGATCGTCGCGAGCGGAAATTCGCCAGCTTCATCCCACCTCATGACGTTCGGTGCAATCTCGCGTTCGGCAAACTCTCGCACGCTCTTCTTCAGATACAGTTGCTCTTCGTTCAACTGGAAGTCCAAGTATCCTCCACCGGATCCTCCGGCCTCCGCTTAAGGCTTGTCATCTTAAGATTTGTCATCCCGAGCGAAGCGAGGGATCTGTAGTTTGGTCTGAAATGTTCGTTCTGAAAATTGTGATTGGGATGCCGCGCTTGGGGACGGCGCAAAACTTGGCGCCCAACTCACCATTTAAGCACGGCAGGCAGCAATCGACGAAATTCTCGTACCGACCGGTTGGACTGGCGATGGACAAAAAATGTCAGTAACCGACGACACAACCGTCCGAGCGGAGCTGTGAACACATAAGCTGGGCCGATGTCACATCGTACTGAGACCCTGGTCACAATCAAACTCGAACTTCTGCCGATATTCTGAATGGAAACGCATAGGGCCTTTTCGGAAAGGCCGAGCCGGCGCGGGTGAAATTTCAGGAGTGGGCGCTGCCAATGAAGAGTTATCCGGTCGAGACGTTTTACGGCGGGAGCGATACAAGCCACCCATCCATTCGCAAAGATGGGCGAACGAACGGGGCATCTGGCACAGATGAACACATACCAAAATTCAGCCTTATCATTGCCTGCTACAAACAGGAACAGTTCATCCGCGAAACGGTTGATTCGGCTTTGGCGCTGCCCTATCCTGACAAGGAAATCATCGTTGTGGATGACGCTTCACCTGACCATACTGCACAAATCCTCGAGGAGTATGGCGATGAAATACGGCTCATTAAGCATGCGAAAAATCTTGGCGCCAACGTTGGCCGCAATCAAGGCGCCGCGGCCGCCAGGGGCGAATACCTCGTTTTTCTCGATGGAGACGATCTCTACCTGCCCTGGGCGCTGGATCTCTATGCCCGCATCATCGAGTTGAAAGAACCAAAAATTATTCTCTGCCGGCTTCTTTTTTTCAAAGGGCTCGTACCCAGACCTCAGTTCGACGATTTTGGCCACTCCGTCCAGGTTGTCGAGTACGACGCGTTAATGCGCAAGGACCACCCCTACCGGGGCAGCGCCAGCGCCATCGTCGTCGATCGGCAAGTTTTCCTGAACGTAGGAGGCTTCACGAAAGAAATCTTTCCCTCTGATATCGACGACTTGACCATCAAGCTGGGCTATTCGGGCAAGACCGTCCACATCTTGTCCCATCCCACGACCGCCTATCGACTTCACGCCGACAACACGGTTCATCAGGTTGGCCAATTTGTGGAGACCATGAGCATGGTGGTTCGCAAGGAAAAGAACGGCGAATATCCCGGTGGCCCCTCCTGTCGCTTTGAGCGTTATGCCTACATCGGAGGCCCAGTCTATTATTGGTTCACACGGGCTCTCGGCGACGGTCTCTATTGGCGTGGCCTCAAGTTTCTTGCGAGTGGCTGGAGCCTGATGCTCGTTTCCATCTGGGCTCACCTTGCCCGCAAGCTCAAAGGCCGGCGCCCCATCGAATCCATCGAGATGCAGCCCGCTGTTTTGTCTCTCCACGAAGACGTTTGTCATACCTCTCAATTGTGACCCAGGGATCTACACGGTCTTCTTCGGACCCATCCCGAAGATCTTCCGCGCCATCCACTGTTCTGGCCCAGGTTTATATCGCGATTCGGGAAACGATCTAGACCCAAGAAACACTATTTGAAGGGGGTTCTCTGCTTTCCCCGGAACCATTTCCGGGGTATACTCTCGTAAATCGGAGCGCTGGGTTCTCGATTTCCCCTCGACAACCTGAGGTGAGGGTTTGCCTTGGTCGTGGAACCGAGGCGCACTCCCTCGCTGGCTCTCCGAATCCGGGCAATCCTAATGGATGAGCGCGACCATAGGGGCAATGATTCTGATAACCCGACGATGCCGGGTACCCGTTTGCCCGCGGACATCGTTGGCGCTGGAGCGCTAACTCCTCCGCCTCTCTCCAACGCACCGCTCTCGGACGCTCCGACCTTGCCGCACGGAACCCCGATTCCCGCCGCGAAGCCTGGCCCTCCCTACTCCCGTTCGTCTCCGTCCTCGACGCCCGCGGTCAGCAGCATCTCCGCTTTTCTGAGTCTGCAGCCGGGCGTGCTTTTCGGTGAACGCTACGAAATTCTGGGCGTGCTCGGGCAGGGCGGCATGGGCGCTGTCTACAAGGCCCGCGACCGCGAACTCGATCGTCTGATTGCGCTCAAGGTCATCCGCCCCGAACTGGCGACTGATCCCGCGATTCTGCAGCGCTTCAAGCAAGAGCTCATTCTCTCCCGCAACATCACGCACAAGAACGTGGTCCGCATCTACGACCTGGGTGAGGCCGAGGGGATTCGCTTCATCAGCATGGAATACGTAGACGGCGAAGATCTGCGTACCATCTTGCGACGCGAGGGGAAGCTCTCACCCAAAGACGCCATCGCGGTGGTGGAGCAGGTCTGCCGCGCGCTCGATTCCGCCCATTCCGAAGGCGTGATCCATCGCGATCTGAAGCCCCAAAACATCATGCGCGACAAGCACGGTCGCATCGTGGTGATGGACTTCGGCCTGGCGCGCTCGCTTGGCGATTCCGGCCTGACCCAGACCGGCGCCATCGTCGGCACCATGGAATATATGTCGCCCGAGCAGGCTCTGGGCAGCACGCTCGACCAGCGCTCCGACATTTTCAGCGTCGGCCTGATTTTCTACGAACTGCTTACCGGAAAAGCTCCCTACGAGGCTGACACCGCCATCGCCAGCCTCATGAAGCGTACGCGCGAGCAGGCGCGCTCTGCTTCCGACGTCGACGCCTCCGTTCCCCGCTCCTTGAGCGCAATCGTCAGCCGCTGCCTGGAGCGCGAGCCCGCCAACCGCTATCACTCGGCGGTCGAGCTTTTGCAGCAATTGGCAACTTGGGAAGCCAACCCCAATATCAGCGCCGAAACGCTGTCGAAGATGATTGCGCATCCGATCGTGCGTCCGTCGCGCTTCAGCCTCGACCTTCCTGGAAAAAGTTGGATGTGGATTGCCGGGGCCGTGCTCGTCATCGTGCTGGCGACCTTTGCCGGGCGCACGCTGCTGAATCGTCCGGGAGCGTCGTCCAGCGAGATGGCGCAAGGCATTCCCTCTCTCAAGCAGGGAAAGTATGTTGCCATTTTGCCGCTAAAAAAGGTTGGCGATGAGAAAACGCTGGGTTATGTGGCCGACGGCATTCAGGAAGCCCTCACCGCCAAGATGTTTCAGCTGAAGGAAATCCACCTGGCATCCTCTGACGCGGTTGATAAAGCAGCGGCCAAAGATCTGCCGCTCTCGAAGCTCGCCCGCGAATTGGGCGTCAACCTGGTGTTGCAGGGCATGGTGCAGGGCAATAGCGACAAGCTCCGCGTCACCTTCAACCTCGACGATGCCACCACCGGCAAGCGCGTCTGGAGCCAGGAGTTCCCGGGAGCCTCAGGCGATCTGCTCGCCCTCGAAGACCAGATCTACGGCAACGTAGCCACTGCCCTTGCTCTCAAGCCGACCGACGAAGAGCAAGCCCGTGTCGGCGCCCATCCCACCGAGAACGTGAAGGCCTATGACCTCTACCTGCAGGGACGCAACACTCTGCGCAATGGTCACGCTCAGGACGCCTATCGCCAGGCTGTGGGATTGTTCGAGCAGGCCATTGACAAGGACCCCAATTTCGCCCTCGCATACACTGGACTCGCCGACTCCAGCATCCGCATGTATGGTGAAACCAAGGATGGTGTCTGGGCGCAAAAAGCCACTTTGTCCGCGCGGCAGGCCGAGCGGCTCTCGAACAATCTGCCCGAAGTCCTCATTTCTCTCGGCAGCGTCTACGCCGCCACCGGGCAGAACACCCAAGCGATCACGGAACTGAAACGCGCTTTGGCGCTGGCTCCGAACTCCGATGAAGCCTATCGCAGCCTGGGTGACGCCTACGCCCTCAGCGGTCAAAGTGACGAGGCCATTTCCGCTTACCAGAATGCGGTCGCCGCCAACCCCTACTTCTGGGCGAATCATGTTGCGCTGGGGAACGCCTACTTCAAGCGCGGCGACACCGCCAAAGCGGCCGCCGAATATAAGAGGGTCACGGAACTCGCGCCGGACAATTCTCTGGCCTACCAGAACATCGGCGCCGTATATCTGCGCGAGGGCTTGTGGAGCGAGGCTATCCCCTATCTCCAGAAGTCACTGTCGATCGCACCGGACGCGGACGCGTATTCCAATCTCGGCACCGCTTACTTCTTCCTGAAGGACTACGACCCGGCCACAAAGAATTATGAAAAAGCGGTCGAGATGACCCCGAACGACGAAGTGCTTCAGGGCAATCTTGGCGATGCATATCGCTGGTCCGGCCATTCTGACAAGGCCGCAGCCGCCTACGGCAAAGCCATCTCACTTGCTTTCCAGGAGCTCCAGGTGAACCCGCGATCCGCCAGTATCATGGGCGATCTCGGGCTCCTCTATGCCAAGAAGGGCGATGCTGCCAATGCACTGCAGTACATGCAGCAATCTCGCGCCATTAGTCCCGATGATGTGAATTCGATGTACCAGGAAGTCCAGGTGAAGACCATGATCGGTAAGCCGGAAGAGGCCCTGAAAGCACTGCGGCTGGCATTGGAGAAGGGCTACTCCGCGCAGGAGGCCTGGAACGATCCCGAGCTTCAGAAGCTCCAGGCCCTGCCACAGTTCTCACAATTGGTGAATCAGTTCTCGAAAAAGAACCACTAAACGTTCGAGTCTAAGCCTGGAAGCGGTTCTTCCACTGCTTGCGGCGCGAAACCAGCGCACCCAATCCCGTCACCATTAGTGCAATCGTGCCAGGCTCCGGAGTGGTAAGGCCGTTAGGCTTGTTTCCGTACCCGCCAAACGACAACCCGCCCGGCCAGCAGCTAGGATTGCACGAAAAGCCTATCTGGAAGTTCCCACCTGGGGCGATTCCCGTACCACCCGAGAAGATTAATTCCGGATGGCCACCCGGGCCATTGCCCGACAGCGCTCTCGTGCAGTTCGTAAAAACAGTTGAGGCAAAGCAACTGATGTCGGCAAGGGGCACGCTGTTACCACGCTCGACCAGGGTCAGCGAAGTCCACGTCACATCGGTGGCATTTGTGAAATCTAGATTGCCAGTCCCACTCGCGGGAGTCGTGAAGTTAAAGAAAAACGAGGCGCAAGTGTACTGGCATCCGTCGAGGGCGGTGACGCCGCTATTGCCGAGGCCTTTAATGATGACTTTAGGATCATTGTTCGAGTCGGCGAAAGCCATCATCGACGCCACTACCAGCAACAAAACCACGGCACAAATCTGAGAGATTTTCATCGAAGTTTTCCTGTTCACCAAAGGAATCCAGCTGGGTAACGTATCTCCCAGCTTTTCGGGAGTGCGGTGAGGTTAGCGTGTTCAGCAGTTTGGGTCAAGCGGAAAACACCACATCCTCAAAAAAACATCTCGACGAAATGCAAACTGTTGCGCACAGACTGCATGAACTGTGCAAGTGTCTGCACGCTCCTTACTCGCCGTGCGCTCTTCGCATAGCGCACAGCCACAAAAAAGCCGGAGCCCGAAGGCCCCGGCTGTCCAGTTGGTTGTGTGCCCGGATAAAAACCTAGCCTGTAGAAACGCGGCTTGGCCGCATCTCCCGCTTATGCGCTCCGTCGCGGCCGCACTGTCAAGTCCCGCACTTGCGCCAGAATGCTCGACATCTGCATCCCGTTCAACTGTGACAGATACGGCAAAACGTCAGCCACGAACTGATCTTCCATCAACTCGCGCACTTCCTCCTGCCGGTTCCGTTCTCCACCGGAGAGCAAATCCGGCACACTCACCTCGAGCGCCTTTGCCAGTCGCTCCAGCGAAGACAGTGTAGGGGTCGCCTTCTCGTTTTCGATTTTCGAAACGTAAGTCCGCGGCACCGACATGCGCAGCGCCAGTTGCCGCTGGCTCAAACCACTGCGCAGCCGCAGCGACCGGATCGAGTACGCCAGCTTCAGATGCCCGCGCCCGTTGGAATTGATGTTCACCGGCATTACTTCCGGCGCCGGAGTCATGGCGGCAATCTCCGCCTCGTCCTCATCCAATGACAGATGGCAACGGCGGCAAAGACTGTTTGATGTGCGGAATTGCACTAAGAGACAGTGGTCGCATCGTACAACTTCCCGTGAGTCCACGGGGGTTAATGTGGTAGCCATTCAGGGTTTGCGAGTGCCAGAGCGGGGGCTACTCTCAAAGCCAGCTAGTGCGTAATCTGCTGGATTGGGCATGTGAAAGTCAAGACAAAAGTGCGAGAAACAAACAGTTTATCGGGCCGAACTATAATGAAGCGGCAAGAACCAGCACAAAACCGGGGATAAACCATGAATCAACGCGATACGGCATGGTGTTTACTAACTGAGTTCACCCCATCGGAAAGTCTTCGGAAACATGCCCTCGCGGTCGAGGCGTGCATGCGCGCCTACGCCCGCAAAGCCGAAGCCGATGAAGAATTGTGGGGCCTGGTCGGCCTTCTCCACGACTTCGATTACGAGAAATATCCGACCGCCGACGACCACCCCTACAAGGGTTCCGAGATTCTGAAAGAACGCGGCTATTCCGAGGAAGTACGCCGCGCCATCCTCTCGCATGCCCAGTACACCGGCGTCGCCCGTCTCTCACCCATGGAAAAGACCCTCTTCGCCTGCGATGAACTTACCGGATTCATCACCGCCTGTGCCCTGGTGAAGCCCGGAAAATCGCTCGCTGAAGTCGAAGCCAGGTCCGTCCGAAAAAAAATGAAAGACAAAGCCTTCGCCCGCAGCGTCCACCGCGAAGACATCATCGAAGGCGCCGCCGATCTAGGCGTGGACCTCGAAGCGCATATCGCTTTCTGCATCGAAGCCATGAAAGGGATTGCGGGCAAACTGGGATTGGATGGGAGCGCGGCCAAGTCCGCCCAGGCGCCCCTGCCCCACGATCTCTGAGCGAAACCAACGACAGTCCTCTCGATAAGTCTGTAAGAATTACAGTGAAATAAGTACCCGTTTGTGTCTCTTTAGCCACAAACGACACTGAGCATTGTCAAAGACTTGCAACCCCCGCCGGGCGCGGCAATAACCCCATGTAGTTATGACACAGTCACGGTACATACACTTCCGTAAGTACAGTGTTTCACGTGAAACACTTCGTCGTTTTTGCCAGGCCTACCGCACCACGTCGGCCAGCCTTCCGCTGGTGATCAACTCCGCGATGCGCGCAAAATCCTGGTACATCACGCGGTCCTTCTCCATCGTCCGGCACACCGCCCGGATCGCCGCATGCGCCTGCTGCAAGGGCTTGGAGGTCTTCAGCGGCGCGAGGAAGTCAATCGCCTGCGCCGCCGCCATGGCTTCGATAGCCAGCGTGTAGCGCGTGTTCTCAACCACTCTCTTCAGCTTGTTCGCCGCAGTCATGCCCATGGAGACGAAGTCTTCCTTGTTTCCCGACGTCGTAATCGAATCGACCGACGCAGGATGAGCCAGCACTTTATTCTCACTCACCAGCGCGGCCGCGGTCACCTGCGGCATCATGAAGCCCGAGTTCATCCCCGCACCCGGCGCAAGAAATGGCGGCAGTCCCTCGCTAAGCGCGGGGTTCACCATGCGCTCCAGCCGCCGCTCGCTGATGCCGGCCAGCGCGCTCAAAGCAATCGCCAGAAAGTCGAGCGCGAACGCGAGCGGCTCGCCGTGAAAGTTACCGCCGGAGAGCACGTCGCCTTCGCCGTCCATCGCCTTCGGATTCTTCACGAACACCAGCGGGTTATCGACCGCCGAGTTCGTCTCCGTCTCAAACACGGCGCGGCAATGAGCGAGCGTGTCGCGCACCGCGCCATGCACCTGTGGGATGCAGCGTAACGAATAGGCGTCCTGCACGCGGCCGCAGTCGCGGTGCGAGTCGCGGATCTCAGTCTGTTGGAGCAGACGGCGCAGGTTCGACGCGGTCTTGATCTGCCCCGCATGCGGGCGAGCCTTTTGAATGCGCTCGTCGAAAGCGACGTTGGTTCCCTGAAGGGCATCGCACGCCATGGCGCCGATAACGTCGGCGGTGTCGACCAGCGTCTCCGCGGCCAGCAGCGCCAGAGTGCCAATGGCCAGCATGGCCTGTGTGCCATTGATGAGCGAGACCGCTTCTTTCGCTTCGAGCACCAGGGGCTTGATTTGTGCGCGCTTCAACGCCTCGGCACTGGCCATGCGCGCCCCTTTTTCGTCAAAGCATTCGCCTTCACCGATTAGAGCCAGCGCCAGGTGCGCCAGCGGCGCCAGATCGCCGCTAGCTCCTACGCTTCCCTGCGATGGCACCATCGGAGTCACGCCGCGATTGAGCATCTCGCAGATGGTGTCGATGATGATCGCGCGCACCCCCGAGTTGCCTTTCGCTAGCGAGTTGGCGCGCAAGAGCATCATGGCGCGCGTGTCGGCGATGGAAAGCGGTTCGCCCACGCCCACAGCGTGCGAGCGCACCAGGTTGACTTGCAACTCGCGGACCTGATCGCCGACGATGTGCACATCGCTCAGTTTGCCAACGCCAGTCGTGATCGCGTACGAAATCTTATTGTTGGCGACGAGCGCGTCGACGACCGCGCGGGCGCGGTTGACGGCCGCGCGCGCGTCGGGATCGAGCAGAACGGGCCGGCGGACGTCGATGTGCGCTACTTCGCGCACGGCTTCCAGCGTAAGATCGTTTCCGTTAATGCGCAGGGCGTTCAAGAGCAGTTCCCGGTTTCTGGTTTCGAGTTTTTCACTTTCCTTGCAAGACTACTCTGAACGGTTATAACGTTGCCGTCATTACGCCTTTCTTTACGGCCGGATCCCCGTTCATGATCTGGCGCGCGGCGTCTTCAGATTCGGCGCGGAAGACCGCAAGCCCCATCGCATTTTCGTCGGTATTCAGGGTGCGGCCCACGAGGATTATGACGCCTTTCGCGGTGAGGTCCTGGAGATATGCGAAATGTTCGGCCACTACGGCCTGTTCCGAGTCGGTTGGGCCGGTGCGGAGCATATCTCCGCGCACAAGTTGCAGTCTGTAGAGAAACTCTTGCATCGGACCCCTCTTTCCTATCCCCCCACGGCGGCGCGAAACACCTTCATATATTTCTCCGGCAGCGCGCGGGGTTTCATTTGCGCATTGGCGACGATGTGCGTGGTCTCGCCTTCGGCCAGCAACTCGCCAGTCTCCGCGCTTCGCAGTTCGTATCCGAAGCGGATCACTTTCTCCCGGACATGTTTCAGGTACGTACGCACTACGACCTCGTCATCATAGTGCACGGGAGACCTGTAGCGGCAGCGGGCATCGACGACGGCGATGAAACAGCCGTCTTCGCGCTCCATATCTTTATAGCTGAAGCCGAACTGGCGCAGGAGCTCTACACGTCCCACTTCAAACCAGATGAAATGGTTGGAGTGATAGACGACGCCCATCTGGTCGGTCTCAGCATAACGCACGCGAATGCGAGTTTCATTCACCGTCGCTGTCGCCGTGCGATTTAGATTGACGGACATCGATGTAGAAGGCCGGTTCATCGGCCCGTCCATTTTGGCTTGCGCTTTTCGAGGAACGACTCGATCCCTTCACGGAAATCGGTGCTCTCGCGGATGCCGGCATTTTCGCGGATGGCGGCTTCAATCTGCGTATCGAGCTCCGCGCGCGCGTGATCGGTGAGCAGGCGCTTGGTACGGAAAAGCGAGAGCGGACTAAGCTCCGCCAACTGCGCGGCCAGTTCGCGGGCCCGGTCGAGCAACTTTTCCGCAGGAACGATTTCGTTGATCAGGCCTATTTTCAGGGCTTCCGGCGCGTCGAAGATGCGCCCCGTAAGCAGGAGGTCACGAGCGATTTTTTCGCTGACCTGGCGCAGGAGAAAAGTCGAAACGATAGCGGGCACAAATCCGATCCGGACCTCAGTGTAGCCAAACTTAGCTTCCGGCACGGCAAGCGTGAAATCGCAGAGCAGGGCCAGCCCCGTTCCGCCCGCGATGGCCGCGCCATTGACCGCGGCAATCGTTGGCTTGGGAAATTCATAGAGCGAGCGGAACAGGCTGACCATGGTTCGCGAGTCTTCGAGATTTTGCTCGGGCGTACGGCCGATCAGAGCTTTCAGGTTGTCGAGGTCCATGCCGGAGCAGAAGGCCTTCCCTGCCCCAGTCAGGATAAGAATGCGGGCGGAAGAGTTGTTCACTTCGTCCAGAGCGCGGATCAGATCGTCGATGAGTTCGTAGCTGATGGCGTTGCGCTTGTCGGGCCGGTTGAGCGTAATGGTGGCGATGTCCGAGTCGAACGTGAGTTGGAGCGTCTTGCAGTTCATTCGTAAGCCTGGAATAGGCGTATAAGCACTACTTTTTAAGTGTTCGGCCTGAACAAAAACTTTGTCATCCTGAGCGAAGCGAAGGACCTGCTTTCCGTCGAACCACGATTCACTCAGGTCTTCCCACGTCGGGTTTGTCGATCGGATGAGTGCAACCTTTTTTCTGCGCAGCCATCGTTTGATCGCTTTTTCGCGAGCGATGGCGTTGCCAACATACTTGAACGTTTCATAGTAAACGAGACGATGAACTTTGTAATCGCGGGTAAAGCCGGGATTGACATCGTTCTTATGTTCCCAAGTGCGGCGATAGATGTCGTCCGTGATGCCAGTGTAAAGCACTCGCGATTTGCTGGATAGAATGTAAACGTAGAAACGGCGCATCGGAAAGCAGGTCCTTCGCTTCGCTCAGGATGACAAAGCTGTCGCGAGGTTGGTGTACGGCGCGTCACAGTGGGTTTGTGAGGTTTTGGAACACGCTCGGCGAATCGCACGTCAGCGGCTCGCAGGTGCGGGCGAAAAGCGGGTCCTTCGCTTCGCTCAGGATGACAAACTTTTTGTGGGGTGCCAAGGCTATCGCATGACAGAAGTCTTATACCTCACGCCGATCTCGGCTGTCGCTCTCAGCAATGCGTCCAACGGCTTCAACGCGGGCAACTGCGCGCCGCGTTTGCGCAGGGTTTCGATTACTGTTTCCGTGGGAATATTCCCGACCAGGTCATTCTGCGCGAAGGGGCATCCGCCGAGACCGCCGATGGCGGAATCGAAGCGGCGACAGCCGGCTTGATAAGCTGCGACGATTTTGGCGGCGGCCTGATCGGGACGGCTGTGCAGGTGGACTCCGATTTCGAGGTAATCGTACTTCGCCATCACCGCGGAAACCACTTCCCGAATTTTCTCGGGTGGCGCTGCGCCTACGGTGTCGGCTAGCGAGATCACGCGAATCTCCTGCAATTCGAGCAATCCAACCGCTTCGACGACCTCATCAATGCTCCAGGGGTCACCGTAAGGATTGCCGAAGGCCATCGAAATGTAAACGACGGTTTCGAGCCCGGCTTCGTCGGCTTTCTTCTCGATTTTTTCCAGTTCCTCAATCGCGTCTTCGAGAGTCTGCCGTTGATTGTTTTGCAGAAATGTCGGCGAGAGTGAATACGGAAAACCCACGGTGCGCACGGCCTCCGTCGCGATCGCTCGCTGCGCGCCCTTTTCGTTGACCACGATGCCGATGATTTCGACGTCGTCCGGCGGATCGAGTTCCTTCAGAACTTCTTCGGAGTCGGCCATCTGCGGGACGGCGTTGGGAGAGACGAAACTGACGGCGTCAATATGTTTGAAACCAGCGGAGATCAGGGCCTGAAGATAGTTGGTCTTGAGCTCGGCAGGGATCTGACCTTTGAGGCCTTGCCAGGCATCGCGGGGACACTCGATGAGTTTGACTGCTTCAGGCATGTTCACCACGGAGACACGGAGGCACGGAGAAAAGCAATTCCTTTCATAGAACCTTTCTAGCTATCCCTCCTCTTACGAGCGCTGCGACATTGAAGTTGATGATTAGGCCTACGTGTTTGCCGGTCAGCTTCAGATAGGTGAGGAGCTGGGCTTCGTGGACTGGAAGAAGAAGAAGTTTGCTCCGTGTCTCCGTGGTGAATCATGTTTGTAAGACTCCCACTTTGAACTCCGGCACATCCGGATTCAGAGATGCGGCCTCCAGCGCCTGCGTTATGGCCTGGCGCGTCTCCATGGGGTCGATGATTTTGTCGATCCAGAGACGGGCGGCTCCATAGCGCGGATCGGTTTGCTCCTCGTAGGTCTTTTTCGTTGAATCCAGCAGCTCTTTTCTTTCTTCGTCACTCAACTTCTTGCCGCTGCGCTCCAGTTGCTTCACTTTGATTTCCACCAGCGTGCCAGCAGCGGCATCTCCGCTCATCACCGCGTATTTTGCGGTGGGCCACGCAAAGACGAAGCGGGGATCGAAAGCTTTGCCGCACATGGCATAGTGTCCCGCGCCGAAAGAGCCGCCTACGATCACAGCAATCTTGGGCACGACGGAGTTCGATACCGCATTCACCATTTTTGCTCCCGCCTTGATGATTCCGGTCCACTCGGCATCGCGGCCGACCATGAAGCCGTTGACGTCGTGGAAAAAGACAAGCGGGATCAGTTCCTGGTTGCAGTCCATGATGAAGCGGGCGGCTTTTTCGGCGGACTCGGTGTAGATGACGCCGCCGAACTCGATGCGCTTGTGGCCTTCATGGTCGATCTGGTGCGCGTGGAGTTTCTGGTTCGCGACGATGCCCACGGCGAAGCCCCCGATGCGTGCGTAGCCGCAGATCAGCGTCTTGCCGTACTCCGGCTTGTACTCGTCGAAACGGCTTTCGTCCACGATGCGCGCGAGAATTTCCTTCATGTCGTAGGGGCGCGCGGGCGAGGCATCGTAAGCGCCGTAAATTTCTTCAGCTGACATCGCCGGGTCCACGGGCTGCTTGCGATCCCAGAGCGACTGGCGCCGGTATCCCCATTTATTAATGAGCGAGCGGATGCGGGCGAGGCAGGCTTCGTCGTTGGGCTCACGAAAGTCGACTGTGCCGCTGATGGCGGAGTGCATGGCGGCGCCGCCCAATTCCTCGGCGGAAACCTTCTGCCCGATGGCGGCTTGCACGAGGGCTGGGCCGGCGAGAAAAAGGCCGCTGCCGTCGGTCATGAGCACGTGGTCGCACATCACAGGGAGATAGCCGCCTCCGGCTACGCACATGCCCATGATGGCGGCAATCTGCGGGATGCCCATGGCCGACATCACCGCATTGTTACGGAAGACGCGGCCGAAATCGTCGGTGTCAGGAAAGACGTCTTCTTGCAGCGGAAGGAAGACTCCGGCGGAGTCGACGAGGTAGATAGTCGGAATGCGATTTTCGATGGCGATGTTTTGCGCGCGGATGACCTTCTTCGCGGTCATGGGAAAGAAGGCGCCGGCTTTGACGGTGGCGTCGTTCACGATGAGCATGACCATGCGGGTGTGGATGCGGGCGAGTCCGGTGATAACGCCGGCGGCGGGAGCGCCACCCCATTCTTCGTACATTTTGTGCGCGGCATAGAGGCCCAGTTCGAAGAAGGATCCGGGGTCGGCGAGCAGGTTGATGCGCTCGCGGGCGGTGAGGCGCGATTTCGCGTGCTGGCTTTCGATGGCTTTCGGGCCTCCGCCTTCGCGGATCTTTTCCTCTTCGTTGCGGACCTGGGCGACCAGTTCGGCGACCGCACGCATATTGGATTCGAAGCGGAGAGACCTGGGGTCGACTTTGGTGGGGAGGACGTTGTTGATAGAGAGAGCCGTGGAATCGGTACGTTCGCTCATGAGGAAAGAGTTCCAAACTACTTGCGAAACTACTTACTATATCAGCGCGCGAGGGGCGGAGCGCATTGATATTGATTAAGAACGCGACGATCCGGAGTGCGGGGTGGTCAGGGGCGGGCGCTACAATCTAAAAATGTTGCGGAAGCTCGCATCCCGGCCAGACTGGCAGATCGCGATGACGGTAACCGTGGCGTTGCGCGTGTTTTATACCGCGATGGCAGCGGCGTTTCTACCATTCCTGCATCCGGACCCGGCGGCGATTCACAGCAACGCTCTCACTGAAAATTTGCCGCCGCCGCACGGTCTGCATTATGCACTGCTGGGGATTTGGGAGCGATTCGATACGCTCTGGTTCTTGCGCATCGCCGAGCACGGCTACGACCGGCCCATGGCGGTGATTTTTTATCCGTTGTATCCGGCAGCGATTCGGTTAGTGAGTAGGCTGATACCAGCGACGGCGGCAGCACTTCTGGTCTCGACCATGGCGGCATTTTTTTTGTTCTGGGGACTGCTAATTCTCGCCGATTCCAGCCTGACGGGGACAGGGCGCGTCCGCATGCTGCTCCTGGTGGCGGTCTGGCCTGCCAGCTTTGCCCTCTTCGCGGGATATGCGGAATCTTTGACCATAGCGCTCATCGTGTGGGCGGTGGTTTTCGCCCGAGCGGGCCGATGGTGGCCGGCGGCACTGTGCGGGTCCCTGGCGGGATTAGCTCGACCCTCGGGCGTGATGGTGGCGGTTCCCCTGTTCGTCCTCGCGTTGCGCAGCCGACGCGCCGCATCGCTGGTCACGTTTCTCACGCCTCTGGGTTTGATGAGTTATTGGGGCTGGCTCCGCTGGTCGGGACGTCTTTCGGTCGTGGGAGCGTACCGGCTGTACCAGGGAATGGTTCTGGCTCCGCCGTGGGTGGGTGTGTGGGAATCGGTGCGAATGCCCGTCGCACAGCACGATGTACTGCTGGCAATCAGGCTCGGTCTGATCGTCCTGGTTATTGCGCTCAGTCTGCGCGGCGAAGTCCGTCTCGAAGACAAGCTTTTCGCCCTGGCAGTGATTTTGCAGATGTTGCTGTATGCAGGGCGGCCAGCAATCGGTGCTGTTCGCTATCTGCTCCCGGTCTACCCCGCTTTCCTCTCTCTGGGAAATTACGCGCAGCGCCGCTGGAACCAGAAGCAATTCAGTTTCTATGTCGTGGCCTTCGGATTCCTGAATTTGGTTTGGATGTGGGCGTTTCTGAACTGGTCCCTGGTGCTATGAGCAGAATTGCGGTGATGGATTCAGAGCGTTGGTTGCAGCTGACGCATGGCCTCGGCAACGGGATCGTCGGCGATTGCATCCACCAATCCGATTTCGAGCGCGCGGGCGGCGGAGACTTTTTCGGCGGCGATGAAAAGCTCCAGCGCTCTGCTCTTCCCGATCAGGCGCGGCAAACGTTGCGTACCTCCCCATCCGGTCATGAGGCCAAGAGCGGCGCCGCGATGTCCGAAGACGGCGTGGGGCGCGGCGATCCGGCGGTGACAAGCGAGCGCAAGATCCAGACCCCCGCCCATGCAGTGGCCTTCGATCGCGGCGATGACGGGGGCGGGATAGCTGGCGATCGCATTCATGAATGCTTGCCCCATGGCGGAGAACTGGCAGGCTTCGGGGCCGGACAATGTCAATGTCAGTGCAGCGATTTCATTCAGGTCGGCGCCAACCGAAAAGAATTGGCGATTGCCCGCGATGACCAGTGGTTGAATTTTCTTTTTCAGTTCGGCGAGGGCAACAGTCAGCGCGAGCACGCAGGCGCGGGTGAGACGGTTGGTGCCGTCGGGCGATATGAGACGCAGAATGCGTGCCGGGGCCTCAGACTCGATGCGAAGGAAGAGAGCAGACACGGAGACATCTTACGTGAGGATCGCATGGCGAGAGCCTCCCTCGGCGGTCCCTACAAGACTAAACCGCCGGCACACCCTGCGGCTTCACATGCTCGCGGATGAACTTAACGATGTCGTCCATCGGGGTGCCGGGCTGGAAGATACCGGCCACGCCGATTTTCTTCAGGCCTTCGATATCCTGATCGGGGATGATCCCGCCGACCAGCACCAGCACATCGTCCATTTTGTTTTGCTTCAGCAGGTCCATCACGCGCGGCACGATCGCGTTGTGCGCGCCCGACAGAATTGAAAGTCCAATGACCTGCACGTCTTCCTGAAGCGAGGCGTTGACGACCATCTCCGGCGTCTGGCGCAGGCCGGTGTAGATAACCTCCATGCCGGCATCGCGGAGCGCGCGAGCGATCACCTTGGCGCCGCGGTCGTGGCCGTCGAGACCAGGCTTCGCGACCAGAACGCGGATTTTGTGCTCAGTGGCCACTGCGATCATTTAACCACAGAGACGAGCACAGGGGAAACTGGACGGACGAAGGCGCCCATCTGTGCACAAAAGCTGAGCTATGGTTTCATCCCCAACTGCCAGAACAGGAACGAGTACATATCCGTACTCTCTTCGATCTGCTTGGTGACCGGCTTGCCTTGGCCGTGCCCGGCTTTGATATCGATGCGCAGCAGAATTGGTCTTTCTTTGCTGGCGCCGTTCTTGGCTTCAGCCTGCATCAGGGCCGCCATCTTCTTGGCGTGCATGGGGTCGACGCGGGTATCGGTATCGCCCGTCATAAAGAGGATGGCGGGATACTCCACGCCCGGCTTCACATGATGATAGGGCGAGTAAGCGTAGAGCGAGTCGAACTGCTTGGCGTTTTCGGCCGAGCCGTATTCCGGTATCCAAAGCTTCGCAATCTGGAAGTTCTGATAACGCAGCATGTCCAGCAGCGGGACCGCGCATACCACGGCGCGGAACAGGTCTGGCCGCTGCGTGATCATCGCGCCCATGAGCAGGCCGCCGTTCGAGCCGCCGGAGATGGCAAGGTGATCGCGGTCGGTGTATTTCTGTGCGATGAGATACTCTCCGGCGGCAATGAAGTCATCAAAGACATTTTGCTTTTTATCGAGCATGCCGGCGCGATGCCAGTCTTCGCCGAACTCGGCGCCGCCGCGCAGATTGGCAACCGCGTAGATGCCTCCGTGTTCCATCCAGAGATACATGCTGCGGCTGAAGGACGGCGTCATCGAGATATTGAAACCGCCGTAGCCGGTCAGTAGGGTGGGATTCTTACCGTTCTTCTCGATTCCCTTTTTGCTGACGACGAACATCGGAACCTTCGTGCCGTCTTTCGAGCTGAACCAAACCTGCTGCACGTCATAGGCAGAAGGATCGATGGAGGGCGCGTCGACCTTCGCCCAGAGCGCGCTTTTCACGTCGGTCAAATCAACGCGGTAGATCGAGGGAGGCACGGTGAAGGACTGAAATCCGAAAAAGATTTCGTTGCGGTCATACCGGCCGGAGGAGCCGAAAACAGCTCCCAGGGCCGGCAGCGGAATGTCGGCGAGTTTTTTGCCGTCGAGCCCGAACAGCTTCAGTTCGGAAGTCGCGTTGTGTTCGTACTGCACCAGTAGCTTGCCGCCGGCCACGCTCGCGTTCTGCAACACGGCGTCCGCTTGCGGGATTATTTCCTTCCAGTTTTCGCGCTTAGGATTGGCCGCGTCGGCTACGAACACGCGATAGCGGGGCGCATCTTCGTTGGTGGTGATGTAGAGTTTGCCCTGAAGAAAATCGGCGCTGTAAAGGAAATCCTTGCCCGCGGTAATTTTGACAGGAGGATTTTTCGACTGCAGATCCTGCAAATACATCTCCGTCTTCGTCAAGCCGTCGCCCACATCAATCAGCAGCCAGCGGCCATCGTCTGAAAGGCTCACATCGGGCCACCACTGAGGGTCGAGGCCTTCGCCGAAAATCAGCGGGTCCTGTGCTGGATCCGCGCCCAGTGCGTGATAAAAAACGTGCCGGTTGTAAACCTCCTGTCCTTCGGGAACGTCTCCCTTCTTCGGATAACGAGTGTAATAAAATCCCGAATTGTCGCGCTTCCAGGCAAGGCTGGCGGCCGATGTCCGTTCAATCGAGTCGGGCAACACTTTGCCAGTCGCGCTTTCGACGAGATGGAGCGTGCTCTGTTCCGATCCGCTCGGCGAAGTCCCATAGGCGACGTACTTGCCGTCTTCCGACGCATACCACCAATCGAGGGCAATTGTCCCGTCAGCCGCGAGTTTGCTGACGTCAACCAGCACTCGATCGTCGCCGTTCAGACCCTCGCGCACATAAAGCATGGGCTGGTTCTGGTTGCCTTCGCGCCGGGTATGGAAGTAATACTTGCCACCCATCTGCGGAGTTCCGACAGTGCCAATCTCCAGCAGTTGCGAAAGACGCGCATTGATCTTGTCGCGTCCCGGAAGCGGGTCAAGGATGGCGCGCGTGTAGCTGAGTTCCTGCTCGACGAAAAGCCTGGTGTCGGGATCGTTCGGATTTTCCAGGTACCGGTAGCGATCGACGATTTTGTGGCCCTGGATAGTGTCCTCGACCGGAGCAATTTTGGCGTTCGGAGGACCGGCAGGAATAGAAGGAGCGGTGGGATCCGCAGCTCGCGAATCCCTGGCAGAGACCAGGGCAACCACGCCCATGAGAAGAATCAGAAAAAAAGTCAGCAAACGCGAACCTCCCAACATGAACACCTCACTCTTATTGTGGACGAGACGTCGAAATTCAGGTTAGCAGATCCAGCGAATTGAATCATTGAGGCATCAAATCATTGAACTCAATCACTCGATGATTCAATGGCTCAATAGCCCCGCGAGAGTTTCCAATCCGCTGTAGCCTCTGATATGATTTCATTGATGATTAAAGGCACGCAGGCAAGCGTGCTCCCACTCCTCAGTAGCTCAATGGCAGAGCATCCGGCTGTTAACCGGAGGGTTGTAGGTTCGAGTCCTACCTGAGGAGCCATTCTTTTGCCCGCATAAAACCTGCGTAACATTGACTTCCTGTCCGAATTGTCCCTACGATTGTCCTAATCTCCTCGGATAGGAGAACCATGACATTCACAATTTTTCGGCGTCACAACAGGGAAACCTGCGACAGCAAGAACCGCTACGACCCGCGATGCGGATGCCCATTGCATGTGCAATTCGTGTGGAAAAGCGGAGATGCGGTGTTCGAGGGCAAGAAGCTCACCTACCAGAACAAATGGTCTTTGGAGACCCGTAGCTGGTCAGAAGCGCAAGGCAAGGCGAAGGATTTGGAAAAGCGCCTAAAGGACTTCGCCGATGGCAAAGTGTCGAACAGGGGCATATCGGTCGAGGACGCCGTGAAGGAATGGTGGGCGTTGCGTGAGCAGAACAAACTGAACAACATAAAAGCGAAGCTCATGGGGCAGAAACTCATCGACTGGAGCGAGGCGAATGGCGTGCTCATGCTGTCGGCTCTCACTACCGATCGGGTCATGAAATGGCGGCTCACACTCCCGTTCCGTACTGGGGACAGTTCCAGCCTGAAAGTCCACTGGTCTGTCATCAACGGGTTTTTCAACTGGTGTGAGGGGATGGGCTACGTAGACAAAAGCCCGGCACCCAACCCGAAACAGTTCCCGCAGTTCGCCATCACCTACGACAAGCCCGAAGTTGTCCCGCCGACCAAGAAGCAAATCGAAAAAGTCATAGCCACGGCTACCGGACGAGTCAAGCTTCTTGCTCAACTGATGCGTGAGACGGGGATGGCTCTGGTGGACGCTCAAAAGTTCGATCCAGCAAATCTGGAAGACGGCACGCTGATACGCAGCAAACGCACCAAGACCACAGAGCGATACCGTGTTCGCATCCCGTCGTCGTTGGCGAAACAGCTTGACGCTCTAGGTTCGCCCGCTTTCCCCGGCACGTATCGGGAATGGCGCGAACGACTCTACAAAGTCTTCCGTGAGGCTGGTGTGGAGATGACACCGCACGGCTTCCGTCACTTCCGCATCAGCGAGTGGTTGGCGCAAGGCGTGTCAGTGGCGGACGTGAGCAAGTGGGTCGGCACGTCAGAGAAAGAAATCCGCAAGACATACGAGCACTGGATTAAGGAAGCGGAAGACCGTCTGGACGAAGTGCAAAAGCAAGCGTGGTTGGCGCAAGGGCTGGACGAGAACGGCAATAAAAAGCCGGTGAACTGAAGCCCACTTGAATGCGTTCGTATCCCCGCGCTCTTCGCTTCTCTCTGCGTGGCTAGATCTCAACGGAATGCGCACCTAACACCGTCGCTGACTGCCTCCTCTTAGAAAGGCTATGAGAATGTTCCCTCATTAGAGTTCCACTTCGGCCGGGCAGGCTGGGCTTTGCGTTCAGTTGGAAACGCTCCACCCACTCGGCTGGCAGAATCCGACCGTCGCGCTCATTATGCTTCCGGCGGGGATGCATCGTTCTTTTTTCGGCGCTTGCGAATGCTCTCGGACGATGCGAGGCCAAACAAACAGAACGTTCTTGACTCTGGCTTCCTTCGCCATCTTCTTAGCCCGGCTCAAGTACGGGATGCGTCTGAAGATATTTGACGAGATAGAACCGTGCGCGGTTTAGTAACCTGCCCAGTGGTTACTTAGCCGGATTTTTTCTCCCAATTCCTAGCGATTTTGGCCTCCCTTTTGGGTATATTAGAGGGCCCCCGAGCCCCGTCTCCAGCCCAAGGAACGTCTGCAACCTACGGATTGCGGTAGATATCAGGAGGAGTCAAACAGGATGCCAGAGCCTGTAAGGATTGACGCGCTGCGATGCGAGTTGAAGCTGAACGGTGTACCGGTGAAATCCGTGGGGATCCGAGGGGCTTCCGATTTTCATGAGGACTTGGAGATTATAGTGATCGAGCCGGTCTTGGGATCCTTTGCCCTTCACGACGGCTTCGATATTGAAGTGCGCGAACCAAGTTCCACCTGGCGCCAAGTAACGTTGAATGAATTAACGGCAATGCTCAAAGAGACCTCCTTGCTGGCAGTTGGAGACCTGCCCACAGCGTCAGAGATTGCGGAGTGCCGGCTCTTTGCACGTGTTGAGGGCATTGAGATTCCGCAATGGGAATCCTCATCGTGTTCTGTGTTTGGACGCCAGGAGGCCTGCGTTCGATACGTGCAGAGGATTTTCTACCGCGTAAGGATCCCGCACCTTGTAGCGGGAACTGTGTTCTCCGTGCCCAGCGTGCCTACAGCGCGCATTCAACTTAAGCGGGCGGGGTTTCGACAAAGTGAGATTTCGTCCACGGCGCTTGTGGAGCCAAGGACTGGATGTGCGGTGCAGCTTGTGGAACGCGACCCGCGCAAGTAGCGCAGCTTAGCGAAGGAGGCAGCTGATGAAGACCGTAATCCTTAAGGATGGGGCGGGCAATCCCCAAGGCGTGATCCGAGAATTGGCCGGCGACCAAGAAAGACTCTATGACCGGTCCGGGAACGCAATTGCCACCTACAGGCGCAATGTGAATTTCACCTACGACAATAATGGCGTGCGCTTCGGAAGCGGCAACCGGTTGGCAGGCATGGTTAACCAAGACGAAGAATAGCCCGGCATTGGTAGGACAGGATCGGGAGGGCATACATGCTAGTGAGGACGGAGTTCCCGAATCAGGCGCCGCTGCGGATCAAGCCCGCTGCGGTCAGCTATCTGTCGTCGCTCTCGCAGTTCCACGCCATACCCGACGAAAGCCTGATCCGACTCGCCCACCGCCGAACTCGACTGAACGTACCCGACCGCTGGGTTGCCATAGCGCTGATCTTGGGCAACCCCATACCGATACCAGTTGCGGGTCAAGGGAGACCACGCTGGCAACTGAAGAAGGCCGCGGCTCCGGCGAAGTTGCGGCTCATTGCAGGAGGACGCGTTGCCAGCTAACGCGATCCTCTTCTTAGTTCTGGCGGCCATCTGCCTTCCCCCGGACGACTGATTGCTCCTCACCCGTCTCCTCCCCTAAGTGATTGCCGTTGCAGCATCGACGCTCTCGTTGGTGTGCCAGTGGTGTGCCAGATTTTTCGGGAAGGGGGTCGGTTTTGGCCAGAAAGACGGGACAAATCGTGGGTCGCGGACGGCACCGGTGGCTGGTACGCGTTTACCTCGGCCGCGACCGCGAAACCCGCCGCCGGCTCTACCTCAGCCGCACTGTGCACGGTCCCGTCCGGCAGGCCCAGACCTACCTTAATAAGGTGCTACGCGAGCGCGATCTTGGCCGCCGGGTGGAGGGAGTCACAGTCACGCTCGACGAGTTCCTTGATCGATGGCTCGGCATCGCCGCCAAACCAAAACTGCGCGAGAAGAGCTACCAGAGTTACAAGAGCCTTCTGTGGCGCTACATCCGGCCGGTGCTCGGCGAACGAATACTATCGGCAATCACCCCACTCGAAGTGCAGGACGCATATCAGAAAATGATCGGTCGCGGGCTGTCGGCTCGCACCATCCGCTACACTCATTCTGTTCTTCGCTCCGCCATGCGCCAGGCAATCCGCTGGCGGCTTCTAGCGCAGGATCCCACCGACGGCGCCCAGCTACCACGGCTTCGACGACGGGAGATGCGGGTTCTCAGTGCAGAACAGTCCAGGATTCTTCTGTCGGCTGCGCTTGAGACTCACTACGGCCCAGTTTTTGCAGTCGCTCTCACCACTGGCATGCGCCCGTCCGAATACCTCGCCTTGAACTGGCAGGATATCGATTGGGATCGGGGCACTGTCAGCGTCGTGCGCACCCTGGAGAGAGTAGCAAGCTCTTGGCGGTTTGCAGAGACGAAGAGAGCTCGCAGCCGGCGCATCATCAAGCTCCAGGAATGGATGCTCAAAAGACTGAAGGATCTGCACGAAAGAACGATTCAACGGACCGGACGTAGCTGGCCTGATACGGAATTAGTCTTCGCCACCCCTTCCGGTCGCCCCATACATTCCGACAAGCTGGCCAAACAGTTCAAGGCAATCTTGCGCCAGGCTGGCCTGCCCATCATCCGTCTATACGATCTACGCCACACCAGCGCCACCCTCGCACTGGCGGCTGGGGTTCCGCCCAAGGTGGTTGCTGAACAGCTCGGCCATGCGAGCGCAGCTTTCACACTAGATGTTTATTCGCACCTCTTACCTCACATGCAGGAACAGGCAGCGATGAAAGTGGAACAGATCCTTATCGGACGGGGCCTGCTCCAGCAATCTAGGCGAACCCACGGCAAGACCCGTTATTCGGACGCTAGGCCCAAGAAGCCCTCTACGGCCGTGGGTGCACTGCCAGGAAGAGGTCGCGGCGGTCTGCGAGCTTAAACAGTTTCGTCGTTTGTTCGCCCATGAGAGTATCATTGACTTCAGGCTGTGCGCGTCGTCACTGAGTTATTGGAGCGTAATCCGTAGATTCAGGTCAATCGGGGAGGTCTTACATGCTGCTCGTCATTCTAGCCGTCGTTCAAATTGTTCTCTTAGCCGTTCTCGTGATCCTCTTTCTAACGAAGGCGCGGAGTGACCTGCAGAATTCCGTTCCAGAGTTGCTGACCGGTCTGGCAGACCTGCGCAACTCTGCGGAGCGGATGGAAGGCACTGTCAGTGCGGAGATGCGTACTCTGCGCGTGGACAATTTGAGCTATTCCCAGCAAGCGCGCCAGGAGGCAGGAACGGATGCTCGATCCTTGCGCGAGGAACTGGTCGCAAATGTTGGCCGGCTCGGCAGCCAATTAAATGACAACATCTCCGAGTTGCGCCGTGATCAGATGTCCACCGCCAACCAGCTTCGCGATGGTGTCTTGGCTCAGATCGATCGGCTCGTAAACACTACAACCGAATCTGACCAGCAGCTACGCGACGTGATGCAGGAAAAGTTCGCCGGCCTGCAACAGCAGGTAACCGATCAGCTCACGGAATTCCGGGATCACCAGGGGCAAACGAGCGATCAGCTGAAGGATTCCGTCCAGACCAACTTCAGTCGTCTGGGATCCGAACTCCGCGAGACGAACAAGGAGCTCAGCGCGAAAGTGCAGGTTAGCTTGCTCGATCTGACAGGGAAAATTCAAGAGCTCTCTGCCACGAACGAGCAGAAGCAAGATGCATTGCGGCAGGTCGTCGAATTGCGGCTAGACAAGCTGACCGAGAGCAACACCGAGAAGCTTGAGCAGATGCGGCAGACCGTCGATGAGAAACTGCATACGACTCTCGAAAAGCGGCTAACCGACAGTTTTGGGCTTGTCACCGAGCAACTCGGCAAGGTCCAGCTGGGGCTTGGAGAAATGAAGGATTTGGCGAACGGAGTCGGCGACCTCAAACGAGTGCTGACGAATGTAAAGACGCGCGGAGGATTCGGCGAAGTGCAGTTGGGCCTTTTATTGGATCAGATGCTCTCTCCAGAGCAATACGTTACGAACGCCCGTATTCGGGAGGACTCGCAGGAGTCCGTCGAATATGCAATTCGAATGCCCGGTACACAGGATGGAGAGCCAGTGCTCCTTCCGGTTGACGCGAAGTTTCCGCGGGAGGCTTGGGAGCGGCTGGAAGATGCACAAACCCGCGGTGACCAGGCAGGAATGAAAGAGGCTGGGAATAAGCTCGAGGCGGTGATTCGAGCGTCCGCCAAGACAATAAAAGAGAAGTACATCGTGCCCCCGACAACCACGAGCTTCGCGGTGATGTTTCTGCCGACCGAGGGCCTATTCGCCGAAGTAGTTCGCCGCCCGGGGCTAGTTGATGATCTCCAGACGAATTACCACGTTTGCCTCGCAGGTCCAACCACATTTGCTGCATTGTTAACGAGTCTGCAGATGGGCTTCCGCACTTTGGCCATACAGAAGAAGGGCAGCGAGGTTTGGAAGTTGCTCGCTGCAACCAAGGTTGAATTTGAGAAATTCGGTGGCTTAATGTCCAAGGTTGAGAAGCAGGTCGGAACTGTCCAAAGTACTCTTAAACTCGTGAGCAGCAAGACTCGTACTATCAATCGCCGGCTGAAGGGAGTCGAAGCACTCGACTCGCCGCCCGCTCTAGTTGCCGGTGATGAACCGGAGCCTTCGGCTACAGATGCAGATCCGGCTATGGTCCAAGCGGATAGGTAACACTTTCGAGCCGTTTGACATTCAATGGTACTGATATCGTTAAACCGATTCGGCGAAGCGAAGGATGAAGGCTTTCTGGCCTCTCATCTGGGGGATTCCGCTCGCCGATTTCCCGAAATAGGCGAAGTGTGTTTCGGTTTGGGCGCATAAATGTTAGCCCGCACACAATCCGAGTGTTCTCCAGCAGGTCGATGTGCAGTGTCGTCCATCTCTAAGACCGATTACATACTTTGGCGGGCCTGCGCGAAAAACGCCTGGCTACGCATTCACAAGCCTGACGTGTACTACTCGACTGAATTGACGGAATATGAACAGTCCGTCATGGAAATGGGAATTGAGGTGGAGCGCGTGGCTCGTGGTTTGTTTCCAGACGGCGCGATCGTCACTGGTTCACAAACGAACGCATTACAAGAGACTCGCTCACTGATCGCTTCAAACACTCCCACACTATTCCAGCCGGTATTCGAGCGAGAAGAGTGTCTGGCAGTAGTAGATGTTCTTCGGTGCGAACCCGGGACGAACGACTGGTCGATCTATGAGGTAAAGTCCGCAACCAAAGTAAAGGAAGAGCACGTTTACGACCTTGCGTTTCAAGTTGCCCTTCTTCGAAAGCACGGTATCAACCTCAAGCGGGCCTCTCTCATACTTCTCAATCCCGATTACGTGCGCAAGCATGATCTCGACATTCAAAAGCTATTCAACACCATTGACCTCACAGCAAATGTGGACGACATCTCGGAGACCGTCAGTAGAGAAATGCAAGAGGCGCGAAATTATCTGTTGAACGAGTCTGAGCCTCAAGGCCCTTGTTCCTGCATATATAAAGGAAGATCCCGGCACTGCAGCACATTCCACTATTCGAATCCAGACGTGCCGGATTATGGAATCCACGATATTGCCCGCATAGGGAGCAGTCCGAAGAAACTCAAGGAACTGGTGGATGCTGGGATTTTTGCGCTCGAGGATATTCCTTCTGACATTAAGGTAACGAAGGGCCAGAGCAATCAGCTTCGGGCTTACCGCACCGGCGAGACGATAATCGATAAAGAAGCGATCGCGAAGGAGCTGGGCGGGCTTGCTTTTCCTCTGCACTTCATCGACTACGAGACATTTGCGTCCGCCCTGCCCCTATTCAGGGACTTTTCGCCTTACGACCAAATTCCTCTACAATACTCGGTCCACATTGTTGGTTCACCCGACGAGGAACCGATACACCGCGATTTCCTCCACGGGGGGCGCAACGATCCGACCAACTCGTTCCTGGATTCTCTTCGAGAACACGTCAGTTTATTCGGTTCAGTGATTGCGTGGAACAAAGCGTTCGAATGCCAAGTCAACGACAACATCGCGCGCAGGATTTTACCTGCATGCGAATACATCATTGAGCTCAATGATCGTTTCTATGATCTGATGGACATCTTTTCAAAACAGTACTTTGTTCATAGGGACCTCTGCGGATCAGTTTCCATCAAGAAGGTACTGCCAGTCCTGGCTCCCGACCTCAGTTATTCGAACCTAGGAATCCATGATGGCGCCATGGCGTCATTGACATGGAGCAAGATCATCTCAGGTGAAATCGATGAGCAAGAATGTGCGCGGCTGCGCGCGGATCTGAGGAATTACTGTGCGCTGGATTCCTATGGAATGTACGCGATTTGGCGAGCCTTAACAAATCTAACTCAGAGCCGTTAAGCCGATGGATGTTCAGCTTCCAAAACTCCAAACAAAGACTCTTCGAAGGGCGCCGGATCCGTCCGCTTACAAGCTCTACCGTGCCGCCCAGGAATGGGACCTTGTTGATCCCATTCTGATCCGAGATCGCCAGGATCTAAAGTCCGAGCCTAAATGGCATGATCACGTCGAACCGTATTATCACCAGATCAGCAATTTGGTCACCTTCTGTCGACGCCTACCCGTCACTCTCTTGGCTGATGACGTTGGGTTAGGCAAGACCATTAGCGCTGGTCTGATCGCTAGTGAGCTGATGGCGCGACATCGAGTATCGAAGATCCTCGTTGTCTGTCCGAAGTTGCTAATGCCGCAGTGGAAGGAAGAACTTGAGACCAAGTTTGCAATCCCTGGCGTTGAAGCCGTAGGGAACGATCTTGTGAAGGCGAAGGTGCCGGATGGCGGTGGCGCAATTATCACGACCTATCAGTCTGCTCGCATGTACCTCGAAGCTTTGAGCCAAGCCGGATTCGAAATGCTGATTCTAGACGAGGCACACAAGCTTCGTAATCTGTATGGAACAAACCAGGCCCCTCAGGTAGCAGAGCGATTTCGGGACGCTCTAGCCAACCGCATGTTTAAATTTGTCCTTATGCTCACGGCCACGCCCCTTCAAAATCGCCTGTGGGATATCTATTCCCTTGTCGACTTGTTATCGGTTGCACGAGGACACCAGAATCCATTCGGTAGCGAGGGGATGTTTGCTCGAACTTTCATCGCTGATGATCGGACACAAGCTCGTCACCTGGCGGCTAATATGCGTGACAGTTTCCGATCGATTGTTTACGGGTACATGTCCAGAATTCGGCGAGTGGACGCAAACCTGCACTTCCCTGAACGTGTCGTCCAACTGCATAAAGTTGATCCAGTGCCCGAAGAGCTTGAACTGATCAATGCGATCGCAAGCCCCATCCGAAGCCTGAACCGGCTATCCCAAATCTCGATCCTTCAGGCTGTGATCAGCAGCCCACAAGCATTACTTGCCCAACTCAAGAAAATGGCTGCCAACGGAACGGTACCTCAAAGTCTGGCCGTGCGAGTTGAGGAGATTGTTGGCAAAATCAGTATCACAGCAAAGTTGCGGGGCCTTGGCGCCCTGGTTGACAAATTGCGGGCAGAGCAATCCGAGAGGTGGAGACTAGTGGTATTCACGACTCGGCGCGAGACACAAACGACCATCGAATCCTTTCTGCAGACACGAGGAATTACTTGCGGCCTAATAAACGGAGATTCGGGTGAACGAAACCAGCGTACGATTGCAAAATTCAAGAAAACCGTCCCCGAAATACATGTAATCGTTTCAACCGAGGCAGGATCCGAGGGCGTCAACCTCCAGGCAGCGAATGTTCTGGTTAATTTCGACCTGCCATGGAACCCAATGATCGTCGAACAGCGCATAGGGCGCATTCAGCGACTCGCCTCAGAGCACGCAAGCGTCTGCATCTGCAACATCATTCTGCGGGGAACCTTTGAGGAATACATCGTCGGACGATTGATGGAGAAACTTCAGCTCGCGTCTCACGCTATCGGGGACATAGAGGCCTTGCTCGAGGCCGCGGGTATGAACGAGCAGAATGAGGATGGTATACCGTTCGAAGAGTTAATCCGCCAGCTAGTCATCGCTTCGCTCGCCGGCAAGGATGTCGACGCGGCAACGAAGCTTGCGGAAAAGAGCATTGCCGAAGCCAGGATTGAACTCCAGAGTCAGGAAAAGAACATCGATGCGATGTTCGGAAGGATGGAAGACGCTGTTGGCGACGAGATTCCATACCCCAACTTGCCCGCCGTAGTGAGGTCGATAGGCGCCCAAGAATTCGTCTTGTTGGCGCTGAGCAGTCTCGGAACTCGCCTAATTCCAGAATCTGATGGCGTGTATGTTAGCGAGCATGACGGCAAAATGGATCGGATCTGTTTTGACGAAATACACTCCTCAAATGCAGTTCTCTACCATCCTGGCACACCAGCTTTCAGCCGGTTGGTCACGAGAATGGTCGATGCAGGTTTGCATCGTGCGCTAGACCTCGATGAAAAGCCAGCCGGTAAAGCGCAGCAGATGGCGAAGGAATGGGTCGAGGGTTTTGGGGGCAACTTCCATGCCATCCAGATTAGCGAAGCCCTGCGATCATTTGTTGGAGTCGCCACGGTGCGCGTGCGTGCAACTGTCGGCCATGATAGTTATGAACGACTTGTAGATGTTCCAGTTTCTCCCGATGAACACTGGATTCCAGCGGGCTTGACTGGAGCAAGTCCCATCTCCGACCCATTAAAAAACCCAGAAGCAGTCGGACTGAACAGTGCTTCTATCGTCGAGAAGGCAACACAAGATCCGGGCGTCGCTGAATTCTGTCGTTTCTACCTTGATCGGCGGACCCAGGAACTGGCCTCTGCTGGCACAGACGCGCGAAAAAGGAAGAAGGTCGAAGACGACTTCACACCTCGGTTGGACACAACTCTCGTTGGTATGGATGGCACAGTACGACGGCAACTACGGCTGAAGACTCTTTTCGACCTTGGATCCGAGCACGAGTACGAAACCACCATCGCCGTCATTCCAGCCGAAAGCAAGCGCAAGTGCCCAGAACTGTATCGCTGCTCTGTGTCTCAGAAGATCGCTCCTGCTGAATGTTTTGAGAAGTGCGGGATTAGCGGCTTATCCGTATTGAAGCATTTGCTTGTAAGATCCGAAGTTAGCGATCGAGCGGCTTTGCCGGAATTCATTGACCAATGTGCTGCTACCGGCAAGCGCGCTTTACAAGATGAGCTCGAGGAATCATCTGTAACGCATGACAAGGTCCTAAAATCGGTTCTGAAAACGTCGGACTTGTCGGGAAAACGCGCTGAGCCGCAATTTTTTGCAAACTGCGAGTTCACTGGAGTACTCGCCCTCATCGATGAACTGGAAACGAGCCAGGTATCCGGCAAACGATATCGCAAAGATAGGCAACAAAGATCAATCGTCAGTGGCAAGACTGGTTATCGCGACGAGTTTGTCCAATGCGCAGAGACAGGACAGGCGCTGTTAACCGAAGAAAGTGAGAAGTGCGACGTCACGGGAAAGGTCGTTGTCCCAGGTGTGTTGGTGAAATGTGAGGTTTCGAACAAGAAAGTCTTGCCGTCGCTGGTTGAGAGATCTGCCCTAACAGGCAAGCCGGCCCTAAAACAGTTCTTCGTCTCAAGCAGCGTTTCGGCAGTTCGGGCATTGCAGGACGAGTGCGTTGCCTCGGCGGCCGGAAAATACTGTCTCCCAGCCGAGGCAAAACTGTGTATGTGGAGTGGAAAGAAGATTCACCCCGACGACCTCCGGACGTGTGAGCTCACGCGCATGAATGCACATGTCGAATTCATGACCACCAATGGCGCATGCCGGTTGGAGCCTCTCTTGAGTCTGTTGAACGGTTTGCGAAGGAAGGCGGACAAACAGGAGCTATGGACCAGAATCGCTGAAGATCTGTCGAGAATCGCAAACGCTAAGTCGCAGGTTGAGGCCGCTATCTTATCGCCTAGCGAACAATACTTGGCTGTCTGCGTGGAGACCAAGAGTTGGTTAGGCCTAAAAATGCGGCAAGCAGGCCTGCTGTATTCAATCCCGGAACAGGAAGCCGTCGGCAGAATTGTGAGTGGAAAACGCGGGACCCAGGGCTGGGCATTGGAAAAAGCTCTATAAAAGGTTCCGCATGACCGTTCTCGAAAAACGTTTAGTATTCCGACGACGGCCAACCACTGTGCTGTCGACAAACGCGCAGCGAAGGAAGTCCTGGTTGGACCACCGGCGTCATTCTTGTGACAAAATGGTCGTGCTATTGTGATTCTTATGCGAGATCCTGATGTTCGTCGTGTCCTCAAGCAGGAACTGATAGCGCGACATGGCGGAGAAGTGGGCACAATTGTTGTCGAGGAACTGGGACTCTGTCGTGGTTCAGTTCGAGCCGATATTGCGGTCATCAACGGGTTGATGAAGGGCTTTGAGATCAAGAGCGATCGTGACACTCTTCAGAGACTCCTTAAGCAAGCGAGCGTCTATAGCCGCGTGTTCGACACAGCTACACTCGTGACCGCAGAACGACACGTTCATGAAGCAGAGTTGGCGCTCCCGCTTTGGTGGGGTATCGAGGTGATCGGGAATGACGGAACCCTAAGTGAGATTAGGCAAACCAGACCGAATCCTCGTGTGGACGCCGGCAGTGTGGCCATTCTGTTATGGCGGGATGAGGCAAGTTCCATCTTGTCCCATGCCGGTGCAACCGTTCACCGACATGAAACCCGGCAAAGCCTGTGCAGCAGGATGGCGGCGTTTTTGCCGCTCGACGAGCTTCGTGGTGCTGTTCGAGAAGCGCTCAAGAACCGTAATGATGGGAGATTTCATTCACAACGGTTGCAAGATGGTGTGATGTTCCGACCTTCCTCCACGTTGTCAAATTTCCCGTCCCGACTCGCTCAGCGGCGCAGTCGGCAACATACCTATCGCCCCAACTGAACTCTGGCCCGGCGTACTCCGGTTTGTGTATTAACTCACGACACACCTCATGGAATTGTTCGTATCCGTGGTCGCGCAGATTGCGTGCTTTTAAAACAAGCCATGCGCCGTCACATGTATACCGAACGCTTGCCGAAGGTCTCATGATTCGCGGATCAACTTCAGCGGGTTCGGGATGCGAAATTGCGTAATCACCGAACGTGGGGATGCGTCCAGTCGCATGTATCAGCGCGGTCGTGTCGATCCAGAGTTGCCATTCTTTCCGATCGATGTACGTACTATCTGATGGAGGAATCCCAATCAGGTTCTGTGGGAAAGACGTTGCAGCCGTGATCAGGCTTCGCCAATCGTTTAGCCTTGCTATCGACTGAATGAGCTCAAACACGCCCACTGCTTCGATGCTCCGCTGCGTTAGAGATCGCAGATCGAGGAGGAGATCGACGTCTCCTACACTCACGTTGATTGCACGCATAACCTCCTCAATCCGAGATCGCGAGTCCGGGAAATCCGCAAAGTCTTCGCGCTGAATACGAAGGCAAGCACCACGTCTGTCTTGGGCGATAATCGCCCTGCACGCACTGAGGTACTCATCTCCGCGGATCAGGCCAACGACCGGAACTGCCTTCACGCTGCGGGACCGCAACGCGCTGAAGACGAAATCAAGAGGGTGTTGGCTGTCAGCCATCCTCTCCGTTTCCGAGATCCAGATCAGATCCACGAAAATGTCACGGTCTGTGCCCCATGCGCGCTCGATCTTCTGTCCCACCTTCTTTAAGTGTGTGTCAATGCTCCGTGCAGGGCGATCGGCCTCAAAGTCCCATGGAATCGGCGGTAACTCCAGCACTGGTGTAAGGACACCCCAAACCGATTCTGACAACGTTTGAAGCGCGCCGTATTCACCGTCACGGCCCTTCAGAACCGGTACGTACCGAGTGCTACTATTCATCGCTAACTCCTTCGAAATCCACGTTTCTCTTTAGGTCATTGCAGTGTGTGCGGGGTAAATGACCATCATGCTGGAGACGACCGACAACGATGCCCGGAGCAATCCCAAGTTCATAGGCAAAACGATTCGCCGCAGCGCAGGAAAACGCCCCCAGCCTACAAAACACGCGATACCGACTTGGGGATATCAACCAATCTCGGGCAAACTGGTCCGCTTCCTTCTCCCGTACATTCCGCTCAATGTCTTTGTTCTCGTCAGAGAGTTCATCCTCAAGAAACAGCTCGCGACGGCCATGGAGAAGAATGTGTCCGGCTTCGTGAAAGAAAGTAAACCAAAGATGATCGTCTTTCTTATAACGAAGACTAAGTTGTATCAGCGGCCGTGTCGGAGAAACCCACCTTGTAAGCCCCCAAAGACAAGTGCCAGGAAGTTCGGGCACGAACACTACGCAAGCGCCTGCCGATGCACATTCGCTGGTAATAACGTTGGCGAAGTTACGGTCGAGGCTTCTCGTATATGATCGCAGCGTTGCGAGTACGGTCTTAAAGCCGTCGGCACTGTACTCGGCGGTTGCAATGCGTGCCGCCTCGAGTTCTCCTCGCCGAATCCATGCTGCGACCGCAGCTGGGTGGCTTTCAAACGATGGAGATCGTCGAAAGGCGGGTGCAGCAGTGTTCCACAATCCTTTCCAGCTGTCAGCGGACGCCACTCCAAAGAATCGTAGGAGTTCCTCGAGTTGGCTTGTCCGATCACGCCGTTCGGCAATCCACCCGAGTTTCGCCATCGCACGATAAGGAACCTCATCTAGCCAATGTGTTTGTGCACGCAGTTGCACAACTTCCTTAGCACGCGCAAGCGCTTCCCGATAATTGCTCTCGCGCGCAATCCAGAACGACGCCCGTACCCCCAGGACCCGTTCGAACTGAATGGCAGTTTCTGGTGTAATTGCGGCCTTTCCTTTGACGATTTCGTTGATAGTCTTCTTTGGCCTGCCAGTCCTCTCTGCGAACTCGGCCTGTGACATCCCACGCTCTTCGAGTAGTTCCTCAAGCGTTTCGCCAGGGGCGGAGACACTATCCGGTATGTATTGATTCAGGATTTCCTCACTCATGTGTGTTCTCCACGCCGAGTACAACGATGGTCGTGACTTTGGTCCAGTCCAAGCCGCCGTCGGGCTTCAGCGGCATCGGATTGTCACCTACCTCAAACAGCATCCTGTAGGGCCCATCGAGGTCAATAGACAGTTGTCCGGCTCGATTACCTCGCAGTTCGTGACATCTACCTGGGAGGTTGCGCATAGTTTCAAGCGTCGGCGCCGCACGCATATCATCGAGCCTCCGTCGGATCAGTTTGGCGCGATGAGTGCTGTGGCGGCGTACTAGTCGCTTAGAATCGTTCCAGTCATGCGGATCCTCGCCAGAGGAAAACAGTATTTGCATGCTCGACCTGCCACCCATTGAAATTAACCCTTTGGGTTAACGACTGTCAAGTGCAAAATTAACCCTTAGCGTTAATAGGTCCATCAATCTAAATTGCGATGGGTTTTCCCTCATCGTATCGCTCCGCCGGGAAGGCGCAATCAGAGGCAAAATGCGACAATATTTAATTCCGGCCATGAGCAAGAAGTTTCCAGTCAATGCCCCCTGTCCGTGCGGGTCGGGTAAAAAATACAAGAGGTGCCACGGCAGCGCGCAGACCGCAGAGAAGACGCCGCTTCTCCGCACACCGGACACCTTCGGCGAGGACTGCATCGCGTTCACGGACGAAAGCGGGAACTCTGGGAGCCATCTTTTCGACAAAGATCAGCCAGAATTTTGGACCGGCACGCTGGTTACCCCTCCCGATTTCGAGAAGGTCGCCGCACCGGTGGTGGCGGAATGCCTGTCAATCGTTGGGCAGAAGGAATTGCACGGGAACGCGCTCGGGCTCTCGGGCATCGACAAGATCGGGGACAAACTCGGTTACCTGTTTGGGGGAACGAGCGCCCAATTCCTCTTTACGAAGATCGACAAGCTGCATTTCGCCGGCGCAAAGTTCGCCGACACGCTGCTCGACAGCGGCACCAACAACGCCATGAGCCTAGTGCAATACGGGCCGCCGGCGACGCGGCTTCCGCTCGCGCTGCAACTAATCCAGCTTCTGAGGAAGGAAGACCTCGCGCTGTGGTGGAAGGTTTTCGAGGACAATGACGCCGTGGGATTTTCCAAAATGATGGAATCTCCCCTGAAGCGCCTGAAAACGTTGGAAAAGAATAACGTGTACGATCCGCGCACGGTGCAGCTCCTGCGGGACGCGCTGACGTGGGCTATCGCCCACCCGAAGCGCGTGCTCGAAGGCGGGTTCAGTCCGCTCGATACGCCGAATGTTGTCGCGGTCACGCTGGTCGTGAATATGTTGCATAACCTCCACGAGAAGACCGGCGCACGGGTCGTCACGTTCATTCACGATGAGCAGAACCAGTTCATCAAGCACATCAAGTTCATGCACAGCCATTCCAAACGGTTCCAGTTGGACACCTCGGACATCTGCGCCCCATTGCCCTCCGTGCGGGGAGCGCTGACCTTCGGGTGCGACCTGGAATCCGGAACATCGGACAAGCGGGTCGGGCTGCAGCTCATCGATACGGTGCTCTGGCTCGTCCGCCGCTTCCTCAAACTGAAAGGCAAGATTGACGGCGCGGCCCGACGGCTGGCGATCTATGTCGTTGCAACCGGCAACATCACGACGTTCGACCGGCCGACCATGATCGAACAAGCGGAATCCGTCTGCCAGGAACTCTACGCCCGGCCCCTTACGGAGGAACAGATGAGAAAGGGCAGGAAGTTAATGCGCCAGTTCGAGGAAAACCGGGTTGCGCGGATGAATGCGCCGGTTGAGGGCGAATAAACCCTTCCGCTAAAGACGTGGTGTGACGCGAGTGGACGCTACTTTGTAGGATTCTTCGAGCTCCGATTTTAGATATCCGAGGTCGACTGACTGTGAATCAGTCGAAAACTGGACTTTCCCTGGGGTTTTGGGCTGTCCGGTGTGCCAGTTGTGTGCCAGATTCAGCTCGAGTTCTACCTCGCCCTCTACCCCCATAATCAGCCAGTTGGGGCAGACTATGTGTCCCGGGGCTGCAACTTCTGATCCTTAACGCCTTCAGGGATTTACGACCAGGGCTGAACAACTGATTAAGAGTCAAGTAGGGCCCTGTCATCCATGCTCTAGCAACTCACAATGTACCAATAACTTACAGAAGTCTTGCGCGCACAGAGAACCACTTCCAAGTGCTTGAAACGCTGGCGGTGTTTAGCAATATACAGCCACAATTACAGCCACACCTCCGGTACCGACTCAGCGCCGCGCAATGCTAGCCGCCCGGTGTCGGGTAAGGCCAGTAGACGCCAGCAAGCCCCGGATGCAGGAAGTCGGTGCAAAATCCGGTGCAGTTCCTCGGCACCCACGCGATCAGGAGCGAGATACCGTCACTCCGTTGTGCGCAAGACTGGTAATACTTTGGGAATTTGGCTTGCATTGTTATTGCTTTTACATTATGACATACGCGAGGCGCTGTCGGTGTTGCACAACCACAGCCTTTGTGACGATTGGAGGTTCCGATTCGGGAGGCCAGTTCCTAATTGGCCTACCACTCCAGTTCTGCGGGAACATCGCAGAAGTGGTTATTTCGTGTCTACCGATCTGTTTCTCAGGCCGGCGTCTCCTGTGTTCCAGGCCGTGGTGGACACTCCACGCCGTTGCGCCAGCGCTTCACCCTGCGGCTAGCGAGGCTCTGGATCGAATCGCAGCTTTGTGTGCGGTCGAAGGCGAGACTCGCGGGCGCTCGCCCGACGAGCGGCAACAGGTTTGCCACACACGGGCGCGGCACTTGCTCTAGTCCTTACACAACTGGTTTGAAGTCTTACTGGCCAAGCTGTCCCCCAAGTCGGGCGCGACGGCGGCCATCCGCCACGCGCTCCCTCGTGGCCGGCACTCACACATTACTGCGACGACGATCGCTGGGAGATCGATAACAGCACGCCGAGCAACCGCTACGTGCCATCGCGCTGGGCCGTAAGATTCCGCAGCGTACTTCCGTGCGCAAGCAAGCGGGAGGCAATCGTGACAAAGACGTTATCAAAGTTCCAAAAGAAGCAAATCTTCTCCGTAAGGGCCGTGGCCGATAGAAGGCGGGAGTAACATACGGAATGTGTCTTGACTCAGCGTGAAATGGAGAACGGACGCTCTCGATTAGTGTACGTTCCGTCCATTCAGGGGCGGGGATTTTCAAGGCATCTTCGTGATTGCACCTAGATGACGGGCTTAAACCGCTTAAACCGAAACTTATGCCCCAGCGCGTCGAGATTTTCCTCTCCTCTGTAGCTATCCCCGCGAACAGACCAACCGAGCGGGGCGAACCCAAGCGGAAATCGGCTCTTAGGCCGGCGGTCAAAAAAAGGTTCCTCCGCAGCAACCGCAAGTGGATGATTCGATTGGTCGGGAAATTCGGGTTAGGGGTGCAGGTGTACCTGGTTTCAACAATCCAGACTACTACTCTCCGTTGTCCTCACTACTGATGGTCGGATGGCGTGCGCCCACGCCTAATGTTTCGCCATCTCTGTACCGATAAAGAATACGTGTGCAGGTCAGACGCCGTCTTGTCCTGCAAGTGCGTCTGGCGCGTCTAGTCGGAGAAAACCGAAATTGGAAGCTCAGCATCAGCCCGCGACCGGCCCCGCACGAAAGACTTTCGACGCCCGTCGCCACCCCCGGTTCAAAATTGAAGTCGATATCGATATCCACTCCCGGACGTGCGGTACGCTGAAGGGCCATACCGTGGACATCAGTGAATCGGGAATCTCAGCCATGCTGAGAATGGAAGTTCCCCTAGGCGAGGTCGTAGAGTTGGACTTTACGCTTCCGTTAGACCCCGTGACGATTTATGCGGTGGTTCGCCAAAGGAACGCTTTTAGCTACGGCTTCCAGTTCCTTGAGTCAAACGTCATGAGCGAAGTCATTCGATTCACGTGCCGCCAGCTTGCCATTGAGCAATCCCTGATGTAGTGACATGAATACTCGGTGACGAGGAAGTCATGTTGTGCGTCGAGGTCAATGGTCCCGCAGCCGTATTAGGAAATGGAGGTTGTAAAATTGCACCAACAACGCTCAGGTTAGTGCAAACGTGATTACAGCATCCAAAGAGAGCGTCAACTACCTTGGGTAAGGCCTCGAACGAGTACGTCTGTCCCGGAGCTTTTGAAGCTGATTCGACGTGGACCTGCCCCACACGCGTTTCAACGTCATATTCGCCGAGAGCTTGGTCGAGAAGCAGAAAAGTAATAGCGGCATATATCTTGTGGGCAACATGCGTGTAGCCGGGAATGAAAACTACAATGTTAGCCATTTTGCCATTGGGCCTCACCCTCTACGGCGACGGACGCTGCTTGCACGGAGACACCTCCATACGAAACATTGGGCGACTTTTGGCTTTGGCGAAACTTTATGAACTTCCATCGGGGTAACGAGGGGGCTGCAGTATACAGCACCTCCACTTCAGGGGAATGCGCGTCTCTAATGCCATCAGCGCTGATAGTGAATTCTCGGCGGCCATCCTCATTTAGCAGGTTGCGGAAAAACTCGATTTGAAGCGGACGGAGTATCCCGAAACTCTCTTGTTTCCACAGCACAACCTGATAAGAAAAAGGCATGCGTGGAAAAGATGAGCAGCAGTTGGATGTGTTCAGCTACGTAAAGCCCAGAGCAGCGAGTACTACACGACCGCCCCTTGCGTCTTCTTCGTGTCATGATCGATGGGGCATTAAGGGAACTGCAACCGCGGCTCCACAAGCTGTATGCCAAAACCGGGCGACCGTCGATCGCGTCGGAGAAGTTGTTGCGAGCGCGTGCTGCAAGCGCTGTCCTCGGTGCGCAGCGAATGGCTGTTGACGGAACAGCCCGACTATAACCTGTTGTTCCGTTGGTCGTGGGCTTGAACGCTTGAACCTGGATGACGCCATCTGGGATGTGTTCACCAAGAGCCGCGAGCGCCTGCTCGATGGGGACATTGCCGAAGCCTTCTTCCAAGCTGTGTTCCTGCAGGCACGCGAGCGGGTCTGCCCTCGGCGAACACTTCACTGTGGAAAGAACGCTGCTGGAAGCATGGGCGAATTTGAAAGGTTTTCAGCGAAAGGATGTGAAGAACGCCGTTCGGCCGGACGATCCTGGCAATGCGACGGTAGATTTCCACGGAGAGAAGAGGTCGAACGAGACGCACGCATCGAAGACGGATCCGGATGCGAAGATGGCACGCAAAGGCAAGGGCAAGGAAGCCCAGCTAAGTTACAACAAGAATCTGCTGGTGGAGAACCGCAACGCGATGATCGTGAAACACCGAGGTGTTCGAGGCCAACGGGACAGCCGAACGCGATGCCGCGCCGGTGATGCTGGAACAGACTCCGGGCACGAAACAAGTAACCGTGGAGGCGATAAGGCATATGACACGGCAGATTCGTGGCCTAATGCCGCAACCTAAAGGTCACGCCGCACGTGGCCGAAAATCTAGAGCGGCCCGATGGGCATGCGATTGATGCTCGCACGACACAGCACCCTGGATAGCCATCAGTCAGAAGAAGGAGGAAGCGTACAGAAGACTGCTTCGGATGGCTGAAGACGATCGCGCTGTTGCGGAAGGGTCGGCATCGTGGAATCTTCGAGGTCGTATGAAGCTTCATCCTCGCGGCCGCGACCTACAACTTAGTCCGTATGAACAATTCGGCGATTCAAGCGACATAAGTCGAGGCGCGTATTCGTAGGGCCCGAAAAAGGATATTCTCGCCATCAGCGGATCCACTTACAGTCTCCCCTGACTTACGAAATCGCGGAACCTGGACAATATATAAGCCACGGCGTCCCCCTTTCCGCAGCCTGTCAGGGCCGAAGTCAAACGTCAACGCGGAAGGCGAGATTTCAGCCACCCTCGCGTCAAAACTTTACTTTATGCTCAGCCCTGAACTCTTCGTAGTCAGTCCACGACATATTGGCGTACCATAAGTTCTTTTGTCCCTGTACTTTGGCAGTTATCCTTTCTCTAACCGGCAACAGGACAGGCGACGTTAGTCCCTCTAACTTGATCCAATCATAGTAGATGGCAGTCTGAACTACCTGGGCCAGACAGTCCTCTGGTGGGTGCCGTTCCGTGAATACGGACAATACGTTGAAATCCTTGTCTGTTAGAATCTGCTCAAAGCAGTCAACTGGACCTTTCCAAGCTGGGTGCCCTCCGCCAAAAAGCGGAGTTCCTTGTGAATACTCTTCCCAATAGCAGCGGCCATCCTTCGCGGTGGACCTGAGAGTGAAGAGATAGCGGTCGTCCACAGAGCCTTCGAATACCCAAGGATCGTCATCCTCTGCTATTTCGCCCAGCGTGTCCGCCCAGTCGGACTGCGCCCAGACACCGTGCTTCTGTACAGGAAAGGAGTCCGTTAGCTTACCGAGCTTACCATTCTTGTGTATCCCTCGAAAGCTCTGTTGATCGTCAATAATAGACAACTCATGACACAGGGGCTTCTGGGTCCCTTGCACCAGGCACTGCCTGGTGACAAAATTGACCATTAGTTTGGAAGCAGCCTCGGATTTGGCGCGCAACTTGCCTAGCGAGTTCGGCACATCGCCGGGAATGGCTGACAGTTCCGGTATTACCGGCGACGTATCTTCGGGCGCGTCGCTTTCCTGGTACACTACCGGTGTCATTTGTGCTAAGTTTGGTTCTTCTTCTGGGATGTCATTGAAGATGGCGGAACCAAGAACTGGGTCCAATTTCACCAGCGCTTTCGCAATAGTTCTGACGGGAAGGGCGACGGACGCTATTAAGTCGCCGCTGCTGAATTTCAGTGAGCCAGTAAGTACAATCATTCCCAACAGGTTTCCCTGCTCATCAAGAACAGCGCTGCCGCTGGTTCCGGGGTTAACGTGAATGTCCAGAACCAAGTTCTCGCTCAGTTGGGCTTGTCCAATTACTAAAAGCACGTTGGTGCCGATTATGCGAGCCTCTCTTGTCACGAACTCGTGCTCGTAGTAGCCAGCAACTTCTACTTTCTGGCCAACATAGAATTTGTATGAATACGGGATGCCCGACTTGTAAGGGACTGGCTTCTTCGTATAGACGAATGAAACGTCATTCGCTATGTTATAAGATAAGGTTATGTGCGATTTCTCTACAGGTACATCCGATTTGTTCGTGTCGTGTTCGTTGGCAAGGGATAATACTTTGTCGGTATGTCCGCTGGCAACTGTCAAGTGTGCCCGGCCCGTCAACATTTGGATATGGTAAGCCGTAGCAACGACGGAGCAGCCCTGGTTGATACAAATGCCACTGCCCCGTATATCTCGGCCTTTTATCGCCGGAAACGAAAAGTGAACAGTGGAACGATGAACGCCAACAAGATGGTTTTGCACGTCGGCAGCAGGGCACAAACTAGTCAGCAAAAGTGCCATTGATAATGCTCTGAATAGACTTGTCAAGTTGCCTGCTCCGGTTCACTTTATTAGAGTGCAGGGTAACGGCGTAGTGTGGATAGAACAGGGAGTGCCGATCGAATGTGCCAGTTGACTAACATTGCCGTCTATTAGTGACATCGGCAAACGACGAGATACTCCTCAGTTACCATGGTCACTTTGGGAGGTAATGTCCTGAGTCAACTGCGAGCCCCGATTCCCGAGCAACACCCACCACGGAGTCGCCGAGGGAGGCGCTTTTATAGATTCCAGAATAAAGCGACAGTTAATGGGATGATCCGTCGCCTTAACCGACCAGCAGCCGGGGTATCGGGGGTGAACGGAGGACGTTCCATGGACCTACACACGATTGACATTGATCAGGGCAAGAGAGTCTTTCCTCTGGTTGGCTTAACCTGCGCGGCGAGGTTGTGGTGCGCAAGAAGCTCTCGCGAAAACAAGTGCTGCTTTTCACGGCGAACCTGCCAGTCAAATTAACTGGTATGGAAGCTTGCGGAGCGGCCCATTTTCTTGGTCGAGCGCTGTAAGAGCAAGGTCATGAGGTGCGACTGATGAGAAGCTGTACGTGAAGACCAACAAAAGTGGCTGCATCGACGCAGAGGCCATCGCGGAGGCGGTCGGGCGGCCGATGCGCTTCGTGCCGACCAAGACCGATGACCAACTGGATCTGCAGTCGCCGCATCGCGTGCTAATCATGATGGGGCAACACTCCCGTTTCGAAGCGTTGTTCTACACTTCCGCCTGGAAGATCAGGTTTTCGGACATTTCCTCGGCCATAAGCCCTCCTTTCGTCGCAGAGACGGGCGCGGATTCTACTATTTGCCGTTCGCGGGTTTGGCGCTGGGCTTTTTGCTGCCGGCTCCAGCATCTTCACTTGCGCTAACCCAGCAACCGCTTCGGTGAAGCTTAGTGGGTACCTGCGACCCGACTCTCGCAGTGATGCTCTTTTCAGTTTAGCGAGATCGTGGAGGACTTCTTCCAGTCGATCCTGTCGGCGGTAGTATTCAAGCTTGGCTGCATCATCGCTTCTCTCTTGTTGCCAATACAGACCATTGGCGGAATAAATGGCGTCCATCTCTTCATGCAACGCTGCAATGCGCGATTCCCTCATAGCTTCGCTGTCTGTCACTTAATAATGATCGGCAGCTGTCCCCGCAAGCTTTAGTCCTGTCACGTACCCCCACAATGCCATTTTTCATCCGATTTGTGTCAAGTGAATAATCGTGTTACATTTCAACGACTTGACGCCGCCGGGAACGACACAGAGTCATTGAAAAGACAGCAACGCACACTTGTTGGACCATAGTCGGACCCCCAATGTTAAAAGTCAAAGCCTTCAACAATCTTCTTAATCGGCAGGTCCTGTTTGCAGTCTGAGCCTTATCGCAGTTACTTTCGTTCGTGTATCAATCGATTGGTTGACGAGATCCCCATTGCTCTCATCGTGGTCAAGGAGTCAAATTGCCTTCCATGAGAAGGCCGGTCGGAGTCAAGTGGTTCTTTTGTTTTTTCGTGGGACAAGGTTTTCTCTCTCCCGCCGAGTGGCCCTCTGTCGCCACCCTTCCATCCGCACTCTTTGATAGAGCGATTTTTGTGCGCTCGGTGCCAGTTGGGTGTTCTCCTTTCAGCCGGTGCTGCCACCTGATTTTCGACCTCTGTTTCCATCTTAGGACGGAAGCTGCGCCAGGCGATTGACGCAGTCACCGGAACTCGGCGTTTGGGCTTTTGCTTTTCCTTTCGAAGAGCGTTTTTTGACTTTATGCGGCGGCCGGCATCGTTCTCGGATGGTTGTGGCGCAACGGTTCGTAGATTTCTCCGCTCACCCACAAGCGATGCAGCAGCACGGCTAACTTTCGCGCCGTGGCGATCACGGCTCGTTTCTTCCCATTCTTGCCGCCGCGCTCGGCCAGTTTCAGGCCCCAGCGCCGCAGATCACTGTCCGCTCCAAACGGACCCAGAATGTGATGCGCTCCCTGCACCAGCAGCGTTCGCAGGTACGGATCGCCCTCTTTGCTGATATGCATCTGCGGTTCGCTCTGTCCCGAGTTGCGCCGTCCCGGTTGTAGTCCCAGATAGCAGCCCACGTCGCGGCTTTTGCGAAAACGATGCGCGTCTTCCAGGGTCAGCAGGTAGGTGAGCGCGATCAGCGTGCCCACGCCTTTCACCTGCTTCAGCCGCGCCACCTGCGGATAACTCTCCTGCGCCAGCTTTTCGATCCGTTCGTTGCATTCGCCGATGCGTTCACTCAACGACTCGATTCCTGCCAGCAACGGTTCCAGTGCGCGTTGCAGTTCCAGACTTAGCCCTTCGGCTTTCTCCGGATTCATATTGCGTACATTGCACCCGCGCAGCCGCTCTCCGTAGGACTTAGCCAGTCCGCGGGCCGTGTTGACCAGTGCCGTTCGTGCGCGCACCAGTCCGGCTCGCGCCCGGATCACCGTCAGATCCGCTTGCGCCCTCGCGCTGCGATGCTTCACCGGACACAACAACTGCGGATCGATCCTCGCCAATCGTGCCAGGGTCTGCGCATCCATCCGATCGTCTTTCTTCCGACTCTCTCCGATCAAACGCACGTTGCGGGCATGCGCCACGATCACTTCGTGCCCCACCGCGCTCAACACACGACTCACCCAGGGCGAGTGCATGCCCGTCTCCAGCGCAATGCGACTGCGCGGCATTCCCCCAAACACTTCCCTCATCGCCTTCGGAGTCGTGCTCACTCGTTGCTCCAACAGCACGCTGCCCGCTTCGTCCAGCACGCAATACCAACTCGAACGATCGCCCAGATCGAAACCGATCGTCAGCTTCTGCTCGGAAAAATTCCTGTTCTGCTTCACTGCCGCGGTGCTAACCTTCTTCATTGCCGATCTCCTTTATCTCTTGCGCTTCGAGCGCGTCGATAACTTGGGAGCGTACAGCATCCCGTCGGAGACTGGCCTTCTCATCCCATCTGGTTTTCCACCGGACAGATGTGATCTACATTGCACAGACTTTCTTTGTCTCCGAGGTCCATGCTTAAGGTTCTACTCCAAGGTACCCTGTGCAAGAACAAGCTACCGGATGCTGGTACCAACTGTGTCAGCAAGTCGCCGTTGAATCCGACTCCGAAAAAGTCATGAAATTTGTGGCGGAAGAAGTGAGGATTACGTGTCGAAACATTTTGAACGTTGGAAGGAGTTAGCAGCCCTGACCTCTAAGGAGCAAGATCCTGCGAAGTTGACGGAACTCGCGCACGAAATAAGTCTCGTTCTGACTCAGAGAACACCGTACCTCGATCCTGCGCTGCGCGAGTTTTTGGAATAATCATTTCAACGGCTATCGCTGGCCGTACCAGATGCTGGCAAGATTAACAGCGTCACAAACCTGATCTTCAACCTGTTCAAAGGCGATCATTACAAATGGAGTCTTACGCTCACTGCCATCAACGTAGCCAACAAACTGGCCCTGTATAACTTTCTCTCGACCTTCAGCGGTACGCACTATGTGACGCCGCGTATATGGTTGCGGAAGTGATCGCACTGAAAAATCGTCCTTCCGGGCTGGATTAGATGACCGCCTGTTTCTAGTTCTAACGACTGGCGGACGCGGCACGAGCGCTGTGATTACTTGCCAACAATTTCAACATAGCCTGGTCGTCGGCAGGCCGGGAGAAAAAATATCCCTGGGCCATCTCGCAATTAAGCTGCTTGAGCAAATTCACCTGCTCTTCCGTTTCCGTTCCTTCCGCGACCACCTTCAAACCGAGATTATGGGCGAGCATAATAATGATCCGCACGATCTCGCGGCTTTCCGGGTCGCGGTCCATGTTCGAAATGAAGGCCCGGTCGATTTTCAAGGTGTCCACTGGAATCCGCCGCAGGCGGCTGAGTGACGAATACCCGGTCCCAAAATCATCGATGCTCAAGCGCACCCCGAGTGCCTTCAAATGCGCCAGCACACCACCCGATTTTTCCTCATCCCCCATGGCGATCGTTTCTATGATTTCCAGTTGCAAGCAGCCGGGATCAACTCCGGTCTCCTCAAGGGATTTGCGGATCTCGCTGGCCAGGTCAGGCTGAGCAAACTCCCGGGAACTGAGGTTCACGCTCATGGTTAGCGGCGGGCTGGAAGGAAATTCCGACTGCCAGGATCGCAGATGCTGGCAGGCTTCGCGCAGCAGTTGCCGATTCATGGGGATGATAAGCCCCGTCTCCTCCGCCACCGCGATGAACTCCATCGGTGCCAGGATGCCCTCCGGACGTTGCCACCGCGTCAGCGCCTCGAAGCCCGCGATCCTGCCCGTCTGCAACCACACAATGGGTTGGTAGTACACGCGAAATTCTGCCTGATCGAAGGCCTTGCGCAGGTCCGTCTCCAGCTGCAGCCGCTTCACCGCATTCGCGTGCATGGCCGGGTCAGATACTTCACAGCGCGCCTTTCCCGCCCGCTTGGCACGATACATGGCGATGTCCGCGTCCCGCAGCAGGTCCTCCGCCTGGCTGTGAGGGCTGGTGCTGGCGGCGATTCCGATGCTCGCTGAAATTACGATCTCCTGTTGGTCGACTAAAAAGGGAGCCGCCAGCTCCGCTTGCAATCGTTCCGCAACCCGTACCGCTTCAACCGGGTCTCGAACGTCGTCCAGAAGAATGCTGAATTCATCCCCGCCGAGTCTGGCCAGGGTGTCGTCATTGGCAGGCCGCTCCGGCACGCCGCTCGTGCGCGGACGGGAAACCGTGTCGGCTCGCCGCACCGAGTCCAGCAATCTGCGCGCGATTTGAATCAGCAGTTCGTCTCCGGCGGAATGTCCCATGCTGTCATTGACGATTCTGAACTCGTCGATATCGATGAGCAGCACGGCGAACTTGTAGTTAGGGTGCCGTTTCGAGAGGGTCAGCGTGTGTTGCAACCGGTCCAGGAACAGAGCGCGGTTGGGCAGGTTCGTGAGTCCGTCGTGAAACGCATTGTGGGCCAGCATTTCCTCGGCCCGCTTCCGCTCCGTGATGTCACGGTTCACGATGACCAGTTTGTCGGTCTGTCCTTTTGCGTTTCGAATCGGGCTCGCCGTCGATTCCAGAGTGCGCCACGACCCGTCTTTGTGGCGTACCCGGTATTCCATCCTTTCTCCACGGCCGGTGAGGCGGGCTTTTTCTGCGGCTTCCAATACTCGCGGACGGTCGTCAGGATGAATCTGCTCGAACGACGAAGTGATCTTCAAGTCCTCCGCAGAATACCCCAGCACTTTTTGATATGCCGGACTGTTGTACAGCCGCCGGCCATCGCTGCCGACCAGCGCGATCATGTCGGCGGCATTTTCGCTGATCAGTTGAAAAAGCTGATCGCGCTCCGCCAGTTGGCGCCGAATGCGGTGGAGTTGCAGGTGCTGATAAATCGCGTAAACGTCGAACAGCAATACCAGAGCCGCCAGTCCGCGTACCCATTCCCTGAGGTCAAACCAGTACCCAACATCGGTCTCCCGATTAAACCAGGGAAAAGTGAACGAGATGATCCCCAGGGTTAATGCCAGGGTTACCGCAACCGCGAAACCCCACAGCCACCATTCCCGGCCTTCGATCCGGCGCATCTGCGTCGGTATCGCCTCCGGGCTGTTCTGGCTCACCTCTTGGAATGCTTGCGGATTCATGAGTTACAACTATTCTCCCGGCAAACTCCAGGGAATCCTAGTGGGCGAAGGAACGTAGCAAGAGTTACGAAAGTAGCGCCATCGGCAACCCTGGACCGAACTGAGGCTACGGATTCGGGAGATCGCACAGAGCAGGGTGCGATACGGATACCGCAAGATCCGGGTGCTGCTGAACCGCGAGGGCTGGCCGGTGGGGGAGTATCTGGTGTACGGGCTGTACCAAGAAGAGGGACTGGCGCTGAAGAAACCTCCGAACCAAGCATGGAGCCTAGACTTCGTAGCGGATGAGTTACAGGATGGCAGGCGGTTCCGGTGCCTGACGATGGTCGATGTCTATACCCGGGAACGCCTCGCCATCGAAGCCGGCCAGAGCCTGAATGCAACTGATTCGGAGCTTTGACCGAAGAACAGCAACTCATCGAGGCTTGGCGGCAGGAATACAACTTGGTTTCATTTCATACTGCCCCATTTCGCTATGTAGTTGAGAACAGGCTTTTGCACTGTCGGGAATCAAGTACTGCAGGTCGGCGTGTTTTTCGCGCTACACGTCGCTTCAGCGCCTGAGCTGGTTCACCTTCCGGTGCATCCCTGCTAATTACCCATGGTCCATCCGCGAAAGGATGAGCGGCGGAGATGTCGCCGCGATCGATGGCAAGCCGGAGAGTGCTCGGATTCCGAACCAGCACTCGTTGTCCCTGCCATGGATGCCAGCGGTAGGCTATCTCTCGAACAGCAGTTTTATGGGTGTTTCGTACCTCGGTTGTACAATGGGAGTCGTCCTCACCGTTCTCTCGGGGAGAGGACACCCACCGAGTTCGCGAGTCAGTTCGCCGCTAGTCGCGAACGGACTGTAAACTAAACCAGCCGGAGACTAACTCTAGGCTTGGTGCAAAAAAGACTGGGCCATCCACCGGAGCGTAACACTAACATTCCCCTTGGTACAAAAGATCGGTCAGGTCATCGGGCACGAGCGATCACCAACGTCAGATCGTCTTCTTGCTCGCCCAACCTGAATTGCTTCGCAGCGTTCTCCACGTTTCGCAATATGTACGAAGCTTCAAGGTCCCGGTTCTTGCGCAGCGTTTCCAAAAGACGTGCTTCGCCGAATTCTTCTCCATTATGACCAGTTGTCTCTGTGATCCCATCGGTGTAGAGACTCAAGACATCTCCGGTTTCCAACCGAGTTTCGGCCACGGAACACTCCCAATCCGAGAACAGGCCCAGTACTGTGGCGGTCGCACTGAGCCTTTCAACCGCACCTCCCTTGCGGAGCAGTATGGGAGGGTTGTGTCCGCAATTGACATAATGCAGAGTTCGTGTGGCATCGCTATACCGCCCGAAAAACAAAGTAGCATAACGGTCTTTCGCCGTGTGCCTGTAGAAGTGGCGATTCACCGAGGCGAGTAGTTGGGGAATATCTTTGGAGCCAGTGCTGTGCTGGCTGCTGTACTGACTGTAGAGGCTTCCTTGCAAACTTGCCATAAGCAGTGCAGCCGCGATGCCTTTTCCTGCAACATCCGCCAAGACGAACCCGACTTCGCCCGGACCCATATCGAGAAAATCGTAGTAGTCTCCTCCTATCGTGCGTGCCTGCATGCAGTCTCCGGCGTAATCGAGGGTCTCTAGCGGCGGCTTCTCCTGCGGTAGAAGCCCACTCTGTACTGCGCGAGCATGCATCAGAGGTTTGCTGTCCAATTGCTGCAAGTCCACTTTCCAGAGGTCTGCATCCGCTGCCAGACACTCAAGGCCAGCCTGACCCGCCCCAGCAGTACCCTGCGCACCAGACCATACCACCCGGAAAGGTGCCTCCCGGTTACCGCATTCCACCTTGACAATCTCTCCGGGTTCGAGTGGTTCTTCGAGCCCAGCAATCCGCGCTCCTGAGTTGGAGATATCGACGGTGTAGGCCAACTGAAGCTTCAGACCTTGGGTGGTCCGGCATAAACGTATGGGCAGCTCTATCCGTACTCGCTCTTCTTTCCGTTCGCGGTAGCAATCCAGCGCCGTGGTGATCGCTTCCGTCAGGAGAGACTCCTCGCAAGGCTTAATAAGCAAGCGGAATACACATCCCTCGTTGACCGCACTTACTGCGTCGTTGAGATCGAGGCTGCCCGTGAGCAAAAGCCTAATTGTGCTTGGGGAGACTTGGCGCACACGCTTCAGGAATTGCACTCCATCCATGCCGGCCATCTGCATGTCGGAAATAACGACTGCAAAGGGACCGTGATTGCGGAGCGATACTAAGCCCTCTTCACCGCTGCCAGCGGTTGCAATGTCGTATTCGCTCTCCAGCAGTTGCCTATAGCAGTTCAACGCTGCTGGTTCATCGTCCACGAACAATATCTTCTGATTCACGAGACGGGGGCTTTCCTCATATATGGAGGGGTTTCCCGCCTTTATGGAGAGGCCTTCCGCCTTCCGGAATTGACAAGCAACGGATTCAGGAAGCGACTCCTCCAGCTTTCGTGATAGCCAGCCCTGTAGCTCAGACTTGCGTTCCCGCGAAAGAGACACAAAGCGAACACCGAGAAGGCTCGATTTCAGCCAGCAGATTTTCGATTCCACGACGAAGGGTACCCTTTGACTCGGTAACGTGAACTGAACCTGCACGCATTCACCAGTGTTAAGTGGAACGAAGGTACTCAAGGCCATACCGCCTTCGCTGATATTCACGCTATGGCAGCGAACTTCGGGCATGTTTGTTCTTAGAACGATTACTGGAACAGAGGAGGCACATCGAAAGTAGCGCCGTCGTTCTCTTAAAATCAGTCCGTAAGCAGGCTTCAGTGTGCTGCGGATTGACTGCGGAGAAAGAGGCCTCTCAAAGACAAACCCCGACCGCTTCCGGAAGGCTGTGCCCTCCGCAGCACTGCCGCTGATGGCAAATGTCACCGCTGTTCGGTTCGATGAGGAGAGATGCACCTCGTCCAAAATAAGTCCGGCCTGTTCTCCTATCTGGAGATCGATGATAACAGCATCAAATTTTCGGCGGTTCAAGAGATGAACCGCGCTTGCCGATTCCTGACAGACATCGTGCGAAATAGAAAATTCTTGTAAAGCGCGGCTGCACTGCTGAATTGTAACTGGATCAGCGGACACCAAAAGCGCGAGGGCCATTGCCATAATGAAATACACTCCTTATAAAGGTCGTCCTCTGTCACGATGGTTTCCCGCTGGCTTGTGCTCGGGCGTGCGGTTCGGGATTGTCGCCTCGCAGTTTGTCGGCAACTTTGTCCACCGCCAAAGGCTTGCTGAAGTAGTAGCCTTGAATCTCATCGCACTGGTGTGCCCGGAGGAATGACATTTGCGCTTCGTTTTCGACCCCTTCGGCAATCACCTTGAGATTCAAGCTTTTTGCCATGCTGATGATTGCAGTTGTGATCGCCGCATCATCGGGATTCACGGCGACATCCCGGATAAATAAGCGGTCGATTTTGAGCTTGCTGATCCGAAACTGTCTCAGGTAGCTGAAGCTGGAATAGCCAGTCCCAAAGTCGTCAATCGCGAGCGCCAACCCCATGGCCTTTAATTCCTGAATCACTGATAGTGTCACGCCTGCATTAGCCAACAAGAGGCTTTCCGTCAACTCCAATTCGAGGTATTGCGGGCCGAGGCCCGTCTCGTGGAGCACCCTCCTGATGAGTTCGCAGAAGTCCTCTTGACGAAACTGGAGTGCCGATACATTGACTGCTACGGACATTGCGGGAAGCCCTTCGTCTTGCCATTTCCGGGCTTGAGAGCAGGCAGCCCTGAGCACCCATTCGCCGATTGGCACGATCAAACCGCAATTCTCAGCAATTCGTATGAACCTATCGGGTGGCACGAGGCCCAGTTTCGGGTGTTGCCAGCGCAGTAGTGCTTCCAGTCCGATGATCTTTCCGGTCGCAATATTCATCTGCGGTTGATACACGAGAAAGAATTCCTTCTTTTCGAGTGCCAGTCGCAGGCCGCTCTCCAAGGTCAATCGCTCAACAGTCTGAGCGTTCATGTCGTCGGTGAAGAACCGAAAGTTGTGACCTCCATTCTCTTTGGCGCAATACATGGCCGCATCCGCATTCTTGATCAGGGTTTCGCAGTCCGCACCGTGTTCGGGGAAAACACTCATGCCGACGCTGCAACTAATGCTAAGAGAGCGACCTTGAACAACGAATCCGGCACTCATTGCATGCATGAGCCGCTCAGCGGCAACCGCTGCGTCGGCTCCGTCTTTCGCAGCCGTCAACACGATGACAAATTCATCTCCCCCGACCCGAGCCACCGTGTCCTGTTCCCGTGCCCATTTCTTAAGCCGCTCTGCAACTTCTTGCAGGACAAGGTCGCCGACTGAGTGCCCGAGGGAGTCATTTATGTCTTTGAACCTGTCGAGGTCGAGGAGCAGAAGCGCAACTTTGTCCTTTCGCCGACGAGCACTGGCGAGCGCCTTTGATAATCGATCCTGCAGAAGAGTCCGATTGGGCAGTCCCGTAAGAGCATCGTAGTAGGCCAAGTATTGAACCCGGTCGTCGGCGACCTTGCGCTCGGTGATGTCTTCGTAGGTTCCGATGACGCCGGTCACGTTGCCCTCCCGGTCCCACAGGGGCAATTTGCTGGTCCGGAGCCACACCCGTCTTCCGTCGGGCCGGTCCTGTATTTCTTCAAAGCCGAGCTTTGCCGACCCTTGTTCCATGACCAGCTTGTCATCGGCGCGATAAACTTCAGCCGTCTCACTCCAGGCGAGGTCAAAATCGCTTTTGCCGACGATCTCCGCCGGATTGTTCAAACCTGCATCGGTCGCAAGAATCCGATTGCAGCCCAGGTAGATGCAGTTCCGGTCCTTCCAAAAAACGCGTTGAGGAATGGTGTCCAGGATGGTCTGAAGCATCTGGTGTGACCGGTACAGTTCCTCTTCTACCCGCTTGCGCTCGGTAATGTCTTCCTTGACGCCAAGAAAATGCCGGTCCAGACCATGCCGCAGATACCCCGTCCAGAGGGCTGTCAGCAGCAATCCGGTGACCAGGGCCGTCCAACTGGTCCCGTGCGCCACGGTTCTGATCGCGAAGAACAGAATCAGGCTAGTTGCCAGGCCCAGCAGAATTGCGCCGGTCAAAGCGAAAAGATGTCGTTTTGGGCTTCCGACAGGGCTCATTGGATCGATTCAATACCAACACGGAGCAGCCGCAGCTTTGGTTGGAAAAGAGGCCTCCATTTCAAGTTATCGGCATATCTGCCTGAAACCTAAATCGAATCGTCCAGAAGGCTCGCTAAACTACCTGCCAACGGGTGTCCCAACCGGCCCGGCAGCCATACGTGTCCGCCCTAGTAACGTCGTTCGATGGTAAGCAATGGAATGGACGCCCCTGGTCAAAACGGCATCGAGTGTGCCAGAGTGGAAAGTGCAAGACCAACCACTACGAATGAGGGGAGCGTCCGAAATAAAGGTAATTCGGGCACGTCCATACGGGTCGTAGAGGCCGAGGAGGGTACCCCATTAAGCTTAAGGCTGATAAAGGCTCGGAACAGCGGAGTCGGGAGCGGTGCAAAGGCTCAGATGAAGGGAGTGGAATCCGACCCTCTTTCCGGCGACGCCAACGCCATGCTTGGCATGACCTACTCTGCTGCCGGCAGATATACCGGGGCCGTAGAGGCTAGCGAGCGTGCAGTGGAACTCGATCTCGACTCTTTTCTCGCGCGCTGTAGTCTCCAATGGGCTCTGCGCTTCAGCCGCCGGTGATGCGTGTGATCTACATGTCTGTACGTTAGACATAGCCTTAGCTTACTGGTTCTATTTGTTCAGCACCTTTGAGGATGCTGCGGCTGCTTGTAACTCAGCATTAGCGACATCCGTTGGCCATGTCACCGCTCGCCATGATTTTTTGATAATTGGAGCAAATCCGCAGATGCGGAATCCGTTTACGCGGAGATGATGGCTCGGGCGCGGCGTGAGTATGTGGCACCTGCCGAGCTCGCCGTCGCTGCCACTGCGGTCGGGATGCTGGACGAAGCCATTCTCAACAACCGACTCACCCATGGCGAATGCATTCCTGTTGCCAGCGGCTGGCGAGCCGGAGGCTTGCTGTCGCCCAGAGCGTCCGGCCCCTGTTCGGGCGGTATAAGAAGATACTCTCCCGGGGTCGCCCGTTCGAGCCAGCCTTTGCGGCGCAGAGGCTCGATCACATGGGCTGCAGCCTTGGTGGCGCCGAGCAGTTCGACAATCTCCGCTCGCGTCGTTTCCCGCCGCGTCCGTTCGGTGAGCGCCGGCACGATCCGGCTCTCCTGCGGCGATAAAGATCGGGTTGTGGTCGCCATGCTATTTGCAGTGACCAAACCCCCTAAGTAAGGGGGTTTTGATGAATTTAGTAGCAATGCGGCTTATTAATGGTCAACAGCAATATGCAACAAGACCTACCTTACTATGGTGTTTTGTTACATAGTATTGCAGGCAGGCCATGGTAGTTCGCATGGCCACGATACGTGCTGAGTGCCAGATGGACCTTTCAGCGGTCTTTCGTTGTAACTCTGCCGTTGTGGGCGGCCTCAGCGCAGGACGCTGGCCGATGCCCCGGTTCTTTTTATGTGGTGCCAGCTCAAGTCGCCGCGTAGATACTCCCAAACTCCTCGCAATCGCCAGAACATTGTCATTTGGCGGTACGGAAAGTGCTCAAAGAGACAGTAAATTAGTAACCATGCGACCTCTCGCCAGCTACCGTAGCGGCGGTAGTTCATCTCCTCAAGCAGCACGGAACCGACCGATATCAACGTAGCAAATGCATATCCGAACAAGAGGAACTGCAGGAAGAAATGCTGACTCAGACAACCGAAGACAAGCGCAAGCAGGATCGTGGCGTAACCGAACAGTTCAAGCACCGGTGAAATGCACTCGAACAGCCACATATAGGGCAGGATAACCCAACCGATGCGTCCGTATCGTTTCCGGAAAAGCATGTCGCGAGTGGACCACAGCGTATCCAGCAGGCCTTTATGCCAACGTGCCCTTTGCCGAGCCAACGATGTGTAGTCCGATGGCGCTTCCGTCCAACAGGTCGGATCGGGAATAAAGTTGATGTGGTAGTCGATATCGTGCTCATGAAGATAACGGTGGAGGCGAACGATCAGGTCGAAGTCTTCGCCGACCGCATCCGCCCGAAAGCCCTCGATCTTGAGCAGGAGGTCCCGGCGGAAGATGCCAAAAGCGCCTGAAATAATGGGCAGCAAATTGAAGGCTGCCCACGCTTCCCGGCCCACAAGGAACGCGCGCAAGTACTCGATTACCTGCAGCTTTTCGATATGAGTTCGGGGCAGACGGACTTCCATCAGTTCGGCTCCCTGAACTCTTGATCCATTCAATATTCGAACAATCCCTCCGACCGCGACCACACGTTCCGGATCGGAAATGATGCCAGCCATGATGCGGGACAAAGAATCCTTTTCCAAAATCGAATCGGCATCCACGACACAAACGTATGGGCTGCTGGCCGCGTTAATTCCAGCGTTAATAGCATCGGCCTTGCACCCTGCGGATTGCTTATCCAGCACCAGCAGACCGGGATGCGCCAAGCTCCGGTAAATCCCGATTACTGGTGCGGTTGCAATCTCAGCAACATAGAGGATGGAGGCGCGATGGAGACCGAAGTGTTCACGCAGCCTTTCCAGGGTTTGGTCGCGCGAACCGTCGTTGACAACAATTACTTCTAGTTGCGGGTAGTCCAACCGGAGCAACGAAGTCACATTGGCTACGATGCATATCTCCTCATTGCGGGCCGGCACCAGCAGACTGATCGGTGGAGTAAAGGGGGACGATCTAAGACCCTCATGACGAAGACTCGCCAGCCGATGCCGATGGAGCGTGTTCTTGTAGATGGCCACGACGAGCAACGCCAGGTTGATCAGGTTCGATAACAAGTAATACAAGAACAAGCTATCATTCGAGATTTTGAGAAAGTGCAGCATCACTGTTCTCCAGCCGCCGCGGCCGCAACCTTGCCGCGCGCAGCGAAGTGTTCTCGTACGGCCGCGGCTACGTTCTCAACATCAGCGGCTCCGGAAATCCGATCGACAATATTTCCCAACCCATCCAAGGCCGCGTCCAAAGAACCGCAACGTTCCAGTTCCGACAAGAAGGCCTGCAAAGCGTAGTTGTCCTGCATGGCCACGACCTTCTCCAGGATTTCTTCCTTTCCTTGGTGCATGCGGGCCAGAGTCCATGCGGCCCTCTGCCTTACGTGGCGATTCAAGTCACACAACGCGCGCAGCAGCACGTAACTTTTTCCGGGGTGATCGAGGGAACTCAGAGCGATCACCGCGCGAAGACGAACGAACCACTCCGTATCCAAAGCCAACGTCGAAAGCACGGGAAAGGAGATTTCCGGCTGGGCTTTCGCGAGGGCACGGGCCGCCGATGCGCGAACTTCAGGAAGAGGATCCGCTGCCAAGATCAGCAACTCCTCGCCAAGACTGGGACTGGCGAGCTCTCCCAGAACGCGCGCAATCAGTTCCCGCGCCTGCCCGCTCGCATGATTCAGGTAAGGGACAAGAACTTCTGGCGCTTCGCGGCAGCAACTCAACAGAGCATTCTTCAAAGTATGTTCGGGAACATGTAGTTCCTCAGCGACGAAGAAATCCAGGAGGGGTAGCGCGGCTCGGCGTGACGAAATTCGGCCGAGTCCCCGAACGGCCGCCGCACGGGTCTCTTCCGAAGAAGACTCCAGTGCCTCAACCAGTGCTGGTACGGCCTCCGGTGCGCGGGTCCGGCCCAGTGCGAGCAGCACTAAGCGTCTCTTCCAACCCTCCGAGGAACGCGCCTCGCGGATCCGCAGGTCCAACAATCCGCTATTACGCAGGCAGGCAAGAAATGTTGGTAGCTGATCTTTATCGGAAACTTCGATGCTGTCCAGCAGTATGTCTTCCACAATCTGGCAATCGAGAACGTTCAACCGCCAAGCCGACCCCGGAATCTTTCCCGACAGAATGTCCGGCCATTGTTCGCGAAGAACCACAGTGCGCCGGTTTAACCGGTTGAAATAGCGTCCCCGGTACCAGCGGCGAAACACGATAAAGCCCACCAGGAGCAAAATTCCCAGCAGCGAAAACAGGATTGCCCTGGCCACCAGCCAGGCAAGGCCCAGATCCCGAAGCCAGTTAGAATCGGATCCCATAGCTAAATCCAAGGCTGGTCTGTTTCTGGCCGTATTCGCGGTCTTGCTGAGCCACAAAACCGGTCACGTCCTGACTTTCGGCAAAGCGATAGCGCAGGCCGCCACCACAAGTGCGGGCCGACAAGCGTCCTATTTGGTCCACCTGGGCGAAATTCTCAGCGCCCACTGCAAACAGCACATTGCCTGAGAGTCTTCGAAACAGTGGGAATCCGAGCTTTGTCGAACCAGAAGGAACCCAATCCGATCCGGCCCCGTTAAACCGGGTACGGGCCCCCGTGACGGATAGCGTCCACGTCCACTCTTTGGGTAGGTAAAGGATTTGAGTCGTATTTAGTGTGAGGACCTGGGCCCCCTGATACCAAAGAGAGTGTTCCTGATAAGAACTTTCCAAACCGTGGAACCATGGATGGGAGAATCGGAAGCCGTGCCCATACTCGAGCAGCACCTCGCTTTCGGGTACGACATCCTGTCGATTCGCCCCTGCGCCCAAAACGCGCACCCAATTGTTTTGGTGAAAGCGATATGCAGCGTCAGCCCAGATCTTCACTGCGTTCTCGCCAAAAAGGTGGTACGGACTGATGCCGACCGCAGTGGTCCACGTCTTATTCCAGTGCGCCGTCAGAGTCACAACTTCGACTTGCGCATTTTCGGTGTAGTTGAAGAAATCTGCCTCCTCACCGATTCGAAGCTCGTACCTGGAGACGCCTGTGAGATCTGCCAAGCCGTTTATCGCAGCGCGGTTTACGGGGTCATAGGTCAGGACAGCTTGAAACTGGGCTCTGGCCTCGGAGATACGCTGCAGCAGAGAAAGCACTCTGGCACGTCGAACGAGAATTTCCGGGTCCTTCGGAGTGGCACTTCGAGCATCTTCTAGAATTTCCAGCGCTTCGGAATATTTCTGCTGCCAGAGAAGAACATCTGCGAGGCCGATGAGCACGTCCACATCGTTTGGAAACTTGTCGAGCACGATATGGTACTCGGTTTCAGCTTCTTGCCAATGACCAGTCCATGCCAGCATCCGTCCTCGCCAGGTGTGGGCCTCCATATCACCCGGCACCTCTGCTAGACGGTGATCCACGACGGCCAGCGCCGCGGGAATCTGGCGCTGGTCCACTTCAGTACGCACCTGCTCCTGCCAGTCGTCCTCCGCGAACGTGCACGTGGAAAACAGCAGTAGCCAGGCCACCCCCATGAAGGTAATGGCGGGCTTCCAGTAGTCGAAAAACAATCTGCCAAGCAGACTCAAGACGTTCCTCTCGGCCAGCCTCCGCATCAACAATGTGTTGAACCACGCGCTAGGAACTTGGCGGCCGAATCCAAGGAGCGATCTGCCAGCGATACTCGCCCCGGGATTAAGCAGCACTTTAGATATCGGAAGAAATGGCCTACTCGAACAGGTGACTGACGTAACCAACTGGCTGCGTAATCTTCTGAAGTTGGTCGAAGTCGGGACGGTTGGAAGACACTATCGAGGCGATGAAGCCGGAAGCCCCGAATCTCGTAGGTAGTTGATATGCACGAGCACTCGCGATTTTCCCACGAGATCCGGGAGAATCAATGCATGATCGGTCCACCGAATCCCCGGCATCCCAGAGGCATTTTGGATGCGGCGGAGAGAAACCAGAGTGAGTCCGGCGATGGGAAGCTCCGAATCGATTTCAATCTGTTCTCCATCGGTAACCGGCTGCGGAAACCACCGCAATTGGCTGCGTGCCTTCCAGAAACGGGCGTAGTCGATCATGTTCTCGACCAAAATATCCTTAGGAAGTCGGGAAAGAATGCCGCGCTCTGCCTCCAGCTTTTCTTTCGAGTTGTTGCTATGAATCAGCAGAACGGACGGTGCTCCGTTCTCCGCATTGGCTTCGATCGTGTCCAACATTGCGGGAATGCGGTCGAGGAGCGGGGGGAGTTGCTCGTCCTCAAAAGTGACGGGAAATTCGAATATCGTTGAGGGCTCGGTCATCCCCAAATCAAAGTCCAATTCATAGGGAAAATTGGTGAGAACATCTCCGGCGGTAAACGACGAATCGAACTCGTAGCCGCAGCGCACAAGCGCCTCGGGGAGAAAAGGGGGCACCCGCAAATGGCCCGCACGGAAAAAGACCGTGTGATGTCCCTGCAGTTCACCATCCAGCAGACTTTTGCTCACGCAGACTTCTCCGAGTGCGGTTGCATCTTGCGCCGGATTATCCCGTGTGGCGCGAGCGCGATAGTTCGAATATTGCTCCTGTCCGGTCCCCAACGGAACCTTGTTGAACAGTTTCGAATGGATCACGGTGTGGCTCTCGATGTCGCTTCCCGGGGCCAATTCGCGTAATACAACCAGCGACTGCCCGAAGAAAAAAGCCCGACTGGTCGCATCATCCAGGTACTTGGTCTGCACAAAAAACGTGCTGGAAGTACCTGCGCTTTTTTCGAAGTCGGCAAAAGCGAGCATCGGCTGGAACGAATATTCCCAATCGACGTCATGCGACAGCATCAAGACCGACCTCTTGCCCTGTGGAATCGTGCCCAGGCGAATGCCAGTGTCCGAGTACTTTTCGTACCATGCGCGCAATATGAGAAGCCAGACGTCTGTTCCGGGTTCGAAGCCATTTACGTAGATTCGCTGGGCTTCGTAATCGCGATTCTGCTGATTCCGCCGCACCACGTCATTCAGCGCAACGCCGATGAGGTACGCATGGCCCCGCCCAAAGTCGTGCCTGACAACTGCCGCAGAACCATCCTCGAACTTTCCCAAGGCTTGCGCTCCCGCTGTGGTCTTGTAGCCATTCGTCCAGATGACTTCCTTGATCTCAGGAGAACCAAGCGGGACTTCTTTTTCTGCAGCACGGTTCAGATAGTGGAACACGGGATCTGTTGCATCGGGATTCTTCGTATTGAAGATGATCTTGTGTCGCGTGCGGAGAGCAATGACATCGTCGAAACCAAACAGGGGTTTGAAACCGCCCCAGAAGACATCCTGTGCGAAAACAACGCCGCCGTGCGACACGAAATCGGTAATTGCTTTGGCCTGAGCCGCATCGAAGGTGGTTCCATCGACCTCTGGATACAACAGAAGCAACTTGTGACGCAAGGCGGTGTGAAGATCGCGAGTCACAAAAAACGGAATCCCCATTGTTTGCAGACATCGTACCGGCGCCTCCGCGCTTTGGTCGGACTTTGTCAGAAGAACTGCAAGCTGAGACGGCGAGCTTTCACGGAACAGCTGGGCCGGGTCCCTCTGGGCGGCCTGCGGTCGGTCGGCGATGTGAAACGAGGCGGGGTGCAGAAGGCCTCGTGCGGTACCCGTCTGAGGGATTTGCCGATAGATTGCGTAAGCAACCAGACACGTCATCGCGATAAGGATAAGGATAAAGAGGCGCGGTGTTCTCACGAGTTCCTCCACTTGAAAACTGAATCTGCCATGGCAAGACTATGTGGTTGTGACGCAGTTTGTGTTCGGCAGGACAGCTCACGTTAGGCATATCCCATTGATTACTCGCGTTTCTTACGATGCAAAAGCCACTCGGCACAAACACCACCCGGATACCGCGGGGCAACGCCGCCGTTACGCACTGAGACAGCCGCCTCACTCCTGGGTTGTCTGTCGGGCGGAAACTCATGTTGCGGGCGCTGGAACTGGCAAGGCAGGGCGGCAAGGTACGGGGGAACGGGCCAAGAACCAGACAATATTCATGGCCGGTTGGTGCCCCGTCGTTTGGACGAACTCCGCGCACAACTGAGCTACTCCAGGCACGGTGTCGAAGATCGTCAAAGGGGATGGTAGTCAGCATTTCACAACAGTCTCTTCCTCCAGATATTCCTCCAGCCGATCAGCAAGCCAGGATGCCAATTGTTCCTTTACCAAGGCGGGAACCTGAACGAATTCCATCCCCGCCGATCCCGCATTATCACACCAGCAAACCTCCCCGCTTATTTTGGCGGTGACCGGGGTACCCGGTAGCGTCAGCCGCAGAGCAACTCGATTTCCAACCTCCAGCCCAGGCGCGCTACTTCGGTATCGACAGGTTGCGGGATTAGTAGTGCAGGTCAAACCAGTTTCCATGATGACAAAGTCCCGCGAATGCACTTCCCCCAATCTTTCTATCGGCTAGTTCTCGTGCCAACTTTAAGAAAGCAGCCGCCCCTCGCCGCAACGCAGCCGATCTCGAGCCTCCTCCTCAGCGGCGAAGCAGGAACCCGCGTGTGCTCCTCGACCGATCAGCGTGATGACGACTTCGCCAAGCCAGTCGTAAGTTCATTCCTTCCATAAGCGTTGTTCCAGCCTTTTCCCAAGTACGTCCATGCGGAGTCTCAAGCCCGTACGGGTGGTGCCGATAGATAATGTCCATGTTAGGGATTATGTAGGGATGTGTGCGGCGCAACAGCATTGCCCTGGCGATCCGAGAACGTTTACCGGACATTTCGGTGGAAGGGTGTGGGTGAAATCTGAGGATAGCTGGGGTTGCGTTTTCAAGTTCACTTTGCCTGCCGGTCGTCACGATGAGAAGGGGGAGCCCGGGCGATGAAACAGTTGCCACAGGTCCTTCTCGTGGATGACAACCCGGCCAACGTCGGTCTTGCGCGGGACACGGTTCGTCCCGACCTGGTGATCCTCGATCTGAATTTACCCAAGAAAGACGGCCGAGCGGTGTTGGTGGAGGCCAAAGCCGACACGGATTTGCGGACCATTCCGGTGGTGGTGTTCAGTACCTCGCAATCGATGTTGGATATAGCGCGCAGTTACGAACTGGGCGCCAACTGCTATGTCAGCAAGCCTGGAAATCTGGATGATTATTTTTGGGCGGTGCAATCGATTGAAGAATTCTGGTTTGGCTTCGCGAGCCTGCCACGAAAGGAAAAATAAAAATAATGGAACACGAACCTGCGCACGTTTTACTGATTGAGGACAACCCCCTCGCTGGTACTGCTTGACCTGAACCTTCCCGACAGCCACGGGGCAGAAACCTTTCGCCGGATCATGCAGAAGGCTCCGAACGTGCCGGTGGTGATCCTTTCGGGCCAGGACGATGAGGCGCTGGCGCTCAAAGCCGTGCACATGGGCGTTCAGGACTACCTGGTGAAAGGCGATATCACCAGCAAACAACTGGAGCGAGCCCTGCGTTATGCGGTGGAAAGGCAGGCGCTGCTGCGGTCTCTGGAAATCACCCGCAAGCAGCAAATTGAATTCAAGAACCAGTTTCTATCGCACGTTTCGCAGGAATTGCGTACGCCGCTGACCTGCATTCACCAGTACGTCACGCTGCTTTTGGACGGGTTGGTTGGTCCCATGGCGCCGGACCAAACCGACTATCTGAGAACGGTCCTCAAGAGTGTGAATCAGTTGCACGCCATGATCCGCGACCTGCTCGAAGCCACGCGCGCCGAAAGCGGCAAGCTGCGCATCGAACCGCGCTGCATCGATATCGGTGAGCTGATCCAGCAGGCAGTCGCGATGATGCGGCCCGCCGCGGCCGAAAAACACGTTGGCCTCGAAGTTGGGTTGGACCAGACCATCCCCCTCGTCTATGCGGATCCGGACCGCACGCTCGAAGTCCTCATCAACCTTATCGACAACGGAATCAAGTTCACGCCACAGGATGGATCGGTGATCGTGAAAGCCTCGAGGGTGGAGACAGACCCGTCCGCCGTCTATCTCGCGGTCAGCGACAGCGGGCGTGGCATTCCTCCAGAGTCGCTTCCGCAGGTTTTTGAACGCCTCTACCAGGACCCCGATGCGGTGGACGGTAATCGGACCGGCCTCGGTCTGGGGCTCTACATTGCCAAAGGAATTATCACTCTCCACGGCGGGAGGATGTGGGTGGCAAGCCAACCTGGAAGCGGCAGCACGTTCTCATTCACCTTGCCGTTCTATTCCCTGGCGAAGCTTCTTTCTCCGGTGATCACTCACCGGGGACGGTTGCGGGGTGCCATGGTGCTGGTGCGGGTGGAGCTGACCCCGCGGTCCAAGGCATTGCGCGGAAGCTGGAAAGAAACCTGCCAGCGGTGTCTGGAGCGTCTGCGCCGGTGCATCTTCGTGGACAAGGATCTGGTTCTTCCGCCCATGGGAACGAGCGGCGCGGTGGAAACGTTCTTCGTGGTCGCCTCCACCGACATGGAGAGGGTCGGCATCATGATGGACCGCATCCGCGACCAAGTGGGCGCGCTGCCTCAGTTGAAAGCCAGCGGCACTTTGCGCGTGGCGGCCGAGCCGATCCCTGGCCCGCCGACTGCCGACGCGAGGACGTTGGAACAACAAGTCTGGGGCGTCGCCGATTATGTCACCGAAGCTATTCAGCAGGGTCTCTGGAGCAAACAAAACTTCACCGAAAAGGAGAACCAAAATGCGGAGTGAGAATTACGGCGAGGGGCAGCCCATGAATCGAGCGAAGATTATGGTCGTGGATGATGATCCCGATCTCAGACAGGCTCTGAGTCTGCGTCTGCGGGCCAACAACTTCGATACCGTGAATGTTTGCGACGGTTATTCAGCCATTGCCATGGCTCAGAAGGAACGTCCGCACCTGATCATTCTGGATCTGGGGCTGCCGGCGGGCGACGGATTTGCGGTGCTGAAAAATCTGCAGCAGTATCCGGCACTTTCGGACATCCCGGTGATTGTTCTTACGGCTCGCGATCCGGAGTCCAATGAAAAACGTACTTTGGAAGCGGGGGCGGTCGCTTTCTTCCAGAAGCCGGCTGATAACGAGGAGTTGCTGGGAGTGATTCGCGCCAGCCTGCAGGCGGGGTGGGGCTGGGGTGAACGACCGTCATAAGCGGCCCTCGATCCCGGGCGGGCATTGTTCACGCGGCTGTCGCCAACCCGACTTGCGGGCGGTTGCGCAGCGGTTCGTAATTCTCCACTGACCCACAGCCGACGCAGCAGCACCGCCAGTTTTCGCCCCACTGCGATCACCGCTCGTTTGTTTCCATTCTTCCCACCTCGCTCCGCCAACTTCAGTCCCCACCGTCGTAAATCGCTGTCGGCTCCAAACGGTCCCAGAATGTGGGCGCACCCTGCTCCAGCAATGTTCGCACGTATGGATCTCCCTCCTTACTAATGTGCGGTTGCGGTTCGCTCTGCCCCGAATTCCTCAACCCACACCGGCCCTCTGAGGCGGCTCCGTGTTCCAGTGCAATCGGCCGGCTGCGACGGATCAAAACCCAGAAACGCAACTCACTGAATCGCAATCTGTTCCCAGCAACTCTGACAGATTATGCTAAAGAGCTTCGATCAAGGGCTGGTCAAAATACGCCAGCCGAGGGCCTTCTTCGCTGTCGTCAAACAGCTCTCGATATGCCCGCGCAAATGCTGCGGCCCCTACGCCCGATGCTAGTGCGGCTTCTCGGTAGGCTACGATGACGTAAGGTAAGCTGCTCAGCGACGGCTTCCGCTTAGTCCGTCACTCCCTTGTGCGGTTTGTAAGTCAGCGAGTTTGCCGCGAAGTTCTTCTAGTCGATCTTGCCTGCGATAATATCCGGCCTTGGCTGCGTGACTAGGAACCCTCTGTCGCCAATACGTAATGTTGGAGAACTGGATTAAATCAATCTCTTCGAGCAGGACTGCAACTCTCGATTTGCTTGTGGCGTCAACTTCCATAGCTACGGAAAACTTTAAAGCGAGAGAGAGAGTCATGTTCCTAGGCGCCGTTGGTCACATCACCCCCTTTCGTGCTTACTGAAATCCTCGCCGCGACAAATACCCGCCAGTGGCGATTAGCCAAACATGACCCCGAGCGTTATCAAAGACTTGCAGCAACCACTCGCAGCTCCAGGTTGAGTGTTCTCTTATCAATACGTACATCTGTACACGTCCAATTAGGCATGTAGAAAATGTTCCATATGAAACATTTCGTACATACAATTTGGCAGCTGGCAGATTGCCGGCCTGCTAGACGGAATTTTTCCTGAACAGTGGCATCAGGCGCTCGTATAGACCTTCGATGGCGCGAAAGAGATTCGCCAGTCCCTTGGTGGCAAAGCCCAGTTCCAGTGACTCCAGGTCCATGGTCAAGTCGTTTGCGATTTGAGTGGCGCGACGAACCCGCTCCTCCGACAGCACATCCAGTACGGTGTACGGGTCGCGATGTTGCCGCTGCAGCTCAGTCCATTATTGGACGGCCCATGCGGTTTGGCGGATACTGTCGACCGCGCCGCGGAATTCGCCCAGGACGCGGGGAGAGGAGTCGCTCGAGATGACCAGTTGCTCCAATACTTGCAGCTCGTTCGTGGCCGCTCTCAGCCGCTCTGAGATGGATTGGGCACTGCTTTGATTTTCGCCGGATGATCCCATGGTGAATGCCCGCAATTGCCGGACTGCCCGCGCACACGACTGCGAGTCGACATCCCTTCTCACAGCAGCAATCGGCCACGCCGAGCGAATACTTTAGCCTGGCGCATTGCCTTCGATATCGGCCTGGGATTGGGTGTGCGGGACAAGAGACGGAGCTGAGATGCAGCGATATGCCTACAACGCATGCAGAAAGCACTGACCCAGATGAACGTACAGCTGGCGAACGTCATCAGCGATGTGAGTGGGCTGACGGGACAGATGATCGTGCGGGCGATTCTGGCTGGAGAACGCGATCCGGTGAAGTTAGCTCGGTTCAGTCATCCGCGGATTCAAGCCAGCCACGAAGAGGTGGCCAAGAGTCTGGAAGGCAACTGGCGACCGGAATTGCTGTTTGTACTCAGCAGGAGGTCGAGATGTACGACACCTATCAGCAACGCATCATCGAGTGCGACCAGCAATTGCAGAAGTATCTGGCGAGTTTTTCCAAGACTATTCTGTCCTCGCCGCCAGAGGCCGGCGGTCTAGTTTTCCTCTGCCGCAGCACCCCGCTTACGCGGCGTGATGTGGCCTAGTATTGCTCCGGGGCCGCTTTAGCGACACCATAACTTCCCAAAACCAGACACCCTTTAGGGGCTGCCCACCCTGCATCCCCGCCCCCTCAAGTTTCCCCCCACCCCTGCCGATGAAACCTACAGGAGATCCGCTTGTGTCTGTGTTGAATGCCAAAGTGCTCGTGGTCGATGACAGCAAACTTCTCCGGATGGCCAATGAGCGCGCCTTGTGCAAAACCGGCTTCCAGGTCATCACCGCCTCCGACGGTGAGGAAGCCTTGCAGGTCGCCAATGACCAACTGCCCGACATCATCCTGCTCGACCTGATGCTTCCCAAGATCAGTGGTCCGGATGTCCTCAAAGCCCTCAAAACAAATCCCGCCACCAGTCGCATTCCGGTCATCGTGCTGACCAGCCTGTCGCAGAGGAACGAGGAGAGACTCCTCCAAGAAGGCGCGGCCGCCTATTTCGAGAAGTCCACTTTGGAACTCGACAAGAGTTCCGACCGCCTGGCCGCCGCCGTGGAGACGGTGCTCGTCCGCGTCAATCGTCAAAAGAGCCTGGATCTCCGTTTGCAGAAATTAGCCGCCGCGAGAGCCGCTGGCCACTGACGAGCCAATGACGAGCGAAGACGGAAACTTTCTCCCCGCGACGATAGAATGAAATGCATGTACCACTACAATCCCCACACGCCGCACAGTTCCTGATACTGATCTTAGTCTGTGTGTTTGGTCCCGTCCGAAACCGGTTATCTCCTGAGACCACGCAGCAGTTGCCGAAAAATGCAAACAAAAATAGATATCGCGGCTTGAGTGCGAACGCATCTAGAGTTCATAGCTCTCCTGAACTTGCCGACACGGGGGACTGAGCACCTCCTCGCAGATGGATGCGAAATGGTCTGGTCAACCATGGCTCGGGATGTTGCGTCGCCGGAATCGGCAAGTCAATGAAAGGCAGGAGCTGGTAGTGGGCTGTAAAACAGCCCACTACCCAGGGGCTTCTTTTTATTTAGGTGATGTTATTGAAAAATCCCCATATCGCTCACTGACAAAATCTGGCCCTCGACACCTCGACAGAGTAGGGTTCGGATTTCGACCCGCTCCCCCTCTTGAAAACACACTTCCCGCCTTGACCAGCAGAACCGTGCCACAAACGTAACCCTTCTTTCGCCGTCATATGCAGCACGACCGCCATTCTCGCTGGATTCCCAAAGTGCCTCCGTGCGGGCTTGGTTTTCGGGTAAGTAGTTGATGTCAAAATGAGTTGAGAAGAAATCGCGACCTGAAGTCGGATGATCGGCCGTCAGTCGTCGACCCTGATCGATCCTTTCACCCCGTTGCACCAACAATGTGCTGCTTGGATATGTCTGGGTGATCGTCTCTCCACGCCCCTCCCATTCCTTTGGGATCCTTGTGGTCTGGCACGACATCGTTGTAATCCGTGAACTCTTCATGGCAGATGGAGCATTTCCTGTCCTGCTCGACAATTCTCCGGTTCACCAGTTTCCGCATTTCCGCTGGAGACCTGAGTTCTCGATATCCTCTTCCGGTGGTGCGGATCCTCGATCCGCTGCACCCCGAGTCGTATCGTCCTGGGTTTGAGCATGGGTTCCCGACCGCAGCAGGAAATCGATTTGTGGATCGGGCAGTATTCATTGCAACGAAGCGGCATGGCATCCCCTTAGACTCGGTGAAATCGGTCGTGTGGGTGTGTGGCAATTGGGACGGCGAGTCCCTCAGATGGACTGCTACGATGCCCGCTCAAGGGGACCATGACAAACGTGGCTGGGGTAATCCGGCCACTAGCGAAGGAAAGACAGCGCGCGCACAGGGAAATGGGCGGCTGAACGCAGCGTTGGCTGCCTAGAGAAGTCTCGGGAATCTGGGTGGAAAGGCGGCTAAGGAATTCGGGCGACCCAAGAAACGACGTTCGCTGTCCGCGACGGCGCGCAAACCAATTGCGGCTGCCCAGCGTGCACATTGGGCGAACTGGAAGGCAACCAGACGTAACAAGTAAAGGAAAGACGGCTCTACCGAAAAAGCCCCCATCTGGCAGCGAGGCCGATCACGACAAGCACTGTCGCTATGCAGAGCCGCCACGATCCAGCGTTGGACGACTTGCACTCCGCTTTCTACTTTAGCCTTGTCTCGCGGCTTGTACGGACGCGCGGGCAGGACTCTCATCCCATAGTGCACCGCGAACTCTTGATAGGTGGAATTCAGATCTGGATCATATCGCCAGGATCGAGCACCACGCACGGAAGCCTCCAAACGCAAGAAACAAACGGGGCAGACAGCACGTTCCTCCTATGCTGCGCTTCTCGTGCGCGATAGCACCTTGCCCGTTCCGATTCGGGAACAGCTTCCCGAAGCGGCACGCGCGAGCCAGCGGTTATGAAAGCTGAGCAATACAGTACTGCGTCGCCCTCTCCACCCCAGCACACTGTTCGGAGGGGGTAGATCAATGAACCGAGTATCAGTCGCGAACCATACTGTGCCCCGGCCTCTGCGCCTGTTGATCGTTGAAGACTCCAAGAATGACGCCGACCTGTTGCTGCGCACTCTGCGTACTGGAGGCTACGAACCTGCCTATCAAGTGGTGGATAGTGCGGCGGCCATGCGCGCCGCATTGGAAGTTCAGGAGTGGGATGTGATCACGTCGGACCACTCCATGCCCCAATTCAGCGGCCCAGCGGCTCTGGAACTGGCCCTGGAACTGTGCCCCAACGTGCCCTTCATCATCGTGTCCGGCGAAATTGGTCTCAATCTGGGTGTTTCGCTCATAAAGGGTGGCGCCGAAGACTACGTTCAGAAAGACGAACTGGTCAGGCTGGTCCCCGTGATCGAACGGGTGTTGGACGATGTAGAAGACCGCTGCAAACAACAATCGTGGGAGCAGGCGCTGCAGGTTTCGGAAACTCGCTATCGGCGGCTCTTTGAAACCGCCCAGGATGGGATATTGATTGTGAATGCAGACACCGGGCAGATCGACGACGTGAATCCGTTCTTGTTGAACCTGGTGGGCTATTCTCGAGAAGAGTATTTGGGAAAGAAACTGTGGGAAGTCGGGGTCTTCAAAGACAGTGAGGCGTCCAAGGCCGCTTTCCTGGAACTGGAGAGGAAAAGCTATATTCGTTTTGAGGATATCCCCCTCCGTACCAAATCTGGAGGCTGCGTTGACGTAGAGTTTATAAGCAATGTTTACCTGGTTGAAAACCAGCGAGTGATCCAATGTAACATCCGCGACATTTCCGAACGCAGAGAAGCCGAAATGGCAATCCGTAACCTCAACGCCGACCTGGAACAACGCGTACACGCGCGCACTGTGCAGGTCGAGGATCTCAATAAGGAGTTGGAAACCTTCAACTATTCCGTTTCCCACGATTTGCGCGCGCCCCTGCGCCGCATTGCCGGCCTGGTGAAGGCCTTGGAGGAAGATTGCGCCGGCAAGATGGACTCCCAAGGGAAGCGGTTGATCCAGGATATTCAAGCTTCGACGCTGCACATGACCGGTCTAATCCAAGCTCTTCTGAAGCTGGCTTCCTTCTCAACCGGCAAACTCCAGTGGAATTCAACTGACCTAACTTCCATGGCGCATGTAATCGCGACCGAACTGAAACAAAGCGATCCCGGCCGCCATGTGGAATTTGTCGTCGGCGAAGACGTCACCGCTGCCGGCGATGCCACCCTGCTGCGCGTCGTCATGGAAAACTTGTTAGGGAATGCCTGGAAGTTCACCAGCCATCGTGATTCTGCCCGCATTGAGTTTGGAGTCGCACCTCAAACCAACAAAGGGGCAGTCTATTTTGTACGCGACAACGGTGCCGGATTCGATATGAAATATGCCGATAGGCTTTTTGGCGCCTTCCAACGTCTCCACGCGGAAAGCGAATTTCCAGGAACCGGAATCGGACTGGCATCTGTGCAGCGCATTGTTTTCCGGCACGGGGGACATATCTGGGCCGAAAGCTTGGGGCGGCAAGGAGCAACGTTTTACTTTACCTTGGAAGCATTCCCCAAGCACGGTGCAGCGTTGCCAAGTCGCCATGCAGCCGAGAGTAAACTGGCGGGGGGCCCTGCCGATACAGACTTATCCCCGAGGGTGCCCCTCGATAAGAGTAAAACCGTCGTCATGGCATAGTCGTGTCAGGCCTGAATCGTCCCGCAAAGGCGGGACGATTTCATCGCGCCTGCGATAACTGCCGAAAACAGACGTGGCTGGTTAAAAAGGAACCAAAGCAGTAATTCCGTCGAATTTCAGCGTCTACGTTGAACGAAGATTCTATCTCGCAGGCCGACTAGGGGTAGCGGCGCGATCAAGCTGTTGCCGGTTCGCGTAAACGAGAGTTCGCCGTTGCTGGCGATTGCTTCGAGGAGTGGGGGTACCGGCTCGACTTCCTTGTTCGGTAGGGAACAGAACCTCCAGTTTTTCCTACACGTCTGTGTACTCGTACGCGAGGAAGCGGCTGGCTCCGTACGAGATCGCGCTCATGCAAATTGCAGGTCTGCCTCGCGGTACTTTCGTAGGGCTACTTTTGTGCACAAGTTTCGCGGCGGCATTCTCCGCTTGGTCCGGACTGGGGCGGGTGGGCTTGCCCGTATTGGCATTCCGGCGCTGGGGCCGGCATCGCTGGTCTTATTTCTTCTGCATCATTATTCCTCACGAATCATCGCCGGAATCATCACAAATTTGGTGTGACGGCTGGCACTTATCGGCGATGGGTTTCGCACTACACTCTTCCCTAATCAGGCTAGCGCGGTTCATTCGCGGAAAAGTTGCACTGGCTTTTCCCAACTTGGAATCGCAATGGTCCGCAATGTGCAGCGCTGCCCAGCATTTTCTTGCGGTTTCTCCGGACCGCAGGCAGAGGTAGCGATGGTCGGGCGGCGGCCTGAATTTTTGAGGAGTTTGGTGTCGGCATGAACGTCTTGACCCAATTTCCGGCGGCCCACGATTACGACCGCGAACTGCGCTTCCAGGCAATGTTTGAAGGGGCCGCGATTGGCATCGGGATTTGCGGGCTCGATGGGCGGATCCTGGAAGCGAATCCCGCGCTCAGCCGAATGCTGGGCTACAGCGCGGAGGAACTGGCCGGCGCGCAGGCTGGCGATTTCTTTCCGGAAATTGATCCGGCAGTTCGTCCGCAAGTTCAGAGGGAAATTGGCCGCGAAATTTATCCCGGCAATTTTTTGCCCGGCGAACGATCGCTGGGCGAGCTGATGCGGGGCGAGCGCGGCTCGATCGAAAGCGAAAAACGCTACCGGCGCAAAGACGGTTCCGAGCTCTGGGGACATCTGACGGTGTCGCTGGGGCGCGACGCGCGACGCGAACCCGCCTTCCTGATCGCGATGCTGGTGGACGCGACCGAGCGCAAGCGGGTGGATGAACATATGCGCGAAGCCGAGAAGATGGAAGTCATCGGACGGCTGGCGGGAGGAGTCGCACACGACTTCAATAACCTGCTGACCGGCATTCTGCTGTACTGCGACCTGTTGAGCGCTGGTTTGGAGGACGCTGGTCTGCAGAGTGATGGTCTGGAGAGCGGACGATTGGAGACGGGTGGATTGGAGAGCGGTGGCTTGAAGCTGAGGGACTTGTGCCAGCACGTTGAAGAAGTCCGCCTAGCGGGCGAGCAAGGGGCGGCGCTGACGCATCAACTGTTGGCGATCGCGCGCAAGCAAGCGGCGGAGCCACGGCCCATCCTGATCAACGAGATTGTGGCTTCCACCGAAAATCTGCTGCGGCGATTGATTGGCGAGCAGATTGAGCTGGTCCTATTGCTGGACTCGGGGCTCGACTCGGGCTCCGAACGGGTGCGGGCCGATCCGGCGCAACTGCGGCAGATCCTGATGAACCTGGTGTTGAACGCGCGCGATGCGATGCCGCATGGAGGCACGATTACGCTGAGCACGCGGGCGGCGGAATTTCCTGGTGAAGCTTCCAGCGGAGTTTCCAGTAAAGCTGAGCCCGGGAGTGC
>JBEKIB010000008.1:0-89688 GCA_050011975.1 Terriglobales bacterium | reverse complement strand
TTTTCATCGTTTCGTTCCTTCTATAATTGAGAATCGATTCTGAGTTGAACTCAGGATCGTACTGACCGCCCGGTTGCGCATCGACCACACCCATCCCACCGCCGAGTTTTTCAATGACGCGGCAGTGTGAGATGGTTTGGCCGTAGTGGAATGGCTGCACTGATTTTCAGACAGCAACATTTTAACGCATACTGGCAATTATGCCACTCGTGGCCGACAATCTGGGCCCTGGATTCAGCTCCCGCTTTTTCTTGCCTTGCGGCTTACCGATGCAAAATCCATTTGGAGTTCGGGCGCTAAACGGCGCCGTCGAATGCCGACTCCACTTCTCGGGGCGTTACGCTCGTAATCTTGAGGTCCTCCGACCCTGTGGCTAAAGTTGATTCACCTGCCGTTTCCCCCACAACAGTTGCGCAAGTTGCCGGCACCCAGAGTCCACCCAGTTTCGCTTCGCGATAGGACGGGGCACGCGCTAAGCGCAGATGTCCTTCGCTTCGCTCAAGATTGTGGTGAAGACAAATTCCCGGCGCTCAATGATCAAGGAAACGGGGCCGGTAGGAGGATGACCGGCCCCGACGAGCGGCTTATCTTGCTTCGCAATAATTTCAGGCGGTGATCAGGGATTCCAAGGCAACGCGGTCGGGGATCACTAGCGTCGAGCCGCTCTGCTGGATGAGATGCTGTTTCTTGAAGCCGGCGAGGAGCCGGCTGACGGTCTCGCGCGAAGAGCCGATCATCTGCCCGATCTCTTCATGAGTCAAAGCCATTTTCACTTGGCTGGGGAATTTGGATTTGGTGTTCTGATCGAGCCATCCCACGAGCAGTCGAGCCAGCTTTTCGCTGGCGGAGTCGGAAAGGATCAGGTCACGGATTTCGCGGCAAGTCGAGGCGTAATCGTCGCTGATGTGCTGGGTCACCCAGAGGGCAATCTCGCCGTGAAGGCGCATGAGGCGAAGCAAATCGCTTTGTCGCAGGAAGCTGACGTCGCACGGTTCCTGGGTCTCAGCCGTGGCTTCGTACTGGCGTCCGGAAACTACAGCGGCGACTCCCAGTGGGCAACCGGAGTCGACAATGCGCAGAATGAGCGTGCGGCCGTCGCTGCCACAAATGGAAAGCTTCACCCGGCCTCGACGGACAATGAAAACTCCGCGCGGAGCCTGCCCTTCGGCGAATAAAACCGCTCCCGTGGGATAGCTGGTCGTGAGGGCTTCTTGCTCCAGGGCCTCGGCTACGGCTGGAGGTAGATCGCAAAAGGTTTTGTCGGCTGGGGTAAGTTTCGGGGTATTGTTTACGGCGTATGTGGCCATTTATTGCCTCCGCTCACAACTTCTTTGGCAAGTCGCTCGCCACTCTTGATACACGGGCCCAAATCTGAGGGAAACTGTGTAAGTCCAACGAAATAATAGCATTGTTTTGTGCGGTAGCGAACAATATGTTTGAGGCCTGGCCTCGCCGCTGCCTGGAAGTGCGTGCTTTCCCACAGCGATGTGTGATCTCCATCACCAGTACGTTGGTTATATGACCAGAGACATGACTGAGGAACAGGTTCCCGGTTCGCCGGTTGCAGCTTCGAATCGGCTTGCGCAAGCTCGGATTTGTTCAGCGGTTGTGCGAAATATTGGAGAATTCGGGTTCTTCACAACAGCGCCCAAAGGCGACTCAAACAGGCGTCATTTACAGCACGACTGCAAAGCATATCCCGCCTAATACTTCACGATCGACGCGAATGATTTGGGATCGAGCGACGCTCCTCCGACCAGGGCGCCGTCGATTTCCGCTTCGGACATCAGGGTGTGGGCGTTCTCCGGTTTGACGGAGCCACCGTAGAGGATGCGGAGTTTGTCGGCGAATTCCTGGCCGAAGGATTCGGCGGCTTGGGCTCGAATGATGGCGTGCGCGTCGGAGGCCATTTGCGGGGTTGCGGTTTTTCCGGTGCCGATGGCCCAGACCGGCTCGTAGGCGACCACCAGATTGACGGCTTTCTTGGCCGAGACTTTATGGAAGGCGCGGAGCGACTGGCGGCGCAGGACGTCGTCGGTGAGCCCGGCTTCGCGTTCTTCGAGGACTTCTCCCACGCAGACGATGGGGATGAGTCCGGCTTCGATGGCGGACTTGAGCTTGAGGTTTACGGTGTCATCGGTCTCGCCGAAATACTGGCGGCGTTCGGAGTGTCCGATGATGACGTGGGTGACGCCGACTGCCAGCAACATGCTGGCGGAGATCTCGCCGGTGAAGGCGCCTTCCTTTTCCCAGTGGAGATTTTGCGCGCCGATGGCGACGTTCGAGCCCTTGGCGGCATGGACGGCGGCATCAAGCGCGAGGTAATTCGGGCAGACGACGATTTCGTCGCGGCCTTCCTTGTTATCGGGGCCGTGGACCAGAGGCAGGAAATCGCGGAAGAAGTCGCGGGCCTGGTCGGGCGTTTTGTACATCTTCCAGTTGGCGGCGAGCATTTTCTTTCTCATGAAGCACCTTTCTCGAAGATAGCGGAAGTTGGGAGTGGTTGCTGGGATATTTTTTCGGCGGCCCGGACGTAGGCTTTGCAGGTGGCCACGTCGAAGAGCACGAAACGGACATGCTCGACCTGGGCACAGGGCGGCAGAGTTTCGACAACGGTGCGAACGGCAATTTCGGCGGCCTCGGGAACAGGATAGCCGAAAGCTCCGGTTGATATGGAGGGGAAGGCCAGGGATTTCATTCCGTGGTCGTCGGCCATGCGGATGGATTCGCGGTAGCAACTGGCTAACGTTTCGGCCTCGTGCTGCTGGCCTCCTCTATATACGGGCCCGACGGTGTGAATTACGTACTTTGCGGGCAATCGTCCACCGGTGGTGATGACGGCTTTACCGGCTGGGAGCGTGCCGATGCTGGCCACGATGCGTTTGCACTCCTGAAGGATCGAGGGTCCGCCCGCGCGGTGAATCGCTCCGTCCACGCCTCCGCCACCGAGCAGGGAAGAGTTAGCGGCATTGACTATGGCTTCCGTCGTCTCCTTGGTAATATCGGCGGGGCCATGGAGTTCGATGGTCTTGCCGTTGGCGAAAGTGAGTCGGGCTGCGAAATCACTCATAGCTGGTCTGGCAACCTCAGCTTCACTATTTGCCGATTTTCTTGGCTACGAATTCGACATAAGTTGCGAACTGGTCCGGCTTGCCCGGTGGGGCGAGTTCGAACTTTTCAGTTACAGAATCCACCCCAGTTTTAGTGTAGGTCATACGTGCCCGGGTGCCGGAGGGCGCGGCATCGCTCAAGAACTGAATAGAGTCGGCGTCCGGGGCGACGGTGATTGCATAGCGAATGACGTGGTTTTCGCCGTCGAAGAAGATGGCCCGCAGAGAGCCGTCACCAGGATCGCGATACACGTACAAGAGATCGTCATGGGAGAAAGCTGGGCGTTCTTTGCTCGCCGGATAATCAAGGTGGACCTTGCGAAGTAGTACCGTGCCGTTCAGGTCGGGTTCGAAGGTAGACGTGCCCTTGGCTTGGCCGGGCTGGCCTCCACCGGACCATGTCCACTCACCAAGGAGAAAATCGAAGTCTTTCCATTGGTTGGGTCGAGGTTGCTGGGCTTGCGCCGCGGAGAAAGCGCCAAGCAGAAGTGCTATGAGCCCCATCTTCCAGTGCATTTGGGCACCTCCATATACAGCGAAAAGCGCGATTGGCGGGCGAGACGCCGGACGCCACAGCCGGCGAGGACTCCGGCGCTACGGTCTAGAATTACTTCTTGTCCGTGAGCGCTTCGACCCCGGGCAACTTCTTGCCTTCCAGAAATTCCAGCGAGGCGCCGCCGCCGGTTGAAATATGGGTGATCTTGTCGGCCACACCGGCGGCTTTGATGGCGGCTACCGAATCTCCACCGCCTACGATCGAAACGGCCCCAGGATTTTCGGCCACGGCCTGGGCGATCTTGAAGGTGCCTTTGGCAAAGGCAGGCAATTCGAAAACGCCCATCGGTCCATTCCAGACGATGGTGCGGGCGCGGGCGACTTCCTCGGAAAAGGCCTCGATGGTTTCGGGACCGATATCGAGGGCCATCATGTTGGCGGGGATGGGTTCGCCGTGGCCGACGATTTTGGTCAAGGCGCCGGTTTCGACGCGATCCGCGATGACGTGATCGGTGGGCAACAGGAACTTGAGCTTATGAGTCTTGGCCTGCTGCAAAAGGTCGCGTGCGAGTTCGATCTTGTCTTCTTCGACCAGACTCTTGCCGACGGATTCGCCTTGCGCCTTGAGGAAGGTGTAAGCCATGCCGCCGCCGATGATGAGGACGTCGACTTTGCTGAGCAGGTTCTGGATGACCCCGATTTTGTCGCTGACTTTGGCGCCGCCGAGGATGGCGACGAAAGGGCGCTCGGGGTTCTGCAGAACACGACCCAGATATTGCAGCTCTTTTTCCATGAGCAAACCGGCGGCGGATTTCTGCACGAACCGGGTGATTCCGACGGTAGACGCGTGGGCACGGTGAGCAGTGCCGAAGGCGTCGTTGACGTAAAAATCGGCGAGCTTGGCAAGTTGCTTCGAAAAAGCTTCGTCGTTCTTTTCTTCCTCGGCATGGAAGCGGAGGTTTTCGAGCAGCAGGGCCTGGCCTTTCTCGAGTTTGAGGGCCACTTCTTCGGCCTCGGGCCCAACGCACTCGGGGCAGAAGCCAACGTTTTCGCCGCGCGACAGTTCTTTGTCGAGCAGCATGCGCAGACGCTCGGCGACGGGTTTGAGGCTCAGCTTTGGATTCGGCTTGCCTTTGGGACGGCCCAGGTGAGACGCGAGGATGAGGCGCGCACCGTGGCGCAGCGCGTATTCGATGCTGGGCAGGGTTTCGCGAATGCGCGTGTCGTCCATTACGCGGCCGTTGTCGAGCGGGACGTTGAAGTCGACGCGCATGAAGACGCGGTGATCGTTGAGAGGAAGATCGCGAATGGAAAGTTTGGACATGGAGCACCTGTCGTTAGTCGTTGGTCGTCAGTCGTTGGTCGTCAGTCGTTAGTCGTCAGTCGTTCGGTATTGTCGCTGGAGCGCGGTTCGTCCTTCGGTGTCCGCGGTTCGCCGTACTCCACGCAGGGTCGGCCCCCCGGGTAAACACTAAAATAGCGAACCGCGAACGACCACCGACCAGCAGCGATTTAATTTACAGGCCTTTGGCCGCCATCAGGTTGATCAGGTCGTGGACGCGGCAGGAATATCCCCACTCGTTGTCATACCACGAAATCACCTTGACGCAGTTGCCGCCGACTGCCAGGGTCATGTGCGCATCGACAATGGAGGAGCGGGCGTCTCCTTTGAAATCGGACGAAACCAGTTCGTTCTCCTCGAAGCCGAGGTAGCCCTTCAGCGGGCCTGACTCGGAGGCTTTTTTCAGCGCCGCGTTAACCTCTTCTTTGGTCGTCTTTTTCTCTACCCAGACGACGAGGTCGACGACCGAGACGTTGGGCGTGGGCACGCGTATCGAGAAGCCGTCGATTTTGCCGGCCAGATCGGGGATGACGAGCTTGAGCGCTTTAGCGGCGCCGGTCGAGGTCGGGATCATGTTGATCGCCGCCGCGCGGGCTCGGCGCAGATCTTTGTGCGGGAAGTCGAGGATCACCTGATCGTTGGTGTAAGAGTGGATGGTGGTCATGGTGCCGGCGACGATCTTGAAATTGTCGTTGATCACCTTGGCGATCGGGGCCAGACAATTCGTGGTGCAGGAAGCGTTCGAGACGATGTGGTGCTTGGCGGGATCGTATTTCTCTTCATTCACGCCGAGAACGACGGTGAAATCTTCGTTCTTCGCGGGGGCGGTGATGATGATTTTCTTCACCGAGCCGCGCAGATGCTTCTTCGCTTCGTTGGCGTCGGTGAACTTTCCCGTGGACTCGATGACGATCTGAGCTCCGACGGAATCCCAGGGCAGGGCAGAGGGATCTTTTTCCTTGAAGACTTTGAGTATCTTGCCGTCGATCGAAATACTGTCTGTGCCGGCGATGATTTTGTTGGGCAGGTTGCCGAGGATGGAATCGTACTTGAGCAGGTGAGCCAGAGTTTTCGGATCGGTGAGATCGTTGACTGCGACGAAGTCGATGTTCTTGTCGGCCAGCGCGGTGCGGAGAACGTTGCGTCCGATGCGTCCAAATCCATTAATGCCAACTTTTACGGCCATGGTGCCTCCGAAAGAAATTTTAGATGCGTTAAGAAATACGCAGGGGCCTAGGACAACACTCGATGGTAACAGGGCGGGGGAGCCAGCGTAAATGTCATGCGCCCTATAGTGCGCCCTTCAGTGCGGTCCAAACTTTCCCGAATTGGAAACTCCTCAGCGTAGCTGGCGGAAAGCCCGTTGGCGGAGATGTGCTCATGCCGGCCTATTCACGCAAGCGTAATTTCGAAGTAGGTGTCGGTGTTGCGCCAAAGGAACGGGAGACCGGCAAGCCAGTACTTTCGGTTGATCGCCTGGCGGGCGCGGGCAAACTCTTCCGGCCGCAGAAGACGGACGGTCGCGGAGAATTCAGGGCCGATGATTTTTCCGCGCATGGTGCAGGGGGCAATCTTAACTTGCGGGTTGTTGTGGATGCGCTTGCACTTTCCCAATTTACTGTTGGTCATGAAGTAGAGTTTGTTGTCGTCTTCGGCAAACCAGATGGGGGTGTACACGGCGACGCCGCTCTTTCGGAAGGTAGCCAGGCTGATGTAACGCTGGCCGTGGATTTCAGCGGGGACGGTAGCCATGCGGATATTGTAAAGCGCTGCGAAGAATTCTTGCGGAGAATGCACACGGATATCACGTTGAACTTCCGCGTCGACTGTTTTTGGCCGATGGCGCACTTAGGCGCATACAATGGCGCATACAATAGCGAGCTATCAAGGCTTCGGATATGAGCGAGACGACATGAGCGAGACTTGGAAGCAATGGGAGGGTCGCACCGTCGCTGGGAGATTTCCCTTACAAAGCTACTTAGGTGGTTCCGATCACGGTGCCGTGTTCGTCACACAAAGGAGTGCCGGCGATTCCAAGAAGGCCGCCGTCAAGCTGATTTCCGCCGACGCGGCGGACGCGGAGAAGCAACTGCTGCGATGGAAGGCGGCCCGGGAACTGGACCATCTGAACCTGATTCGTATTTTTGAGGCGGGACACTGCGAACTGGATGGCAGGGCGCTGCTTTATGTGGTGGAGGAGTATGCGGAGGAAAATCTTTCGCAGATTCTGCCGGAGCGGGCGCTGACGGCAGAGGAAACGCGCGGGATGCTTCCTCCGATTCTGAGTGCTTTGCAATATGTGCACGACAAGGGGTTCGTGCATGGACGCCTTCACCCTTCCAACATTCTGGCCATCGGGGATCAGGTGAAGCTGTCGAGCGATGCTCTGGGCGTGGCGGGCGAGAGGAACTCCAGCGTGCGAGCGGCGAGCGCCTACGGCCCGCCAGAAGCGGCGACGGGAGTGATCTCGACGGCTGCCGACGTTTGGCAGTTGGGCATGACATTGGTCGAGGCGCTGACCCAGCGCTTGCCGGTTTGGGACCGCGCACGGCCGAGCGCACCGGAAGTACCGGCGCCGGTCCCGGAACCATTCCGACAAATCGCAGGGCACTGCCTGCAAGTTGAGGCGGGGAAGCGATGGACGATTGCGGAGATCGTTAATCGTTTGCAGACGGAGAGGCCGGGACCAGCGCCGACGTCCGCGCAGGCTGAAAAAATTGCGTCTGCGCCAGCGATCGCGACTCAGCAGAAAGCTGCTACGAAGTGGCCCTACTTTCTGGGGTCGGCGGCGGTGGTTGCGGTTGCCGTCTTTTTCATTTTCATTGCGAGACCGAAACCGTCGGGGCCGCCGGCGGAAGTGCAATCGACGCAAGCTCAGCAGGGCGCGGCCGCCGACAACGCCCGGCCCGCGCAGGTCCCGACACGGCCGGAGCGAAAGTCGAGTCCTACAACTCCGGGAGAGGCGGGCGGCGATGAAGAGGCGCCGACGAAGACTGACAAGCAGAGCGGTATTGTGCAGCGGGTAATGCCGCAGGTTTCAGCGAGCGCGCGCCGCACGATTCAAGGCAAGATCAAGGTTCGAGTAAAAGTTGACGTGGATGCCGCTGGCAGCGGGGCGAAGGCGAAGCTCGAATCTGCCGGGCCGAGCAAATATTTCTCGCGCGTCGCATTGGAAGCTGCCAGAGGTTGGAAGTTTTCTCCGGCACAAGCCGGTGAGTCTGGGACCAGAGAATGGAATCTGCAGTTCGTCTTCAGCCGAGCGAGGACGGATGTTTCTGCAGTGCAAGTAAAGCGTTAGAGGTAGTCTCCAGGTCCGGGGATTGAGAACGGCTTTAAGCGGCGGGGGAAAATATTGTTGCTCCGCCGCTGGTCGCTACGGTTTGCCGCTGTTCATCTGGCGGCGTGCCTCTTCGCAGACCTGCTCCGGGTCGCGTCCGGTGACTTGCTTGTACCAGGCGGGATGGAAGGTCCAGGCCCAGGCTTCGCTTACCGCGCCGCGAACCATCGCCTGGAATGTGCCGGGCTCGCCGAACGTGCTCTGGTAGATGTGGATGAAGATGCCGCCGAGCATAATGAGTGCGGAGATGTCGTGCACGACGTAGCTGATGGCGACGGCGATTCTTCCGAAAGTTCTTGCACCCGCCCACAGGATGATGCCGGTGATCAGGTACACGACACAGCCGCCGACGATCTCCCAGAACTGAAGTTTCTGTCCGGCGTTGAAGAAGCCGGTGTCGGGCGGATCCATCTTCTGTTCGCCGCTGACGATCTTGTGCATTTGGCGCATCCAGTGGGAATCGGCCGCGGTCCAGATCATGGGCTGGAGCCAGTTCAGGGCTTGCAAAGTGAAGAAGAAGACGAAGCCCACGCCGAACCATGGATGCATGACGCGGCTAAGTGGTCCGCCGCCGAAGAAGGGAGTGAACCAACGGAACAGCCACGGGAGATAGATGCCGAAGCCGGTGAACAACGCGAGGAAGAAAAAGACCGCGACCGTCCAGTGGAGCACGCGCGTGTACACGGGATGGCGCAGCAATTCTCCGCGATAGACGGTGGTTTGGCCCACGTGTTCGAAACTCTTGCGAGCCTTGTTGTCGAAACGCTGGACCGCGCCGCTAGCCATTGGCTTCCTCCTTCTTTGGAGGTTCGGGTTGGACCAAACGCGGGCCGGAGGTTACGAAGTGAAATATGACGCCGAGAAAACCGAACAGGGCGAAGGTGCCGAGCACGGGCTTGAAGAGCCACTTCCACACCGTGTAGCTCCACGGGATCTGCGGATTGCTGGGCAGGCCGCCGTAGCGTTCGGGATCGGAGGCGTCGTGGAGTACGTAGATGACATGCGTTCCGCCGACGGATTGCGGATCGTAGACGCCGGCCTTCTGCATGCCGAAATTCTCGCGTAGTTGTTTCGCGCGCTCCTCGGCGATGAATTTCATGTCATCTTTTGTGCCGAACTTGAGGCAGCCGGTCGGACAGGCCTTGATGCATGCGGGTTCGAGACCCTCGCCGACGCGGTCGGAGCAGAGCGTGCACTTGTAGACGCGCTTGGTCTCAGGATTGAAGCGCGGAATATTGAAGGGACAGCCAGAAACGCAGAATTCGCAGCCGATACAATTTTCCTGGTTAAAGTCGACGATGCCGTTAGCGTACTTGACGATGGCGCCGTCGGCAGGGCAGGCGTGCAGGCAGCCGGGGTCGGCGCAATGCATGCACTGATCCTTGCGCATCAGCCACTGGATGGTGCCATCGGGATTCTGGTGCTCATTGAACTTGATGAGGTTCCAGAAATTCCAGCGTGTCTCGGGCATGGTCTGGTAAGTATTGTCGAAAGTGGTCGGAGAGAACGGCATGTCGTTCCACTCGGCACACGCTACTTCGCACGCTTTGCAGCCGATGCACGTGGTGGTGTCGACCAGTTTGCAGACTTCGAGATCGCGCTGCATGCCGAGGCCGGGCGAGGGACCGGAATGGCCCGAGATCATTTCGGCTTGTAGTGCCTTGCGGTCTGGCATCGTCCTTCCCAGCCCCTAAAGGGGCGCCTTCCTTGAGCAACTTACGGTATCGCTAAAGCGATACCCTGATACGAAACTCGAGTTCTCAGGCACCTGCTAAACTTTTTCGATCTTCACTAAAAAGCCTTTGAATTCGGGCGTAAACGCGTTCGGATCGATCACCGTTGGCGTCAACTGATTCGCCAGCGTCTTCGCCGTCTTGTCTTCATCTTCCACAATGCCTCGGAAGCCCCAGTGAATGGGGATGCCGATCTGGAACGTCTCCTTGCCATCGATCTTCATGGGCCGGATGCGGCGCGTGACCATTGCCTTGGCGATGTAGTGGGCGCGCGCGCTGGTGACTCTTATTTTTTCTCCGCCGTGAATGCCCATACGATCGGCCAGTTCGGCGGGGACTTCGACGAACGGTTCCGGCACGAGCTCCACGTTCATGGGATTGTTCTTGGTCCAGTAGTGATAGTGCTCGGTCAGACGATAGGTGGTGCAGATGATGTTGAACTCCGCGTCACCGGTTTTCGCATATTTGTCCATATCGGTCTTATATTTCTTCACGACCGGATTGTTGGACTGATTCGGATGCAATAGATTCGCAATCGGGCTTTCGATGGGCTCATAGAATTCGGGGAAGGGACCATCCTGCATCCCACCGAGCGGCACGAACAAACGTCCGATGCCATCGGGGTTCATTATGAAAGGGCCCATGTGATCTTTGGGAGCGGAATCCACTTTGAAATCGGGAACGTCGACGCCCACCCAGCTTTGCTTGGCTTCATCCCACCAAACCTGGCGCCGCGAAGGATCCCAGGGCTTGCCCTTGAGATCGCAGGAGGCGCGGTTATAGAGGACGCGGCGATTCGCCGGCCACGACCAGCCCCAATTGGGATAAATGCCGAGGCCGGAGGGATCGTCGGTTCCGCGGCGCTGCATCATGGCGCCAGCTTCGGTCCATGATCCGCAATAGAGCCAGTTTCCGGAAAGGGTGGTGCCGTCGTCTTTGAGCCAGGCAAAGCCTGGGAGCTGCTGACCGGCCTTAATGGTGATGTTGGTCTTCGGGTCGGTGATGTCGGCAGTTGCTTTGCCATTGATTTCTTTTGCGACCTCTGACAGAGACGGGTTGTACGGATTCGTGTAGGCGAATGTCGCGTTCAGGACGGGATCGGGGAATTTGCCGCCTTCCTTCTTATAGAGCTCGCGAACTTTCAGGTAGATGGTGGCGAGGATTTCCTGGTCGAGACGTGCCTGCCCGGGCGGCGGGACGGCCGCATTCTTCCATTGCAGCCAGCGCGCGGAGTTCACGAACGTGCCATCTTTTTCCGCAAAGCCTGCGCCGGGTAGACGATATACGGTCGTGTTGATCTTCTTCTGATCGTCTGCGGTAATGCCGGGGGCGCGCCAGAATTCACTGGTCTCGTCGGGATAGATCTCGCAAACCACCAGCCAGTCGGCCTTTTTAAGAGCGTCGATATTCTTATTCGAATCGGGGCCGATCATGACGCCATTCATGCCGAAGGCGAAAATGCCTTTGATCTTTCCTTCGTACATGTCGTTCCAGATATTCACCCAGGAATAGTTGCGGTCGATCTTCGGTAGATAGTTGAAGGCCCAGTCGTTTTCTTTGGTGGCCGCTGGCCCGTACATCGCCTTCAGGAACGAGACGGTGAATTTTGACGTGTTTGACCAATAATTAAATGACTGCCACGGGTCGGGCTTGGACTCGGTTGGCGTAGTGCGCTTTACATATGCGGCCAGGTCGACATCGGTGGGATTCGGCATCTTCAAATAGCCGGGGAGGATGTCGAAGATTCCCGCCATGTCGGTGGCACCCTGAATGTTGGAGTGGCCGCGGAGCGCGTTGACTCCGCCACCGGCGCGACCGACGTTGCCGAGCAGCAGTTGCAGGACGGCGGCGGTGCGGATGATCTGCGTGCCGAAGCTGTGCTGCGTCCATCCGACCGCATAAATAATAGTGGCGACTTTTTTCATGTCGCCGTCTTTGCGAACGGAGGTGAACAGGTCGGCGGCCTTGAGGAATTGCTCTTGCGGAATGCCGGTGATGCGTTCCACCATTTCGGGGGTGTAGCGGTCGTACTGCTTCTTTAGCAGTTGATAGACGCAGCGCGGATGCTGCAGCGAGAGATCGAACGCGACCTTCGGCGGAAGTGCTGGCGGAGGTGGCGTGGCTCCCGGTGCAAGCGGAGGAGCTGGTTTTTCGGCGGGCGTTGCCACAACCGCTTTGCCGCCCAGGTCTCCACCTTCCTCGTAATTCCACGTCTTTTTGTCGTAAATCTTTTTCTCGGGATCGAATCCGGAAAAGAGGCCGTCTTCGGGCAGGTTAAATCCGTCTTTAATAATGAAGGCGGCGTTGGTGTAATTGACGAGATAGTCCTTGGCGATGCGATTGTTTTCGATGGCGTACTTGATGACGCCGCCGAGGAAGGCGATGTCAGCACCGGCGCGAATCTGCACATACATGTCCGCGTTCGCGGCGGTGCGGGTCAGGCGCGGATCGACGACGATGGTTTTCGCGTTGCGGTGAACCTTGGCTTCAATCGCCCACTTGAAGCCGCAGGGGTGGTTTTCAGCGGGATTGCCGCCCATGATCAACATCATGTCGGTGTTCTTGATGTCGATCCAGCCATTGGTCATTGCGCCGCGTCCGAAGGTGGGCCCCAAACTGGAGACCGTTGGGCCGTGTCAAACGCGGGCCTGGTTTTCCAGGTAGCAGACCCCCAGGCTGCGCATACTTTTTACGGCGAGATAGTTGAATTCGTTGGTGTCGGTGCAGCCGCCGGTGAAGGCGATGCCTTCGCAGCGGTTCACGGTGCGGCCTTGCGCGTCGGCTTCGAGGAAAGTGTCGTCGCGCGTCTTTTTCACGCGCTGCGCGATCTCCGTGTAGGCCTGGTCCCACGAAATGTCTTCCCAGTCGGTGGCTCCGGGACGCCGCACTTGCGGCTTCAGCAGGCGGCGGTCGTTAAGAATGTCCTGCGCGAGCGATGACCCCTTGGGGCAGAGCGTGCCGCGGTTGATGGGGTGGTCGGGATCGCCCTCGACGTGGACGACCTGCGGGATCGCGTTCTTGGCCTTGTCGCCCAGGGTGTAGATGATCACGCCACAACTGACGGCACAATAAGGACAGGTGCTACGCGTTTCGCTGGCTCGGGAAATCTTGAGGGACTGGGTCTGGGCGTAGACCGGAGTCAGGTCAAAACCGAGGGCGGAGAAACCGGCTCCGCCAAGCACGGTGCCTTTGAGAAAAGTCCTGCGAGAGAACTCCATTTTGTAGCCCCCGATACTGCGCGCACCAGAAAGTTACGGAGGTGAACTGTTGCGGACGCCCACGACAGCGTCCAGCTTGTGCTGCGCTAACGGAGAGGAACTATAACTCCGATTGAGGGGATCGTCAAATGGGAACGCGATCGATAGGTCCCTAACCGCCACTGCTGGCGGCAGAGCGAGCTTTGTTTCCGGTTAAGTCTGTCGGGTGACCTGGGACTGGTTCGCGATTCTCGCGGTGGGTCAGGTTCCACGCGTCGGCCACCAGGTACAGCGGCCGTCCTTTCCCTTCCTCATAAATCCTGCCGATATACTCGCCGAGGATACCGACCGCAATCATGAGGGCGGCATTGCTCAAGCAGAGGACAACCATCAGAGAAGTCCAGCCGGGAACCGTCTTACCGGAAAAATGTTCTATGAAAGCGCGGATAGCCTCTTCGATTGCTTCCAGCGTCATGATTCCAGCTCCGACGAAGCTGATTCTCAAGGGCAGAGCAGAAAACGAGACCGCGGCTGTCCAAGCCAGCCGGATCATCTTCCGGAGCGGATATTTCGTCACACCAGCGACTCGGGCTTGGCGCTTGTAAGGCACGCAGACCTGGGGATAGCCCACCCATGCAACCATGCCTCTCAGCAAACGGTGAAGCTCACGCATGCCGCGGAGGCTCTCGACGCACCGCCTCGACATCAAGCGAAATCACCAACGTCTTGCGGCAGAGCTCTCAGGAAGAAGACGCGCATGCAGCGATAGAAAAACCAGGCAGTAAACTTCTTGAACACGCCCTCGCCCGAGCGCGCCACGCGCTGGCCGCAAACCACGTCATAGCCGTTGCGGTACTGCTCAACCATGCGATGGATCACCTCGAGCGGGTCCTGTAAATCCACGTCGATCAAAACGATGGCGTCTCCGGAAGCATGATCGATGCCGGCCGTGGAGGCGTATTCGTGTCCGAAATTGCGCGACAGATTCAAGACTTTGATTCGGGAATCAGACTGGCTCCAATCCACCAGCAAATCGATGGTCCGATCGGAACTGCCATCATTGACTGCGATTACCTCGCAGGGGTAGGGAGAATTATCCAGAAACCCGGTTAACGGGGGACGCAGCAGGGCAAAGATTTCCTGTTCATTGTAGAAAGGCATAACGATCGATAACAGCTTTGGATCCGGCCGCGGTGTAAGGATGCTATGAGTCATCAAAATCCAGGCTGCGCCTTGTCAAAACGCTTCGTTTGCCCGTTCAACGTGCTGCACCGACGAGGTCCGTTGCCGATTCGTAAGAGCGAGCTGTCTGCCCCGGTCGTCGTTCCGGTCCAGAGGGCATCGCATTCCGCTGTTCTGGCCGGGCAACTTTACCTATCCGTCGTCCGGGCCGTCGTCAATTCTTTCGTGTGCCTCCGCGCCTCTTCGGCTTCAGCAGTGCGCCCCTGTGCGCTGTAGCAATCGGCAAGCAGGTTCCACCGCTGCGGTTCAGGCGCTAGCCGTGTAGATTTTTCAAGAAAGTCGGTTGCCCGCCTTACATCGTGGAGCGCAAGCCAGGCGCGGCCGCGCCCTTCGGCGACCTTCGCACTGAACAGGGCATAGCTCGGCAGCGGGGCCAGTTTTTCCCCAAATCGCTCTGCGTTGTCAAACGCTCGGAGCGCTTCATCGGGTCGATTCATGGCTAGATCGACATTGCCAAGCGACAGATAACGGCCCGCGGGCAACAGAGCGAGGTCGGCCGAGTGCCGGAGCGCAGACGCCGCTTCCGGATAGTTATTCTGCGCCATCATCAGTTGCGCCAATAGATACCAGCCGATATCCGTTGGATGGATGCGGAGCGCACGTCGATACTGCGCTTCAGCCTCCGCGAATTTCCCGTTCGCCTGCAGCAGTTGAGCGGTAAGCAGCGGCAGGCCGGGATCGCCGGTGAACAGGGAATCCGCGTGGGCGATCGCATCGAAAGCATCGTGGTCGCGCCCCAACACATAGTAGATCGACGCCGTATTGGCGTAGAAGTTGTAGGCGTCGGCGCGTTCGCGCGCGCGCGATGAATAGGCCGGTGGTGGAGCAATGCGATGGTTCGCACAGTCAATCGCGAAACCTCTGATCCACTGCTGGTTCTCGGGCCGGTTGCGAACGAGCACGATGGAAACATCATCGAGGTAAACGGGTTTCCACCCGCTACTCTCGCAGTACTGCTTGAGCGGGACGTATTCGAGACCGCCGATTCGCGCCAGCGAAAGAATGATGGTGTTGATGCCATAGCGGTCAGCTTCCTCGGTCCACACCGCCGAGTCGGGAGGCGACTCCACCAGGGTCGATTGCTTCATCAGCAGTTCGAGAGGGAATGGAATCCCGCGCCCATCCGCGAAGTCCGGGTACTTGGGGCCGAGCCGAAGGGTCACGTATCCGCCGTTGTTGTAGTCGTTGAAGAGTTGCCCGGGAAGCGCGTTGCTCTGAATGAATTGAGCCGCACGTTGCGGATACCACCAGGACAGTCCTGTACCAAAGGACGAGAGTTCACCGTTCGCCAGATACGATCGGTTCGTGATCGTGTCGGCGATGTGAAGCAGAGCCAGTGCCGTTATCAGCACCGTCAACGCGGCAGCGGGGGCGAGGCGCGCTGCGGGTTTATGAAATGGAAAGAGGGGACGGAAAAAAACTTCCCCGGAGATAACGATCACGACGATGGCGAACAACGCTTGGAAGCGCACATGTTCCACCGAGAGGCAGGCTGCGCCGGCGAGCAGCAATGCGTTTCCGAACTGGCGGCGATGGAGCGCGACTACCGCTGCAAAACACGCAAAGGCCAGCAGCCACCAGTAACTGCCGTTCGGATCCCGAAGTTGGAGCGCGCCCGCGAAGGAGGCGGCCGTGAGGCGCACCGCCGACCACTCGCCGACCACAGCGCTCTGGAACTCGGCAAGTTTGTTGTGCGCAACGAGAGCCCGATAGACTCCGAAGCCCCATGGATTGATTGCCGTTGCAAGAAACGAGAGTACGATCCAGGGGGCCGCGCTCTTCAGTCGCCGAGCGGCCTCCAGGCGTCGCGACGCGAAGCAGAGATCCAGCGACTCCTGTGCCGCATAAAAGCCCAGCAATGCGATTCCGGCTGAGAACCCCGAATGAGCGTTGACCCAGACGAGCATTATCGGCGGTAGCAGCCACAACGGTGCTTGTCCTTCTCGCCGATGCTTCCACAACAGCGCCAAGTACACGGCAAAGAAAAACGTGGTGAAGAGTTCAGCCCGGGGCGCAGTTCGAAAGGCAATCGAAGGCACCGCGAGAATGGCCAGCGCACAAGTGAGGAAGCGCGGCCGTCCGACGGATACCGCAACCACGGCAACGCAGGCGACCGCATTCATCCAAGACAGTGCCGCAAATCCGCCGACGGTATAGACGAGATACAGCAACGCGCCACCGAACGGAGGGTAGATCCAGGGCACACCGTATGCCGTGTAGGACAGGACGTCGGTTCGAGGCACCGCATGATGGGTCACGAGGTATCGGCCGGTCGCCAGCAACCATCCAACATCGAAGTCAGCGACGGTGCGCAGCGCGGCGACAAACGCGTATGCCAACGCCAGCCCGAATAATGCCCAGGCCGCGATGCGCTGTGGTCGCTCGCCGAAGAAGTCCATCATAGAATCCTGTGATCATCATAAGAGTGCGTCGCAGGTTTTCCACAAAGCATGTGGTTACGGTAGTCACCGGATTGTCTGCCCGGAACTGCCTTTGCCACGTATGCTCGATGTCTGCGCCGCGACGTCTCCTAACAGACTGCAGAAAAGGCAAATTTCCGCTGCCCGGCCCCTGAAGGGGCGTGTGATTTTGAAGGGCTTGCGGTATCGCTAAAGCGATACCCTGATACGAAACCGGACTTTTTCCGCGGGCTGCAAAGGATGATGCCGGCATTGCGTGACGGCGGACGGGGACTGATAATCCCACCATGTCTAATCGCAGCATGGCGCTAGACGAATGGCAGCGGCGGATTGCACGGGCGGAGGGACTTTGCGCCCAGTACAGCTTTGCGGCGGAAATCCTGCGCTTCTATCTGGCCATTGCGCGCTTTCAGGAGAATTTCTACGGGGAACTCGCCAGATCTTTCGCCGGATGGTCGCTTGAAGGATCGAGCGCTGGGGCGGTTGGCGCCGCCGCAGACTCGGAGGCTTTTGCGCGGCCGCTCCCACGAGGGTTGGCCAACCGATTCGGCGAATTTCTGTTGGTGGTCGAACAGAACGGTCCGGGCCCGCTTAGGGAGGCTGCGCGCGAGTTGCGCAACGGCGGCGAAGATGCACATTTCCAATTGCTGACGGCTTTCTGGAATAGGAGCGAGACCGGGACGCTGCCGCCGGGGTCTAGCGATTTTTTCGCGCGCGCGTTTCTTCAGCCGTATGCGGCAGGCATTCGTTCGCGGTCGAGTATGTGCTGGAGCGGGCCGGCGCCGTATCTGTGTCCGTTGTGCGGACGAAAACCGGGTCTGGGCGTTTTGCGTCCGTTGGGAGATGGCGGCCAGCGTTCTCTGGTGTGTTCATTTTGCCTGGCGGAATGGGAGTTCCGGCGGATCGTCTGTCCGGGATGCGGGGAGGAGAACCACGCCAAGCTTCCGGTCTACAACGCGGAAGAACTGAAGCACGTCCGGGTGGAAGCTTGCGACAGTTGCCGGAGCTACATCAAGACGGTGGACCTTACGAAAAGCGGACTAGCTGAACCCATGGTGGATGAGATGGCGTCGATCCCGCTCGACCTGTGGGCGCAGAAGCAGGGATACACGAAGTTGCAATGCAATCTGCTGCAGCTTTGACCAGAGTACTAGTGAGCGGCGGCGCGCGTCTTTTGTTGTCGGCCGGTCTGTGTCTCGCGACCGCTGCCGGCGAACCCGGATTGTTTCCTGGAGTTTTTCAACCACGCGGCAGCTCTGCCTTCGGCCTCCGCCAGTTGTCGAGAAGACATGGTCAGGCGGATGTGGTTCTTGCCTTCCTCGATTTGTCCGAGCAATGGAGACGCCGTTTTCTCCGCGAGCAGGTACCACATGTAAGCGGAAACCGCGTCGTTCTGGCCGCCTCCGTTCTGGCCACCTTGGTTCTGCTCACCCTGGTTCTGCTCTTCTTCATTCGGCTCAACTTGGTTCGGCTCAACTTTGTTCCGACAAAAATGCTCGGCCAGGCGAAATTGCGCCGAGGGGTCGCCGGCCTCGGCGGCTTCGATCGTCGCAGAGAATGCGTGGCTCTCACCGTTGCTGGCACTGGAGGGCTGGGCTGGCGAGTTGTTCATGGTCAGGTAGAGCAACTCGGTGCGGCTGGAGACGCCCAGCTTGTCAAAAATACGGAATAAGTAGTTCTTGACGGTATGCGGGCTGAGGTCGAGAGCGTGAGCAATTTCACGGTTGGTCATACCACTGGCCAGATGCTGAATAACCTGACGTTCGCGCACGGTAAGCAGTTCGATTCCCTTGTGATTGGTGGCGCGGACGAGCGGCGCGCTGGCCAGCGCTTCGAGCACATGATCGAGATCGACGCTACGCGCCCAGATTTGTCCTTCATGGACGGTGCGAATGCATTTGCAGAGGCTTTCCAGCCCTTCTTGCTTGGAAAAAATTCCCCTGGCGCCAGCACGAAAGCACTCCAGAACTTCCTCGGGCTTGGAAGAGTCCAGCAAGATGACGCCCTTGATCTGGGGCCGGAGCGCGCGCATCTCACGCAATACCTTGCTGCCGTGGCCAGGCTGATCGTCCAAATTATGACTGATGACTGCGACATCGATCGGCACACGAGTGATGGCGGCCAATAGTTCCGCGGAATTCGAAGCCGCAGCTACCACCTGCAGGCCGTGATCGTTGCGCAGAGCATCGGCTAAGAGTTGGGTGTGGATGCGGGTGCCGTCGGCAACTACGATACTGACAAAGTCCGAACCCAGTTCTTCATGGGATGACATCGGGTCTCCTGATATTTGGCTATGCGAGCGGAAGGGGGGATTCGGAAAACACTCCGTTCGTAAAGACTATGGTTCCCGGGGAGAGGAGGGAGGGGGGCAAAAAACCGACCAAAGTCTCTGACTACACTTGAAAATCTACCACCAAACTGACGAGCAGGCAAGCATGGGACTTGCAACCTATGTAAGAAAATGCACTGGTGGTCGCGACCGGTGGAGCACTTTGCTTGGTTGCACGATAATGCAAAGGCTCAACTTTAATAGCGGCATCGCAATGGCCGTTTGGGATAGGGAGGAAGTGCTTGTCTAACGTTAATCATATCAATGAGATATGTGCTATCAACTTGGGGGATTGATGGATGTCGGCAGAAAACTCGCAGTGCGTATACCACTCCTGTGCCACAGAATAACATCTCTAAGCCGTGTACCTTAGTAATGAGAAGATCAACCCGTGCATAGATAGGGTTAGTAAGTCCTAGGAAGTCCGACCACTTGCACACTCTTGCAAGTGACGTTAGTGTTTGGCCAGCGAGCAATTTCCCCCCTGGTTGTTTTCTAAGTGGTCTTTCTCCCCCGAAGACGTTGACGAGATTTCCCATGCGATCGAGCATGCGGATTTCAGGCGGACCCGGAGCAATGGGACCCAGAGGGCGAAGCTATGAGTAGTTGCAATCAGAGCTACGAAGCGGGCAGCGGACTGAGCCCATGGGTATCGCAGGAAGATCTACGTTGGTATGCGCTGCACACCAGAGCGCGACACGAAAAGGCAGTCGAACGGCGATTGCGCGATCAAGGCATGGAAACGTTCGTGCCCACCACGGTCGAGGTGCATGGCTGGAGTGATCGCAAAAAGAAAGTCGAAGTGCCGCTGTTCAGTTGCTACGTGTTCATCCGCTGCGCTTTGAGCGCGGAAGATCGGACACACGTGTACCAGGTGGAGAGTGTGCACGGTTTTGTAGGGGTTCGCGGGGCGAGCCTTCCGATTCCCGACGAACAGATCGAAGGCATCCGGAAGGTTCTGACCCAGTCGGCACCCTGGCGTTCGTACCCCTTTCTGAAGGTCGGGCAGCGGGTCCGGGTGCGAGGTGGGGCGATGGACGGAGTGGAAGGCGTGTTTTTGTCGGAGAACGGCGATCACAGCCTGATCATTTCCGTCGATGCGATTCAGCGGTCGATGGCCGTGCGCATTGATGGGTACGACGTCGAGCCGATCTGACGTCGAGCCGACCTGAAGAGAAAAGTAATCACAAAATTGAAGCTGCGAGCCCCGATCTGCGAGCTGCGGGCAAGCGCGGTTTACTCGGAGCTCGCAGCCCGAAGCTCGTAGCCATACCCTTAAGCGATCTGTCCTCTTACATCATGTATCAACCAGAAATCGAACGAATCAGCGAAGAGTTGTATTTTATTGCGGCCAGCCCGGTCACACGCCGGCTGCGTACGCAGGCGGAATTACTCTCGCAGACGGACGTGCCGGTGCTGGTTACCGGAGAAGCGGGGAGCGGGAAGACGACCGCTGCCCGGCTTATCCATTCGCTTTCGATCCGTTCCAGCTTCCCGTTCATGCAGGTCAAGTGCGCGGTGCTCACGTCCGATCTGCTGGAGAATGAACTGTTTGGCTACGAACACGCATCCGCCAACGGGCGGCCGGAATCGACGTTAGGGAAGTTCGAGCAGTGCGCCAAGGGAACGATCCTGCTGGACGAATTCGATGCCATGCCGGGCGCGGTGCAAGCGCGGCTTCTGAGACTGCTGGAGACGGGAGAGATTATCCGGTGCGGCGGGCAGAACTCGATCCGGGCCGATGTGCGCATCATCGCGGCCACGTGCGGCGATCTGGAGTGGGCCGCGGCGGAGAAGAGAGTTCAGGAAGAGCTGTTCTACCGCTTGAGCGTTTTTGAATTGCGCGTGCCGTCGCTGCGGGAGCGACACGAGGAAATCCCGCTGCTGCTGGGGCACCTGATGAACCGGCTGACCCGGCGCTATGGGGTGCCGGCCCCGCGCCTTTCCAGCGCGTTGCTGGATGCGTGCCAGCAGTATGCGTGGCCCGGCAACCTGCGGGAACTGGAGAACTTTGCCAAACGCTTCCTGGCCCATGGCGATGAAGACGCGGCGTTGCGCCAATTGTGCTCGCGAACCGATTACGCGCCCGCAGGCAAGGCTGAGAACGGAAACGGGCACGCGAAAACCAGCCTTCAAAATTCGAGCGTTTACCCTCCGAGCATGCACCCTTCGAGGCTGCCCGCGGCGGATGAAAAGTCTTCTCTGAAGTTGCTGGTAAGAAACGCAAAAGGGGAAGCTGAGCGGGGCGCGATTGCACACGCGCTCGAACAGACACGCTGGAACCGGAAAGCGGCAGCTCGCATGCTGAATGTCAGCTATCGCGCGCTGCTTTACAAGATCCAGGAATACCACCTGGTTCCACCGGCGGAATCCGCACGATTTTTTAGTACCGACGAGGCGCGACAAGCGAAGTAGCGGTGCTATGAAGACCACGTACGATTGAACCCGTTAACCTTGAACCGGGGAACGGCTGAGAGGCATAGCTTATGACGAAAACCACCATGGCCCCCCGCATCATGCCAGTCCTGACGCTTCTGGCGCTGCTGTCGAACGGAGCGTTTGCACAATCCGATTTATCGCGCCCACCGGGTCCCGCTGCCACTGCAGCCGATAAGCAAGCCGGCGACAAGCCCGGGGAAGGCTCGCGAACCGCGCACTCGGACAGTTCCTACGTGATCGGGGCGGATGATGTGCTGGCGATCAATGTTTGGAAAGAACCGGACGTCTCGCGTTCGGTTCCAGTGCGCTCCGACGGAAAGATATCTTTGCCGCTGGTTGGCGAACTGACGGCGGGCGGTCAGACTCCGCTGCAACTCGAGCAAGAGATTACCCGGCGCCTGGCGAACTATATTTCGGAACCCGAAGTCACCGTCATCGTGCAGGACAGCAAGAGCCAGCGGATCAATATTTTGGGGATGGTGGTGCGGCCTGGGACTTATATGCTGACGGGCTCGGCCACGATTCTGGATGCGATCGCAATGGCGGGTGGCTTTAGAGACTTCGCCAAGCAGAAAGAGATTTACGTTTTGCGAGCGAACGCCGACGGCACCGAGAAGCGGCTTACGTTCAACTATAAGGAAGTAATCAAGGGCAAGAATCCGGAACAGAACATCCGGCTGCTGCCGCGCGATACGGTGGTGGTCCCGTAGGTGTGATTATGAATATTCGACGCTGTTTGATGCTCGCGTGGATGGTGGCCGGGTTGCAAGTTCTCTCGGTCGGACAGAACCCGGTTCCGCAAAACCCACCGGCCCAGAGTTCCGGCGGCGATGGCGCTGTGGCTAGAACGGCTCCGGTTGCCGCGCTCTCGGCCATAGCGGGAATGCAGACCGAGGGCGGCGTACAGGACGACAGCAGCGATCTGCCCCAGATACCGGCGCTGCTCGGTGGGAAGGGAATCTCTTTGGCTGTCCCCTCCGAATTAGAAAGGTCGAATTACCTGCGCGGCGGGGTGAACGTGGGCGCGGTGTACGATGACAATCCGCTGCTGGTTTCAAGCGGAGCGGTTGGCAATACGAGCGTCTCCATTTTCCCCAACATCAGCATTGAGCAATCGTCGTCGCGAGTGCGCTGGACGCTGGGCTATGCTGGCGGCCTAACTGTGAATCAGCGCTTCACGAACCAGGATCAGGGATCGCAGAACCTGAATTTCGATTCGCAGTACCGTCTGAGCCCGCACGTGAATCTGCGGGTGGCAGAAACCTTTTCCATGATCACGGGATTCTTTGACTCGGGTAATGGCGGCGAATCCGTTGCCGGAGCGGGCGGGCCGAACGTCAACCTGATTACTCCTCTGGCCACGCAAAGATCCAGCGTCACCACGGTCGAGACGAACTATCACTTTGCCTTGAACGATCTGATCGGCGCCAGCGGGTCATTCTATGATTTAGATTTCAGCAACGTCCCGGCGGGAGTCCAGCTGACGAATTCCGAAACCGCGTCCGGATCGGCATTCTGGCTGCACCGGATTTTTCGCGGAGACTGGGCCGGCGCCAGCTACCGGTTCGATCGGATGACTTTCAATCCCGATGGCGACACCCGGGTCCATAGCTTCTTTGCGGTGAACACCCTGAACCTTTCGAGCCGATTCACGCTGACAGGCTTCGTCGGTCCGCAGTACGCGGAGAACCAGGGCTTGGCTCCCGGTGGGCTGCAGCTTACGCAATCGAATGGCTGGTCGGTTGCGGGCGGCGTGGAGGGGGGCTGGCAGAATCAGCGTACCAGCGTATCCGCAGGATACTCGCGAAGCATCAGCGATGGCGGCGGCGTTTTGGGTGCGGTGCGTTTGCAGACCGTGCACGGCACTTTCCGCCGCGAACTGGTTCCGGGGTGGGCGGCTGCTCTCACCGCCAGTCACGGGACCAACCAATCGCTTACCGTGCCTTTCGCGAGCAGCGCGAGTTCAGTCAACTTAACTTCGGCCGGTATCTCGCTGGAGCGCAATGTGGGAAAGAGTGTTGGGCTGCGGATGGGTTACTCGCATGATTTTCAGGAGCAGTTTTTTGCCCCGGCAGCCCTGGCCCCGACGCTCGATGCGCACCGCAATCGATTTTTTGTGACGCTTTCGTACCAGTGGGCCAAACCCTTAGGAATGTAGTCATTAGAGTGTAGACATGGAAGAAGAACTGCAAGAATCACACGAACCGATCGATCTTACCGAGATCAAGGGAATCGTCCGGCGCCGGCGGTGGCAATTTCTGGTGCCTTTTTTCTGCGGCTGGGCGCTGGTCTGGGGAGTGAGCTGGCTGATCCCTTCGACCTACCGGTCGGGCACGCTCATTCTGATCGAAGAGCCGTCCGTGCCGGAGAAGTACGTGGTCTCGAACATCGACAGCGACATTCAGCAACAGTTGGACAGCATTACGCAGCAGATCCTGAGCCGCACTCGTCTTCTCCGCATCATTGATAAGCTCGGTCTCTACGCCCAGGACCAGAAGCACAAGAGCCCGGACGATCTGGTGGAGAAGATGCGCAAGGACATCGAAATCGAACTGTCGCACGGCGACGACAAGAAGCTCTCCGCCTTCAACATTTATTATGTGAGCCGCGATCCGAAGATGGCACAGCAGGCGACCAGCGAACTGGCGAATCTGTTCATCACGGAGAATCTCGAGCAGCGGCAGAAACGCTCGGAGAACACGACCAACTTCCTGGAAGATCAGCTCGAACAGGCGCGCGCAAAACTCGCGGAACAGGAAGCGAAAATGCGCGTGTTCAAAGATCAGCACCTGGGCGAGTTGCCCACCCAGACGCAGAGTAATCTGCAGATCCTGACCGGCCTGCAGAATCAGGTGCAGGCGAACGAAGACTCGCTCAACCGGGCCAAGCAGCAAAACACGTATCTGGAGTCCCTGATCAATCAGTATCGCGCTCAGGATCGGGGTTCGAAGCCGGGCGGGGGCGGGCAGGCCGGATTGGCTGAGATTGACAAAGAACTGGATCAACTGAAGGCGCAACTGGCGGACTTAACTTCGCACTACACCGATAAGCATCCCGACGTGCGCAAGACCAGGGAACAGATTGCCCGGGCGGAGAGCAGGCGGGAACGGATGATCGCGGACATGAATAGTGGAGCGGATCATTCCAGTGCGGCCAGTGCGGCCAGTCCGGAAGCGGACGCCGCGGCGGGGCTCGATCCGAAAAGCGCTCCGACTCTGGAGCTGGAAAGTCAACTCAAGGCCAATCGCGTCGAAATCGCGAACCGGCAGGCGGAAATTAAAGACGAGCAAAACAAGATCAACCAATACCAGGCGCGACTGAATATGGCCCCGGTGATGGAGCAGCAGTTCGCGGACATCACGCGCGACTACGATCAGTCGAAGGCGGATTATGAATCGCTGCTGAAAAAGAAGAACGAGTCGGAAATGTCGACCGACCTGGAGAAAACACAACAGGGCGAGCATTTCCGCATGTTGGATCCGCCGAATCTTCCGGTAAAAGCCTACAAGCCGAACCGTCTGCAGTTGTGCGGCTTGGGATTGGTGGTGGGCTGTGTTTTCGGCGCGGGCTTTGCCATGGGCAAGGAAAAGCTGAGCGGCAAGATCTACAGCGAGCGCGCGATCAAGAAATTGCTTCCGTTCGATGTGATCGCGGAAATTCCGCCGATCGAGAGCTTACGGGAACAGTCGTCCAGACGGCGCAGTGCCTGGATCGCGGGCGCGGCGGCAGTGGTGATCGCAGGGTTCATCCTGTTAGGCTCGGCAGTGACGTATTTGTACGGCTAGAAAACATGTACAAGAGTTTCTACAATCTGCAACGCAACCCGTTTGAAATCACGCCGGACCCGTCGTTCCTGTTTCCGACTACGCGGCACAACGAAGCGCTCGCTTCGTTGTACTACGGAGTGACGGCGCACCGGGGATTTGTAGTTTTGACGGGCGAGGTGGGCACGGGCAAGACGCTTATTCTGCGCTCGTTGCTGGGATTGCTGCAGCGCCGCGATGTGGCCTTCGCACTGATTTTCAATCCGACGCTTTCGCCGCTGGAGTTCATGCGCTATATCGCGGGCGATTTCGGGTTGCCGGTCGCGGGCAAGGCCAAAGACGAGTTGATCCACGTGCTGAACGGCTTCCTGCTGCAGCGGCATCAGAGGGGATTGACCACGATTCTGGTGGTGGACGAGGCGCACCATTTATCGCCGGAGATATTGGAAGAGATCCGGCTTTTGACCAACCTGGAAACGTCGCAGCAGAAATTGCTGCAGATCGTGCTGGCGGGTCAGCCGGAACTCGATCAGAAGCTCGATTCTTATGAACTCCGGCAACTGAAGCAGCGGATCGCGCTGCGCTGCCATCTCGACGCGCTCAGTCTGGACGAAACCATGAAGTATATGGGCCGCCGTCTCCAGATTTCGGGGGCGCCGGTCGCGGGCCAGATTTTTCCCGCGGCTGCGATCGAGGCTGTGTTCCGCTATTCGCGGGGAATTCCGCGGCTGATCAATACCATCTGCGAGAACGCGCTGCTCGCGGGCTACGCCAAACAAGCGGCCACGATTACACCGGAGATCATTGACGCCGTCGCCCGCGATTTACGGGTCGGGGTGGTGTCGGTGGAATCGAGAAATAACGACGGAGCCCAGCTGTCGCAAGAAAAAGAGCAGAACGATCTGCTGCTGGCAGTGAGGAAGCTGCTCGAAGTGCATGACCGCATGCTGGGATCGGAGACGAAGGGACGGCTGCAATAGGCCGCCGGTTGCTTCCATATGAGCTATATCTTTGAAGCGTTGCAGCGGGCAGAGGCCGAGCGGTCGGGCGGAATCGCGCCAAAAAATGCCGATTCGGTTGCGGAGCTGCTTCAGGGGGTCGAACGAGAGATCGAGCGCAAGCAGTCGGTCGGCGAATTGCCGCCAGCGGCTATTCCAGAGTCTGCGGAGGTGGAGACGTTTGCCTCAGCGAAAGTGCTCGCACCGGCGCTGGCGATAGATTCCCGGCTGGTATGTCTGACGGATCAGGGCGGCCTGGCGGCGGAGAAGTTTCGCGTGCTGGGGTTGAAGCTGCGAAACCTGCGTGAACGGCGAAAACTAAAGCGGATTGTGGTCACCGGTACGGCCCCGGAAGAAGGAAAAAGTCTGGTCGCGGCCAATCTGGCGCTCAATCAGTCGCGCAGCAAGGTTTTGAAGACCCTGCTGGTGGACGGAGATCTGCGACGGCCAACCGTGGCCAGCCGATTCGGGTTCGACCATTCCTTGCCTGGATTGAGCGAGTGTTTGCGAGGCGAGCGGCAACTTTCTGAAGTGGTGTACAAACTCAATGGCTCCGGTCTCTGGTTCCTTCCCGCCGGACGCGCGCCCGAGAACCCGCTCGACCTGATGCAGAGCGGACGCCTGCCGGAACTGCTCGACCGGTTGGGAAAATTCTTCGACTGGATCGTCATCGACACTCCTCCGGTGGTTCCCGTGGCGGATACCACGTTCTGGATGAGGCTGGCGGACGGGGTTCTGGTCGTGATCCGCGAAGGGGTCAGTGAAAAGAAGGTAATAGAACGGGCTTTGGATTCGTTTGATCGCGCCGCTTTGCTGGGCGTAGTGGTCAACAGTTGCAGCCGCAGCGACCACACGGATTATTATTCGCGTTACGGTCAGGCAACGATTGAAACCGGCGAAGGTCCCCCCTCCGCCGAGAACGGGTAAGAAGTAAGACGTAAGAAGTAAGAAATAAGAAATAAGAAATAAGGATAATCGGCGTTATTTGAGCCGACTTAGATAAGCCTAGTTTCCCCCCACCTAGGATCGTAACTTCTCCCTCCAATCGATCCACCATGCAGGTCTCAGCCACTGGCTGTCTCTAAGTGGCTCAGCAAGGAGCTATACGTGGCATCCCACACGGTTGATACAAGGTTTCGCTCTCCAGAACTCTCACCATCGCAGGCCCCGGCAGCGCCTGGGGTAGTGCTGAGTGAAGAAACTTTTCACCGGATGATTTCGCTGGAGCGCAAGCGCAGCGAGCGTTCGCAGCGGCCGTTCGTGCTTTTACTTATCGACACCGGGCGCACTCAGCCGGGGGACAAGCAGGGCCGCGTGTTGCTGGACATGCTGGCCGCGCTCCAGGGAGCGACACGAGAAACCGACGTTACCGGCTGGTATACAACCAACTCCGTGGTCGGAGTGATGTTCACCGAGATCGTTCTGGATAACAATGCCGTGCTCAGCACCATCCTCTCCAGGATCGGCGCGGTGCTGCGGGACCGGCTCGACACCGATCAGTTCAGCCGGATCAAATTTTCCTTTCACGTGTTTCCGGATGACTGGGATGCGCAGGATCCGGATCGTCCCAGCAATCCAACCCTTTACCCGGATCTCGAAAAGCGCCAAAAGTCGAACCGGCTGGGGCGCGCCACCAAGCGGCTGATCGACGTTCTGGGGAGCCTGTCATTGCTGGTGATGTTGTCGCCCGTGCTTTTTATCATCGCGGCGGCGGTCAAGCTGACTTCCCGCGGGCCGGTCTTGTTCCGGCAGAAGCGCATCGGCGAGCATGGCACGCCCTTCACCTTTCTGAAATTCCGGTCGATGTTCATCAATAACGATGCCAGCGAGCACCAGAAATATGTTCGCCAGTTGATTGCCGGTCAGGCGGAAAAGAAGCCCGCCAACGGCAACGGAGGAGGCGTTTTCAAGTTGACGAACGATCCGCGGATCACGCCGGTGGGCCGGATTCTGCGGCGCTCCAGCCTGGACGAACTGCCGCAACTGGTCAACGTGCTGCGCGGCGAAATGTCGCTGGTCGGACCTCGTCCGCCAGTGCCGTATGAAGTCGAGGCCTACGCCACGTGGCATCGCCGCCGGTTGCTGGAGGCGAAGCCGGGGATCACCGGACTCTGGCAGGTGTATGGCCGCAGCCGCGTGGAATTTGACGACATGGTGCGGCTCGATTTGCGCTATGCCCGCGATTGCTCTCCGCTGCTCGATTTGAAGATTCTCCTGCAGACTCCAAGAGCGGTGATGGGCGGAGACGGCGCGTGTTAGTTCAGTAAACATGAAGTCCTCAGTTTTTAGTTGTCAGTTTTCAGTGCGAAACGGACGATTCTTGGGTTTCCCGAGAACCAACAACTTAGAACCTCCTTACAACACAAGCAGTCTTAATAGCAGTCTTAATAAAGGTGAATTCCTATGCTTAGGTTTGGTGTCATCGGGTACGGCTATTGGGGTCCGAATATCGTGCGCAATCTGCGTTCGCTGGAAGGTTGCCAGGTCGTCGGAATATGCGATCAGACTCCCGCAGCCCGCAAGCGCATACAGGGGGCACATCCCGGAATTCCGGTCTATAGCGATTCCCACGAACTGATAAAGTCGCCCGACGTGGATGCCGTCGCGGTGATCACCCCGGTGTGGACGCACTATGAACTGGCCAAGGCGGCACTCGAAAACGGCAAGCATGTGTTCGTAGAGAAACCGTTCACGAGCAACCGGGCGCAGGCGGAAGAACTGATCAATCTGGCGGAACAGAAAAACCTGCAGATCATGGTGGACCACACGTTCCTGTTCACCGGCGCGGTCCGCAAAATACAGAAGCTGCTGGCGGATGGGACGCTCGGCAATCTCTACTACTACGATTCGACCCGAGTGAACCTGGGCCTGTTTCAGCATGATTGCAACGTGATCTGGGATCTCGCGCCGCACGACCTCTCGATCATGAACCATCTGCTGCACAAGGACGCCGAGGCGATCTCGGCCACCGGGCAAGCGCACCTCAACGGGCACGAAGATATTGCGTTCATCACCGCGTATTTTCCGAACAAGATGATCGCGCACATCAATGTGAACTGGATTTCGCCGGTTAAGGTTCGAACCACGCTGATCGGCGGCGAAAAGAAAATGCTGGTCTGGAACGATCTGGAGGCCGACGAGAAGCTGAAGATTTATGACAAAGGCGTAGACGTGAAGAGCCAGGAAGGGGTGTACAACCTGCTGGTAAGTTACCGCTCGGGCGACATGTGGGCGCCGCAGGTGGAACAGGTGGAGGCACTCAAGCTGGAACTGGGATACTTCGTGGAATGCATCAGGAAGAGCGAGGCGCCATTCAACGACGGACGCGCGGGACTGAAGGTCGTCCGCATGCTGGAAGCCGCGACCAAATCGCTCGCCAAGCGCGGCGAGCTTGTCTACGTTTAGGAAAAAACGTCCAGGAAAAAAGTTCAGGGCAACTCCGGGGACGCCGTTGCTGCTGACTCGAAGGTCCCGAACCGTTCGCTCGTTCCACGTCCGGCCGCGTTTCGCACTCCGCGTAGCGAATTTCTCGCCTGTTAAGTCCACCCCGCAACGTAAGTTCGCACCTGCCGCACAGCATGAAGAGAGGAGTCTGCCGACCATGGATCCATTTCTGAGTATCGCCCCGGATGTAAAGCTCGGGGAAGGAGTCAGGCTGTCGAAGTTCATCAATCTCTATGGATGCGAGATTGGCGATGAAACAAAAATCGGCGCGTTCGTCGAGATTCAGAAAAACGCTTCAATTGGCAAGCGCTGCAAGATCTCGAGCCACACCTTCATTTGCGAAGGGGTGACGATTGAAGACAACGTGTTCATCGGTCACGGCGTGATGTTTATCAACGACCTGTATCCGCGCGCGACCACGGCCACGGGCGGCTTGCAGACTGAAGCCGACTGGCATGTGGAGCGGACGGTGGTGAAAAAGGGAGCCTCTATTGGCTCCGGTGCGACCATCCTCGCCAATACCTGCATTGGAGAGAATGCCATTGTGGGGGCGGGCGCCGTGGTCACCAAAGATGTTCCGGCCAACACCATTGTGGCCGGCAATCCAGCCAGAATTCTGCGTCAAATTGAAACGGAGGTTGTTCAGTGAATCATTCGCAAAATATTCCTTTTCTTGATCTGGTCACGCCGCATGTCGAGCTCGAGCCGGAGCTGACCGCGGTTTTTCAGCAGGTAATCCGCACGGCGGGTTTCATCGGCGGCCCCGTGGTGGAGAATTTCGAAAAAGAGTTTGCCGCGTTCTGCCACACCGAACGCGCGGTCGCAGTCAACAGCGGCACGGACGCGCTTCGTTTCGCGCTGATGGCAGCCGGTGTGAAAGCGGGCGACGTGGCGATCACGGTTCCGAACACGTTCATTGCCACGACCGAAGCCATCTCGCAGGCGGGAGCGCTGCCGGAGTTCGTCGACATCGACGAGCGCACCTACAACATGGATGCGGCCAAGCTGCGCGAGTATCTGGAATCGCACTGCACCGTGTCCGGGGAAGGCAAGCTCATCAGCAAGAGGAGCAAGCGGCCGGTAACCGCCATGGTTCCAGTCCATCTTTATGGACAGATGGCGGATATGGATGCGATTCTGGAACTGGCGGAGCGGTATCGGCTGATCGTGGTGGAAGACGCGTGCCAGGCGCATGGGGCCGAATATTTCTCGCGCAAACAGAACCGCTGGTTGCCGGCGGGCTCGATGGGACGCGCGGGCGCCTTCAGCTTTTATCCCGGGAAAAATCTGGGAGCTTGCGGCGAAGGGGGCGCGATCACGACGAATGACGCGAAGCTGGCGGATACCTGCAAAATGATCCGGGATCATGGCCAGGCGAAAAAGTACTACCACGATATCGAGGGCTACAACGGCCGTCTGGATGCGATCCAGACCGGAATTCTGAGCGTGAAATTGAAACACCTGGCCGGGTGGAACGCGAAACGGCGGGAAAGGGCGGCGGAGTACAACCGTCTGTTTGCGGCTGCCGAGGCTGGAGTCCGGACGCCTTATGAACCCTCGTGGTCCCGGGCCGTCTATCACCTGTATGTGGTGCGGACCGAGGATCGCGAAGGCCTGATGGCGCATCTGGGGAAGGCCGGGATCGGCACCGGTATTCACTATCCGATTCCATTGCACCGGCAGCGGGCTTATGAATCCCTGGGATACAAAGTGGGAGGTTTTCCGGTGACGGAGAAAGTCGCGAGCCAGATTGTGTCTCTACCCATGTTTCCGAATCTCACCGCCGAGCAACAGGGGCGGGTGGTGAATGAAGTCGCACGCTTTCTCGAGACTGCCCTGGCCACCAGCAAGTAAACATTCAAGTAAACATTGACGAGCGTCTCGATCGGAAGAAACCAGCAAGCCCTCTCCGCAGTTTCCGCCGCTATGGCGTTTGCGCTAAACACGGCCATTACAGGCCGTTGGAGGCGATGAGGAAAAGATGATGTCCAACACCAGCGTAGCTGTCCCCGAAGCTCCGAAAATAGTTGCCCCACCCGTCCATAGGAAGATTTGGATCGACCTGGACAATTCCCCGCATGTGCCTTTCTTTCGTCCCATCATCGATGAGCTCCGAAGGAAAGGTTATGAAGTGTTTCTCACCGCGCGGGATGCCTACCAGGTTCGCGAACTGCTGGAATACTACGGAGTCGATGGCAAGGTCATAGGACGACACTATGGCAAGCACAAACTCTTCAAGGCGCTTGGAACCTGCTGGCGAGCCGTGGTCTTGACGGCGATGGTGCGCAAGGAGAAACCGGATATTTCGGTTTGCCACGGATCGCGGGGCTGCCTGATCACGTCGAAGCTGCTGAAGATCCCAAACCTTACGCTCACCGACTACGAGTTCACGGCGTCAGTGCCCTCGATGCGACCGACCTGGCTTATGGTGCCGAGCGTGGTGCCCGACGACCACCTGGGCGCCGGAGGGCCGATCATCATGAAGTATCCGGGCATTAAAGAAGACGTATATCTGTCACGCTTTACGCCCGATCGGGATTTGAAGAGCCGCCTGGGGATTCCACCCGAAGCTCTGGTGATTACGGTACGTCCGCCGGCCACGGAAGCTCACTATCACAATCCGGAAGCCGAGGTATTGTTAAAAGCGGCGCTCGATCGCTTTGTCGATGATGCTGAGGTGCGGATCATTCTTCTTCCCCGAAATAAAAGACAGGATGCGGAACTGCGCGAGGCGTGGCGCGACGCGATTGCCTCGGGCAAGATTCTGATACCTGACCACGTTGAAGACGGTATGAATCTGATCTGGAATTCCGACCTGGTGATCAGCGGAGGCGGCACCATGAACCGGGAAGCGGCCGCCATGCGAGTGCCGGTCTACAGCATCTTCCGGGGAAAAATTGGCGCCGTCGATCGCTATCTGGCCGACGAAGGCCGCCTGGTGCTGCTCGAGAGCGTGGAAGATGTTCGAACCAAGATTGCCGCGGTGCGCCGGCAGAAAACTCTGCAAGCGCTGACGGAGAACTATGTCCCCGCGCTGGAGACGATCGTGCAACATATCGAAACCATTCTTGCCGCCATGCCTTCGAGGGTGGAGACGCGGAGCCAGTGACCTCGGTTGCGGCTTCCACGGCAGTTTCAACCGCAACGAAAACCAGAACAGTGAAGACTCGAACAACGGAAACTATTGAGCAGATGCAAAATTCTTCATTGAGCGTGAACCCGGACGTGGAACAGGCAACCCGGAAGATTCTGGCGTACTGCCGGCGGAATGACTGGGCGGGACACGATCCCTACGACGCTTTGAATAGCCGGTTGTTTAAAGCGCTTCCGGTGCTGGACTCAAGAATTCCCCGGCTTGCGCTGACTCAGATTCTGAAGCGCAGTCCGATTAATGTTCGCAGCCTGGCGCTGGTTCCGAAAACCCAGAACCCGAAAGCGATGGCACTGTTTCTCTCGGCGCTGCTCCAGCTCCCGAAAACGGTTGCGGACGACCGCGAAGAGCTTATCCGCTACATGATCGATCGCCTGGTTGCGCTGCGCTCCTCAGGAATTTCTTACTGGGCATGGGGCTATAGCTTTCCGTGGCAGGGACGCAGCATCCTGGTGCCGGCCGGTGCGCCGAATCTGGTCTGCACAACGTTCGTTGCCGGCGCACTGCTCGATTCCTATGAGCGGCATGCGCATGAGCAACCGCCTGATCAGCGTTTAAACATGGCGGTGGGCGCGGCGGAATACATACTGAATGACCTGTACTGGACCGCCGGCCCGAAGGCGGGCTTCAGTTATCCAATGCCTGGGCTGCGGGGCGAAACCCACAACGCCAACCTGCTGGCAGCGGCTTTGTTTTGCCGCGTGTACAGGCACACGGGCGAAAAGAAATTTCTCGAGCCCGCGCTACGAGTCGCGCGCCAGGCCGTAGGGAAGCAACAGCGGGATGGTTCGTGGTTTTACGGCGAGCACCCCTCGCAGCACTGGATCGACAACTTTCACACCGGATACAACCTGGAAGCGTTGCAATCGATTGGGCGGTCGCTCGAAACGGCGGAGTTCGATTCCGGTGTGCGGCGAGGTTTCGAGTTCTATCGGACGCATTTTTTCCGCGAGGACGCGGCTCCAAAGTATTTTCATGACCGTGCCTACCCGCTGGATATCCACTGCGTGGCCGGGAGCATCCTCACGCTGCTTCGATTCCGGGATCTCGATCCGGGCAATGTGCCGCTCGCGCGTTCGGTATTCGACTGGGCGATGAAGCACATGTGGGATGAGCGCGGCTTCTTCTACTATCGCGTGCTTCGTCTGTCGACCATACGCACCTCTTATATGCGCTGGTCGCAGGCCTGGATGCTGCTGGCCCTGTCGTCGTTGCTTGGCGAAGCGGACGGAGAAATGGAATGCCGGAAAACGGAGACTCGCCAGAGCTTAATTAATGCGACGGCGAACGCATGATGAATCTACCTAAGTACGTTGTCATCACACCGGCGCGGAACGAGGCGCAGTTTATTGAGCTGACGCTCGAATCCATGGTGGCGCAAACGGTTCGGCCCGCGAAATGGGTAATTGCGAGCGATGGCTCGACCGACGGAACCGACGATATCGTCAGGAAATATGCGGCCGAGTATCCCTGGATTGAGTTGCTGCGGATGCCTGAACGGCAGGAGCGGCATTTTGCCGGTAAAGTGCTCGCGTTCAATGCTGGCTGTGCCCGGGTCAAGGATGTGGCTTACGAAGCGATCGTCAGCCTGGACGGCGACATTTCATTTGACGAGCGCTATTTTGAATTCCTGCTGGGCAAACTGGCCGACGATCGGGCGCTCGGGCTGGTTGGAACGCCGTTCCTCGATTCGCAGAAGGAAACCTACGACTATCGCTTTGTGAGCATCGAGCATGTGTCCGGCGCGTGCCAGGTTTTCCGGCGCGAGTGTTTTGAGGAAATCGGCGGCTATGTGCCGGTAAAGGGTGGCGGCATCGATCATATTGCCGTGATCACTGCCCGGATGAAGGGTTGGAAAACCAGAACGTTTCCCGAGAAAGCCTGTACCCACCACCGCGCCATGGGGACGGCGCAGCGCGGCAGCGTAATGGCGAGATTCAGATTCGGAATGCAGGACTACGCTCTCGGCGGCCATCCGCTATGGGAAATTTTTAGAACGTTTTACCAGATGACCAAGCGGCCTTACGTTCTCGGCGGGCTGATGGTCGGATGCGGATACTTCTGGGCGCTGGCACGGCGCACGCCGAGGCCGGTATCGGATGAACTGATCGCTTTTCGCCGACGGGAGCAGATGCAGCGCTTGAAGAAGTTCCTGACCGGCAATCGTGGTCTCGCCAAGGCGCAGTTCGCGGCTCCTGAGGGGCGGGCGTAAGTCGGATAATGACCTGGACCTGGAAACAAAATCAACGGATGAAAATCGAAGAGCAACCGATCGTGGCGCTTTCCGATAGGGCGAAGGCGCCTGCAGCCGCGCCAACTCGCGCCGTGTCCTCGTCAGCCGCAGACCTTAATCTGGGCACTTCGGGGCGCCTGATTGTGAATGCCGACGACTGGGGACGGGATCAGGCGACTACCGACCGCACTTTCGAGTGCACAACGCTCCGAACCGTTTCTTCGGTGAGCGCCATGGTGTTCATGGCCGACTCGGAACGAGCTGCGGAAATCGCCCGGAGATCGGAAATCGATGCCGGTCTCCACCTCAACTTCACAGAGGCGTTTTCAGCGTCGAATGTTCCCGCGCCACTGCTCGAGCATCAGGGTAAACTCAGGCGGCGTCTGGGGTGGCATCCACTGGCCCGGATTTTGTACTATCCCGGTCTCGCCCGCTCGTTTGAGTACGTGGTATCAGCTCAAATCGACGTATACCACCGGCTCTACGGGACTGATCCGCAACGGATCGATGGTCATCATCATCTCCACCTCTGCACCAACGTGGTGCTGGATGGATTGCTGCCCGCGGGCACCGTCGTCCGGCGAAATTTTTCGTTTTTGCCGGGGGAGAAAAGCCTGGTGAACCGTCTGTATCGCAGGGCGGTCGACCGCCGGCTGGCGGGCCGTCATCGGCTGGTTGACTACCTGTACAATCTGTCGCCGCTCGAACCGGCGGAGCGGTTGGAGCGGATATTTTCCCTGGCACGCAATTCGGTCGTGGAACTGGAAACCCATCCTATCAATCCCGAGGAGCACCGGTTCTTGACCTCGGGCGAGATGCTCGGTCGGTTGGGCGATCTGGCGATCTCGCCGAATTTCACCGCGACTTTCGCCGCAACTCATCCCGGCATGGCTGCTACCGGCTAGAAACATGAATAGCGAAACCAAACACATCAGCGTTTGCGTGTGCACCTACAAACGTCCGGAGTTTCTGAAGCGCCTGCTGAACGCACTGGGCGAGCAGGAGACGGGCGGGTTGTTCACGTATTCGATCGTGGTGGCCGACAATGACCAATTGCAATCGGGCGAGGCAGTGGTTGAGGAGTTCAGAAAATCGCATTCGGTTTCGGATTCGGTTGCTATTCGATACTGTGTGGAGGCGCGGCAGAATATTGCGCTGGCGCGGAACAAGGCGATCGAGAACGCGGAAGGTGACTTCATCGCGTTCATCGACGACGACGAATTTCCGGCGGGAAATTGGCTGCTCAATCTGTTTCGCGCGTGCGAGCAATACCAGGTGGACGGCGTGCTCGGACCAGTGCGGCGGCACTTCGACGAAACGCCGCCAAAGTGGATCGTCAAAGGGGAGTTTTATGAACGCCCGATCCATCCCACCGGATTACCCGTGCTATGGAGCATGGGGCGCACCGGCAACGTGCTGCTGCGGAAAACGGTTTTCACGCCGGGGGAGCCGCCGTTCCGCCCGGAATTTCGCCACGGCGAAGACCAGGATTTTTTCCGGAGAACGATTGCCAACGGGCGCCGCTTTATCTGGTGCAGTGACGCGATCGCCTACGAGGTGGTTCCTCCGGTGCGATGGAAACGTACCTTCATGCTGAAGAAGGCGTTGCTGCGCGGCTCGACCGCCGCGTTGCACCCGACGCTGGGGGCAGCCGGCATTTTGAAATCGGTCATTGCGGTTCCGGCGTACGCTCTGGCCTTGCCGTTTGCGCTGATCCTCGGGCAGCACCGCTTCATGACGCTGCTGGTAAAGCTCTGCGACCATCTCGGCAAGTTGCTGGCGTTGCTTGGCATCAATCCGATTCGAGAACAGTACGTAACCGAATAACTCTACTTTGACTCAGGCAGACGCCTGCGGGCAAAAGGAAGCGATAGGAATGACAGGAAACTTGATCGAAGTAATCGTCAAGGGCGAGTGGGTCCGAGTTCCCGCGGTTGAAGTGAACGGCCAATCCCTGGTCAGGCAGGGACGATGGTTGAAGATCGCCTCGGTGCATGATGAGGAATGGATGGTGGAGGAAACGAGCCAACCGGAACGATGCGCCGACATGCTCAGGCATCAGACGTGGGGAGGCGTCCGCGCGGACATCTTCACCTTTGCTCAAAAACTGCCCAACAAGACTCCCAAGTACCAGTATCCGATGGAGTGGGAGAGCGTGGCGGCGGTGGAACTGACGAGCTTCAAGGAGTGGTGGGAGAAACTTCCCCAGGAAACTCGCAAGAATGTGCGAAGGTCCCAGAAGCGGGGAGTGACCGTCGAGGTGAAGCGGTTCGACGACAACCTGATCAAGGGCATCAGCGATGTCAACAACGACTCGCCGGTACGGCAGCGAGTCCGCAACGCGCACTATGGCAAGAGCCTGGAGCGCGTGCGCAAGGACTATTCCGCGTTTGTGGATCGTAGCGACTTCATCGTGACCAGCGTTGGCGAGGAGACAATTGGCTTTCTGAAACTCGTGTATAGGGGAGAGGTAGCGTCGATCCTGAACCTGACGACCAAGCTCAGTCATTATGACAAGAGGCCGGGCAACGCTCTGCTTGCGAAGGCGGTCGAGCTTTGTGAAGCGAAAGGTGCGCGCTATCTGACTTATGGACTGTTTAATTACGGAAACAAGAAGGATAGTCCGCTCCGCGAATTTAAGATCCGCAATGGATTCGAGGAGATTCTGGTGCCGCGTTTTTATGTGCCCTTGAACCTTTGGGGCAAAGTCTGCTTCGGATTAAAAGTTCATCGTGGCTGGCTCGGGCTGCTGCCGCACAGCGTGATTGCAGCGGCATTGGGCGCGCGAGCGCGATGGTACACTCTGAAGCAGTGGATGAGCCGGTGTAGCTCAATGATAGAGCGGTCGAACCGTAATCGGCAGATGGGGTGTTCAAATCCTCCCGCCGGCTCCAATCTCTAACGTTCAGTTCGCTGTTTCCTAATTTTCTTTTCGAAATTCTCGTTGACCTGATCCGACAATGCCAGGAATCGTAGGAATTATAACGGCAAGGCCCCGCGCCTGGGCCGAGTCCAAACTGCAACAGATGGTGGAATTACTCCGCCATGATGCGTCGTACGTGACGGGGACCTGGATCGACGAAGGTTCCGGAACCTACATCGGGTGGGCGGCTCGCAAAGGTTCTTTCTGCGACGCGATGCCGCTGGAAAACGAGGCGGGCGACGTCTCTCTCTTCTTTGCGGGAGAGGAATACCCCGATCCGGGTGCCAGGAAGGAGCTAAGAGAACGCGGGCACGCGGTGAACGGTCATGGTCCGGACGATAAGGCACCAGACTATCTCGTTCACGTCTATGAAGAACGATCCGACTTTCCCGCCACGCTCAATGGGCGGTTCCATGGATTTGTCCACGACCGTCGGCGCGGCACGGCGATGCTGTTTAACGACCGCTTCTCGATGAACCGCGTCTATTACCACGAATCAAAAGACGCATTTTATTTTGCCCCGGAAGCGAAGGCCATTCTGTCGGTCTGTCCGGAACTGAAAAAGCTCAATCTTCGCAGCATGGGTGAATTCGTCTCCTGCGGCTGCGTGCTCGAAAACCGCACCCTGTTTACAGGAATCGAGGTACTCCCCGCGGCCTCGGCATGGCGCTTCGGGCACGGAGACGTCGAGCGTACCCGCTACTTTGAAGCGCGAGAGTGGGAAGAGCAGGAAGGGCTGAGCACGGAGGAGTTCTACAACGAGTTGCGGAACGTTTTCTCGCGCAACCTCGGACGCTACTTTAACGGCGACCAGAAAATCGGCATGTCCCTCACCGGGGGGCTGGATACACGGATGATCATGGCTTGGCGGAAATTCGCGCCCGGCTCGTTGCCTTGCTACTCGTTTGGCGGTTCTTACCGTGACTGCCAGGATGTCATTCTGGCACGACGGGTGGCGTCCATGTGTGGGCAGGCGCACGAAGTGATTCCGGTAGGCCGGGATTTCCTGGCACGCTTTTCTGATTACGCGGAGCGCAGTGTGTATCTCACGGACGGGACCGTCGAGGTCAGTCGAGCCGCGGATCTGTTCGTCAACGAGCGCGCGCGGGAGATCGCTCCGGTGCGAATGACCGGCAACTACGGGAGCGAGGTGCTGCGGTGGGTCCCGGCTTTCAAGCCCGGAGAGCCCATGGAGGGCCTGTTTCGCAAGGATTTGCTGCCCCAGTTTCGAGCCGCGCGCGACACCTATGCGACGGTGGCGACCGGGCATCCGGTTTCGTTCGCTGTCTTTCGCCAGGCTCCCTGGTATCACTACGGATTGCTGGGACTGGAACAGACGCAGTTGACGGTGCGGAGTCCATTCCTCGACAACGATTTCGTTCGCACCGCGTTTCGTGCACCGAATCCTGAGTTTGCACGACATGGCCCGGCGAACACTGACATTTGCCTGCGACTGATCGCGGAAGGGAACGGGGAGATGGGCCGACTGCGAACGGATCGTGGTCTAGGTGCGGGCCAGACCACGCTCTCAGGCCGGTTGCTGCACGAGTACCTTGAGTTCACATTTAAAGCGGAGTATGCCTACGACTACGGGATGCCGCAGTGGGTGGCTCGGATCGACCATGCTTTCTCGCCGCTTCATCTGGAGCGGCTGTTTCTTGGAAGACACAAGTTTTACCATTTTCGAGTCTGGTATCGGGATGCAGTGGCCGATTACATCCGGGAAATGTTGCTCGACCGCCGGACATTGTCGCGGCCTTACCTGGAGCCGAAGGGTGTCGAACAAATCGTGGCAGGCCATCTCAAGGGCGACCGCAATTACACCACTGCCATCCATAAAGTGCTGACCCTGGAACTGATTCACCGGCTGTTTCTGGACTGAAGTGATGCCGAGCCTCCACTTAAACAAAATTTCAGGGAGACCTTGAGTGGCCCCGGGAATCGCGACACTGGTGTTTGCTGTGGGAGTCCTGGGACTGTTTTTGCTCGACCGGGACCCGAAGGCCCACACCTCCAAGGCGTTATGGATCGCGGTGATCTGGCTATCGATCGCCGGGTCGCGGAGCGTCGGCGAGTGGATTGACACGCTGCACGGAAACTCCATCACCGATACCACGTCGGCGGAATCGGCATACACCGAAGGCAGTCCCATCGATCGCTTGGCGTACAGCGGGTTGCTGCTGGCAGGATTGATCGTGCTGGTGAGGAGAAGGCAAAGAGTTCTGGGAATTTTGCGATCGAATTGGCCGCTGGTCGCGTTTTTTATTTACTGTGCCGTGAGTGTTGCCTGGTCCGACTACCCCGATGTCGCGTTCAAACGCTGGATCAAGTCTCTGGGCGACGTGGTCATGGTCCTGATCATTCTGACCGATGGCGAGCGGTACGCCGCCATCAAACGCGTGCTGGCGTGGACAGGCTTTCTGCTGATCCCCATTTCTGTATTGTTTATCAAGTTTTACCCCGATCTCGGCCGGGGGTATCATCCCTGGACCTGGACGCCCTACTACACCGGCGTTACCACCAACAAGAACGAACTGGGGTGCATTTGTCTGGTCCTGGGCTTGGGCTTCGTTTGGCGCTTCCTAACGGAATTGGGAAGTGGCCGGCACGCCGCCAGGAACAAGCAGTTGCTCGCCTTCGGCGCCTGTCTGGCGATGTTGTTATGGCTGTTCTGGATGGCCAATTCGATGACATCGTTGTCCTGCTTTTTGCTGGCCAGCGCTCTCATGGCAGCAACCAGCTTCCGCCCGGTGGCCCGCAGAACCTGGATGGTGCACTTGATGGTGCTCGCGATTTTGTCGGTGTCCGTGAGTACTCTGTTTCTCGACATGGGCGGTGGCCTCCTCCAAACCATGGGCCGGGATCCGACGCTCACCGGCCGCACCGACATCTGGAAACTGGTGCTTGGCATGACGGGAAATGCGGTGGTCGGCACCGGGTTCGAAAGCTTCTGGCTGGGGAAACGTCTGGAGAAGATGTGGAGCATCTACTGGTGGCATCCTCGGGAGGCGCACGACGGGTACATCGAGATCTATATAAGTTTAGGGTGGCTGGGAATCGTAATGTTCGGCATCTTACTGGTTACGGGCTACCGGACCGTAGTGAGCGCATTCCGCCGAAACGCGGAGGAGGGGAAACTGCGATTGGCCTTCTTTGTGGTCGCCGTCGCCTACAACTTTGCCGAGTCCGCATTCGGTACGCTGAACCCGGTGTGGATCTGCTTCTTACTGGCGGTGATCGCCGTCCCCGGAGGTTGGATAAAGTCGAAGCCCCGGAAAGCGGCGGCGGTGACGGCACTTGCGGCGCCTGTGACGGTAGCGTACGCAGAGCAAGTCTGAACGTGATTTCTGAACATGATTGACGGCTCGAGGACCGTGTTGCTGGGCGCAGCACGGCGCCTGGGGAGATGGCCAGGACGGGCGGAGCGGGTGGAAAATGGGGGGTGGAAAATGAAGATCGCATACTTAGTCCTTGCCCACATGAATCCGGGGGTGGTCGAGCGGGCGATCGGTGCGCTGGACTCGGAAGATTGCGCTTTTTTCGTTCATATTGATCAAAAGAGCGACATCACGAAGTTCTCGCGCATCGCAGGAAAGAACATATTCTTTACGGAAAAGCGCGTGCCCGTGTATTGGGGACAGTTCTCGCAGGTTGAGGCCATCCTGCTGCTGTTGCAAAAAGCGATGACGGGTCCCGATCGCTACGACTACTTCATACTGGTGAGTGGGAGTGACTATCCTTTGCGAAGCGCCAGCTATATCAGCGCATTTCTCCGAGAACATTACGGAACAGAATTCATCAGCCTGGTGCGAGTGCCGAGCGAGGCTGCGGGTAAACCCCTATCCCGGATGAACACGTTCGTGCTGCCTTCGAACCAACCGGTCCGGCGATTCCTGGTGCGGGCGATGGCCAAGCTGGGGCTGGCCAAGCGCGACTACCGAAAATACTTAGGCGGTTTGGAAGCCTATTCCGGGAGCACGTGGTGGGCCTTGACCCGCGAGGCATGCCAATACATCCTCGATTTTAATGAAGGCAACCCGAAGGTTGCGGGCTATTTCCGGAATACGTTTGCGTCGGATGAGGCTTACTTCCATACGATTCTTGGGAACTCGAAATTTCAATCTCGAATCCGAAGAAACCTGATGTATGACGATTGGACTGCGCGCGGCGCCAGCCCTGAAACTATTAGTGATCAACACATTGCGCGGTTCGGGGCCCAAGCGGAAGTAACTCTTGATGATGTGTATGGCATTGGAGAAGCGTTGTTTGCGAGAAAGTTTTCGGACGGCCAGTTGGCGCTACTCGAAACGGTCGATGAAATGATATTACGGAAAGAACAGGTAACTTTGCAGGCAAAAGGTCCCGGTCGTTGATTGACCAGTTGGTCATGAATCCAGCCGCTTGGCAGGCTAATCCCAATGCACTTCCGTGTCTTGCATGTCATCGCCGAAGACATAAACTGACAATAGGCGCCGAGCGTGGTATTCCAGAAGCTCGAGGAGTCCCGGCACGAGGATGAAGGATGGGCCTGCGGCAGGGCCGGCATCTTACATCGTGGTTCCGAGTCTAAGGACGATTCGTGGCGCTGAAACGAGTAGGACGCAAAAATGCGAAAGAAGAATCCCCCGCTTTTTCTCCTTATCCTCATCATCGTTGGCGTGTCGGTTCATGGCAACGCCCAGCTTTGGTCCGGCATTCTTGATCCGACGCGTGCCATCGACTGGTCTACAGCGGGAATCTCTGGCGGGATTCCGTCCGGCTCATGGACGCAGTCCGGTTCTACCATTGCGGCCTCAGCCTGCGGGGACGGATCGTCGGATTGTACGTCCACGATCCAGGCGGCATTGAACTCGTGCGGGACGAATCACTATGTTCTTCTCGGCGCCGGTGCATTTCTGCTAAATGGCGGTCTGACAGTTCCGAGCAGCTGCGCGTTGCGCGGCGCTGGCGCCAATCAAACCATACTGAATGCAAAGTCCACGAATACGACGGATGTTACGCTCGGGGGAAACGGACCGAACTTCAGCAACTCAGCTTCGATCACCGGAGGCACGGCTCAGGGTTCGACGAGCATTACCGTGAACAGCGCATCGGGTATCGGCGTGGGCAGCTACCTGGTCATCACGCAGTTGAATGATGGAGTAATCGTCAATCAGAACGGGAGTGAAGGTCAGTGTACCTGGTGTGATGGTGGACAGACCTCTGATGGCAGCCGGTCGCAAGGCCAGATTTCGCAAGTCACGTCAGTTTCCGGAACTACAGTTGGCATAAACCCCGGGTTGTTCGTAGCCTACACGAGAACACCGACTGCGGTTTATTTCAATGCGGCGGCGCAATACGCAGGGCTGGAGAATCTGCAGATTTACACTAACGGCACGCACACATCGAATCAGTCGAACATCGAGATTAGCAACTGCGCATATTGTTGGGTGGCCGGCATTGAGTCGAACTACACGGACGGCGACCACGTTGACATCGATTGGTCGTATCACTTCATGATCGTGAATAACTACTTTTCGGGAACGTGGGGAAGTGGACCCGGTCAGTATGATCATGGCGTCAGTATCCGATCGAAGTCTACGGGTGGAGTGATTCAGAACAATATTCTGGAACGCACCGGAGTTCTTGAAGTCCAACGGGGGGCAGCGGGGAACGTGCTGGCCTACAACTATATGACGGGGGTATACAGTAACTCCTCTCCTAATTTTCTGTCCGGTAACATGGAGACGCACGGAGCGCACGTTCAATATAGTTTGTTTGAAGGTAATGTTGTCAGCAAGATAGATCTGGAAAACATCTGGGGCTCGAACGCCGATAACACCATGTTTAGAAACTGGGTGACGGGCGCGGACATCGCTTGTAATCCCTATAACGCCCCTACGCCACCGCGACAAACCGTGGTCTGCACTCCAATGGGGGCGCAAGGCGCTGCTGGCGTGAATGGATGGTGGGAAGTTCAGTCTGTAATTGCCGTAAATTCTTCTTTCTTGTCTACCTATCAGAATTTCGTAGGCGATGTGATTGGATCGGCGGCCATGGCAGCCTTGAACGAGTACAACAATCCGAAGTATCGAATGCCCTCAAGTACTGCAGTACAGGTCTCCGGAGCGAGAAGTTACGACGCAAATTCCTACGGATTTACCTTTGGCTATGGGGAGGCGAGCGATGCCGGCGGAGTGACGATTGCGAACGGAGTTGGATGCGGCGGAGCCTACGCCTATCCATGCGAAAGCACGAGTCCTTATTCGACAGCCTTTTATTACAGCGAATATAACAATGTCAACGGAGCAACGGCTTGCACCGGCACATGCACGACGGCTCTTCCTGCATCTTTTTATCTCAGCGCCGTGCCCTCATGGTGGGGATCGCTGCCATGGCCCGCGATCGGTCCAGACGTAACCGGGGGAACCGGGCCGGGAGGACACTCCTCACTTACGGCAAGCAATCCAGCGCAGAACTGCTTTCTGAACATCATGGGTGGTGCGGCGGGCGGACCCGGCAGTCCGCTGACTTTCAACGCCAGCAACTGCTATTCGTCGAGCCTACTTCAAGCTCCGACGGGACTCAAGGCCGTCGTTCACTGATCATTCGTCGACATTAGTGCGGTTGGACGTTGTTGGTTGGACATTGATCGGTTGGACATTGATCGGTTGGACATTGATCGGTTGGACATGATCTCAAACCTGGTTGTCAGACGATAGTGCAGTTTTTCTGAGTGGCCGTTCGGCCGCTCAGTTCCGATCTTCTTTGCCCCGTCAACTGAATAGAAACATCATGCCCACGCTTGTCCCCATGTTCATAACGGTGCCGACGTTGAATTCCGAAGCAGAGACCGGTTTGGAGCGAGCTTGAGACCCTTTGACGCGAGCGGCAGTTTCCGGCCCGGTGTCGACCACGGCGAGACGCGACAACTGGCGGTCCGGGGAGCGGGCTTCACCCTACTCTCCGGGGGCCTTGGTTTTGGCGTCCAGATGGTCTCGACGGTGGTGCTGGCGCGTCTGTTGACGCCATCCGATTTTGGATTGGTGGCAATGGTGACTACCTTCATGCTCCTGATCGCCAACTTTGGATTGAATGGATTTACCGAGGCCATCCAGCAGCGCGAAAAGATCAGCAGCGCACTGGTGAGCAACCTGTTCTGGATTAACCTGGGCGTGGGCGCTTTAATGACGGTCGGGTTCGCTGCCTCCGGCACGCTGCTGGCGCGATTTTATGGGGACGCCAAAGTGGCCCACGTCGCGATCGCCATGTCGCCGGTGATTTTCCTCGGCAGTATCTCGGTTCAGCACCTCGCACTCCTGAAACGGGCGATGCGTTTCTCGACCGTGTCGTTCAACGATATCGTTGCCCGTGCGGTTTCTGTGCTGGTTGCGATCGGGCTCGGCTGGGCCGGCTGGGGATACTGGGCGCTGGTGGCGGGAGGGTTGGCGGCGCCACTCACGGTGGCCGTCGGGGCGTGGACGCAGTGCCGCTGGATTCCGAATTTTCCGCGGCGGGAGCCGGGAACCGGCTCGATGGTGCGCTATGCGCTCAACATCTATGGCCGGTTCAGTTTTAACTACTTCGCGAGAAATACAGACAATCTTCTGGTGGGATGGCGGTTTGGTCCGAGCGCCCTGGGCTTTTACAAGAAGGCTTATGACTTGTTTCTGCTTCCCGCCAGCCAACTCTCCGCGCCCCTGACGTCGGTCGCCGTGTCCGCGCTCAGCCGGTTGGAGCGCGACTCGGAACAGTACCGGCGCTATTTTCTCCGGACCCTGGCGGCGATGGCATTTGTGGGAATGGGTATAGGCGCGGATCTCACGCTCGTCGGGAAAGACGTGATTCTGCTGGTATTGGGACCGGCGTGGGCGACCGCTGGGCGGATCTTCATGTTCTTCGGGCCGGGCGTGGGCATCATGCTGATCTACAACACGCACGGCTGGCTCCACCTGTCGATGGGAACGGCGCACCGCTGGTTCCGTTGGGTGGTGGTGGAGTTTATTGTGACCGCTGCGCTGTTCCTGGTGGGCCTGCATTGGGGACCTGAGGGTATCGCTGCCGCCTGGACGCTCTCGTTCTGGATTCTCACCATTCCGGCCTTCTGGTATGCCGGGAAACCGATCGGCTTCGGGGTCGGTCCCGTGGTTACCGAAGTATGGAAGTACATTCTGGCAGCGTTGCTTGCAGGTGGGGCATCGGCCATGATCCTCAGAGGCGTGCCGGTTTTTGCCGGAGTGCCGGGTCCAGTTGGGGCTTTCACGCGTATGGTGACGGACTCGGTTTTGTTTGGGCTTTTGTACTTGACGACGGTTGCCCTCCTCCACGGCGGGGTCACGCCACTCTTGCAATTCAGGGGGCTACTCCTCGAGATGCTGCCCTGGCGCAAGTATGCCAGGAACACTCCGGTGGTCGCTGTGACCGCGGCCGACGCGAATACTGCGACTACCTGAAGAGCGCAAGCAATCGAGCCGGTCGATGTCGCCGTGGTCGTGAGCACCGGCTACACTAGTGCGGCCAACGTCTTAGAACCAGATTCAACCAGTGATCGCTGTTTCGATCAAAACGCACACTCCATGGGGATTCCCGGACCAATGAACTGCCTTAGTGACTACTACAAATGCTCCGAGCGCGATGCTCGCATGGCGCTGAGCGGCGCGCTTTCGGAGAAGAGCGGGTATTTTCGGTTTGGCGAGGACACCGTCTACGGCCAGTACTGTGGGCGCGAGCCGGCGGCTTCTCCGACCGAACCACTTTGGGACGCGCTTCAAGATGTGAACCTCGAGAAGGGAACGGCCTGCCTGCCTTTTGACCTGTCGCAGGTCGTCAATGGTCTTCGTTGGGAGATGTATGCGCATGGCTGGCGCAACGGAAACCCAAATTCCGCGTTGGCAAGCCTGTACTACTTTGTCCGTCCGCTCCTGCCGGTAGCGGTGCGAAAGCATCTCCAGAAAATACGCTTCCGGGGCTGGGAAAAGATTCCATTTCCGCACTGGCCGGTGGACCGGACGGTGGACAATGTTCTGGAGCAGGTGTTGCTCTTGTCCATGAGGGCGCAGAACCTGAAGCAGATTCCGTTCATCTGGTTTTGGCCAGAGGGCGCTCCCAGTTGCGCGCTAATCACGCACGACGTGGAGACATCGCGCGGGGTGGATCTTTGCGGCAAACTGATGGACGTCAACGATTCCTTTGGGATCAAGGCATCCTTCCAGGTCATCCCGGAGGAGCGGTATCACGTGACCGGGACATTCCTGCAGTCGATTCGGGATCGCGGTTTCGAGGTTGTGGTCCACGATCTGAATCATGACGGACACTTGTTCCGGGACCGGAAACGTTTTGTCGAGCGCGCGGCCAAGATCAATGCGTATGGCAAGGAGTTTGGAGCGACGGGCTTTCGAGCGGGAGTGCTCTATCGCAACCAGCTCTGGTATGACCTGCTCGATTTTGAATACGACATGTCGGTGCCGAACGTCGCGCACCTCGATCCGCAGCGGGGCGGCTGTTGCACGGTGATGCCGTACTTTGTCGGCAAGGTGCTGGAAATACCGGTGACCACGACGCAGGACTACACCTTGTTTCATATCCTGAACGACTACTCGACCACTCTGTGGGAGCGCCAGATCGAGCTCATCATGGAAAAACATGGGCTCATCAGCGTCGTGATTCATCCCGATTACCTCACTGGCGCGCGGGCCAGAAATACTTATGAGGGGCTGCTGGCTCATTTGGCGCAACTGAAAGTCAGAAGGAATCTTTGGGTTACGACGCCCGGTGAAGTGAATACCTGGTGGAGACAGCGCTCGGAAATGACGCTCGTCGAAGAAGGCGGGCAGCTGCGAATCGAGGGTGCAGGCAAAGAACGCGCGGCCATCGCGTATGCCAGCGAGCAGGATGGCCGGTTGGTGTTATCACTCACCGCGGCGCCTTTGGCGGCCTCTTCACGATAGGGCGCCTGTCGAACGCATAAGTCTAGAGTGCTCTGAAACGATCCTGACATCAAGTACCTATGCGGTGCAGCGTTTAACTAACTTAGCGTTTTCCGGCTTCTAATCGCCTTACAACATACATTTAAGAAACGTGACTTTTCAGGCCAATCATTCCGAGTTACTGCCTAGACGTATTGCGAACAAGCTTCTGTTGCTGGCGTGCTTTTTGATCTTGTGCGGAATCCTGGTCGCGGGCCTGTCACCGTTTACGCCACATCTAAAGAATCAAGTGCGATGGCTGGATCACCAGAACGGATTGTATTTCGGCAGACATGCCTCGATCCTAAGCTCGACCCCGCTCCATGTGGATGGGCCGCCGGACGGCCCGTGCAGCGTTGAGCTTTGGCTCCAGCCTGGTTCTGTTGACCATTCCAACACCATGCTGGCGTTTCAAATGCCAGAAACTCCGCCCCAGTTCAGGATGCAACAGAACAACGAAGCGTTGATGCTTACCCGCCAGGTGACCGGCGCCGATCACGAGACAAGCAAGAAGCTCATTTACATCAATGACGTCTTCCGCCAGGATACGCCAGTTCTCATTACCGTGACCTCCGGTGCGCAGGGGACGGCTGTCTACCTGAATGGCACCCTCACCCGCTCCTCTACAGATTTTGAACTTACTCGTCATGATCTAAACGGAGGAATCGTGGTTGGTAACTCTCCCGTGGTGAACGACAGTTGGTCCGGCGTTCTGCGCGGCATCGGCATTTATAATCGGGAACTAACCGCAGACCAGGTTCGGCGCGACTATGAAGAATGGACCCGCTCCGGCCGACCCGGGGACCTCGGAGAAAAGAGGGCGGTAGCAATTTATCCCTTCACCGAACGTTCCGGGAAGGTGGTTCACAGCCAGGTGTCTTCCGCTGTCGATCTCCAAATTCCCGATTATTACCTTGTCCTTTATCCGCCGTTTCTGCAGCCCTTCTGGAAGCACTGGGGCTGGAACTGGGCTTTCTGGAAAGACGGGCTGATCAACGTCGCCGGTTTCATGCCGCTCGGATTCTGCTATTGCGCATACTTCTCGTTGTCGAGGCCGACAAGTCGGGCGATTATCCTGACTATCATTTTCGGATGCGCGATCAGTTTCATCATCGAAGCCACGCAATTCTATTTGCCGACACGAGATTCTGATTCCATGGACGTCATCAACAACACGCTGGGCACAGTGCTCGGAGCTCTTTGCTGTCGTCCCCGGTTCGTGCAGAAGCTGCTGGCGCTATTCGGAATTGTTTCACTGGAGAACAGCGCCGCTAATCCCGCGCCCGGCGACGCTTTGCTGAAGGCATCCTGAGCATGGTGCTGCTGCTTCCGTGCATCGCATCTTCGCGGAAGGCAAGCGAAGGAAATTGGTCCAGCTCATTACCCCTCTCCTGCGATTGTCGTCAGATGATTGAATCGCAGATAATTTAAGTCTCAAATAACTTAGTCAGGTTGTGGTTGATCGGAGAATCTGTGCACGTATTTCACATCGTAGGCGCTCGGCCAAATTTCATGAAAGTTGCGCCCGTGATGAACGCGCTCAAAACGCGCAAGCATGTCATCCAGACGCTGGTTCATACCGGCCAGCATTACGACGCGAATATGTCGGACGTCTTCTTTGAGCAGCTTGGCATCCCGGCTCCGGATGTGAACCTGGCGGTTGGCTCCGGGACGCATGCGCGGCAGACAGCCGAAATCATGACTCGTTTCGAGCCGGTGCTCCTGGAGCGGCAGCCCGACCTGGTGCTGGTCTATGGCGACGTCAACTCAACCGTCGCCACCGCTCTGGTCTGCGCCAAGCTCGGAGTGCGCGTCGGCCACGTCGAGGCCGGACTGCGCTCGTTCGATCGCACCATGCCGGAGGAAATCAACCGGCTGGTTACCGATCAGCTTGCCGACCTGCTGTTTACACCTTCCGAGGATGGAGACGTTAATCTTCAGAAAGAGGGAATTTTCGCCGAAAAGATCTTCCGCGTCGGCAACGTGATGATCGATTCTCTGGTGAAGCTTCTGCCCGCGGCGCAGCTTCAGAATCGAAACGGACTTCCCGAGCGCTTTGCATTGGTCACCTTGCATCGCCCGGCGAATGTTGACGACAGCATAATTCTGAAGCGCATTCTCCAGTCCTTGCTGGAGGTCAGCCATGATCTTTCCGTCATATTTCCCGCGCATCCGCGCACTCGAAAACGCATTGCGGATTTCGGACTGCATGCGGACCAGCTCCAAATCCTCGACCCGCTGTCCTATCTCGAGTTTCTTGCTATGCAGTCGCGAGCTACCGTGGTCATAACCGATTCCGGCGGCATCCAGGAAGAGACCACCTATCTTGGTGTGCCTTGCCTGACGCTCCGCGAGAACACCGAGCGCCCAGTTACGGTTTCCCTGGGAACGAATGTCCTCGTTGGACGCGATCCAGAAAAACTGCGCTCAGAGCTCGCACGAATCCTCGCCGGCGAGGCGAAGAAAGGAACCATCCCTCCTCTTTGGGACGGTCACGCGGGCGAACGAATCGCCGCCTTACTCGCCCCGTGAACCGGGGTCTTCCAGCAACCTCGAACATGGAATCTGAGCAACTGGGGAATATCGGAGTTCCGACGGAACGCGTTGACGTCTGGAGAGTCATGCTTGACGAACGCACGGTCACAGGCTCCGACGCCAGCGTTCTTTCTCCCGATGAGATCGCGCGTGCCGGCCGGTTTCACTTCGAGAAAGACCGGGTTCACTTTACCCGATGTCGCTCTGCGCTCCGGCAGTTGCTTGCCGGCTACCTGACGATTTCTGCCGCCGAGGTTCGTTTCGAGTATCTGAGCAGCGGCAAGCCGCAGCTCGCAGCCGAGCAGAATCCGCGCGCGCTCCAGTTCAACGTGTCGCACTCGGCAAGCGTGGCGTTGATCGCAGTGGGCAGTGAGCACCGGCTGGGCGTCGACATCGAAAAAATCCGCTATGAAGTCGATACGAGTTCGCTGGCTGAGCGATTCTTCTCACTTCGCGAGCGCGGCGGGCTTCAGAGGTTGCCGGATCATCTTCGCGTGCCGGGCTTCTTTGCCTGCTGGACGCGTAAGGAAGCCTTCCTGAAGGCCACCGGTGAGGGGCTTTCTTTTCCTCTGGCAGATTTTTCCGTTACCACACACCCCGATCTCGACCCTGAACTGGAGGAGATCAGTGGAGAGACGGAAGCTGGCAAACAATGGTTTCTGGCAGACCTCAGCGTCGTCGATGGCTACCGCGCGACGGTGGCTCTCGAGCACTCTCCTTCTTGCGTGAAGACCTATGCCTGGAACTGACCTCGTTATCTCCGTCTGACCATGCAACATCCGCCCCATCTTAGTCGCGCTATGGGTTTCGCTGTTTTGGCAGCAGCGTCGCTGCTATTCTGGTGGCGCCCCTTGGCGAACACTTTGGGGCTGGCGCTGGCGAACGAGGCTTACACGCACATCCTTTTGATTCTCCCGCTGAGTGCTGCGCTCATTTACCTCGATTTGAAAGACCAGCATTCGAAGAACCTGAATTCGAAAGCGCCCCCGATCGATCCGCAGCCGAGCCCTCGCATCTGTGCGGCTCTGCTCGCTCTGGCGTTGCTGATCGGCTGCTATGCCAGATGGTGGATGAGTGCCGCGTCCGACGATGTGCGGCTGTCGCTCGCCATGTTCGCCCTCGTGGCCTGGTGGATCGCCAGCGTGGTGTTCTGTTTCGGTCAGCGGGCCTTTCGGTCCTTTTTATTTCCCCTCTGCTTTTTGTTTTTGCTCGTACCGGTTCCGGGAGTCGTGTTGAACGTGATCGTCGGATGGCTCCAGCACGGATCCGCATGGATGGCCACTTTGCTATTCCGGGCAGTCGGCGAACCCGTTCAAAGAAATGGGATTTTTCTCTCTCTCACGAGACTCGATATTGAAGTGGCAAAGGAATGCAGCAGCATCCGCTCCAGTTGTCTGTTGGGGATTACGACCATGGTTCTGGCGCATCTGTTCCTGCGATCCTGGTGGCGGAATCTTGTTCTCGTCTTGATCGCCATTCCACTTTCGATCGCAAAAAATGGTCTCCGAATCTTCGTGATTGCTGAGCTCGGAACTCGCGTGGATCCGGGATTCCTGGATGGAAGGCTTCATCACCATGGCGGAATCGTCTTCCTGGTTATCGCTCTGGGCGCGATCGTTGTGCTCCTCGCGATGCTGCATCGCGGCGAGACGCGACCACAGTTACTCAGCGCCTCCACCGGGTCGAGATAATTGCGCCCGGAGACCAGTCAAGTTTTTAAACGATCAATTTTGTTAGGGCACGAACGAAAGCGGGCACTGCAAAAAGGCCTGCTTCACGAGCGAACATAACTCGCGAAGCAGGCCCATTGTTTTTTGTGCCGTCTGAACTTACGACTGCGCGGGCTTTGCTAACTTGAAGCGGAGGAACATCGCTCCGAAACATGTAAGCCCAGCTCCGAGCAGGTAAACCGCAGTAGAGCCGCCCTCGGGAACCGCGACAGGCTTCTTGGCCGGGTCAGCAAACGCTGCGGGAGCCAGACAACAAATCGCGACGACTGCCAGCCACCATTTTCCATTTCTATTGTTCATGCATTACTCCCTTTAGATTCGGTAAGGTTAGCGAGGCGCGTTGGGGAAGGGAGTACGGAGGAGGGTGGTAGTACTTCCAAGCGGTTCCTTACGAACCTAGTTATATTTGACTGTATCTGTAACTTGCTGTCAAGATGATACTTTTTGCGACAGTTGCATGAAAATGCAACCTACGGATTTGTTTCACAGTGGTTCAATTTCCCCGAAAGGTCCAACCCGCTCACCCGGGCAAGCGTCGGCCGTACAGGTTGCGGAAAAAGTGAATTTCGCTGCCTCAGGCCCTAAAGGGGCGTCTGATTTCACGCGACTTACGGTATCGCTAAAGCGATGCCCGGATAGGAAGCCGGAGTTTTCCGCAAGCTGTATAGTCGTTAGGCGACCAACGACAGGCAATTAAACGGCGGGCGATCGGCGATATGCAACCAATGAGAAAGGATCCATTTCGGCTCTTGCTGACGGCATGCGCCCTACTTTGCATCGTCCTGGCGTGCTGTCACAAAGCCTCGCCTCATGGCGTTACGCTGATGTGGGAAGCGCCCCCGGCCGAGCCGGGAGTTTCGATTGTCGGCTACAACGTCTATCGGAGCATGACCTCCGGCAAACAGTTCGTGAGAATTGCCACGCGTGTCCCAAGCCCACCGTATGAAGATGGCCTGGTGGTCAGCGGCCGCACTTACTTTTACGTTGTAACTGCCCTGGATCGAGCCGGCCACGAGAGCAGGTTCTCCACGGAAGTACAGGCCGCGATTCCCTGAGTTGGCGGGGCCATAGAGGCCAGCGCGACGTTACGGACTTGGAATGACCGCCGTCGCTTGATCGGAGTACCCGCTCTCCTGCGACTCGCTATTTACGGCCGTGGCAACATAGTAGTAAGTCTGACCGGAGACGACGGTACTGTCGGTGTATGCGGTGGTGCTATCGAGCGTGGTGTTGATCATTGAGTACGGACCACCAGACACAGAGCCGCGGTATATGTTGTAGCCGACAGCGTCAGTCGAGGCGTTCCAGGTGAGGTCCACGGTGTGCTCGACTGACGTCGTTCCCGTGCCCGTCATCGATTGCACGGCCGGCGAGTTCGCGGCGTTGCTCGTAAACGACAAAGACGCCGAAGCGGCTCCGCTTGCCCCCGGCGTGAAAGTGACGGTGAAGGGAGTGGATTGACCGGCAGCGAGCGTTGCCGGCAGCGAGATTCCGGAGAGGACAAACTCACTGCTGTTGACACTTGCCGACGCAATTGTGACCGAGGCAGCGCTGGCAGTAAGGTTGCCGCTGAGCGCAGCGCTCGATCCGACGGCCACGTTGCCAAAGCTGAGACTGGTTGGAGACACTGCCAACTGGCCCGCGGCGGTTCCGGTCCCGGAGAGCGCGATATTGAGCGGCGAGTTCGATGCGTTCGACACCACGGAGAGGCCTCCGCTCACCGCACCGGCATTGGCCGGCGCGAAGGTCGCAATAAACGTCACGCTTTGGCTTGCCGTGAGAGTGAGGGGCAAGCTCAATCCGCTGATCGAGAAGGCGGCCCCGGTCAAATTCGCTTGCGAGATGGTAACCGTAGATCCACCAGAGTTGGTCAGTGTTTCAGACAAGTTCGCGCGGTTGCCGACCTGCACGCTACCAAAAGCGAGGCTCGCGGGATTCGGAGTCAGCGAGTCGGCCGCCAGACCCGTGCCCGAGAGCGGAATGCTGAGCGGCGAGTTGGACGCGTTGGAGACGAGACTCAACGCCCCACTCGCAGCGCCCGCGCTGGCGGGAGAAAAGGTCGCGGTGAAAGTGACGCTCTGACTGGCTGCGAGGGTCACGGGCAAAGTCAATCCGGTGACGGAGAAACCGGCTCCGCTGGCGGTCGCCTGTGAGATGGTGACGGGGGCTGCGCCCGTGTTGGTCAAGGTTTCGGATTGGCTGCTGTTGCTGCCGACCTGGATACTTCCGAATGTCAGGCTGGCAGGACTTGGAGCCAGTGTTCCGGGAATAACTCCAATTCCCGTGAAGGAAAGCACTGCTTTGTTGCTGACCGCGTCCGCGGTGGTAGCAAAAGTGACGCTGCCCGTGAAAGTTGCGGCTCCGGTGGGTGCGAACGTGATCGTAACCGGAGCGATTGCGCCGGGCAGCAGCGTGAGCGGCAGGGCTAGGTTATTCATCGAAAATCCTGCGCCACTCATGGTCGCTTGCGAGACGATGACATTGGTCCCGCCGCTGTTCGAAAGATTCACAGTGCTGGACTGGTTGGACCCAACGGTGATATTTCCAAAGACGATTTCACCGGGGCCCGGTACAAGCCGTCCGAGAGTGACACCGACGCCGGTGGTGGGTATTGAAACAATGCGCTGCCCATTTTGCCCATTAAAGGCAATCGTGATGGTCGGATCCCCGGCATCTGTGGGTTCGAACTCGACGTTGAATGAAGCGGTTTGTCCCGCGGCCAATATCAGCGGGAAGGTGATGCCGGTGACTTGGAATTCGGGATTCAATCCCTGAATCGAGCTGATGGTAACTGGGGACGACGTGTTGTTTGAAATCGTGTCCGACAGCGTCGCGGTGGTGCCGATCACGACCGCTCCGAAGTTCAGGCTGCTACTCCCTAGCGTGACCGAGCCTGTGCCTGAGGCGTTCGGACCTCCGGCGAGGCCTTGGCAGCCGCTGAGCAAGAACAGGCCGCCAGCAATAGCCAGGAAGGTGACCAAGCGACGATATGGCCGATAAACCCTCAATGCGACCTCTGTTGTGTTGCCGAACTCCGAATATTAATGCGAAGGGGCGAATTTTCGGACACCGGATGCCCTTACTATTTTTGCTCCGGCAAGACCAGTGTCGCTCCTGGCTGCCGTGAGCCATAGGTTGCGAAAGGCCCAGCTGGGCGCGGCATCTGGCCAAGATGAGCCGGGGCCAAATCCCCTTTTCGGGATGAACTGCGGTGCGAAGGGAAGAGCAATCCGCTATAGCCTATAAGCTATTGCTAATGAACGGATAAAGAGCGGTCCACGCCGGGATTGAAGCTCCCGGGGCTAGATTTTTGGCAGTTTTTACTGGGCGGTTGCCAAGGAACGCGACGGCAATGTGCAGAACATTGCATATCGCCCGTAACCAGCGCATCGGAGCCAGCCTTCAAAAAAGGGCTGTTCCCGATAACCCCATAGCCTTCTTTCTGTTCTCGCAAGTGCTTTCCCGTGGTCGAGGGTTTAACATGAGACAGGGGTGAGAGTTGGATGGCAGGGTGCGTGCATCTAAAGATAGCAGGCTCGAAGTTTCGAAGCCGAGGATCAAAGAGGATCAACGATGAGATTCTGGTTGACGACCGCGGTCTTAGTGGTGGGTATCAGCGTGAGCAGCCTGGCGCAGCAGGACAACACATTCAAGCCTAAGCATTACGCCCCCGAGAAACCACCGAGAACGACAAGCGTGCCCGTCGGCAATACGACAGTGCATACGGCAACGGCATCCGATGCCAACTCCAAGGACTTGCAAGCCTTGGAGCGTGAGAGCGCGAAGGCCTCCATACCGCCTCGATCTGCCGGAAAGACGACGCCAGGGACGGCGTCTGCGCTGAAGCCCGTAAAAGATCCGCACAATCCGCCGATCAATTTCCGTGGGACCGGCAGCAGCCGCAAGAATGCAACCAAACAAGATTCAAACCCCTACGCAGGACGGCTCAAGCAGAAAGGCGCTCACTAATAGCAAAGCCCAGTAGCCAAGCAAGACTACTTCACAGGAGATTCATCGCGAAACGGTGGAGCGATCCGGGGCCGGGACTGCCTGCGCAGCCTTCTTTGCCTTGGGCTCTTTGAGGGAGTACTTCAATAGGCAATACAAGGCCCGCACGCCGTCTTTCCATCCGATCTTCTTGCCGTCCTCGTAAGTGCGCCCCCAGTAACTGATTCCCACCTCATAAATGCGTAGGTTTCGCCGCGCAACTTTCACCGTGATCTCGGGCTCGAATCCGAAACGATTCTCCTCGATCGGGATCGACTGAATGACTTCGCGCCGGAAGACCTTGTAGCAGGTTTCCATGTCGGAAAGATTGATGTTGGTCAGGCAATTGGAAAGCAGCGTGAGAGCCCGGTTGCCGACCGAATGCCAGAAATACAACACGCGATGCGGAGCACCGCCCAGGAAGCGCGAGCCAAAGACTACGTCCGCTTTGCCTTGAGCCAAGGGCTCAATCATCAATGGATACTCCGCCGGATCGTATTCCAGATCGGAGTCCTGAATAATGACGAAGTCACCCGTGGCTTCCTGAATGCCACGGCGGAGAGCTGCTCCTTTACCCATGTTATGCGGCTGAAGCACGATGCGGATTTGCGGATGTTCGGACTGCAATTCGGCCAGGATCTCGCGCGAGCCATCCCGCGAGCCGTCATCCACGCAGATCAACTCGATCTCCAGAGGAACCGAGAGAACCTTCAGGACCACTTCCCGAAGAGTGGCGCGTTCGTTATAGATCGGCATCACAACCGAAAGTTTCATACATAGAGATGGTAACAACGCACACTCTTGAAGCACAACTTGTCGGCACTGCACCTGTCGGCCCAGCACGCAACGACGGCCAGAGCTATACTCACCTGTCGCGCGGGGGACTGGATCGCCATCTCGCCCGGCACTGGACGTTGGAACGGTGGAACGATGGAACGATGAAAACGTCCCGCAATCTCAAGTTCCTCGCTGCCGCGCTGGCCTTCGTGGTTGGCCTCGGCACGTTAGGCTTTCACTACATCGAGGGATGGCCGTGGTTTGACGGCTTCTACATGGTCATCACTACGCTGACCACGATCGGATACGAGGAAATACATCCCCTGTCGCACGCCGGGCGCGTGTTCAACGTCATCATCATTCTGGGTGGAGTCGCGCTCGTGTTTCTGGTCATCGGATCCCTCACCCAGGCTTTGCTAGAATTCGAGCTGCAGAACTTCTTTGGAAGGCGCCGCATGGAGCGCGACATAGGCCGTCTCACCGGTCACTACATCGTCTGCGGCGCGGGACGCGTCGGCCGCAGTGCCGCCCGCGAGCTGGCGCGCCGCCCCTCCCAGTTCGTGATCATCGAAAACAACGAGGCGAAGGCGCAGAAATTCACCGGCGAGAACTGGCTCATGCTCATCGGCGATGCCACCCAGGAACAAACCCTGCGCGCCGCCCAGATTGACCGCGCGCGCGGCCTGGTCGCGGCCACCACCACCGACGCCACGAATCTTTATATCGTGCTGACCGCCCGCAGTCTGAATCCGAGCCTCCGCATCATCGCCCGCGCCAGCGAAGAGATGGCGGAGAAGCACCTGCTAAGCGCGGGGGCTGATTCGGTCGTCTCTCCCTATATTTTTGCCGGACAGCGGATCGCCCATTCCTTCCTGCGTCCGCACGTGGTCAGTTTTCTGGACACCGCCACTACGCATCTCGGCATGGATCTCGAGATCGGCGAAGTGCCGATCACTGCGCACAGTCCGTTTGCCGGCAAGACCATCGAGAACTCGCGCATCCGCCAGGACCACGGCGTCATCATCCTCGCGATCAAGCGCGAGACGGGCATGCGTTTCAACCCCGCGCCTGACGATCGCATCGAAGCCGGCGATTTTCTGATCGCCATGGGCGAGCCGCAACAGCTTCGCCGACTCGAACAAACGGCTGGGTCCGAACCATTTGGGTCGCAACCATGAAAATTGTGAGCGCCACGGAAATGCGCGAGATCGACCGCGCCACCTCGGAGCGATTCGGAGTCCCTTCCCTTACCTTGATGGAGAACGCCGGCTCAGCCGTCGCCCGTTTCGTTCTCTCCGATTACCCGCAAGCGGAGCGCATCGGCATTCTCTGCGGCAAAGGCAACAATGGAGGCGACGGATTCGTGGTCGCACGCAAGCTCGCAGAAGCGGGCCGTGCGATTCGCGTTCTGCTATTGTGTGATCCCGAAGAGCTTCGCGGGGATGCGGCGACGATGTTTCAGAACATGCTGCGGAAGCTCCACCCAATGAATGTCGCTCCGCTGATCGTGCGCGAGGAGAGTTGGCTCGATTCCTTGGAGGCGGCGGAAATCTTCACTGCGGACGTGATCGTGGACGCCATCCTCGGCACGGGTTTTCGTCCGCCGGTCAGCCCGCTCTATGCGGCAGCGATCGGCAAGATGAATGCGGCTTCGGGTCCAATTGTCGCGGTCGATATTCCCTCCGGGGCCGATGCCGATGCCATGCGGCCACCAACTGGGAATGGCTCTAACGACCAGGCAGGTGCCGATGCCATCGTGACCTTCACCGCACCGCGTCCGGCGCACGTTTTCGCGGCACTGACGAGTGGGTCCACCGTGATTGCGCCCATCGGTTCACCGCCAGAAGCAATCGTTTCGCAACTTGGACTTCATCTGAGTACTCCCTTCGATTTCGCTCGTTTGCTCGCGCCCCGAGCGCGTGACGCCAACAAGGGCAGCTACGGACACGTGCTGGTGATCGGCGGGTCGCTTGGCAAAGCGGGCGCAGCCGCGATGGCGGGATTTGCGGCGCTCCGAGCGGGCGCCGGTCTTTCGACAGTAGCCACGCCAAAATCCGTGCTCGCGACCGTTGCGGCTTTTCATCCTGAACTAATGACTGAGCCGCTGGCAGAAACTGAGCAAGGCACGATCTCACTGCGAGCGCTCGGACCGGGCCTCGATGCGCTGCTCGATCGCAAGACGCTCGCAATTGGCCCCGGCATCTCGCGTAATTCCGAGACCGCCGAATTCGTGCGCACCATCGTAACCCGCGTCGACAAGTCGATAGTTGTCGACGCGGACGCGCTAAACGCCTTCGAAGGATCGGCTGGCCAACTGAACGGCCGCGGACGAACCATCGTCATCACTCCGCACCCGGGAGAAATGTCGCGCTTGACCGGTTTGAGCATCGCCGAAATTCAAGCAAACCGCCTGAAGATTGCGCGAAACTTCTCTCGCGAACACGAGTTGATGGTCGTGCTCAAGGGGCATCTCACCCTGGTTGCGGCGCCCGATGGCACCGTCTGGGTGAATCCCACCGGCAATCCGGGCATGGCAACTGGAGGCACGGGAGACATCCTCACCGGAATGGTAGCGGGCTTAATCGCGCAACATCCGCAGCATGCGCTCGAAGCAACCGCTCTCGCCGTCTATCTTCATGGGCTGGCTGGGGACCTGGCCAGTGAATCTGTCGGGGAGAACTCTATGGTGGCAACCGACCTGGTGCGCTTCCTGCCCGAGGCGTTCGCAGAGATGCGCAATCAGAAATCCCAGGAGATTCGCATTCACGCCTGATTAGCGCGGAATGTAACGATCAAGCATTGGAACGAGCTGCGACCCAAGCTTCATCATGCGTGCTTGGGCGGCATCGGGAGACTCGCCGTCAAACATCGGCGTCATCAGGCGCACCAGCCCGCCGTCGCTGCGATTCATGCGAACCGAATCGGACACCAGATAGTACTTAGCCCAGTACTCGCTGGCCACCGCGCGGCCATGAGCCTGGAACCAGTACAACACCAGTTGCCGGTCGCCCGCTTTTGAAACTACGTAGCGGTTGACGGGGAACGAAGAACCGTCGGGACGAGTAATCTGAACCATCTCCCGCGAAGTCGGAACCCATCCCGCGCCCGGCAGGCAGTGGTTCGGCGAATGGATGGTATCGCCTGCCTTTTGCGACGGAAAGTATGCAATGTAGAGATTGATCCAGGGTTGCCGTTGGCTGGCGTTTTCGTAATCGCGTACCAGAAAGTCGCCTGGCCCGAGGATGTCGAGGGTCTGTTGATCGAGAACGCTGTCGGTTCCCGTCCAGCCATCAATCTGCCGGGGCAGGGAACTCAAAGGCGCGCGCGGCGGAAAATACTCACTGCGCGAATGGGCCTGGAGCACGAGCGCGGTGGCCAGCATGAGCACAGCCACAATCCCGAAGCGAAGTGACCCGGCCTTCATGCGGATTTCACCTCGGGGCCGCTTTTCGAAGTACGGATAAGCGAGATCATGCGGTGTAAAGTGAACAGCATGATCAGCGCGACCACGAAGATCAGCCACCCCCCCAAGGCATGGTAAAAGCCCTCCGCTTTATCCGGATCCCAGTACTGCACCAGCAGCCCCGTGCCAAAAATGCGAAAGCTGTTGGCCGCCACTGCGATGGGCACCGCGGAGAGAGCCAGTACCACGCGCACCCACACCCGATTCTCCATCAGGTATCCATAGATGATGGCCAGAGTTATCAGAGTTAGAAGTGACCGGATTCCACTGCATGCTTCCGCTACCTCCAGTGGCATGGAAGCAAGCAAGATCATATTCCCCTGCCGCAACACGGGAACTCCGACTAGTTGGAGCAGGACAGTGGCCAGCTTTGAGGCCAGCAACTGAAGGGGAAAGGTAACCTGCTGCAGGATCAGGCTGGGGATCGGAATCATCAGAATCAGAAAAGCCCAGGGGAACAGGACCGCGCGAAAGAAGGTCCAGCCCTGAAACAGAATGATCAGGCCCGCCAGCAGGACCAGCAGCGAAACGCGCGAGAAAAATAATTCCGCGCCCAACACTCCCAGAACCAGCATGAGCAGGCTGAGCACCACCAGCGGAAGACCAGTCCATGATGGGGTTGGTGCAATCGCGTCGAGTTTCTTGCGGCCCTGCCAGAGAATAAAAAATGAAAAAAGGGGGACGAATATCCCGTGCTCAAAGGTCGGATCGTGAGAGGGCCCGACCCACTGCAGGACCAGGCGGGCGAGAATCGAGACGTAAAGCCAGACGATCAGAAGCAACAGAACCGCTGCCTGCCAACGGGGCAAACTGGACGACAAGCGACCCTCCCTCGTCGAGAGGAGCGGAGCTACCTGTGCTGAGTTACCCATGACGCGCGCTTGAATCTGAGAATATGCGAAAGTGGGTCTTCGCGCAAAGTAAAAGCAGCACTCCGGGCCAGCACTTTGGGGCGACGAGCAGAAGTGTCCCCTTTTGGGGGCTCGCCGGTACTCCGGTACTCGCCCGGCGGCCGTCGGGTGCCCCCAAGAATGGAAAACTATTTCTCATTACACTCCAGCACGTCATCAGCTGCGTTCGTCCCTTTAGGTGGAAGCCAATTGGTTAGCGCTTGCAGAGAGTTAGGACTTTATCCCCAAGACAAGTGGGAAGGAATCCCCACGGATTACCGAAGCTGTGGGCAATAAATTTCCCATTTGTCCGCAATGTGGTAACGCATAAGCGCCTCAGTGGTCGTTTTCTCAAGTTGTAAGTCATTGACAAATAAGAATATATTCTTTCAACGAGGCGCAACTGGTTTTGGCCGGATTGGCAGCGAGCGTGCTCTAAGCCTAGACTATATACGCCTGTCCAAGACTTACGCCTGCTATCTTGGCCGCGAAATAGCAAAGCGGAATCATATGGATCTCGACCGAACTAGAATCCCGGGAACTGCGGGAGCGCCACCGAACGGCGGCGCTCGTGTATGGCTCGAAAGCGTCAGTGCCGGGATGCGCACCGTCGAAGCCGTGATCCGCGAGTTGTCGCAGAATGACGTTCCCGTGCTAGTTGTGGCCGAGCATGGCTCCGGCAAAGCGGCAGCGGCAGCGCGCATCCATGTTCTTTCCAGCCGCGCTGCCGAGCCGTTTCATGCTTATCAGGGTCGTGAAGCCAGGGCAGAAGCTCTGGCGGCCGGCGACGGTCAAGGTGGAACCGTCTATCTTCAGGAAGTGGGAGACCTCACGGCGGCGGCCCAGGAGGAGCTGGTTCGCCAGATCGGTTTGAATGGGAATGGCAATGGCGATGACCAGCGCCGCGTACCGCGTTTCATCTGCGGAACCTCACGCGAGTTGGAGCCCGAGGTCAAGGCCGGCAAGTTCCGCGAAGACCTCTATTATGGAATCAGCGGAGTTTGTTTGCGCTTGCCTCCCTTACGCCAGCGGAAGGAAGACATTCCGGTTTTGCGCGATTGGTTTCTCTCGGCGGCGGCCCGTGATTTTAGCCGGGCCGTACCGGTGCTTAGTTCGGAGACGCAAAATTTCTTCCTGGAATACAACTGGCCGGGAAACATTCGCGAACTGAAAGACGCCGCTCGAGCCATTGTGGCGCTCGGCGACGAAGCGCTTGCCATGGGAGGACTGCGCTCGCTCTTGCGGCGCGTCGATCATGGCGCCAACGGCGAGAAAATTTCTCTGAAAGATGCGGCACGCGCCGCCTCCCGCGAGGCCGAGAGGGAAATCATCCTTCAGGTGTTGACGCGCACCCGCTGGAACCGGCGCCGAGCCGCGCAGGAGTTGCAGATCAGCTACAAAGCGCTTCTCTACAAGCTGAAGCAGATCGGGTACGAAGAGTACGGAGCATGATGCAAGGAAGAAAGGTTGCAAGGTTGCAAAGTTTCAAGGTGTTGAGGTTGCAAGGTTTCAAAGTCCAATGGCAGCGTTCGCCGCAGTGCTGACTATTTTGCTCTTTTGTTTTTTGAAACCTTGAAACTTTGAAACCCTGAAACCTGAAGGAATAGAGGAATCGATATGAAATCAGCATGGAAAGTGGCGGCCGCGGCACTGCTCTTGATCAGCAGCATGGCGTTCGCGCAGGAGGCGCCCGCTCAGCCCGCCGCCAGTCCCGCTTCCGACAAGACTGCTTCCGACAAAACAACGAATGCGGCTTCCACCAGCCAGGGCGGCCCTGAGTATGTCATCGGCCCCGATGACGTGCTCCACGTCGCCGTGTGGAAGGAACCCGACCTGAGCGCCACGCTGCCGGTGCGTCCGGATGGCAAAATTTCTCTTCCGCTGCTCAACGATGTGCAGGCCGCGGGCCTGACGCCCCAGCAGTTGGGCGTGTCGCTGACGGAGAAGCTGAAAAAATATATCGCCGACCCGCGCGTTACCGTGGTGGTGGCTACCATCAACAGCAAGCGGATTTACCTGACCGGCGAGGTGTCGCATGCCGGGGCCATGCCGATGCTTCCCAACATGACCGTTCTCCAAGCTTTGTCCAGCGCCGGCATTAGCCAGTTTGCCAACACGAAACGCATTTACGTCCTGCGCACCGAGAACGGCAAACAACAGAAACTGCCGGTGAACTATAGCAAGCTGGTTAAAGGTGAGCAGATCGAACAGAATTATTTGTTGCAGCCGGGGGATACAATTGTCGTCCCGTAAGGGATATGCGGTCCAATAAGGATCCACGGGTGAAAAGCATGGCAAGAGTGCGAAAAGTCGGGTGGGCGTTGCTGGTTTTCGGCATGAGCGTTTGCGCGGCCGCCCAGAATAGTCCCCAGTCTCAGCCAGAGACCGCGCCGGCGCCGGCCTTCGGCCAGAACGCGCCAGTGCTGAACCCGGAGAACCCGCCGGTATCTGGACTGGACGTGCCGAGTCTCGAACTGCGTACCGCCACCCGCAGCTTCATCTCGCCAGGTCTGCTGGTGAGCGAATCGGCCGACACGAACGGAAACAACCAGCTCGGCAACAGCAGCGGCTTGGAATCTATCACCCGCGTTCTCGGGGCTCTCGATCTCCAGCAATTCTGGCCCAAGAGTGATCTCTTTCTCGAGTACCTCGGCGGTGGAGCGTTCTACGGCAATCCATTTCACGCGGAGCAACTGCAGGCCGTCGGCCTAGAAGCCGTGACGCGTTGGCGAACTGGCCAGGTGACGGTGCGTGACGCCTTCAGCTACCTTCCTGATGGTGCTTTCGTCATGGGCTTTGGTGGTGTCCCAGGGTTCGGTTTTGCCAACGGCGGCTTCGCCACCGGAATGCAGGGTGGTGGCTTGCCCGGCCTGAACAGCTTCGGCGGTGCGTTAGGTTCGGTCGGAAACATTCCTCGGCTTGCGAACACGGCGATCCTCGATGTGGTTCAAGCCATCAGTCCGACCTCCGCGATCACCGTGGCGGGCGGATTCAGCAACACTCATTTCTACGACCCCACGAATACTCTGATTAACAGCGACGAGGTCACAGTTGAGGCTGGGTACAGCCATCTGCTTAACCGTCACGATCAGATCGGCGTAATTTACGCTTTTCAGCTGTTTCAATTTCCGCAGGAGACCGGCGGCGAGATTTATAGCCAGATCGTCAATGTGCGCTGGAGCCATACCATCACCGGCAGGCTAAGCCTCGTTGTCGGAGCCGGTCCGCAGTATACCGAGCTGGAAGAAGGTGGCTCCTACACGCGTTGGTCGCTAAGCGCTCGGGCTCAGCTGCGCTACAAATTTCGCCGGGCGTCGTTGATTGCGTCCTACGAAAAATACACTTCGTCAGGAGAGGGCTTGTTTGCCGGTGCCAATACCCAGGTGGCGGCTCTCGGGTATACACGCCCACTGGGACGTGTTTGGCAGTTCTTTAGCGATGTGAGCTACTCCCATAGCACGCAACTCCAGAATGTAGCGGTTGGGGGCGCGCATGCGGGCAGCTACAACAATACTTCTGCGGGCGTCATTCTCCGCCGACACTGGGGACGTTCCTACGACTTTTTTGGGTCGTATAGCTTCGGCGAGCTAGCCTTCAATGTTCCGGTTTCCATCGGTGGCAGCACTGGCAGAACTTCGCAGCGGCAAACCGGCGCCATTGGGGTGGAGTGGCACCCCAAGCCGACTCGCATCGAATAATTTCTTGGCCGCCTCGGGCGGCCGGATGGGTGAACAGTATGAGTGAAAATCGCGAACTGACGATGGACGATTATCTGGCAATGCTACGGCGGCGCCTTAAAGTCATTTTGATCCCTGCCCTGATGGCCCCGCTGACGGGCTTCCTGGTCTCGTATGCGCCATTCTTTCCGCCTAGATATACCTCGCAGTCGACGGTGCTGGTGGAGGGGCAGAAGGTGCCTGAGAACTACGTCACGCCGGTCATCACTGCCGATTTTGCGCAACGCGTGCAGACCCTCAACCAGGAGGTCCTGAGCCCCAGTCGCCTGCGTCCCGTGATTCAGAGCCTGGCGCTCGTCAAGCCCGGTGACGAGGACAAGCTAATCGAAGATATCCAGCAGAATCTGCTGGTCGAGCCGGTGATCACTTCGATGAGCGCTGCCGCCGGACTTTCTGGCGCCAAGAAAAAGAAGCCCTCTGCCACCGACGAACCGGTGCCTGGCTTCAATGTCGAGTACTCCGACAGCAACCCCGCCCGCGCCCAAAAAATCTGCAATGCCATGACCTCGTTGATCCTGGATGAAAACCTGCGCGAGCGCGCCACCATCGCCGGGAGCACGACCGACTTTCTCAGCCGCCAGCTCAAGGACGCCAAGGACCACCTTGACGATCAGGACAAAAAGCTTGCCGACTTCAAAAAGCAATACATGGGTCAGCTGCCGGGTGACTCCGACAACAACATGCGCATTCTGATGTCGCTGAACTCGCAACTCGATGCCACCACCCAGACCCTAAGCCGCGCCCAGCAGGATAAGGCCTACACCGAAAGCATGCTGGCGCAACAGATTGCCACCTGGAAGAGTTCGCTGTCCAGCACCAATCCGCAGACCCTTGAACAGGGATTGAACCAGCTGCAGGCGCAATTGCTGCAACTGCAGGCGCGCTACACCGACGATTACCCCGACGTGATCAAAACCAAGGCTGACATCGCCGAGGTCGAGAAGAAGCTGAAAGAGGTCAACGCCGCAGCCGCCAACGCCACCGACAGCAGCGATAAGGCCAGCGCCTCCGAACCGCCCGAAATTCGCCAACTCCGTCTGCAGATTCACCAGTACCAGAGCGTGATCGAGCAGGCCACCCTCGATCAGAAAAAGCTGCAAAGCCAGATCGGCACCTACCAGAGCCGCACTCTCATGAGCCCGAACGTCGAGGAGCAATACAAGCTGCTCACCCGCGACAACGATAACGCCCAGGCTTTCTACAAAGATCTGCTGGCCAAGAAAAGCTCGTCTGAAATGGCTTCCAACATGGAGAACCAGCAGGAGGGCGAGCAGGTGCACATCCTGTCCGGGGCGGGCCTACCGGATTCTGCGAGTTTCCCCAACCGCCCGATTTTTGCGGCAGGCGGTCTGGGTGTCGGTCTGGGACTGGGCGTGCTCATCGCCATCTGGCTGGAGTTTAGCGACAAGTCGATCCGCACTGAAAAAGATGCTGCGGCCATCATGGATCTGCCCCTCCTGATTTCCGTGCCTTGGCTGGGTGAGGACGAGGACAAAGCCGTCGCCAATGGCAACGGACGCCGCCGTTTCTGGGGCCGGGGTAGTCCCCCATCGCCCAAAGAACACGAGAACGTCGAGGTCTAGCGCAAGGCGTAGTTAACGACTATGTATAAAGAATTTTTTGGACTTCGCGCCAACCCGTTCAACGTCAATCCGGATCCGCGTTACCTTTTTCTCACGCGGCACACCGAAGAGGCGTTGGCCTGCCTTACCTACGGCATACAAAGCCGCAAAGGCTTCGTGTTGCTTACCGGCGAGGTGGGTACGGGCAAAACGACGCTGATCAATAAATTGATGGAATGGCTGCGCCTGCAGCAGGTTGCTACCGCTTTCATCTTCAACTCGCGCCTGGACGTGCCGCAGTTCCTCGATTTCATGATGGCCGATTTCGGTATTCCCTGCGATACCAAGTCGAAGAGCCAGATCCTGCAGCGCCTCTACAACTGGCTGCTCGATCGCTATCGCGCCGGCGAGACTGCGGTGCTGGTGATTGACGAGGCCCAAAACCTCTCCGACGAAGTCCTCGAAGAGATCCGCATGCTCACCAATCTCGAGACCTTCACCGAGAAACTGCTGCAGATCGTTCTGGTGGGGCAGCCGGAACTCGAACAGCGTTTGAAGCAGCCGCAGTTACGGCAGCTGCGCCAGCGCCTGACACTGCGCGCCAAGACGCATCCTTTCAATCTGGAAGAAACCAAGTCCTATATCACCCAGCGCCTGCGCATCGCGGGGTCGAACGGCGAGCCGATTTTCGAGCCTGACGCCACCGTCGCCATTTTCCGTTACGCGCTGGGCATTCCGCGCATCATCAACCTGCTCTGCGAGCATTGTCTGGTCAGCGCGTTCGTCGATCAGAAGAAGATGGTGGCTGCCGAGGTCGTCGATTCGGTTGCCCGCGATTTCGATCTGACCGATGGTAACGTCGCCGGAGCCATGACTGCGCCGGTACCCCCGTCCTCGGAAAAGTTTGATCTGGTCGAAGCCTTGCGCACTCTTGCAACCCTGGCCGACCGGTTGCGCCAATCAGAACAACAGGATCTCCCCAAGGAAAGGAAACTATGAGCCGCATCCATGACGCTTTGAAACGCGCCGAGCAGGAAAGAGCAACCTCCATGGGGACGCACGTCGAGCCCGCTCTCGACCAACCCGAAGCACAACTTGAAAACATGCCTTCGATGCAACCGTCGGGAGCCAGCGTGATGCCGAGTCTGGCCTCCGGGATGAATTACGAAGCGCTGCTTGCCCGCTGCCCCCAGACCGAATGGAGTCCGGATCCACGCACCATGCTCTTCTTCGAGGAAGACGACAGTCGGGTCGGGGCGGAAGAGTTCCGTACCCTGCGCTCCCGCCTCTACCAGATCCGCGAGAAGATGCCGCTAAAGCGAATGTTGGTGACCAGCGCGCTTCCCAAAGAAGGTAAATCTTTCGTGGCTGCCAATCTGGCCCAAGTCCTGGTGCGGCAGCACGGGCGCCGCGCCCTGCTTATTGACGCTGATCTGCGCAACCCCGGAATGCACCGCCATCTCGGAGCGGCCCAGTCGCCGGGATTGGCCGAATACCTGCTGGGCGAATGCGACGAGTTCGCCGCCCTGCAACGCGGGCCCATGGAAAACCTGTTCTTCATGCCGGCGGGCCGGTCCGTTGCGAGCGCCCCTGAACTGCTCTCCAACGGCCGTCTGAAGCTGTTCCTGCAGCGCGTCGAGCCCTTCTTTGATTGGATCGTTCTCGACTCGTCGCCCGTCATCCCGGTATCGGATGCCACGCTGGTCGCCGGTTCCTGCGACGGTATCCTGATGGTCGTGCGCTCCAATGTGACGCCTGCCGATTTGGCTCGCCGCGCCCGCGAAGAGTTCCCTGACAAGCTGCTGCTCGGAGTTGTGCTTAACGGAGCTCCGTCCGGAAAGCTTGCCCAGACGAAGTACTATTATGGCGAGGCCGTGAACAGCCAAGCCTAAGATCGAAGATGAACACGAACCGAGGCCAAGTTGATCCGGCTCTTCAATGTCTATTACCCAGTTCGTACGCTGGTCCTGCTGATCGGGGAGGCCCTGATCGTCTGGACTTCATTCCTGCTGGGGGCAGTGTTGGTACTTCGCGAAGACAGTTACCTGGTGCTCAACTACGAGGGCGGCTACTTTAAGATCCTCGGAGTCACGGCGCTGGTGTTGCTGTGTTCGCATTGGCTCGACCTTTACGACACCGCGCGCCTCAATACCAAAGGTGAGCTTTATTTCCGCTTGCTCATGGTTCCCGGTGTGCTGGCCTTCATTTTGGCGGGCGTCGCCTACGTACATCCTGATTACTTGTTGGGGAGCGGTTCGTCGGCCGTGGGCCTGCTCATTCTCACCGTGGCTCTGTTCGGATGGCGGATCGGCTTCACCTGGCTGGTCCAGTTGCCGATTCTGGTTGAGCGCGTTTACGTATTGGGTACCGGGGAGCGCGCGCAGCGCGTGGTGCAGGGCCTGCGCCAGAATCCTGAACTCGGCGTCGAGATCGCCAGTTGGACGGGCAAGATGGAAGGCGCGGTGACCCGTGATTCCGTGGCTGCGCACCTGATGGATCTCGTCCACAAACAAAAAGTCCATCGTGTCATCGTCGCCATGCCAGATCGCCGCGGTACCATCCCCATGCAGGAACTCCTTGACCTGCGCATGCAGGGGGTCAAGATCGAGGAAGCCACGACCTGGCTGGAAAAAATCTCCGGCAAAATCGAGGTCGAGAATCTGTCTCCCAGCTGGCTGGTGTTTGGCGAGGGCTTCCGCCGCAGCACGGCGTTTATCGTGGTTCGCCGCGTACTCTCGATCGTCATCTCACTGATAGGTCTGATCTGCGCGCTGCCTTTGTTTCCGTTTATCGTGCTCGCCATCCGCCTCGATTCCAAGGGGCCAGTGTTCTATACCCAGACGCGCATGGGTAAGGGTGGACGCCTCTTTAAGGTGGTGAAGTTCCGCACCATGGATCAGGACGCCGAAGCCGCCAGCGGTCCGATGTGGGCGGGCGATAACGATCCCCGCGTTACCCGCATTGGCAGGTTTCTCCGCTTCTCCCGCCTGGATGAGATTCCCCAGTTGTGGTGCGTGCTCAAAGGCGATATGGCATTCGTCGGCCCGCGTCCCGAGCGCCCGGAATTCATCGAGCAACTCTCCAGAGAGATCCCCTATTACGGCGTGCGTCACATGGTGCGGCCCGGCATCACCGGATGGGCGCAGGTCAAGTACAAGTACGGCAGCACGGTCGAAGATGCGCGCGAAAAACTTCAATACGACCTGTACTACATCAAGCATGCTTCAATCGGCCTCGATTTGCTGATCATGTTTCAGACCATTAAGACAGTGCTGTTGCGGCGGGGCGCGCAATGAACCGGGGCGCCCAATGAAATGGACATTCTGGATTGCGGCTGCACTCGTCGGCTATGCCTATCTGGGATATCCGCTCTGGTTATGGCTCCGCAGCCGGTGGTCGCCCCGGCCGGTTCGACGGGGAGTGGTGGAGCCCGCTGTAGCCGCGATCATGGTCGTTAGAAATGAAGAGGCAGTAATCGCTCGCAAGATTGAGAACCTGCTGGCGCTCGATTATCCGGCGGAGAAACTGGAGATCGTTGTCATCTCCGATGGTTCGACCGATGGCACGGCGGCGATCCTGCAGGACTTGGCAAGCAATCCGCGCCTGCGGATTGTGCTGAAGACTTCGTCGCTGGGGAAGGCGGCAGGTCTGAACGATGCCATGAAACTGGCCAACGGTGAGATCGTGTTGCTCACTGATGCGCGGCAGAAGATCGAGTTGTGCGCCCTGCGGCGCCTGATGGAGAATTTCGCGGATGCCGAGGTGGGCTGTGTGAGCGGCGACCTGATGCTGGGCGACCCGGAAACTGGAGAAGCAGGGAAGGGAATGGGCTTGTACTGGCGCATCGAAAAGAAGATTCGCGAACTGGAGTCAGCCTCGGGATCCGTTGTGGGCGCGACCGGAGCGATCTACTGCGCACGGCAGGCTCTTCTTGAGCCTTTGCCCGAGGGCACCATACTCGACGACGTGTTGTTGCCCATGCAGGTCGTGCGAAAAAAATCGCGCGTGGTTTTTGACTCTCGGGCCCACGCCTGGGATTCCCCGAACCTGGGTCAAAGCCGCGAGTTCTCCCGTAAAGTGCGGACCCTCAGCGGCAATTATCAACTCCTGCAGCTTGCACCCTGGCTTCTGACGTCGAAGAACTCGATCCGATTTGAATTTGTCAGCCACAAGTTGCTTCGGCTGGCTGTGCCCTTTGCCTTGCTGGGGGTGTTGCTGGCGTCACTGTTCCTGGCGCAGCCTTTCTACCGCGCGGCGCTGGTGGCGCAGTTGGCATTCTACGGTTTGAGCCTGGCGGCCATGGCGGGGTTCAAGATCGGCCCGCTGTCGCGCGTGGCCGACGCGGCGCGCACTTTTGTCTTGCTGAATTCCGCCGCTGTCGTGGCCTTTGTCAACTTTGTGACGGGGAGAAAAGCGATTTGGATCCGCTGAACCGTCATGAGAATGGTGTGGTGCAGGGTGGCATGGGCCAACGGTTCGGCAACGTTCGACGGCGCCGGCGTGCGGATCAGACATCGAGAAAGAGGGCGTGGTGGCCATCGGCGAGAACATAACTGAAACGGCGGAAATACCAGCCTGGCGCAAGCGTATCCAGGCCGTAGACCCGACGAAGGCCGCCTTTTTCTGGCTGAGTGCATTCTTCGTGGTTTATTGCGCTCGCCCGGAAGACTGGATTCCCGGTCTCAACTATTTACCGTGCGCCAAGATCACCGCCATCGTTGCCATGTGGAGTCTGTTCAATATCCTGGGCAAAACCAAACGCACATTTAAGGATGTACCCAAGGAAGGGAAGCTGCTTTTGATTCTGATCGGGCTTTTCTTCGTGAGCGCCTTTCTGTCGCCGATCTGGAAAGGCGGTGCCGTCAGTCACACGATAGATTTTGCCAAGGTATATGTGGTCTGGATTCTCGTCTTCCTGCTGATCACGAGCTTCGATCGCTTACGCCGGATTATCTACATCCAAACCGTTTCGGTGGTGTTGATTTGCGTGGTCTCCCTCATCAAGGGACACGATCAGCCGCGGTTGGAGGGTGTGTTGGGCGGCATCTATGGGAACTCGAACGATCTCGCATTCGCGGTCGTACTGACGCTGCCATTCGCACTCGCCTTCCTGTTAACGAGCAGGAACGTATTCAAGAAAGTGTTGTGGGCGCTGGGGATGCTCACCATGATGGCGGCGCTGTTTCTTACCGCTTCGCGAGCTGGCTTTATTGACCTGGTCATCGCGGGCGCAGTTACCATGTGGCATTTTGGCATCAAGGGCAAACGCCCCTGGCTGATCGCCGGGGTCGTGCTTTCCGGTGTCCTGCTGATGTCTGTGGCCGGCGGAAAACTGAAGGAGCGCTTTGAAGCCCTCAAGGGTGACAGCGCCACGGAGGAGGGGGCCTATGGATCGTACATAGACCGAATGTACTTGATGGAACGGGCGCTGGTAGGCATCGAGAATTATCCGATCTTCGGCATCGGCGACAACAATTTCATCACCTACTCGGGGATCTGGCACGAAGTGCACATGACGTATTTGCAGATTGCCGTCGAAGGCGGTATCCCGGCCTTGATTGTTTACCTGATGTTCTTTCGCACTGGTTTTAAGAACCTGAAAATTATGCGAAAGGCCAAGAATCTCGACGAGCACACAGTTTTGTTTGTGGGCGCCCTGCATAGCTCGCTGATTGGCTTCGTCGTGGGCGCCTCGTTCGCGCCCGAAGCCTATCAGTTCTTCCCGTTCTTCGCAGTGGCCTTTACTTCGACTTTGCTGCAGACCCTAAGAGAGAGGGAACTGGAGCCCAGCACGGCGCTCCCGGGCCCCAGCAAACCCCGACATTTTCTGGAGGTTTATGCCGACCACGGAAACACCGGCGCAGTCTCCCCTGTCCGCTGACTTGGAGGCAATTTTGCGTTGCCTGAACTGCGGCGGCAAACTCGAAAGCGATCGATCCAATGGGTTCGTGTGTCCGGCCTGCAAGCACGCGTATCCCAACGTGGAGGGCATCGCGCGTTTTGTGGACGCCCAACACTACGCCGCTAGTTTCGGTTATCAGTGGCACCGCTATCAGAAGACGCAGCTCGACCACGACGAGACTCGCGAATCCGAGCGCCATTTCCTCATGAAGACCGCTCTCCGCCCGGAAGATCTCAAAGGCAAGCTGGTGCTGGACGTGGGATGCGGCATGGGACGCTTCGCCGAGGTTGCTACCCGCTGGGGCGCGCGGGTCGTGGGTGTTGACCTGAGCGCCGCCGCCGAAGTTGCCGCCAAGAATCTTGCCGGCCGCGACTTTGTCGCCTTCCAGGCCGATGTCTTCGCCCTGCCCTTCGCTCTGGAAAGTTTCGATGTCATCTATAGCATTGGTGTGCTCCACCACACGCCGGATTGCGAAGCCGCGGTCAAAGCGCTGGATAAATACTTGAAGCCCGGTGGTCTGCTTATCGTCTGGCTCTACAGCGGATACAACAAGTGGTATCGCTTCAGCGATTTCTGGCGCCAATATACCCATAAGATGAAGCCCGAGACCCTGCACCGCATTCTGAGAATTGCGGTCCCGTTCTTCTACAACTTGCAACAGGGGTTGAAACACATACCCGTGATAGGCAGCCCAGCATCGGGCATTGTCCACCACGTGTTTCCGGTGAACCGGCAGAAGGATCCTGAAGCCCGGATGCTCGACACCTTCGACTGGTATTCTCCAAAGTACCAGTCCAAGCACACCTACGAGCAGGTGTTCCAATGGTATGCAGCGATGGGCATGGAGGACATGCGCGTGGGCGAGATCTCCATCGCTGTCCGTGGCCGCAAACCGGCGAAAGCACACTAGCCGGATGGCGTGCCGATGCACCTTCAGGGGTGGCGAGGAAAGCGCGGTCCAGATTTCAACATGCGTCTAAAGCAACAACTCGCTTATGCCAGAAAAGTCCTGCCGTCCGCGACCTGGTGGGCCCTGAAATCGCCTGCCCGCGGCCCCATGCACGTCATCTTTGCCCTGGCCGATCATTTTGAACCGGCCATTGTCCCCGAAGACGGCCAGAAGCGCGCCCCTCGTTCGGAGCAGGAACGCCGGGTGGAGTGGTGGGCGCGCGAATATCCCAAAGTGATCGACGGCTGGCGAGATTCCGATGGCCGTCCGCTTGTCCACACCTACTTCTACCCCGCCGAGCAGTACGACGAGGGCTTGCTCGATATGCTCGCCGATCACTGCCATTCCGGCTGGGGAGAAGTCGAGGTTCATCTCCACCACGGAATCCCCTATCCTGACACCGCCCAGAACACTCGCCAACTGATCACTGAATTCCGCGACCGGCTGGCCTTGCGCCATCGCTGCCTCGCTGTCGAAGATGGTTCCACTCGTCCGGGCTACGCATTTGTCCACGGAAATTTCGCGCTTGCCAACTCGGCCGCCGGCCGCTTCTGCGGCGTCGATTCGGAAATGCAGATTCTGGCCGAGACTGGATGCTATGCCGACCTCACCATGCCGAGCGCTCCCTGGGATCCGGCGCAGATCGAAAGAATCAATTCCGTCTACGAATGCGCTCTTCCGTTCGATCAAGCAGCGCCGCACCGCGAGGGGCATGACTTGGTTGCCGGACGCATGCCCCGTCGTTTTCCTCTCATCGTGCAAGGTCCGCTCGTAACCGACTTCCGGCGCACCTTACGTTCTGCCCGGCCCGCTCTCGACAACGGCGCCATCACCCGGTTCAAACCTGCGACCTTGCACCGGCTGTCCCTCTGGAAGCAGGCGCAAGTTCGCGTGCTCGGACGTCCCGACTGGCTGTTCATCAAACTGCATTGCCATAGCATGGACCCGACCCAGGAAGACGCCGTTATCGGCGACAGCTTTCGCAACTTTCTTACTGCCCTGGTAGGCGGTGCGGCCGGCAGAAAGGAAACGCTGCACTTTGTTGCCGCACGTGAGATGGCCAACATCCTGCTCGCCGCTTGCGACGGCCGCGAGGGAAACCCCGGTGACTATCGCAATTACCGCTTCAAACGCATTAAGGATCTGCCGATCGCCGCTGAAAAGTCTGATTCTCTGCCGGTCGGCGTGAAAGGGTAGAAAAGCAAGCATGTGTGGAATTGCGGGAGTGGTGAGCACAACTCGGGAGAGCGACATTACAGAAGCTCTGGTGCACCACATGTGCGAGCAGATCGTCTACCGCGGTCCGGACGACGAGGGACTCTACGTAGCCGATGGCGCCGGACTCGGAATGCGGCGTCTCAGCATCATTGATCTTTCGGGCGGCCACCAGCCGGTATTCAACGAAGATCGCAGCGCGTGGATCGTTTTCAATGGCGAAATCTACAACTTTCCCGAGCTCCGCCCGGAATTGGAGAAGCGCGGCCATCGCTTCTACACCAGGACTGATACCGAAGTCATCATTCATCTCTACGAGGAAATGGGCGCCGAATGCGTGCAGAAACTGCGCGGCATGTTCAGTCTCGCGATTTACGACCAGGCGAAGCGCAAGCTCGTCCTGGCACGCGACCGGTTGGGCAAGAAGCCGCTGCACTACGCCCTGGTGAAAGACAAGCTCTACTTCGGTTCCGAGATCAAGTCGATCCTGGCGGTTGCCCCCGAACTCGCCGAGGTCAATGCGCAGGGGCTTCTCGAATACCTGTATTACGGCTACGTTCCCGATCCCATCACGGCCTTTACCGGAATTCAGAAGCTGCCGCCTGGACACCTGCTGGAATTCGAGAATGGAAAAATTCAGATTCGCGAGTACTGGGATTTACCGCAATACAGCACGCACATACCCAAGAGCGAAGAAGAATGTCTGGAGGAACTGGAAGGCCGCCTGTTGGAGGCGACGCGCATCCGTTTGATTTCCGACGTGCCGCTGGGAGCGTTTCTCAGCGGCGGCACCGATTCTTCCACCATCGTCGCGCTGATGGCGCGCGCCAGTTCCGGCCCGGTGAAGACTTTCTCGATCGGCTTCACCAAGAACGACTTCAATGAGGCGGAATACGCTCGCATGGTGGCGCGCAAGTTCGGCACCGATCATCACGAGATGATCCTGGAGCCGAATGTCGTCGAAACCGTGGAACATCTGACGAGTTCTCTGGAAGAGCCTTTCGGCGACTCTTCCATGCTGCCTACCTACTACGTTTCGCAGATGACGCGGCAGCATGTCACAGTGGCGCTCTCCGGTGACGGCGGCGACGAAATTTTTGCCGGGTACGACCGTTACCGCATTCATTCCAATCGCCGTTTCTTCGAGTACGTTCCGAACTGGGCGCGCAAATTTTTTCGTGATCAGGTCTTTCCCTGGCTGCCGAACGGCATGCATGGTCGCGGATTCAGTTACAACGTCACCTTGCCCTGGCGGGAACGATATGTGGATGGGCTCTCGTTTGTGCCCGCGTTCGAGCGGACTGCGCCACTGTTGTCCGGGGACTTTCGGCAGATATTGCGCCGCAGCGATGATCCCCAGAATCTTTTGCTGCGCTATTTCGCGAAGGCCCCTGCGCGCGATCCGGTCAGCGAGCTTCTTTATGTCGACACCAAGACCTATCTGCCGGCCGACATTCTGACCAAAGTGGACCGGATGAGCATGCTGAACTCTCTGGAGGTTCGCGCCCCCATTCTGGATCATGAGCTCATCGAGTGGGTTACGGGTCTGCCGCCGGAGTGGAAACTGCGCGGAAGTACGCAGAAATATATCCTGCGAAAACTGGCGGTGCGTGTCGGCGTGCCCCTGGAGGCGCTCAATCGCCCGAAGCAAGGGTTCGCCCTGCCGCTTGTGCACTGGATGCGCAACGAACTGAAAGACGTGCTGATGATCCTGCTGGAGCCACGCACCTTACAGCGCGGATATTTCGAGGCCGATGGCGTTCGCAAATTGATGGACGATTACCTCTACAGGGGCCGGGAGTTGACCGGGCGCATCTGGCGCTTGCTCATGTTCGAACTGTGGCACAGAAATTTCCTCGAGAAGTTTGCCAAGCCCGCGGGATTATTCTCACGTCCGCTCGTGGCGGATTCGCGAACCGATGCCGCGGTTTCACCTTCTACGATGGCCATCGCCCCGGCGGGAGAATGACTTGGTGAAATTGCCCGTCGTGGAGGCCCCGGAACCGACGCTTCCCGATGATTCTCGAGTTCGCCTGTTTCTGATGACCAATAGCTTTGAGACCGGGGGATCCGAACGTCAGTTTGCTGTGCTGGCGCAGAACCTGCGCCCGGAACCTTTCCAGGTTCACCTGGGCTGTATCCAGAGAATAGGTCCGTTCGCCAATGATTTCGGGGACGTCCCGGAGTTCTTGCTTGGGGGCAGCCTGTACGGCTGGACGTCGTGGCGCACTCGCGTGCGGCTGAGCCGGTGTCTGCGGCAGGAGCATATCCAGATTGCTCATGCCTTCGATTTTTATACCAACCTCACGCTGATTCCGGCAGCCCGCTTGGCCCGCGTGCCGGTTGTGATCGGCAGCCAGCGCCAACTTGGCGATCTGCTCACTCCAATGCAGTTTCGCGCGCAAGCGGCTGCCTTTCGCTGCTGCGACGCTGTTGTCTGCAATTCGCGAGCGGCGGCGGACCGTCTGGCAGAGGATGGGTTGTCGCGCGACAAGCTCTTCATAATCGGTAACGCGATTTCGGCACAGGCTTTTGCGCCCGTGTCGGCAGCGTTGCCCCGAAGACCAGGGAGCTTGCGCGTCGGCATGGTGGCGCGGATGAACGCGCGCTACAAGAACCACTCCGGATTTTTGCGCATCGCAAAGCGGATCAACCAGCAGATGCCGGATGTCGAATTCCTTTTGGCGGGAGACGGGCCGCTGCGCGCGGAACTCGAACGGGAGGCAGAAACTTTGGGCATCGGCGGCCACGTGGTCTTTCTCGGAGATCGCCGGGATATTCCAGCTGTGATGGCCGCACTGGATGTTGCCGTGCTCACGTCCGACTCCGAAGGCCTCTCCAACGTTATTCTGGAGGCCATGGCGGCAGGTTTGCCTGTGGTGGCCTATCGCGTCGGCGGCAACGCGGAACTGGTGAACGAGCAGCGTGGGGAACTTGTCTCCTTTGGAGACGAAGAAGGATTCGCTTCGGCGGTCGAGCGGCTGCTGTCTGCGCCTTCCCTACGCACCCAGCTCGGCCACAACGCTCGCAAATTCTGCGAAGACAATTTCGCCCTTGAAAACGTCCGTGCTAGGTACGAAGCGTGTTACCGGACCCTGCTCGAAAAGAAAGGTGTGAGGACCTCACTCGGGACATGGCGGCCGACAACCGAAGCTCAAAGAAACGGCTGAAGGTCGCTATCGTAGGGCCGAGCCTGAATTACGTTGGCGGACAGTCGGTCCAGGCCGACCTGCTGATGCGTTTTTGGCGGGACGATCCGGACGTGGAAGTGAGCTTCATCGCGGTGGACCCTCCGCTGCTCCCGGGCTTCGCCTGGGCCGATCAGGTTCGGGGCTTGCGGACGATCCTGCGAGAGCCGCTCTACTTCCTCGATCTGTGGCGCGGGCTGCGGGACGTGGACGTCGCCCATATTTTTTCCGCTTCGTATTGGTCATTCCTGCTGGCTCCCGCGCCCGCGTCTTTCTTCGCAAAGCTTCGCGCTAAGAAAGCGCTCATCCACTACCACAGCGGGGAAGCGCGCGACCACTTGCAGCAGTTCCGGTCAGGGAGATTTGTGCTATCCCGGGTAGATGAAATCGTCGTTCCATCCCCCTACCTGGTGGACGTTTTCCAGGAATTTGGTCTGCAGGCGATCGCGGTTCCTAATCTGGTAGATTTTTCGCAGTTCCGCTATCGGCAGCGCGACCCGCTTCGCCCGCACCTCGTGTGTACGAGGGGATTCTCCCGTTATTACAGCGTGGATGTGGTGGTGCGCGCGTTTGCCGAGGTACGAAAGGTGTATCCGGAAGCGCGGCTTGATCTGGTGGGAGGCGGACCGCTTGAGGTGGAGATCCGAAAGCTGGTGGAAGATCTCAAACTGGACGGCGCAAATTTCACAGGCGTCGCTTCTCGCGAGGAGATCGGGAAGTACTACGACCAGGCGGATATTTTCATCAATGCATCATGGCTCGACAACATGCCGGTTTCCGTCATTGAGGCGTTCGGAGCGGGCACGCGCGTGGTGACAACCTCGCCCGAGTGCATGCCATATCTGGTGCAACACGAGCGCACCGGATTACTCTCGCCCGTCGGCGACGAGAAGGCGCTCGCCGCGAATGTGATCCGAGTGCTGCGCGATCCGGAACTCGCCCATCGCCTGGCGGAGAACGCTTACCACGAATCGCAAAAGTACACCTGGGAAGTCGTGCGCCAACAGTGGTTGAAGGTGTATCGGGAATTAGTGAGGAATGAGGAGCAGTAGTCAGTTGCTTTTCTCCGATCTCTACTCCGTTGCTGGGTCCTGATCTGCTGGCTGATCTTCGGCGAGGGCGTTCTCCATGAACCTGGAATTCATGACGATCATCAGGACCGGACCGACCCCGCCACCTGCACCGGTTCTCCTTCAAGCTCGAGAGCGGACAGGCTGGCAAACCGGCCGAGGGGCGTGTGCAACTTCAGCCATTGCTTACCGCCGAGAAAGGCGGGATACATTCCACGCATCGACGAGTGGCCCAAACTCCGTCTGCGCTCGCCGGCGGGAAGCGACAGTTCGTAGCCATTTTCCTGCAAGCACTCGCCCACGGTCGCTTCGATGGCGGCAATCTCACCGTGCGTCAGGCGTTCTTTCCAGCGGCCGAGCGGATTGATTTTGCCCTTCGCGCCTTCTTCGCGAAACGAAGAGTTCGTTTCCGACAGGCGGCCCAGGCCGGCGCGCTGGATACGATCGTAGTTCAGATCATGGTCGAGCAAGCCGCCGAGTTTCGCGAGCGTCTCGCGCGGGTTAGTGATCAGGTCTTCGTAGTGTATCTCGATGTAATCGGCGGGAAACTTGCGGCCATGGGCGCGGCCTTGGCGGACCATCCACTCCCAATATAAGGCGGTCGCCACGAGGCTCCTGGTTAAGCTGCGGTCCCAAGGCAGGGGACTGAAGCCACCCATTTTCTTGAGCGACAGAGCGATGTCGCGTCCGTCGCGGATGATATGCAGAAAAAGTGCGTTGGGAATGCTCGCCTTCAGCCGCTCCAGGTGAAGAACATTGTCTGGATCGTACGCGGCCCAGCGGGAAACTCCCTGACTCTGGGCGACCGCATCCATTACCACGCGGATGAAATCCCCGCCGTTGCTGCATTGGTTCAGGATGCGCTCCGACAACTGGTCTCCGCCCAAGCCAGTTCGGCGAAAACCTTCGCTGCGCAGCCAGGTTCGGAGAAGTTTTTCCCGATTGCTGCGGTGCTCCATCGAACCAAACCGCGGGATCAGCGTCTCATAGACAGGCAGGGAACCCCGGTAAATTGCAAACCCGCCGGCGGACAGCAGCATGTCATAGAGGAGATTTGTTCCCGAACGGTGACAGCCCATCACGAAGACAGGGCTACTTTTGCGATTGCTTGGATTCTCGATTGCCAACTACCAGAAGTTTATCACCATGCCAGATGGGAAAGTTACTGGCCGATGAAAGTCGCCGGGTTACGAAGGTTACTTTGCTACTCTCCTGCCAGCACGTTCCCTTGGAACACGCTGCCCGATTTCCAGCAAGCTGCGATCCGGTTGTTTGGAGTCGCTCCCACGAAATTAGCACAATTCTGCTCTGGCGATCCACTCGAGGGCCACACGCCGAACGCGTTTTCTGGTTCGAGAACAAATTTGCGCTGGCCGGAGACACACTGTACTCCCGCCGCCATCGCCACTACCGACGACCATGGCGAAGGCCTGCTGGTACGGATCACATACCGACTCGGGGCGCTCCAGATGAAAATCATTTCACGGTGCCGCGGACGGGCGAGATCGTGTATACTAAGCGGCACTTTTGAAGCCAAAATGGAGATTCGCAAAGAAGCGAGTTCCAGAGCCACAGCAACGCCCCCGATTTGTCCGGAGAAGTCGTCATCATGAGCGAAACGACGCAGATAAAGGACACACTGAAGAACTGCTCGCGGTACGTCTGGGTGCTGATTGCGGTGGGAGCGCTGTTGCGGATCGTTTCGTTCTTCTATTCGGCGAATAGCGGAGGGGATGCCGGGGGGCGAGTTCGTACGACCGCTCAGTGGGTACAATCGCCGAAATGGAAAATCGTCTTCGGCAACTACCTGCCTGGGCACTTCTGGCTGATCGCGGCCCTCAATGTATTGTGTCACAACGTACTGCTTGCCGGCCGGTGTCTGAGCCTGGTTCTCGGAATCGCTTCCATCGTGGTTGTGTGGCGCCTCGCTCGCGTACTCTACGGTGCGCGATCCGCAATGCTCTCGGTGGCGGTCTTCAGTTTCTTCACGTTGCACATTGGGTACAGCACGACATCTTCGTCGGAGGTTCCTTACCTGTTTTTCACCCTAATGGCAATTTTGCTTTTTTACTTAGCCACTTCCAATGAAGACGCGAGTACCTGGTACCTGGCTTTGTCTGGCATCAGCCTGTCGGTGGCGGAGGCAATTCGATACGAGGCCTGGATCATCTTCGCTGCCTTGGGCATGAGTCTTGTGGCTTGGGTTCTGTTCCAACCCGCTCAGCGTTGGTATGACTGGAGACAGATACGGAAGGTGGCTGTATTCGGGGTCACTGCCGGAGCCTGGCCCGCATTCATGATGTCCTATTCGTGGCGAACATTTGGGGATCCGCTGTACCTTGTGACTCAGAATCATTCCCGGGTAGCGTGGTTCCTTGCGGAACACCCAAAGCCGATGATCGCCCAGCTAGCGGTTTTTCCGGCCGTGCTGCTGATTAGTTTGTCTCCGATTGCTTTCCTCAGCGCTCTGTACGGACTGTACCGATCATTTTCGAGCTGGCCCACAGCATCGTTTGCCGCCGTCACTCTTTTCTTTGGGGCTATTCAGTTCTATCAGATTCTTACCCATGGCTTGCTGGCGAACGCGCGCTACTCCATATCGATTGGCGCGCTTCTTGCCGTCGCGGCCGGCTTCGGATTCGACAAGCTGATGGCGGGGTGGACCGCTTCCCGGTCAAGAATGGCGCAGGTCTTTCTGATCCTTTTTCTTTGCGGTAACGCTGCGCTGGTACTGGCCATAAGTGAGATTCCCAATCGCTATGCCGACAAGTTCATCTCCGTTTCACCACGCTTGCGGTATAGTTCACGGATTGCTGCAGTCGCGGGCTATCTTCGTGGACATATGGGCCCCAATGACTCCGTGCTGATCGATAACTACCTCGCTGAATCCAACGAAATTGCGGATGCGGCAGGATTTCCTTTAGTGCGCACTCCGCAGCTGTATATGGAAGGCATGAAGAACTATAACGATGGCACCGCGCGGGAGTACCTCCAGGCCGCGCATCCCCGGTTAGTGGTGTATGCGAGCGGGGGCGCGATCCGCAGCTGGCTCACATTGCCGAACAGTTGCGATCCAGACGATGAAGTCGATGGCATTCGATTCCACTGTGCTTTCACGAGCCAGGTATACCGGGTGTACGAACTGACCTATCGTTGAGGTATCGAGCCGCATGACGAAACAGCCCAGAATTGCAATTCTGATTCCGTGTTACAACGAAGAACTTACGGTAGGGGACGTGGTGCGCAGCTTCCGGGCCGAATTGCCCGGTTCGGAGATATGGGTGTTCGACAACAACTCCACGGATCGCACGGTGGGAGTTGCCCGGGATGCTGGCGCCCGTGTCGGCTTCGAGCTGCGTCAGGGCAAAGGCTATGTGGTCCAAAGAATGTTCCAGGACATCGAAGCCGATGTCTTCGTCATGGTGGATGGTGACGGCACCTATCCGACGGGCGATGTTGGCAAACTGATCGAGCCCATCATACTCGGAAACGCTGACATGACGGTGGGGTCCCGACTGACCCAAGAGTCGAAAAGCGAGTTCCGATCCTTGAACCGCTTGGGCAACTACTTATTCCTTCGGGTAATCAACTTCATTTTTGGAGTAAAACTCACGGATATTCTCTCCGGTTATCGCGCCTTCAGCCGCCGCTTTGTGAAAAACATTCCCCTGTTCGGCGGAGGATTTGAAACCGAAACTGAGCTCACCATCAAAGCGTTGGGACGAGGCTATCGCATTGTCGAGATTCCCGTGCATCTCAAGGCCAGACCTGAGGGGAGCTTCTCGAAAATCCGCATTCTGCACGACGGTTTTCTAATCCTGAACACGATTCTCACGTTGTTTCGCGATTACAAACCGTTGACTTTTTTCGGACTGGCAGGGCTATTGCTAATTTTGCTCGGTCTTGTGCCAGGAACGATTGTCATCGTTGACTTCATCAAGACCGGGTTGGTTCCGCGGCTTCCCTCGGCCGTGCTGGCGGTCGGGCTGGTCCTATCGGGAATGCTGTTGATCGCAGTCGGCCTTGTCCTGCATACCATCACACGCCGATTCCAGGAACTCGACCATCAACTCAAGATGCTCGGCAAGACGCAGAAAGTTGAGCAGTCCCAGGAGTCCCCATAAGTCCGCCCGAGGCCGCAAGCCCGCGGATCAACGCGGCCAGATTCGCGCGCGCAAGGAACTGCTTAGTTAGCAGCGTGCGATGAAACTCCATCGACTAAAACCAGCGCCTGAAGGCGTTCTCATCACACGGCACTTCCTGTATGCCTGAAGGCATACCCTGATCCAAATCGTACTTGCATCACAGGCTGTCAGCGAACTCCTCGAATTGCTGTCAGGACCACATCCACGTCGGCCCCGGGGTCGCGGCCATCGGTCGCTTTACCCTTGAATTTGCTGGAGGTGGCAAGATGGTAGTCGCCGTCCAGACCGCCGTTTAGCTTCACGAATCCTATCGAATCCAGTCCGCCTGCCATGAAGTTGCCCTCCGGCCAATCCGGACGTTGGCCGTGGATGCTGGTTCCTCCTGCTAGCACATTCCCTTGAAACGCGCTGCCCGATTTCCAGCAATTTGCGATCCGGCTGCTGGGGGTCGCTCCCTTGAAATTGGCACAATTCTGCTCCGGCGATCCACCCGATGGCCACAGGCCATAGGTGCCAACATCACCGATGGTATTCGTCCACGTGATGTTGTACATCTGCGGAGTATCCGGATCCTTCGCCGGAGGGCCTTTGAGGATCAGTAACTCTACTGGCACTGCCATGGAAACGTAGGTGATGTGATCGATCGCGACATCGTGCATCACCGATTCTTTGGGGGACCCACCTACTGCGCCAGCCATCTGATTCATCGCCACGGGGCAACCCTTGCCGCACTCGGGATAGCCGAGGCCTTCGGCCACGACATCGTGAATGGAATAGCTGTTACCCGGCTGGGGTTTCAAATAACCCATGGGATTGGCCATTTGGAACACTTGGTTCACTTTCCGAACCCACACATAGCGAATGGTCACGTCGGTAACGGCACAGTCCGGACACGGGCCGGGCCCCGGTTGTTTGTTGGCGGCCGGGGTCAGCAAGATGGCCGCCCCAACCTGGCTGAAGCCCGGCCACGAGTTCTCAAGGTAGTTCGCTTCGAACAATAACCTGCGCGCATGCTTGAGCTCGAACAGGTTCTTCACGATCGGCGTGGGCTCGCGGTGATCGGGGGAGCTCCGGTTCCAAAACATCGGCTTGAACAGGTGGTTCCGGCGGATCTCGATATCCTCCGTATGCACGCTGGCAGGCCCGCCTCCGAAGAAAACGTTCTGACCGCTCGATTCCAGGAAGTTGTCAACGATCTTCAGCGTATGAGTTGGCAGGTCGTCATTGCCACCTCCGATGGCCGCCGCATCCGTGCAGATTCCTCCGCCAGCGATGCAGGTGAAGCTGTTGAAATAGGAGTGAATCACCGCAACGTAGGGTGAATTCTTGATGGTGAGCCCGTGCCCTAGTCCCACTCCATCGATGCCGTGAACCCAGTTCCGGTCGAAAATGAGATGATCTCCGTCTTTGGCCCACAGCAGGCGGCCAAGTGGCCGGCCCTCCAAAGGAGCCCATTCGATTCCGATGAAACGATAATGATCGCCAAACAAGATGCCACCCTCCGACTTGTCGACAATGGTGGCCATCAGCTTGGCCGCGCCTCCGGCGGGTTGCGCATAGGGGGGGCGGTCAGGAAGACTGGCCACACCGCCCCATGCCGGGGAAATCCGCGTACCTTCCGGCGGCAGCTTGGAATCGGGCGTGTCGGTGCGCACGGTGATGTAGTGCAGGTCGTCGCAGTTTTTCCTGGGGAATTCTCTGACCGTGAACGATGCGCCAGCCTCCAGCAGCAACGTACCTCCGCACGGGACGCCCTCAAGCGCCTCGGCCAGATCCGAGTTCGCGTTCACCCGGATCTGCTTCCCGGGAGAGGGAGTACCGTCGAGTCCCGTGTAGTAACAGGTTTTCGGGAGTTCGGCGGGACCGTCCTTCTCGCCAAACTTTGCGACATTGCCTCGGTCGCAGTATGCGTTTTCACCCACGGGCGGGGTTGCCGCCACCGTAAACCGGGCTGGCTCGGTAGCTTTCGCTCTGGTGCTCGCAGCCGACTGGTCCCACGCTGGCGTCAGCGAAGCGGCTGCGATCAACAGCGCCAGCGGAAAGCTCAAGTGGCGAGACTTCGTGCGAGCCGGAGAGGCGGGTTCGGCAAAGATGCAAAGATGGGGCTGGGATGAGTGAAACAAAGCCATGATCCTCCGCGGGCGATACTGCTCTGGCCAGCCATGGAATAAGGGTTGCGGGCCCGCCATGAGGAGGATTATACCGCGAAGGTAGATGGGGGCGGACTTGCCGGGAAACCGAGCGCGGGTCGGTCAGAGGAACCAACCCGCGCCCGTAGTTGCGTTATTCCACTCCCTGAATGGCCGCGTTCACGGCGTCGATGTTGGCGCCGGGATCAGTGCCATCGCTGGCTTTTCCCTTGTAAGGGCTGCTCGCTTGGAGCTGATAGTTGCCTCCATTGCCGTTGTTGTAGTTGACGAAACCCACGTCGTTGACTGTGGCCGGGAAGAAGTTTCCGCCAGGCCATTTAGCGGATGGGAAAGCCTTAGGCGAGGCTGCGAGGACGCTATTGGTAAACGTGTAGGTCTTGAAGCAGTTGGCAATGACCGTCACCGGAACGTCGCCAGCTGCACAGCTATCGGTTCCTGTCGCCCAGACCGGGTACCCAGGAACAACCATTATGTTGTCGGAGAAGGTGAACGCGAACATCTGCGGATAGATCAGTTCGTTCTTGACCGTCATCAAGAAGTGGTGTAGATCCGGGAAGCCGGTCACGTGTCGGATGCTGACGTTGTTCAGTGTTTTATCGGGCCAATTGTTCATCACCAGGAACAAGCCACCGTCGCCCGTGTACTTCTCGGCATCGATGTCATCCACGACGATGTCATGGATGCTGTAGCGCTCGCCGGCTTGCGCCCCCAAACCGTCCACCGCCCTGTCGTTGGCAATATTGATCCCCCCCCCTGTGTGGCTGATGGTGTTGTAGCGAACGGTGATGTCCGTGGCTGCGCATACGGAGCAGAGGTTGTTCTCCTTAGTGAATTTGTTGTAATCGTTGCGTGGCGTGATCAGGATCGATTGTCCATACTGCGTGAACCCGCCCCACGAGTACTCAAGAATGTTGTCTTCGAAAAGGATGCGGACTCCACTCTTGATTTCAAACAGATTCTTCACCACGAAGGGATCGCCGTGGTACCCGCCGACAAAGCCCGGCACGCCCTTTTGCCATTGCGGGACCTTGTAGAAGTGGTTGTGGCGGATCGTAATGTCGTGGGCCACGATGGTTGCCGCTCCGCCTCCGATGAGAATGTCTTCGCCTGCCGCTTCCAGGAAGTTGTCCTCGATGTCCCAGGGGCCGCTTGCGTTATTGCCCACGCCGCCGGACATGGTTTGGGAATCCGTGCACGTTCCCCAAAGCGCCTCGCAGTGGAAATCGTTCAGGTAAGAATCTACAACCGCCACATTGGTGGTTCCGTTTAGATAAACGCCGCGACGGGTTTCGTCCTGCGCCGTCCCATGGATCCAGCACCGGTCAATGACGATGTGATCGGCCGGGGCGTGTAGTGACGGTCCAACCAGCGCTATGACGTTAACCTTGTCCACCGGTCGCGTGATCTCCAGGCCGACGAGACGGTAGTGAGTAGCTCCGCTCGCGAAAACGATCGCGCCATTTCCCCCTTTCGATACGGAAATCTTGGCCAGCACGTTTTGCGGTTTCGAACAGCTGTATGCCGGACGATTGGGCAGAGAGGCCACCCCGGCATAGCAGGGCGTGAGCCGCTGGCCTTCCGGCGGAAGAGCGCTATCAGGAGCACTGGTGCGAATAATGATCCAGTGCTCATCGTCGCACGGCTTGGCGGGCAGTGTCAGCGCACTCGAGTAAGTCGCCCCCGCCTGGAGCGTGATCGTTTCCCCGCACTGGGCGTTGTTCAATGCCGATTGCACATCGCCGCCAGCATTGACGTTGACGACGGTTCCGGGCGCGGGCGTGTCCGCCATCGCAGTTTGAACAATCTCGGTCGGCAGTTGCGCCGGACCATCGTAACCGCTGCTGGTAACGATGTTGCCGCTGAAATTGCCAGTTGCAGTTTTGCTCGTAGCATCCGTGACCATGACCGTGAAGTTAAAGGTGCCAGCGGTTGTAGGCGTGCCAGCAAAATTCCCGTTTGCATTCATCGCGATTCCCGGAGGCGGAGTGCCTGCGGAAATGCTCCAACTGTAAGGTGTGGTGCCGCCGGTCGCGGTGAAGACTTGGCTATAAGCTTCGCCCTGCTCGCCCTGGGGCAGAGTCCCGGTCGTGATTTCCGGTCCGTTGCTACTCGTCGGATTAACGGTGACGGCGGTGGTGGATGACTTTGTGGTGTCAGCATTGCTGGTGGCGGTGACGACCACGTTGGTTCGCATGGTTACTATCGGTGCGCTGTAAAGGCCGGTGGCATTGACCGAGCCTGCCGTTGCCGACCAGGTCACTCCGGTATTGAAAGTTCCGCTGACGGCGGCAGTGAACTGCTGCGTCTGACTGGATAACAAAGTGGCGCTGGTCGGAGACACACTGACCTCGACGTTGCCGCTACCAGCGACGTCAATGACAAACGTCTGGTTGCCCTGATTGAGGAGCGGAGAGTCAGTCACAATCACTTCGAACGAGAACTTGCCCGCCGTTGTGGGCGTCCCGGAGAGCGCCCCTGTGGCTGGGCTCAAACTGATGCCCGGGGGCAGGGCGCCGGTTTTCACCGAGAAATGGTAGGGAGGTCGTCCGCCACTAACTGCGAGCACAGCATTGTAAGAGTGATTGACCGTGCCTGCGGGAAGGCTTCCGGATACATTCAGGTCGTTCGGCGCGTCGTTCTGCGCGCCCGCGGCTGTTGCCACGGTTCCGCAAGAAGTGGTCATCAGCGCGACCGCCAGCAGGAGTATCAAAATGCTCAGTCGCTGTGCGAGTGCACGGGAAAATCTGGAATAACTGCAACGACCATTTGAAGAAGCATGTTCTGCGCTAAGTATTGCCACTGATTCAAACATTGCGAGCCCTCGACCTTACAGAAATTGGGGGACCAGTCGATTGTCCTCACGCTGAATCTATCGAGAGGGGGCGAGGGTTCCTAGATACCGGAAGGGCATCGCGCACGCGTTAGTGCATGTGCACGCGGCATGTACAGATTCGCATTGCTCTGGTGCCCGTCGGTGTGTTGGGTGCGAGTAAAATGAAAACAGGCGCGGGACGGGCAGTCTCGGAAGAGAGGCCGATCTGGTAACAGCGGCGTAGATTGGAAGAATAAGGCTGAGAGCAGGGTAACTAAGATAACCAACGGCAGGTTACTGGCGGGGTTCCCCCCGCGAAGCTGCGCGCAGATGATCATAGGTTTCCGAAGAAACACAATGTGCGAGGAGACAGGTTGCTTCTAACTTTAGGATTGCTTGTCGGCGCTGACCGTCTGCGAGTGCCGGTCGAGCATGAGGAGCAGTGGATCGCGCAGAAACGGGCCGCCCGCCAGCAGGCCGGAGATCAGCGGATTTTTCTGGTTGCAGCGCAGCGGAGAATTGTCGAGCTTCAGCACCCAGCCTCCGGCGCTTTCGACCAGCGCCGCGCCGGCGGCAACGTCCCACTCGTTTTTCGGAACCAGCGTGAAGGTAAGATCGGCGCGGCCAACGGCGACCAGTCCTAGTTTGTAGGCGACCGATCCCATGGGACGAATGTTGAACTCGGCGGACTCGAACTGCTTCCACTCGCCGCGCTTCACTTCGCTGCGGCTGGCGAGCACCAACGCGCCGTGCAGGGCCTTACGCTGGCTCGGTTGGGCGGGCTTGCCGTTATAAGTCACGCCGGTTTCGCGCGATCCCAGAATGAGTTCGTCGGTTGCCGGATTGCAAATTCCGCCCGCGACGGGAATTCCATTCTCAACCATCGCGATCGAAACGCAAAACTCGGGAATGCCTTGCACAAACTCGCGCGTGCCGTCGAGCGGATCGACCACCCAGACCCGCTGTTTGTCGAGCCGGGTGAAGTCGTCCACAGTCTCTTCTGAGAGCCAGCCTTCGCCAGCCCGGAGAAGGGTCTGGTGCAGAACGCCGTCGACGGCGCGGTCAGCCTCGGTGACGGGATCGTGTCCAACTTTGTATTCGGCTTCAATAGCGCCGGGAGTAAAGCGGTTGAGTACGGCCCGCGCCGCTTCGAGCGCGGCGTGAATGCGTTCCAGAGTCTCCGCCGATGAGTATGAGGCCACGATTACTCCGTAATCAAGATCTCAGCCGTTCGAAGTCTCGTGCTCGGTCTGAGACCTAAGACCTAACACCTGAGACCGGTTCTTTCAAGCCCACAGCATTCTTGCTCCCGTCATCAATAAAACCGTGCACAGGATTCGGCGCAGCCACAAGACCGGAACCCGCGTGCTCAGATGCGAGCCGAGTATACCGCCGGGGATCGAGCCGATCAGCAGGGAAACGACCAGGCGGGGATCGACATTGCCTGCCCGCCAGTGCAACAGGCTGGTGACGCC
>JBEKIB010000007.1:0-89795 GCA_050011975.1 Terriglobales bacterium | reverse complement strand
ATACCGCTCCCTGCTGCTCGTCATTTCCTCGCATCCCTACTTCTTATCAGCTTTCCCTGTGCATCTCTCGTTCGAAACGCGATTCCCCAACGACTTTTTCCGCAAGCTGTTCAGCCGTGCCCCCCAGCGTCACAAAAAGTGCGGGCTTTAGCCCCTGAGGGCCAGAACATCACGCCCTAGTACAAAGGTACTTTCGGATCGACCGTCCGCGCCCAGCCGTCGATCCCGCCCCGCATGGATTGCACTTTTTCGTATCCCTGCTGGCGAAGCCAGTTGGTGACGGTCAACGAGCGCACACCGTGATGGCATAGGACCACGATGTAATCGTCCGGGTCGAGTTCCTGGTGGGCGCGCGTCGGAATGTCCCCCATCGGAATGTGCTTTGCCCCTTCGATGCGGGAGGCGTCGTATTCCCAAGCCTCGCGAACATCCAGCAACGTAAAGGTTTCGCCACTTTTCTGCAGCGCCTTGACCTGCCCGGGAGAAATTTCGAAGTCCATAATTTAATTCTTACGTGTGGAGACGCGGCAAGCCGCGCCGCTACGCCTTCTTTCGAAGCTCGGGCGCGGCTCCCAGCGTGGTCAGACTCACCAGCGCGGCCAACGTCCAGAGCGCGCCGGTGCCAATACGAGCGGTACGCACATCGGCGGACGGAATGTTGTACCACAGTGTCAATCCGCAGCCGATCACAAAATTGACCACGAGCACGCCGAAAAAAACACGCTCTCGCCGGCAGCGCGTGTCGAGCGCCAGGCCGGTCAGCAAGAGGATCCACACGACATAGGTCGCGGCGGTCCAGAGATCGTGCGGCCATTCATATTCGTTGCGGGTGACGTGGCCAAACGAAATCCACGCGAAGTAGGCACTGCCGAGAAAGCCCGCCACACCCCACAATGGCGTGCGGCACATCAGGTGGCCGGAACCGTAAGGCCGCTTCACCTCGTGTTTAGCCTCCGCGTTTTCTATTTGCCTGTCCATTTCGGTGGTCGTTTGTCGAGGAAGGCAATGATACCCTCACGCGCGTCTGCGGTCGAGATGAGTTCGTTGAGATAAAAGTTTTCAGCTCGGGCCAGCCCTTTGTCGAAGTGAATCGCATCCCACGCGTAAATGGCTTTCTTGGTGTGGGCGAGCGCGGCCGGGCTCAGGGCGCGGAGTTCAGCCAGCGTCCGCTCAACAACCGATTCGAGTTCCGCAGCCACCACAGATCGGGTCGCCAGACCCATCGCCGCTGCTTCGCCGCCTGAAAACTGGCGTCCGGTAAGGATCAGTTCGGCGGCGCGCTTCTGACCGATGAGCGTCGCCAGCACCACGGCCGCGACCGGCGGATAGCATCCGAGCTTGATTTCAGGAAATCCCCAACTGGCGTCGCGTGTGGTGTAAACCATATCGCAGACAGCGGCGAGTTCCGCGCCTCCGCCAAGGCAAGCTCCGCGGACAGCGGCAATCGTAACTTTGCGCGAGGCCACAATCGCGCGGATCACCGCATGAAAACTCGCGAGCATCTCATGAATCTCCTCCGGGACATGGGCTTTGATGTCCACCCCCACGGAAAAAGCACGAGGATCGCCTTCGAAGAGAATCGTCGAGATGTCGATGCGAGATTCGATTTCCGCGAGCGCCAACTGCAACTCCCGCATCATCGGGAGGTCGATGACGTTGAGCGGAGGATGGTTGAAGGTGATCCGAGCAACCGGCGCATGGACCTCAACGCTGAGCCGAATTGTAGAGGCAGTCGCCAATTTCGTCGATAACTCCAGCGGAGCTTCGCCCCGCTGGACAGCCCAGGGCGGCTGTCCCTATGCGAGACTCTCTAGATGTTGATCGCGGACTTCCGCGGCTCGCCAATCGTGGACAGCGGATCGCGCGCTCCCTCTTTTTCTTTGATCCACTTCTTTTCGTTGCGGATGATGTCGAGCAGCAACTCTTTATCCTTCGCGCTGGGAAGATTCTCTTCGCAGTGCTGCTCGTAGCTGCGGTCGTCCAGCGCTTCCCCGGTCTCGCAGTGATACTTCATCCCTGCCCATCGTCCGATGTTGCGATTAAAGTGGATGTCAGGCGTGTAGAACTTCTTCCCGCCTGGCGCCAGAAACGTGTTCAGCCGCTCGATCAATCCCGCAACTTCCTGCCGATACAAGTGGCGGCTGTAGTCATTCAGGTCGTCGAGGTCGGCGGCCTTATCATTCTGCAGTTCGTCGTACCGGCCTTTGATTCCCCAGACGTAGGCCCAGTGCGCCGAGGAAGAATGGTCGGTCCCAAAAAGATCGAATGAACTCGAGATCCACTTATTCAGGTACTTCTGCATGAGCCAGCGCGGAATTACTCCCGCTTCGACCACGCGGCGCAGACCATCGTGGCCAGTTCCCATGTGGAAAGCTTCTTCGCGCAGCATGTAAGAGGTCGAGCGTCCGAGCGGAGCGAACGATGAATACTTCAACATCTGCAGCTGGAACTTACCGTCGCGGTCCACGAAATCGGTGTAAGTGAAAAAGTCCAGCCAGTTATCGACATCGACGTTGAAGGTGCCGAGCAATCGTTTGTTCTCAAACGCGCGGCGCTCCAGCATTTTTTGCGCTTCGACTTTACCGGAGGAGCCGAAGAAGTCGATGAGCAGCGCGCACATCTGCCAGCCGTGCCGCATCTCTTCGATCATGACGCGGGTGAGCGCGCGACGATCCCACTCCGTCGGCGCGGTTGCAAACAGGTTGCGCTGCTGCTCCACGCTGGCAAATTCGGTGTCGCCCTGGTAGATGATCATGTTCATGAGCGCGTCCCGCATCTGCTGCGTCGGAACCTGGCGCAGGTTCTCCCACTTGTTGCGGCCCTTGTAGGAACCGAACTGGATCTCCCCGGTCTCAATCGCGCCGTAGAGCGTATCGAAGTGGAAGGCCTCAACATCGTCTTTGTTGACGCCAACTTCCTTGCGCCACTCGTTGAACAGCCCGACCCAATCACTGAAGTTTCCGATTTTCGCTACTTTGCCTGGCATAAGACCTCAGGGGCTAAAGCCCGCGTCTTTATTGGCTCTGGGCGACACGGCTGACGCCGTGCCCTTCCCAAAACGAGTTACTCGTAAGCTTTCAGAGATGTCTCCCCTGTGTTCATCTGTGGTCCAACCTCTCTCATTTCGCCGTGAACACAGCCGGACGCTTCTCGACGTAAGCGGCCAAACCTTCTTTGGCGTCGTCGCTCTGGAACAGGATCTGCTGATTCTCGCGCTCGACGGCCAAAGCCGATTCCATGGGGATTTCCCACCCGGTCTGCACGGCCCGCTTGATGCGTCCCACCGCCTTCGCGGCCTTGTTCGGCGGCGTGAACTGGCGCGCATACTCCAGGATGTTCTCCATGAAGCCTTCGCGCTCGAAGACGTCGTTCACAATGCCGAACTCCCGCGCTTCTTCGAATGAAAAAGTGTTGCCGGTGATCATCAGTTCGATGGCTTTACTCTTCCCTACCAGGCGCGACAGGCGCTGCGTTCCGCCGGTTCCAGGCAGCACGCCGAGGTTGACCTCAGGCAGGCCGATTTTGCCAGCGTCTTTGCGGGCAATCCGCAGGTCGGCGGCCATGGCGATCTCCAGCCCTCCGCCAACGCAATGGCCGTTGATCGCGGCGATCACGAGCTTCGGCGTGTGCTCCAGCCGTAGCAGTGTTTCGTTCGCGTGCAGGCAGAAGTAATACTTAAACGTCGGATCGACCGAGGCCAGCATCTTGATGTTCGCGCCAGCGGAGAAAAACTTGTCGCCTACACCGGTGAGCACGATCACGTGCACATTGTTATCCATGCGCGCCCTGAGGATGGCCTCGTCGAGCTGGCGGTTCATTTCGTAGGTGTAGGTGTTCGCCGGAGGATCGTTCAACTCGATCACGGCCACGCCGGCGTCGGTGCGATAGTTGATGAGCTGCTTGGTGGTTTCGCCGGCGGCCGGCTGTGTCGTCGTTGTTGTTGCCATAGATTGCTCCTTATTGTTTTCGCGTCGACTTCTTGCGCGGTTTGCTGCCGTGCACGATTCCGTTAAGAATAATGTTGCCCATCTGCTCTGCGAGCGCTTCGGCGTTGCCGTCGACGCGCGGGTTATACCACGTGTAGATCCAGTTGATCATGCCGAACAGGCTCATCACAGCAGTGCGCGGGTCGAAATCGAGGCTGCGTTCGCGCCGCAGGTCTTCCATCAGTCCAAAACAAATGCGATAGTACTCGCGCTTGATGCCTTTGATCTCGGCACCCAGGGCGTTCTTCAAAGACTCGTCTTCATGCGCGAGCACCCTCAACCCCTGCTGATTGCTCATAAAATATTCGAGGTGATTCAGGATGAAGATGCGAATGCGCTCTTCGGGATCGGTGACATTATCGATCCGCGCCTTGAGTTTTTCGAGAATGGTGGTGAAGGTGTGCTTCTGAATCAGGAACAGCAAGCGCTCTTTGGACTCGAAGTAGTAATAAAGCCCCGCCAGCGACATGCCGGTGGCGCGAGAAAGATCGCGCATGGAGGCGCCTTCGTATCCCTTGAGACAAAAGACCTCGGTGGCATGGTCGAGAATGTGCTCGAGGCGGCGATCAAAACGGGTGACAGAAACGCGAGGGGAGGTTTTGCGGGAACCTCTACTCTGACGGCGGGAGGCGCGGGCTGCGAGCAAGGTGACCATACGTTCGAACGTTCGTTCCAATTATAGAGAAAGGTGATGCAGATCACAAGAGTGTGTGATCTGCCAGCGCGCGCTCAGTTTGCCGGATCGCGCCCGGAAGTCGCGGAGTGAAAAATGTCCACGAAGCCTAACTCTTGATTCCCGCCATCAACTTCTCAACCTCCACTTTCTGCTCGCCGGAGAGCGGCAGGAATGGCAGGCGCGACGGGCCTCCATAGTAGCCGTTCAGGTCCATCGCGTACTTCACACCGGGGACGCCGAGTTCGCCGACCACGCGCTGGGCGGCTAGCTTCACGCGCTCCTGTTTTTCGCGGGCGAGCGCGTTGTCTCCGTCTTTGAATGCGGCGTAGATTTCGTAACACGCGGTAGGCGCAGGACCGGCAAGCGCCAGAATAGCGCCGACCGCTCCCAGCGCAAGCGACGGTTCGAGTTGGTGAGCGGCGCCGACCATGACCTGGAAGCCGACGTCTTTCTGCCGCGTCTTCAATTTTCCTACGACCGTTACTGCAGCGGATGAAGGTTTGCTAGCGCTGTCTGCGTGGCCGGGCGAAGCCTCCCGCCTCTCCACCGATTCGGCGGAACCCGTGAGTGCGGCGACGCTAACCAGTTCTCTGCTTTCTTTCGCGCTTTCGGCAGCGGCGGCCTTCAACATGCGCGGAGTCACAGCCTCGAACGCTTCCGTGACCGTGACCTGCCTCTTCACATTGAGGTTGCGCGTGCCCTCGATCATCTGTTTCACCTTGTCGAGGTTGCCGCTCGATTCCTTGATAGCGGCGATTTTGGGATGGCTGGCGAGTTCGATCACGACTTCGGCGGGAATGTCGTATCCGGTGGCCTGCGGGAAGTTGTAGATGATGATCGGCAGCGCGGACCGGTCGGCGACGGTGCGATAGAAAGCGAGCAGGTTCGCGGGGTGCATCTGTTTCTTGTAGTAATGCGGAGTGCGCACCATGACGGCGTCGTAGCCAAGTTCGGCGGCGTATTCGGTGAGCCGCAGCGTTTCATGTGCGGACTCGATGCCAGTGCCGGCGATCATCACCTTGTTGGGCGCGGCGGCGGCGAGCGCCGTCTTCAGCACGTCGCGGCGTTCCTGGTCGGAGAGCAGGATCGCCTCGCCGGTCGAGCCCTGGACAACGATGCCGGCGATCGGCGTGCGTGAGTAGCGCTCCACGTTCGCTTCGATCTTCTTGTAATAGACTTCGCCGTCAGGATAGAAGGGCGTGGTGATGGGCGGGAAGATTCCGGATAAAAGCATTATGAACTCCAGTCGTTTTGTCGTTAATCGTTCGCAAGTACCTTTGCACTTAAATTATCGGGCTCCCGCTCAACTTTGTCATCCCGAGTTCGACAAATTGCTAATGAACACCAGCAGGAAAAGAAATCCGTCGACGATGATGATGGTGGAACCGATCCAGATCAGCGCAACCGTCCGCACTTGTTTCAGGGAAGGCGTGGTGATTCGGAGATGCTGTGCCCACAGCCTCCTGCCGAGCTGCGCTCGGCGCCCGTCCCCACACGAACTGGTCCGCTTCACTCGCAGGCGGGCCACTCTTTGCCGGTGGGGTCGACGGCGTGGCGATACTCATCTTCGGTTCCGACGAAGAAGCGGGCAAATGGTGTGGACGTGCGCTCGTCGACCATGGTCTCAATTTGCCAGACCATGCCGCCTTTACAAACGCCGGCGTTCGATAGGGGCGTGCGGCGGTCGCCTGAATAGTAGAAAAAATCGTCTCGGCCGTGGCCAGACAGCGGATCGGAGGAAGTCTGTAGCGCGCCTTGCGCATTGAGCTTGAGCAGAAGACGGCCATCTTCCATCGGCAAGGGCGTCGCGCCTTTCTGGCGAAAATCGACGCGCACCCAGCCGCTGTATCCGGCGGGAATCAGAAAGCGCTCCGGCGGCCGGCGATGGAAAACCAGGTCGAACGCAGCCGGACCGAACAGGAGAGCCGCGATGAAGATGGGAAGGCCAAGAACTGTGACAAGGACGAAAGGGGCTTTGCTCATGAGATGCTATTTCGCTGCGACTCGCTCCGCATGCAGCGCCTGCAGCGCCTGCACGCGCACTTCTCCGCGCTGCAGCGCGGCGATACCTTGCGCTGCGGCTCGGGCTGCGGAGAGCGTGGTAATAGTCGTGATGTGGCCGCTGACGGCGGCGCGGCGGATCGCTTTCTCGTCGAAGTAGGGATCGGGACCGTGTGGCGTGTTGATGATCAACTGGATGCGATCGGCTTTGATCAGGTCGACGGCATTGGGCCGGCCTTCTTTTACCTTGTAGACGCGGTCAACCGCCAAGCCAGCTTCCTCCAGAATGTCCGCCGTGCCGTGCGTGGCCACGAGTTTGAATCCCATGTCGACGAAGCGGCGCGCGACCTCGACCACTGCGGGCTTGTCATGGTCTGTAACGCTGATGAAAACTGTGCCCTCCGTCGGCAGCTTCTGGCCAGCGGCAATTTGGGCTTTAGCAAAGGCTTCGCCGAAATTGTCAGCGATGCCCATGACTTCTCCGGTGGAGCGCATCTCTGGGCCAAGAACGGTGTCGACGCCGGGAAATTTCGACCAGGGAAATACTGGCGATTTCACGTAGAAGCAGCGGCCCGTGTCGAGGTCCGTGCCACGCTCGATGTATTCCGGAAGGAACTCGCGCAGCTTGCGGCCGGTCATGAGGCGCGCGGCAATCTTGGCCATTGGCACGCCCGTAGCCTTGGAAACAAAGGGCACGGTGCGCGAGGCGCGCGGGTTCACTTCGAGCACGTAGACCTTGGCTTCGTGATTGCCATTACCTTTCAGGTCAGTGCCCTTCGCGCCGTTGCCGCGCGGGATGGCAAACTGCACGTTCATCAGGCCGATCACTTTGAGCGCGCGCGCCAGCTTGAAAGTGTAATCGCGCATGCGCGTGAGCAGCGTCTCAGGAATGTCGACCGCGGGCAGCACGCAGGAAGAGTCGCCGGAGTGGATGCCGGCTTCCTCGATGTGCTGCATGATGCCGCCGATCACCACGTCTTCGCCGTCGGAGAGCGCGTCTACGTCGACTTCAATCGCGTCTTCGAGAAATTTATCGATGAGGACGGGGCGGTCTTGCGAATACTCGACGGCCTGCTTCATATACTGCTGAATGGTGTCTTCGTCGTAGGCGATGACCATGGCTCGGCCGCCGAGCACATACGAAGGACGAACCAGCACCGGGAACCCGATCTTCTTCGCCGCTTCAACCGCCTCTTCGACCGAGGCGACCATGGCGCCTGGAGCTTGCGGGATGTCAAGTTCCTCCAGCAGCTTGCCGAAGCGCTTGCGGTCCTCGGCCAGGTCAATCGATTCGGGCGTAGTGCCGATGATGTTGACGCCGGCAGCCTTGAGCGGGAGCGAGAGATTCAGCGGCGTCTGCCCGCCGAATTGCACGATCACGCCGACCGGCGCGCCGCCGGACGCTTCGTGCTCGCAGACAGCGAACACATCTTCGAGCGTGAGCGGCTCGAAGTAGAGGCGGTCGCTGGTGTCGTAATCGGTCGAGACCGTCTCCGGGTTGCAGTTGATCATGATGGTTTCGTAGCCGTCCTCGCGCAATGCGTAGCTGGCGTGGCAGCAGCAGTAATCAAACTCAATTCCCTGCCCGATGCGGTTGGGCCCGGAACCGAGAATCACGACCTTCTTCTTAGCAGTCGGCGTAGCTTCGTCTTCATCTTCGTAAGTCGAGTAAAGATAGGGTGTGTAGCTTTCAAACTCCGCGGCGCAGGTATCGACCCGCTTGTAGACCGGCTTCAGTCCGTGCTTCTTGCGGAAGTGGCGGACTTGTTCCTGGCCACCTTTGCCGTCCAGGCGCCAGGTCCCGGCGAGTCGTCCATCGGAGAAACCCATGCGCTTCGCTTCGCGCAGCACCTCGGTAGGGATCGATTCCATGGGATGCTTTTCCAACTCAAGCTGCATGTCGTTAATTTCTTTGAGCTGGTAGAGGAACCAGGGATCGATCGATGTCATCTTCGCGATCTGCTTGATGGTGTGTCCCTGGCGAATGGCGTAGCGCACGTAGGAAAGCCGCTCGGGATGCGGCGTTACCAGGCGCTGGGTGAGGATCTTGGGTTCGATTTTTTCCGAGCCGACACGCTTGCCCGTATCGAGCGCGCGAATTCCCTTCTGCAGTGCTTCCTTAAAGGTGCGGCCGATGGCCATCACTTCGCCGACGGATTTCATCTGCGGTCCAAGCGATTCGTCGGCGCCGGAAAATTTTTCAAACTGCCATTTCGGAATCTTGACGACCACGTAGTCGAGCGTGGGCTCGAAGCAGGCTGGAGTCTTGCGCGTGATGTCGTTCGGAATCTCGTCGAGCGTGTAACCGACCGCAAGTTTGGCTGCAATTTTCGCAATTGGAAAACCGGTCGCCTTCGACGCCAGCGCGGAAGAACGCGAGACGCGCGGATTCATTTCGATGACCACCATGCGTCCGGTCGAAGGATTGATGCCAAACTGAATATTCGATCCACCGGTCTCGACGCCAATCTCGCGGATCACGGCAATCGCCGCATCGCGCATCACCTGGTACTCGCGGTCGGTGAGCGTCTGCGCCGGCGCGACGGTGATGGAGTCGCCGGTGTGTACGCCCATGGGATCGAAATTTTCGATCGAGCAGATGATGATGACATTATCTTTCGTGTCGCGCATCACCTCGAGTTCGTACTCTTTCCAGCCGAGAACGGATTCTTCAATCAGGCACTCATGCACGGGCGAGAGGTCGAGGCCGCGGGCCAGCACTTCCATCAACTCCTCGCGGTTGTAGGCGATGCCTCCGCCGGTACCGCCAAGCGTGAACGAAGGGCGAATGATAACCGGGAAACCGATCTTGCCGGCGAACTCGATGCCGTCTTTCAGATTGTTGACGAGCGCTGATTTCGGCACGTCGAGCCCGATGCGCTGCATGGCGTCTTTGAAAAACAGACGGTCTTCGGCCTTCTTGATGGCGCTGATCTGCGCGCCAATCAGAACTACGTTGTACTTTTCAAGCACGCCACTGTCGGAAAGTTCGATGGCGAGGTTGAGGGCAGTCTGTCCGCCAACCGTAGGCAGAATGGCGAAGCCCGCGCTGGGTGACATCGAGCGCTCGACACGGATGATCTCTTCGAGATACTCGCGAGTTAGCGGTTCGATATAAGTACGATCCGCCGACTCGGGATCTGTCATGATGGTGGCCGGGTTCGAATTCGCCAGCACGACTTCAAAGCCCTCCGACTTAAGCGCCTTGCAAGCCTGCGTGCCGGAGTAGTCGAACTCCGCCGACTGTCCAATCACGATGGGGCCGGAGCCGAGGATTAGGATTTTCGAGATGTCAGTTCGTTTTGGCATTGAGCGGTTTTGGCCTTGCTTTGAAGGGTTGCGACTTCGGGCTTGTTTTGAAGGGGCGCGGCTTCAGCCGCGCCGTCAGATGCTTCTACTGACTGGGGCTTTAGCCCCTGAGGGACTGCGTCGAGCTCAAATCCAGAATGCGCCGATGAAAATGGATATTCGCTGGCGCGCTCAGACAAATGCCGCCGCACAGGATTCTCATGAATGTAGCGAATGTGCTGGGTGTAATCATCGGCATCCCGAATGCGATGATCCTGGAACCCCTTTTGCCAGACCTCCATATTCGAACCGACTTCCTTCTTAGCCCGAAAGGAAAAACCGCCTTTGATGAATTGAACCGCCTTCTCTAGGCTTGTCAATGGCGTCAAAAGGACATGGAGATGGTCGGGCATGATGACGAATTCATGAAGAAGATAGGCGGTACCTCGGTAGTGATATAGCGTGTCAACCAAGAGTTTTGCCCAAGGCTCGGCCTGAAAGAGAGCCCGACGTTCCCACGTGGACGAGGTGACCATGTAGGTCTGGGCATTGTTCGTCGCATGTTCTCTTTGCGGCTTCATTCGTGCTCCTAGCAGTCCCTCAGCGGCTAAAGCCGCGTCATTATTGTTGCCCGTTACGGCACGCCTGGAAGGCGTGCCCTTTCAAAGCTCTTCGTCTCCCTTCGATTTCGTGCGTCTCTCTGGAAACAGCCACGCCAGAGTACCGCCGAATAGCCCGGCCTCAGCAACGGTTGTAGGCCAGAACCAAATCACGCGCCATTGGGGATATATCCGTAGGATAGCGACGAACGCGAGGGAGTGGATGGTGAGCAGGCAGGCGATGACAAGCCAAAAGCTCCAGTGGTTCCAACGTCTCCGCGATTGCCGCACAGTGATCCAGAAAAGCAAGATTGTATATAGCATAAACCCAATCCATGGGCCATTGAACCAACCCCTCACTTTGTCTGTAACACCAAGGTAAACAGTCAACGCAAAAAATAGCGCGAAAACCGCGAGGGCGGCGAACGCCAACCCAAAATAAAGTAAGATTCTTCGAACAACCCCGCCGAAGGTTCGTTCCCCGGGCTGGAGCTCCGCGTGGGATGAACTCGTCACCGCTTGCACTCCTCCATCATCCTCACGAAATCCCTAAACAGGTAGTGCGAATCGTGCGGCCCCGGCGCCGCTTCCGGATGGTACTGGACCGTGAACAGCGGCAAATTCCGATGGCGCATGCCTTCGAGCGTCGAATCGTTTAGATCCATGTGAGTCAATTCCACTTCGCTTTGCGGCAAAGAATCGGGATCGACAGCGAAGTTATGGTTATGCGCCGTGATTTCGATCTTGCCGGTGGCCAGTTGCTTCACCGGATGATTCCCGCCGTGGTGGCCGAATTTTAGCTTGAACGTCTTCCCTCCAAGCGCAATGCCGGCGATCTGATGTCCCAGGCAGATACCGAAAATCGGCTGTCTTCCCATCAGGCGTCTAATGTTATCGACCGCATAAGTGCAAGGCTCGGGATCGCCCGGACCGTTCGACAGGAACACTCCGTCGGGCTTCAAAGCCAGCACGTCCTCCGCCGTGGTCTGCGCCGGGACGACCGTCACCTTGCAGCCTTCTCCGCGCAGCTTGCGCAGAATATTCTGCTTGATGCCGAAGTCGTAAGCGACCACGTGAAAGCGCGCCGGCTCATCTTTTACGCCCACAATTTCGTCGGGCAAGTGCGACCGCTCGCCCGTCTCCCACACATAGGTGTGGTTGGTCGAGACCACTTTTGCGAGATCCTGGCCATCCATTTTCGGGATGGCGCGCGCCTTGGCAACGAGTTTGTCAGAATCGTCTTCGAGCGTCGAAATCACGCCGCGCATCACACCGTTGGTGCGCAGGTGGCGCACCAGCGCACGCGTGTCAATTTCGGCGAGCACCGGGATCTTGAACTGCTCCATGAACTCATCCGTCACCTGCTGTGAGCGCCAGTTGGAGCTGACTTTCGAGAACTCGCGCACGATCAGCCCTTCGATGTACGGGCGCACGGCCTCGTTGTCTTCGGGATTGGTGCCGTAGTTTCCGATTTCGGGATTGGTCAGGACGACGATCTGCCCGGCGTAGGAGGGGTCGGTGAAAATTTCCTGGTAGCCGGTGATGGAAGTATTAAAAACGACTTCGCCGGAGCACTCGCCTTTAGCGCCGTAGCCTTTGCCTCGGAAGACTCTGCCGTCTTCGAGCGCAAGGATCGCCTGCATTGAAACTCCTGGGAGTGGATTTCACAGATTCTAACAGGAGAGCGGGATAGTGTCAGCAGAAAGCTGTGAGGGGAAGCTGTCAGCTCTCAGCTGTCAGCTCTCAGCTTTCAGTAAAATCTGCCGCTCGGACGCAGTTACGATTCACGATGAGTTGTTGTGTTTACTGAAAGCTGAGAGCTGACAGCTGAAAGCTGCCCTACCGCAGCCTTCCCAGCTTCTCGACGGGCCAATATCCGAAGACGGCTTTGCCATAGATGAAACGCTCGTTCACGGTGCCGAAGTCGCGGCTGTCGTTTGACATGGTGCGATGATCGCCGAGTACGAAGAAGCTGTTCGAGGGAACCACAATCTCACCATAAGAGCGGGCATCAGCGTAGTCGCTCGGAACGTAGTCTTCGTCGAGCGCCTCGCCGTTCACGAAAACCTGGCCGTTCTCGATGCGGATTCGGTCGCCGGCAACGCCGATGACGCGCTTGATGTAGCTCTTCGAGGTGTCGCGGGGATAGCGGAAGACAACGATGTCGCCACGCTGGATGGGCTCCCAGCGATAGACGAACTTGTTGACGAAGATCCGCTCCTGGTCTTCAAGGCCGGGCATCATGCTGGTGCCTTCCACCTTTACCGGCTGGTAGAGAAAGATAATAATGAATGCGGAGATGGCGAGCGAGACCAGCAGATCGCGCGCCCACACTGCCACCACCGGCAGCGGACGCGCACCAGATTCTTTTGTAGCCACCGGGGTCGGCGGCTGAGGGCTCCCCACGTCAGGCATCGTGTTTCTATCTTATACGCAAGCGGGGCGAGAGGTAAGAGGACAGATTGCAGAGGGAGAGGTGAAGAGCAAGGGCGAGTCTTACCTCCGCAATCTGACCTCTCACCTCTGACCTTGCCAAGGCGCTCCGTTCCCCGTACAACTAGACTTCTCCCATGGCCGACTACTCAATTTTCCCGAAGATCAATGCGACGTTGAATGGATCGAGCGCGGTGCTGCTGGTTACCGGACGTTTGCTGATCGCGCGCGGCAAGATGGCGGCGCACCGCGCGGTAATGTTGACCGCACTCGGAACCTCTTCCCTTTTCCTCGCGTCCTATCTCTACTACCACTATCACGTCGGTTCCGTGCATTTTCGCGGCACAGGATGGACGCGGCCTCTGTATTTCACGATCCTGATCTCGCACACCACGCTGGCCGTGATCATTGTACCGATGGTGATCATTACACTAACTCGCGCGCTGCGCGAGCAATTTGACCGGCATCGGGCCATCGCGCGCTGGACGTTCCCACTGTGGCTCTACGTCTCGGTGACGGGCGTGATCGTCTATCTGATGCTGTATCAGATCTTTGTGTAGCGGGCGGTGAGTCCGCCAAGACCCTGTCCGATTCATCACATATTTCTGGTACGGGCGACACTGCCTCTTGGCCGCCCAATTCTGCTATAGTGTGCATCTCGAAGGTCAGCCTTCTCGAAGGAGCCGCACTCATGAAAAGCGTAAACAAAGTCATTCTGATTGGAAACCTTGGCAAAGATCCCGAGATCAAATACACGCCGCAGGGCAAGCCGGTCGCGAAGTTCTCTTTGGCCACCAACGAGCGTTACAAGGACAAAGACGGCCAGTGGCAGGACCGCACCGAGTGGCACAACATCGTGCTCTGGGAGCGGCTGGCGGAGATCGCCGGAGAGTATCTGAAGAAGGGCGGCAAGGTTTATATCGAAGGCCGCATCCGGACCGACTCCTGGGACGACAAGCAAAGCGGCCAGAAAAAGTATATGACTCAGATCGTGGGCAGCGACATCGTCCTGCTGAGCGGACGCGGCGAAGGCGGCGGTGGCGAGCAGCACGCCGGCAGCTCGCGCGGAATCGCGGCATCCTCGGGCGGGAATAGTTTCGACCAGAGCGCGCCCGAACCGGAGCACGCGCCAGCCGGTGGTTCTCCGATTACGGATGAAGACATTCCGTTCTAGGACTCTCATCTTGAGCGAGCCTATGCTTGCAGACCGAAAATGCGTCCCTTGCCACGGCGGTGTGCCGTCGTTGAAGGGAAACAAACTTGCGGAAATTCATCAGCAGTTGGCGGACCCTGCGCGGTGGAAGGTCGTCAACGAGCATCACATCGTGCGCGCCTGCAAGTTTCCCGATTTCAAGTCCGCTCTGGCGTTCGTGAATCGAGTGGGCGAAGTGGCCGAGGAGCAGGGCCATCATCCCGACATCCTGCTGGGATGGGGCAAGGTCGAGATCACGCTCTGGACGCACGCGGTCGATGGGCTGACCGAATCGGATTTCATCCTGGCCGCGAAGATTGACCAACTCCTCTGAATCGGGTGATCTGGAACCCATGGACTTTAGATCACCCGATCGTCCGATCATCCGATTTTCCCGAATCGCCGGATCGCTCCAAATCCCTTACCCAGAGCCGGAACTGTAACCCGCGATGGCAAGAATGTGCAAAGCGCTGCATAGGATAAAAACCCAAGCTCTGCAAAACTTTTATCGTTTTCATCACCCCAGGCCTAAGTTTGCCCGGAAAAACGACTCTTTGAATTAATTGTGAATGCCGGCTGGGTTGGAGGACAGCTTGCGAGTTTTAGTGTGAAAGGAGTTCTCCCCTGTGCGAAACCTGGGCCCTGTTGTTCTGCTTGTCCTTGTCGCGGCCACGAATTCTTTTGCCGCTCCTGCGGTCGTTCGATCCTCTGTCTTTCCGGAACCCGGTCTGCTCGTCCTGCTCGGAGGCGGCCTGGTTGGCTTAGCCACCCTGATTCGGCGTCACCTGAGTAATTAATTCTTTCCCAGAGCCCCCTCCGCTCCCCTTCATCCTCGCGTGCGAAACGGCGCCGTCTACTGTCCCGAGTGCTTTCCGTTCGCCACCACTTCCAGAAAATATTGGTGAATGCGCCGGTCATCGCTCAATTCAGGATGGAAGGTCGCGGCCAGCGTCTTGCCCTTGCGCACTAGCACCGGAACGTTGTCCCTGCCTTCGGTCGCAATCACTTCCACGCCCTCGCCTACTCGTTCGATCTTGGGAGCACGAATGAATACCATTTCTATCGGCTCGCTGAGAAATCGACCTTCGCGGATGGAGCTGTCGATCTGGCGTCCGTAAGCATTGCGGCGCACGGTGATGTCGAGGGCGCCCAGTCCGGCCTGCTTCGGATTCTCTACTTCTGTCGCCAGCAGGATGCATCCCGCGCACGTGCCGAAGGTCGGCTTCGCGCGCACGAAATCTTTCAGCTTCGCGAATCCGTTTTTGCCGAGCAGCTTGAGAAACGTCCCCGACTCGCCTCCGGGAATCACCAGGCCGTCGATCTCGTTGAGTTGCTCCGGCTTCTTGACCAGGACAACTTCCGCGCCGAGTTCCTCGAGACGACGGCGATGCGCGTCGAAATCGCCCTGGAGGGCTAGAACTCCGATTTTCATGGTTGTCGTCGGTCGATCATCTCTTGTCGTTGGTCGCTCGTCGTTGGTCGTTCGTCGTCGATCATGGCCAAAAAACGATGTGAGCTGATTTTATACGACGGCTGGTGGCGAGGGGGATTCAAACTCGGGCTCGGAGGCTCATGTTCACTGTTGAGTTATTAATCGGTGTTTACCACTACCCCCCTCCCCCCTGATCCTTAGAATCAGCGGGTTAGCCTGTGGAAAATTTTCAAAATCTAGAGGGCAAGGGAGTTATATGGAAAATATTCCGGAATAAGGAGTTAAGTCCAAAATCCTCGGTTTCGTCCCGATTTGGGCTGGATTCTGGCACCTCGCCCTTGTCAACAATAAGTTATCAATGAGTAACGATGCGCCTTTTGCAAAATTCGTCCTCGCCGTCTCTGGAGACGAAGATACTTCTCGGCGCGACGTTCTTAAGAATTTTCGCATGGGGCGAGCGGGAGTGTCTGTGAGAGCGATCACAGGTTGATTGTGATGATTAAGGACAAGGCTTGCGAGCTGGCCGTATGGGCCCACAAAAACACGAATGGCCCCGCGGAGGCGGGACCATTGAGAAAAACCGCAGTGTAAGGCACTCTGTCAAACTCAGCTTCGGTGAACGGCACGCTAGAGTCAAGTTACTTGAGGAGATATCTCTGCCTTCTCTCCTCAAACGGAACTTCTCCTCTACCACTGGGAGAATGGACCCGACGGGATTCGAACCCGTGCTTCGCTTCATTGGCGGCTACTTTCGTGGCCTTGCGTTCCTTTCGGACGCGTCCAATACTCTCGGAAGATAGACCGCGTCTGGAGGGCGTTGCCAGTGGGTACTGGACGCTGTTTGTCAAACAGTCGAGCGGCCTAGTCAGCCACTACGGTTCGATTCCGTCGTCCTCCGCACGACCGCTCGGCGCAGTTCTCTTGTGCTATAATGGTGCTGTTTGACAGACAGCGTATCGACTGGCAATTTTGCTGAGCCCCGCCTGACTAGCGGGGCTTTTGGTTTCTTACCGGGCATCGTAGACGGACAAAATAATATCGCGCACTCAGATGTGGGCTGCCCGCCCGTCGTCCGGACCTCGGACTTGCCCACTCAAGCCAAAGGCAGGCTTGAGTGGGCCACGCGCCTTACATTCACTTACTCGTAGACCTCACGGCGGTGGGCGATGCGGGTGACGCTCACGCGGTTAGCTTCATCGTCGATGAGGTACACTACGCGCCAGTCGCCCACGCGGATGCGCGATTGGTCTTTGTAGCCTCTGAGCTTTTTGCATCCTGGGGGACGCGGATTTTCTGCCAGCGCGAGGATCTTGCGGTCTATCCGGGCAAACAGCGCATGGTCGAGCGCGTCCAGTTCCTTCCCGGCGGAGGGCTTTATTTCGATGGAGTATTCAGCCACGCTGACGATGGCCCTTCGAACGCTTGGCCCGGTATTGCTCGTAGGGAATGCCTTTTTCCTTGCGGCGCGATTCGGAAACCAGGCCATCCCAGAAGTCCTCCCAAATGGCGTGGTGTTTCTTGAGGTCGATCAGGACCGCCGTCCTGCGGCCTTTCTCATCGGTTAGGAACCGGATTCCGGTCATGCTTCAATTCTCCCTGCAAGAATATCACTCGGCCTGCTACGATGACTATGCTTGAAAGGTAGCGTACCTACTGGCAATTTTGCCGAGCCCCGCCTGACTAGCGGGGCTTTTGGTTTTCTGGGGAATCTGGGACGACCCCACTCAAGCCAAAAGCAGGCTTGAATGGGCCACCCGCCCGCCTTTTACTATGGGATTTCAAGCAACTCAGCGAGAAGAGCATCGACGTACCGCTTCAGGTTGCGTATTTCCGAGGCGCCTGTCGCAGAGTGTGTTGAGGCGGAACCTCGGGTGTAGGTCGATCGAGCAAGCGCCGCGACGCTCTCGTCCACTGTGTTCAAAGACCCTTCAACCACGGCGACGGAAGTGCTGTTGCTCTTTCGTGCGCGGAGAATGAAACGCACCTTCTGCTTTTGAGTGGGCAGTGTTCGTCCCTCTTCCAACTGAAAGCCTGGCGATCCCATAACTTTGTCATCGGGGGCGAGATGGTCGATCGCTTCTCGGAGGACCTCGCGGAGTTCCGTGGCGCTTCCCCGCCAGGACACCCGCTTGCCTTGGGCAATATCGAGGAGCGCCTGTTCGTATGAAGCGCCTGTCACTGGGACCATCTTACGTAGAGTGTCTAGAATTGCGCGTTCTGTTTGTGACAGGACGAGGCGGGGAGATCCACGCGCCTTCATAACGTCCACCGTTGCTTCCAGAAGATAAGGTTTTAACTCTGTGATCTGGCCAAGATAGGCTTCCTTCTCCCTCTGCGCCGATGCGAGTTGCAGAAGACTCTGCAGAACGAAATCTATCTCTTCCACAAGGCCTGCGCGATTCTGTACTGCCGACAATTCGGTTCGTACTGACTCGAAGTACGTTTTCGCGATCGTGCGCGCGATGGGCTGAGCGACGGATGTTTGGACAGTCTTGGTGCGAACGCTACCTACTGCGGACGCAAGCCTCGCGACGTCTTTGGAAATCCGATCGAGCGCTGTAAGGGCATCAATCATCGCCTAGCCGGGGAGCGTTTGCCTTAGCCGCGGCCAGATTTTCGCCTTGCCGCTGGTCTTTTTCGGACTGGCGCCGGTCCTCCCTGGCCGCGGGGTAATCCGTGAACGACGAGGTTATACCCGACGGGATTCAGCTGATAAAGACCGTTGCCCGCCGCGTCAAAGTAGCCCGCTGCTGCGGCATTCGGGAGTGTTTGCGGAATTTTTTGGGGAAGCTTGAATCCGGCCTGTTTGAAATACTTCTCCAGGTCGGCAGCATTGATTGAAGGCTTCCTTTCCGTTTCGGGAGCAATTTCGGAAAGATAGTACGCCACCAATGCCGCCATTTGATTCGACGACTCGGGCCGCTTTTCTTCCTTCAGGTCGCGTATGCTGAGTTGCGTGTGTGAATGCCGGTAGTCAGCGGATACCGTGGCGCTCGGGCTGACTGCGGCGGCCTGCGCAAGTGCCGTTGCTCTACCCTGCCCAATGCTCAATCGGTCGAAGACGTAATCCAGAACGCGCTGAATGGACTCGCCTTCCAAACCATCGAGCGCGCGAAGGATAGTTCCGATTGCCTCCAACTCGCTATCTGCCCTGCCTGCCTTGACATGAGCCATGGCGATACGGTACCACGACCTGACCATGCTGAAAACGTACAATCCTCAGCGTCATCCACCTTACGCCGGCTCACCAGCCCCGCGTCTGCAGCAGGTGGGCCTCGTCCAGCGTAGACACGGCCAGCCCCTTCATGGCTCCCGCCAGATCTTCGCTGACTTCAAGTAATACTTTAGGGTCTTTGTAGTGCGTTGCTGCTTGCACGATTGCTTTTGCGCGCTTCTCGGCTTCCGCGGGGTCGGCGAATTCGGTGGAGTTCTTCATGAAGATGCCTGAGCCTACGAATACGGCTTCCGCTCCCAGTTGCATCACTAGCGAGGCATCGGCTGGAGTTGCGATTCCTCCGGCGGAGAAATTGGGCACGGGCAGCTTGCCGTCTCGCGCTACCATCCTTACCAGTTCGTAGGGCGCTCCGTGCTCTTTGGCTTTGGCGTAGAGTTCTTCTTCTCCTAGGACAGTGAGAATCTTCATCTCCATGACTATCTGGCGGATGTGGCGGACGGCGTGGACCACGTCTCCGGTGCCAGCCTCGCCCTTGGTGCGAATCATGGCTGCGCCTTCGGCTATGCGCCTTAGAGCCTCGCCCAGGTTGCGCGCGCCGCAGACGAATGGAACCGTGAAGGCGTGCTTATCGACGTGATGCGCTTCGTCGGCGGGCGTGAGAACTTCGGACTCGTCAATGTAGTCGACGCCCAGTTCCTGGAGTATTTGGGCTTCAGCAAAATGACCGATGCGGCACTTCGCCATGACGGGAATATCGACCGCGGCCATGATTTCGCGAATGATTTTCGGCGAGGCCATGCGCGCCACTCCGCCTTCGGCGCGGATTTGCGCCGGGACGCGCTCCAGAGCCATTACCGCGACCGCTCCGGATCGCTCGGCGATCTCCGCTTGTTTGGCGGTGGTTACGTCCATGATCACGCCGCCCTTAAGCATTTCGGCGAGGCCGGTCTTCAGACGAAGGCTGGTGCTGTTGTGTCCATTGTTTTGCGACATGGGTCTACTCTCTTCTCTCTTCCTACACTTTATTTTACAGCCCGTTGGCGATTCGCGGTACCCCTGATCGTTGTCTTACCTGGTCTTACTTGCGTGGGGACGGGCGAGGACGCCCGTCGCTCCACCGGTTACGGTCATTACCGCTCCACAAAGCGCGCGAACATGCGGTGCGGATCGATCGCTATGAACAGGCCTTGACTGCGCGCCAGCACTTCCCCTTTTTCGTTCAGGATCTCGGCCATATTGATGTGCTTGCGCCCCGTCACCTTGACCTCGCGCGATTCCACGCGCAGCGGTTGCTTCAGCGGCACCGGCTTCAGGTAGTTCACGGTCATCTCGGAAGTGACCGCCACCACATGGCGCAGTTTATTCACCTTGCCCATCGCTTCATCGAGGATGGTGGCGATGATGCCGCCGTGGCAGTGTCCGGGAGGTCCGGTGTAGCGCTTGCCCAGGCGGAAGCGGCAGACGAAACAGTCGCGCTCCTCGTCGTAGGTGAAGCGCAGCCGCATGCTGTCAGGGTTGTCCTTGCCGCAGACGAAACAGTGGTTCTTCTGCAGTTGTACGTAGCGCGTGTTGTGTCCAGCTTCGTGCTTCTTCGCAGCCATCGAAAGATTCTATCGCGAGCTGGCATCGGGTATCATGTCGTGCGGATTATGGAGTGCGCAGGAGGTCACAATGTCTCTCGCCCGAGCGTCTCTCGCCAACAAAACAGACGGCCCCTATGCCGTTCATCCGGGTGTGGCCATGGTTCAGAAGTGGATCAAGGAACTGCCGGAGAAAACCGGGCGGTCGCTTGACGAATGGATCGCTCTCACTCGGAAGTCGGGTCCGCCGACGGAAAAAGAACGACGCGAGTGGCTGAAGAAGGAACACAAGCTCGGGTCAAATTCCGCGGCATGGATTGCCGAGCGCCTCGAAGGCAAAGGCACGGAGGAAGACTCGCCGGACGCCTATTTGAAAACCGCCGCCGAATGGGTGGAGGCGCAGTACTCGGGTCCGCGCGCCGCGCTGCGTCCGCTGTATGAGGAGCTGTTGAAGCTCGGATTTTCGCTGGGCACGGATGTGAAGGCTTGTCCGTGCAAGACGATGGTGCCGTTCTATCGCAATCACGTGTTCGCGCAGATCAAGCCGTCGACGAACACGCGAATCGATCTCGGATTCGCGCTGGGCAATATGAAGACGCCCAGGCGGCTCATCGATACCGGCGGGTATGAGAAGAAAGACCGCATTACCCGGAGGATCGAGGTCAGGTCAAGAGCCGATATCGACGATGAGTTGAAGCGGTGGTTGAAGAAGGCGTACGAGATGGATGAATAGCCGGCGGAGCGGGCGTTCCGCCAATCCCCTGCTATCATAGTCATCTCTACATGACCATGTATGGTATGTTCTGTCCATGAGAAAAATCGCTGCAGGAGAATTCAAGGCGCGTTGTCTCACGCTCATGGAAGACGTGCGCTCCACTCGCGAGCCGCTAGTGATTACCAAGCGCGGAAAACCCGTCGCCAAGCTGGTGCCCGCGGACGATACGGAACGGGCATTCATCGGCAGGCTAAAAGGGGTAATGAAGATTGTCGGAGATATCGAGTCTCCGGTTGTGCCACTGGAAGATTGGGAAGCCTTGCGGTGATTCTCCTCGACACGCACGTGGTGGCCTGGGCGGCCAACGATTCGAAGCAACTTTCTCGAGAGGCTGCCTCGGCAATTCGGCGCGCGCGCCGTAGCGGGGGATTGGCGGTCTCTGGGATCACGGTGTGGGAACTTGCGCTGCTGGTTTCCAGCGGGAAGTTGCAAGTTTACGGTTCGGTTGAAACGTCCCTTCGGCTGCTTCTCGAGGGTGTGACGATCCTGCCGATCACGCCGGAGATCGCAGCCTTGACCACGCAGTTTCCAGACGATTATCCTCGCGATCCATCAGACCGGTTGATTGGGGCCACGGCTCGAGCTGACGGAATGACGCTGGTGACGCGCAATGAGCGGATACGGCGGAGTCCGCTGATTCGGACGGTGTGGTGACGTTTAGATGTACTAGCTGTTGAGAACTGACCCCGTGGGGATGCTTCTACTGGTCATTTCCCCTGAGGATCGGCCTTTCCGTCGGCACAATGGCCCTTACTCAATATCTTGCAAGTCGATTCACCAATCGAGCGCGCCCAAAAGGCTGGGACGCCCGTCCCTCCACTAAAACCAGGTTTTCTCAGTCGTAGTACTCCAGCCCCAGGTGCGTGATCAGCTCTTCGCCCTTCAGGTAGCGCAGAGTGTTCTTCAGCTTCATGAGCTGGATGAACAGATCGTGCTCCGGATAGAGACCCGGCGCGGTCATCGGCGACTTGAAGTAGAAGCTTAGCCATTCCTGAATTCCCAGGCGGCGTAGCTCGCGCGTGCGCTGCGCGAGGTCGAGGAAGAGCACTAGATCGAGCACGATCGGCGCGGCAAGAATCGAGTCGCGGCAGAGGAAGTCCACCTTGATCTGCATGGGATAGCCGAGCCATCCGAAGATATCGATGTTGTCCCAACCCTCTTTGTTGTCGCCGCGGGGCGGGTAATAGTTGATGCGAACTTTGTGGAAGATATTGCCGTAGAGCTCCGGATACAGAGCCGGCTGCAAGATGTGCTCCAGCGCTCCCAGCTTCGATTCTTCCTTGGTCTTGAAAGAGCCGGGATCGTCGAGCACTTCGCCGTCGCGGTTGCCGAGGATGTTGGTCGAATACCATCCGCGCAGGCCGAGCAGGCGCGCCTTGAAGGCGGGAGCCAGCACCGTCTTCATCAAAGTCTGGCCCGTCTTGAAATCCTTGCCGCAGATGGGAACTTCGCGCTCACGCGAGAGTTCGAGCATCGCCGGTATGTCGACCGTCAGGTTCGGCGCGCCGTTGGCGAAGGGCACGCCCTCCATGAGCGAGGCGTAAGCATAGACCATTGAGGGCGCAATGTTTTTGTCGTTCTGTTGCATCGCCTTTTCGAGCGACTTCACGCTCTGGTGAATGGCCGTGGGCCTGATGAAGGTCTCGGTCGAAGCGCACCAGATGGTGATCAGGCGAGCGGCGCGGCTCGACTTTTTGAAGTCGCGGATGTCCTGGCGAAGCTGCTCGGCCAGGTCCAGCTTGTTCTTCCCCGTCTTCACGTTCGGCCCGTCGATCTTCTTGACGTAGTCGTGATCGAACACAGCCTTCATGGGCGTGATGGCGCTGAGCCGCCCCTTCACCTTGTCGAGGAGGTCGCGCTCGAGCACGCCAGCTTTGCGGGCGGCCGCGTACATGTTGTCTTCAAAAATATCCCAACCGGTGAAGACCAGATCATTGAGCCCGGCGAGCGGAACGAACTCCTTGATTTTGGGAGACCGACCATCGGTGCGCTTCCCTAGACGTACGGTTCCCATCTGGGTGAGCGAGCCGATGGGGTGCGCGATTCCCTTGCGCACCGCTTCGACGCCGGCAACAAACGTGGTTGCGACCGCACCCATGCCGGGGATCATCACGCCCAGCTTGCCTTTGGCCGGCTCGATCGCGTGGCCGACGCCGCCGTGGGTTTGGTTGGGAGACTTCAACTCGAGCGACTTAACCTCTACGCTCGCTACCTGCTTCACTGCTGTGGGGGACTTTTTCACCTTCGCCATATTTTGGCTGCTTTCCTTATAAGAACTGTGGGATGTATGCAAACCAAATATGTTCTCGCATCCGCTGAGCTTTTTGCAAACGGACGCGCCTGAATCCGCAGGAAAGGCACTTCAATGGCATGGATCGCGCATTGGGCGGTGTTCGCGGAGGGTGCCGATGAGTGTCAGAACGAAATCGCGCTCGCCGCTGTGACCTTGATGGAATGAATTCCCGCCTCAAAGCCATCGAGGACGAGGTTGTGGTGCGCAATGATCTGTGCGGCCGTTAGTACCGAAGAATCGGCTGTGAGATGCGCGTCGGCTACCAGCGTCACATTGTAGCCAAGCGTAATCGCACGGCGGCAAGTGGTATCGACGCAGTATTCGGTCATGGCACCCACAATGATTAGATGGCCGATTTCGCCGGCGTTGAGTTCGTCCGCGAGGCGCGTCTCGAAGAAAGAGTCGGATGCTTTCTTCCTGATGACGGGCTCTCCATTCATTGGAAGAATCGACGGATGGATCGCCCACGCCGCGGTCTGGGCTTCGATGGGATGTCCCTTGGGGCCGTCGTGCTGGATGAAGAAGACGGGTACTCGAGAGGAGCGCGCTTTGCTGAGCAGAACCGTGATATTCGACAAAACACGATCCTGCAGTTCGGGCGGCATAAGCTTCACCAGGCCAACCTGAACATCGATAATCACCAGCGCGGATTTCAGTCAGCCCTCCGTACGCACAACGGCCAAAGGAAATCAATTTTACTGCGAAGATCCTCTTACAGACTGTCAGTCCTGACGCCACAAATATCGAGCCCGGCGCCGCGGCATTTACTTTCCGTCCAGATCCACGTTCTTGATCGGCAAGTCCCAATGTCCGTCGAGAATTTCAAAACGCCGCTGCTCTTCCCTCACATACGTGGCCTGGTCGGGCCAAAGCTGTTTCTTCAGCGCATCTTCGTCGAAGGGCTCATTCGCAACCGTCGAGTTCTTGAACACGATGGTCACGCGATAATCCCAGCGCCCGTCTTCGGTGGTGTGGTAGCGCGGCTGGTCCATCCAGACCTTGAGCATGCGCCCCATTTCCACTTCCTTCTTCAGCAGCGGGTAATGGTTCTTTTTGAAGAGCTGGAGGAACTCGTCGGCATGTCCCCACTTCGCCTTGTAATAGTATTCGACCACGAAGGGCTTGCCGGTTTCGGGCGCGGGCTGGGCAGGCAGAGATACGGGGAGCAAAATCGCAAACAACAGAAGAAATCTCAATTTCATCGGTAGTCTCCGTAGGGAATGATTGTCGCATAGGAGAAAGATAAGGTTCCAAAGAAAGTGGAGCGACGGGCGTCCTCGCCCGTCCCAGCAGCATGGCGGCCGGGCGGGGACGCCCGGCTCTCCACTGACGCGCTCGAATGCTAGAATTGACTGTGCCCGCTGATTCCCTCCGTCTCATCGCCATTGATATTGACGGCACCCTGCTCAACCCGGAATTCAGGATTTCCGAAACCGATCTGGCAACCCTCCGGCGCGCGCACGCCCAAGGCATTGAGGTCATCCTGGTCACCGGACGCCGCCACACTTTTGCCCTGCCCATCGCTCAACAACTGGGATTTGACCTCTGGCTGATCAGTTCCAATGGCGCCATTACTCGCTCCCTTGCCGGAGAAACCTTCCACCGCGACCTGCTTCCCGAGGCGACCTGCCGCGAGCTCCTCCGCGTGATGCAAGAATTTCGCGGTCAAACCGTTCTAACTTTTGACAACAACGATCTTCGCAGCGATGGTTCGGGCACCATCGTGATCGAGCGCCTGGACAAGCTGGAACGCAGCATTCAGCGCTGGCTGGAGAAAAACATGCAGTACATCCAGTTCGTGATTCCGATCGAAAATGCGCTCACCACCGATCCCGTGCAGGCTATGTTCTGCGGCCCGGTCGCCGACATGCAGCGGGTATTGCAAGTCCTCGGAAGCTGCGGCCTGCCCATCACAGTCCTGCGCACCGAGTACCCGGGCCGCGATCTTTCGATTATCGATGTGCTCAACGCCGGCTGTTCCAAGGGACACGCGCTGGAGCGCTGGGCGAATTACCGGCAGATTACCCGCGAGCAGGTCATGGCCATTGGTGACAACTATAATGACATTGAGATGCTGGCCTTCGCCGGCCACCCATTTATCATGGGAAATGCATCGGAAGAATTGCGCGGCCGAGGCTGGAAGCTTACGCGCTCGAATGCTGAAAGCGGCGTGGCCGCGGCTATTGACCACATGCTCAACGGCACCGCGCTTGATCCGGTGGTGGTTGACCAGATTCTGGGGCCAGCGATTGTGAGCAGCTTGTAATGATGCGAGGAAGATGACTCGAAGCGAACCATTCGCGACGGTGCGGGCCGCAGGAATTGCGGTGAAAGCCGGCGCGCTTTTTTGCGCCGTAATCTTAGTGCTGCTCGTAGCGCTACTCGCTCGTCCCGCGACTGCTGCCGAGTTGGCGATCCTTCGCAACGGCTTCTCCATCCGCCACGAGCATCGCCTGGCAATGGGAATGACGACTCGCCTCTATCTTGCTGCCGACGATTCCAGCTTCACCGACGTACCCACCGCCGAAATCACCGGCTACGAAAAAGATCTGTTGTTACCGTTGCCGACGCCTGCGGATGCGCACGCCTCCATGGCCGCCCGGTCAGAGATTGCGAAGTCTGAGTCTGTTAGGTCTGGGCCTGCTCTCAACGAAGTGGTGAACTCCGCCAGCGCCGCGTATCATCTCGATCCCGACCTGGTGAACAGCGTCATTCACGCCGAAAGCGGATTCAACGCGCGCGCTGTTTCTCCCAAAGGCGCCCGCGGACTCATGCAGTTGATGCCCGCGACCGCCAGCCAACTGGGCGTGAACGATGCCTTCGATCCGCAAACCAATGTTGCGGGCGGAAGCCGCTATCTGCGCGAACTTCTGGAACGCTACAATTTCGATCTCGTCAAGGCGCTGGCCGCTTACAACGCGGGCCCCGAGCGCGTCGAGCAATATCAGGGAGTGCCGCCATTTCGCGAGACGCGCGCTTATGTAGCCCGCATCGTGCACGAGTACAACACTAGAAAGATCGCTCAGGAAAAAGAAGCGAAACAAAAGCAGGCCTCCGCCCAAACGCCGAGGAAAGCTCCGGTCAAAGTCCAGAACCCAGCCCAGAACGCAACCCAGAGCCCAGCCCACCGCGCTCCGACGCCCGCGGCCACCGCCATCGCCGCCGCATCTCCGCGTTGACCCTTCTTGGTTCCTCATTTACCTTCGAGTAGGGCCGCGCTCTTCAAAGCTATGCCTCTCATTGACTTTCGCACCGCATGAAGAACAAAAAAAACCTGGCGTACGTGGTTGTTTTCATCGTCCTGGCCGCGCTTGTATACCTGCAATTCCGGACATGGCGGAACTTCGACTGGGCTCGGCTCTTTCAGTACGGACTGAATTGGCGCCACATTCTCGCCGGGGTCGCGCTCATCTACGTCGCCTATTTCCTGCGGGCGGTGCGGTGGAAAATCTTTCTTCGACCGGTGCGAAAGCAATCGTCCATCATGGGATTAGTCCCGCCCACCTTGATCGGATTCACGGCACTCGCGTTGCTTGGCCGCCCCGGCGAATTGATTCGCCCCTATCTGATCGCGCGCCATGAGAACCTGCCTTTCGCTTCGCAAGTTGCGGTCTGGGCGGTGGAGCGAATTTTTGATGTTGGCGGTTTTACCGTCCTGCTGGTGGCGGCCATTTTTCTGCCCACGAAGTTGCGCGCGTTTACCGAAGCCGCCCCGCCGGAAGTCAGGCACTGGATTCATCTCACCGGATACGCTCTGATCGCGCTCGTACTCGGGCTCCTTGCCGGAGCCGTGCTGATGGCCTATCGCGGAAAGGGGATCGCGCAATGGGTGGAAGGCCGTTTTTCCCATCTGGCCGAGAACCTGGGCCATCGCATCGCGCAAAAGATTCGTGAGTTCACCGTCGGGCTCAATACCATTCATGGTCCATTCGCATTCCTCCAGCTGGCAGCGGTCTCGGTGTTGATGTGGTGGTTTATTGCCTTGTCTTACAGGGAAGTAACGCATGCCTACGGCGCACCCATGGCTGCCTTGAGTACCTCCAAGGTCCTTCTGCTCATGGGTTCCAGCATGCTTGGCTCCATGGTCCAGCTGCCCGGCGTCGGCGGCGGTTCGCAACTGGCGACCATCAGCGCGCTCGACCACGTCTTTGATATTGTCCCCAAGGAACTCACGGTCAGTTGCGGCATCATGCTGTGGCTGGTAACGTTTGTCGCCGTCGTTCCCGTCGGACTGTTGCTGTCGCATTACGAACGGTTGTCGCTGCGCAAGCTTTCCGAGGAGACGGCGCAGGCCGAAGAAGTTGCCCCAGCAGAGAGCCCGTTGTGAACGGGCGTCAGGTCTTAAGTCCTAAGACCTAAGTCCTGAGACCTAAGACGTGAGACCTGCCTGTTACAATTTAGCAAACTCATGAAATGCCCCTTTTGCGGGTTTGAAAATGACAAAGTCGTGGATTCGCGCGAAAGCAAAGAAGCGGATTCCATTCGCCGCCGCCGCGAATGCCTGAAATGCGAAAAGCGCTTCACCACCTACGAGCGCATCGACGAAATCCCTTACATGGTGGTGAAAAAAGACGGACGGCGCGAGCGTTTTGACCGCCAAAAGGTGCTCAACGGCCTGATGCGCGCCTGCGAGAAGCGCCCCGTGCCGATCAGCAAACTGGAGCAGATCGTCAATGAAGCGGAGACCTTCGTCATCGAGTCCGCCGAACGCGAGCGCAAAACCAGCGAAATCGGCGAACTGATCATGAACCGCCTGCGCCGCTACGATAAAGTCGCGTACGTAAGATTCGCCTCCGTCTATCTCGACTTCAAGGACGTGCAGGAATTCATGACCGAACTGAAGGACCTGCTCAAGAGCAAAGACGCGCCCGAACCGAAGGGCAAAGTTAAATCGGGTGATCGGGTGATCGGATGACCCGATCTTCTAAGGTTTGATTATTTATGGCCCATAAAGTAACTCTCATCCCCGGCGACGGAATTGGCCCCGAAGTCATCCAGGCCACGGTTCGCATGATCGAAGCGACCGGCGTCAAATTCGAATGGGAAAGCTTCGCCGCTGGCGCCGAAGCTTTTGAGAAGTATCACGAATACATTCCCAAGGAACTCAGCGAATCCATCGAGCGCACCCGCGTCGGACTGAAGGGGCCGGTGACCACGCCCATCGGCGGCGGCTTCTCCAGCATCAACGTCGAACTGCGAAAACGCTTTGAGCTCTTCGCCAACTTCCGGCCCATCCGCAACCTGCCGCATATTCCCACCCGCTACCCGGGCGTGGATTTGATCGTGGTGCGCGAAAACACTGAGGGCCTCTACTCGGGCATCGAACACGAAGTCGTCCCCGGAGTGGTGGAGAGCCTGAAAATCATAACGGAGAAGGCTTCTACCCGCATCTCGCGTTTTGCTTTCGAACATGCCCGCAAGAACAAGCGCAAGAAAATTCATTGCATCCACAAGGCCAACATCATGAAGTTGTCCGATGGATTATTTCTGCGCTGTTCGCGGAACGTCTCGAAAGAATATCCCGAAATCACCTACGGTGAGCACATCGTCGACAACACCTGCATGCAACTGGTGATGAACCCCTACCAGTACGACATGTTGCTGCTGGAGAATCTTTACGGCGACATTATTTCCGATCTGTGCGCGGGACTGGTCGGCGGACTGGGCCTGGTTCCCGGCGCGAATTTCGGCCACGAGTGCGCCATCTTTGAAGCTGTCCATGGCTCCGCGCCCGACATAGCCGGAAAGAATATCGCCAATCCTACTGCCGTGTTGCGATCGGCCCTGCTCATGCTGCGCCATCTCGGCGAGCATGATGCCGCCTGGAAAATCCGCAACGCCATCGACGAGGTCTACCGCGACCGCAGCAAACTCACCCGCGACGTGGGCGGCACTGCCGGCACCTCGGAATTCGCCGACGCCATTATTCAGGCGCTGGAGGCGCAGAGTAGCCAGCAACCCACCCCCACCGCGTAGTTCATCTGCTAAACTAATGCGTTTCGGGAAACGTACCGGGCGACGCGGTATCGCCGGTTTCCTTGGGGGCTATCCTGAAAGCTATCGAAATCCCGTACCACCGCGCACTGCACCGGTTCGCCGTCTTCACCGCCTGCGCCACCCTCGTCCTGATCGTCGCCGGAGCACTCGTCACCAGCAATGACGCCGGTTTATCTGTGCCCGATTGGCCGACCAGCTTCGGTTCCTTCTACAAAATTCCGCACATGGTTGGCGGCATTAAATACGAACATAGCCATCGCATGGTGGCAGAATTCATAGGACTGCTCACCATCATCCTGGCCGTCTGGACGTGGCGAGTTGAAAAGCGCCGCTGGCTGCGCGTTCTGGGGCTCGCGGCGCTCGCGACTGTGATCGCGCAAGGCATTCTCGGCGGACTGACCGTCTTGTTCTTTCTGCCCGCACCCATCTCCAGTGCGCACGCCGCCGTGGCGCAGACCTTCTTCTGTATCGCCGTTTCGATCGCCGTCTTCACCGGCCGCCGCTGGGTCGAAGAGCAACCGCGCGCCGAACTCGACCAACGCCGCCCCGCTCTTTTCACGCTCACGCTGCTCTCGATTTTTGTGCTCTACGTGCAACTGATCCTCGGCGCAATGTTCCGCCACCATGGCTTGAGTTGGTGGCCGCACGTCATCAACGCAGCCGTCGTGGCCCTGGTTCTCGCCTGGACCGCCGTGCGCGCCATCTCGGTTTACCCGGAAGTGGACGCCGTCCGCCGCCCGGCGATCGCCATGCTTGGCCTGATGGTCGCACAACTCTGCCTCGGCTTTCTCGCCTTCGTCACCCGCGTCATGTGGGGAAGAGACGCCGCTCAACCCGAACTGCCCATGGTGATCTCGACCGTGGTCCATGTCGCCGTAGGAGCGCTGCTTCTCGCCACCACCGTCGTGCTCGCCATCCAGGTCTGGCGCCACGTCCCGGTCGCGTTCGAAGAGCGCGTCCCCGACCCGGATCAGAAGGCCGTCGCCGCATAAACGTTTCCTGTAGAGACGGGGCTTGCCCCGTCTCTACCCGTGCCGCCGCCCCAGATGCGGCAAGCCGCGTTTCTGCAGGAAAATCAGAGGCCCTTTAGGAAGCCCCATTTGCTGAGAAGTCCGATCTCACGTGCGCTAGTGCTCGCTGGCTCCTGCCTGCTCGCCATCGCTCCGTTTTTCCGATGGGGCAGTCCCTCCGGGCATGATTTCGAGTTCCACATGTTTTCCTGGATGGAAGTCCTCGGCCAATGGAAGGACGGCATCGCATATCCGCGCTGGGCGGCGCTGGCGAACTGGGGATACGGCGAGGCTCGCTTCCTGTTTTATCCGCCCGCTTCCTGGACTCTGGGCGCCACGCTCGGGGCTGCGCTGCCTTGGAAGATAGTGCCGGGCGCGTATTGCTGGATTGTGCTCATGCTCGCTGGCGCGGCCATGTACCGGCTGGCCCGCGAGTGGCTCCCGGCCCCGGACGCGTTGTTTGCGGCCGTCTTCTATGCGCTGAATCCCTACCACCTGTTGATCGTCTATTGGCGGAGCGCATATGCCGAACTGCTGGCCGCGGCATTGCTGCCGCTTCTGTTGCTCTGTCTGCTGCGGCTCAATGATCCCGTTGCCGCTCCGCCTGATTCTGCTGGTGGCGGAGAACCTGGCAAGTCAAGCGGGTTTGGGGAAGGGCACGACTTCGGTCGTGCCACATGTTCGGCAAAAGAATCAGCTTTAGCCGCCGAGGGCAACTACAGTCTGTCCAGGCAACATTGCCTTCGCCCGACGCTGTGGTTGAGTCTCCTGTTGGCCGCAGCCTGGCTGACGAACGCACCCGCGGCCGTGATGATCCACTACTCAACGGGCGGGCTGGCGTTGCTCTTGGCGGCGATTGGGGCCGCGCGTGAGACCGCCGGCAAACGATGGTGTAGTCCGACGATCTGGCGTCCCCTCGTTCGGACGGCGCTGGCGATGCTCCTCGGAGCCGGCCTCGCTTCGTTCTATCTGCTCCCGGCAATCTACGAACAGGGATGGGTTAACCTCAGCCAGGTGCTGTCGCCGGGCGTCCGGCCGCAGGATAATTTTATTTTCACCACCACCCCCGATCCCGATCACAATCGCTTCAATCTTCTGGTTTCGACCATAGCACTCGCCGAAATCGGTGCCCTCGCTTTAGCGATCTGGTTCTCCCGCCGCGCGCCGAAAAAACACGCAGGGACACCCGCAGCCCAACGCCCGTGGTTGTTGCTTTCCGTCTGGGGCGCTGGCAGTGCGGTCCTCATGCTTTCGGTGAGCAATTTGCTCTGGCAGCATCTGCCCAAGTTCCGCTTCGTGCAACTTCCCTTCCGCTGGCTGCTATGCATGAACGCCGCTTTGGCAATGCTTCTAACCATGGCCGCCCGACGCTGGACTTCGCGCCTGCTGGTGTCTGTCGTTCTACTGGCCGCGGTGATCGTCGCCGGCTATCGTATCCAGCCTCCCTGGTGGGACACGGCCCGCGATATCCGCCAGATGAGCGATGCCCTCGCCGACGGCACCGGCTACGAGGGCACCGACGAATATGTTCCGGCGGGAGCCGACGCCTACGAACTGAACCAGAGTCTGCCTCGCATCAGCGATGACGCGGGAGCGCCGGTTCCGAGCGACATGCTGGCATGGGCGCAGACGGAGAAACACTTCATCGTTCACGCGTCGAAGCCCGAGAACCTGGAACTGCGCCTTTTCAACTATCCCGCCTGGCAGGTCTCAGTCAACGGCCAGCCCGAGCCGGCGCAGACTGCGGAGGTGACGGGCCAGATGATCATTCCGATTCTCGCGGGCACGAACGACGTGCGGGTCCATTTCCGGCGCACCACCGACCGGACGATTGGAGACGCCGTCTCATGGCTGAGCTTGATGCTGCTGGCAGCGGCCTGGATCAAAACGCGCCCGCCGTTCGCCCGCGCGAGTTCTGGGGAAGTCTCCTCATCGCGCCTATAGCTTGGCAGTCACGCGGTAGGCCAATGTATCGCTGCCCGACGCCGCAACCCGGTAACCCTCGCTCACCAGCAAGGCGATTGACTTCTCATGGTCCGCAATGGATAGGTGCTTGTGTTCGAAACGGACGATCGCAGGTTTTCGGACCGGTATGTTGAAAAGCCGCAGGATTTCCGAATCGAACCCCTCTGCGTCGACCTGCAGCAGGTCCACGTCCTCTATGCCAATTTCCTTGAACAGGGTCTCGAACGTTAGGCAGCGTACCTGCTCAGCCTCAATCATGGACTCCAGACCAGGCACCATGTGCGCGTGCCACATCAGTGTTTTCCGATCAAAACTGGCTATCTGATGCAACCACTCCGGCCCGCGCGCGCCGGGCCTGATGCGGAACAGGTTCGAACAACCATCGTGGTCGGCAATGGCGGCATTCACGAAACGGAAATCCGGGAAGCGAGCGTAGTTAGTCTTCAGCCGCTCAAACGCATCGTTCTGCGGTTCGATGACGATGCCCCGCAAGCCGTGTCGCTCAATCAACGGATAGATCGGATCGCCCGAAACGCCGTCGAACGCGCCCACCTGCAGATAGCGAACGTTGGGATGCTCGACGCGGTAATGCGATAGAACCATGTCGAGATCGAGGGAAAGTTCAAAGGTTCGGTACTTCAGCATTGCCGGAGGCGTCCCGCGAAATCGCGTTTCGAACCAGTCCCGGCCACGGCCGCGCAGTCCCGGCGGCAAAAACCGCGACATTGTTTGGGCAACGCTCACCGCAATCCTCCGGCTTCTTTCGCCACCTCTTGTCCAGACGTTCGGCTATATTTTTGCGGCCGTCCGAAGCATTGGAGGCGGTAGGAAAGTAAATCATAAACCAAGGCCATGAACGTGATGGGTTAGCAAAACTCCGCAGGGCACGGAGACAAGACGAATTTGATCCTGGGCGAAAGACACCCGGCTATCATGGAATGGTTGGCGATGACACCCAGGTAAGCGAAGGGTAATCGCGCCGGCGAAAAACTCAGGCACAGACGATCTCAGGCACACACCATCTCAGGTACACACCATGGCCCATCGCATCTTTGTCGCAACCTCGAACGCCGGCAAGCTTCGCGATTTCGCCGGAGCCGCTGCGCCCTTCGGCATCGCCATCGCAAACATCCCGAACTTTCCTCTTCTGCCCGAGGTCGTAGAGGACGGAATCACATTTGAGGAAAACGCGCGCAAGAAAGCCGAGTCCTACAGTCTGGCCGTTCCCGGCAAACTGGTTCTAGCCGACGACTCGGGCCTGGAAATCGATGCGCTGGGTGGAGCACCCGGCGTTCATTCCGCCCGCTACGCGGCCCGCGATCTGCAGTATCACGACCCTGCCGCTGCAGAGCGCAACACAAATGACGAAGCCAACAATGCGAAAGTGCTGAGCGAACTAAAAGATATTCCAGAACAGAAACGCACCGCGCGTTTCGTGTGCGTGCTGGCCGTGGCTCGCGACGGCCAAACGCTTCACACTTTCCGCGGCACTGCTGAAGGCGTCATTTTGCACGCGCCCCGAGGCCACCACGGATTCGGATACGACCCACTGTTCTATTTCCCGCAAATCGCTAAGACCTTTGCCGAACTAAGCCCGGAAGAAAAAGCGCAGTACAGCCATCGCGGTGCAGCGTTTCGCGCATTCCTGGAGTGGTACCCGAAAACGTAATGGAGCGACGGGCGTCCTCGCCCGTCCAGTAGCGCTGCTTCGATGGTGTTGGCCGGGCGGGGACGCCCGGCACTGCACGAGCAAAACCAAGCTCTCCTTGACTTCCCTTCCCGCACAAAACGATAATCATTAGTCTTCACCTCGGACCACGTAAGGAGCATTCATCGTGGCGTCAACTGCCAATCCCGTCGCTCCCAGAATAAAATCGGGCGTCGCTCCCTTGCGCGCGGGCGAGGGTACATCGTTCCTGCTGCGCCGTCTGCATTCCCTCTGCGGCGTCGTACCCATCGGAGCCTTCCTTCTTGAACACTTCATCTCGAACGCCGAAGCCTTCAAAGGCCCACTGGCCTACGGCAAGCAAGTCGAGTTTCTGAACAGCCTGCCCTTCGTAGTTGGCCTCGAATTATTTTTTATCTGGATTCCGATCCTCTTCCACGGCCTCTACGGCGTCTACATCTGGTATCAAGGCGATACCAACGTCGCCGACTATCCCTGGACCGGTAACTGGCTCTACACCTCGCAGCGCTGGACCGGCATCATTGCGCTCATCTACATGGTGCAGCACACTTATTACCTGCGCTTCACTGGCATACACCTGCCGACGCATCCCATGCAGTCGTTCGCCAAAGTCCAGGGAGAATTTCAGAATCCGTGGATGATCGCCTTCTACGCCATCGGCATCATTGCCGCATCCTGGCATTTCAGCTATGGTCTGTGGCTGTTCGCCGCGAAGTGGGGCATCACCACCGGCGAAAGGGCGCGCCGCTGGTTTGGCTATATCTGCCTGCTGCTGGCGCTGGGTTTGGTTTCAATCGGAGCGGCCAGTATGTATGGATTCCTGAGGGTGCCGTACCAAGCCCCGGACCCCAATGCTTCGGAAAGTATCGTAATGCGATAGAGAGTGCAGGCAGTCGTTAGTCGTCAGTCGTTGGCAGAACATTAGCAAACTTTGTCAGCAAACGTCTTAGGCACGCGTCGACCGCAAACAGCCGTCGCGAACGACTAACGACCAACGACTGAGAAGCACGCGGATAGTACGAGCAGGCCCGGGCTCGGCCCGGCAGATCGGATTCATACAGCATGGCAGCAACTCCGAAAATCATCGTAGTGGGCGGTGGCCTGGCAGGTCTCGCCGCCGTCATTAAAATCGCCGAGATGGGCGGTGAAGTTGACCTGTTCTCGATCGTCCCGGTAAAGCGCTCGCACTCGGTGTGCGCGCAGGGTGGCATCAATGCCGCCAAGAACCTCAAGGGCGAAGGCGATTCCACCTGGATACACTTCGACGACACCATCTACGGTGGCGACTTCCTGGCCAACCAGCCGCCGGTCAAGGCCATGTGCGAAGCCGCTCCCGGCATCATCGATCTGCTCGACCGCATGGGCGTCCCCTTCAATCGCACGCCCGAAGGTCTGCTCGATTTCCGCCGCTTCGGCGGCACGCTCTATAACCGCACCGCCTTCGCCGGAGCGACCACCGGCCAGCAACTTCTCTACGCGCTCGACGAACAGGTGCGCCGCTACGAATCCGAAGGCAAGGTGAAGAAGTACGAGCACTGGGAGTTTCTCTCGGCTGTGCTCGACGGAAACCGCGTCTGCCGCGGCATCTGCGCGATGGATTTGCGCACCATGGAAATCCGCACCTTCCCCGCCGACGCCATCATCATTGCGACCGGCGGCAATGGCGCCATCTTCGGCAAGTCCACCAACTCGGTGGTCTGCACCGGATCGGCGCAATCCGCGCTCTATCAGCAGGGCTGCTATTACGCCAACGGCGAGTTCATACAAGTGCATCCCACCTGCATTCCCGGCGAAGACAAGCTGCGCCTCATGTCGGAATCGGCGCGCGGCGAAGGTGGACGCGTCTGGGTTCCGAGGACCGTGAACGACAAACGCGACCCGAAATCAATTCCTGAGAAGGAACGCTGGTATTTCCTCGAAGAGTGGTATCCGAAATACGGCAACCTCGTGCCGCGCGACGTGGCCACGCGCGCAATTTTCAAAGTCGTGTACGAGTACAACCTCGGCATTGACGGCAGGCCGATGGTCTACCTCGACCTCACCCACATCGACGCCAAAACTCTCGATCGCAAACTGGAAGGTATCCTCGAAATCTACGAGAAGTTTGTGGGCGACGATCCGCGCTACGTGCCCATGAAGATTTTCCCCGGCATGCACTACACCATGGGCGGCCTCTGGATAGATTACAAACAAGCCACCAACATTCCTGGCATTTACGCGGCAGGCGAGTGCGAGTACCAATACCATGGCGCCAATCGGCTGGGCGCGAATTCGCTGGTGTCGTGCATCTTTGGAGGCTTCATCTCCGGCCCGGCAGCCGTGCAGTACGCGAAGAATCTGCAAGCTGCGCCCGGCAACGGTCATTTTGACGCAGAACGCAAGCGCCAGCAGGAAATCAACGCCGGCCTGATGAAAGCCGACGGCAGCGAGAATCCTTTCCTGATCTGGCGCGAACTAGGCGAGACCATGACCGCAAACTGCACCGTCATCCGCTACAACAAGAAGTGCGAGGAAGCGGACGCCAAAGTTGTGGAATTGCTCGAACGCTTCCAGAAGATCAACCTCAGCGATCGCTCGCAGTGGGCCAACACCACCATCGCCTTCGCGCGTCAGCTTTACAACATGCTGCAATTGTCGCGGGTAATCGCGCAGGGAGCGGCCATGCGTGACGAGTCTCGCGGCTCGCACTACAAGCCCGATTTCCCCGAGCGCGACGACAAGAACTGGATGAAGACCACGAAAGCAACCTTTGCGCCCGATTTAGACGAGCCGAAGTTTGAGTTCGAACCGGTCGATGCGGCGCTGATTCCGCCGCGGCCGAGGAAGTACTGAATTGCGAAATGACTGCGCGATGACTTTAATGCTTGTCATCCTGAGCGAAGCGAAGGACCTATGCATCCTGACTGCGCCAACAGAATTCATAGGTTCTTCGCTTCGCTCAGAATGACAAGGTTTGAGCTAACAGCTAAAGGCTAAAAGCTAAATGGCAAACAACAAATCCGTAATCATCAAGATCAAACGCCAACTCACCCCCGATGCTAAGCCGTCGTGGGAAGAGTTCGAGATTCCTTACAAGCCGAACATGAACATCACTTCGGCGCTGATGGAGATCGCGGCCAACCCCGTCACCCGCGACGGCAAGCAGACCACGCCCATCACCTACGACTCGAACTGTCTCGAAGAGGTCTGCGGCTCCTGCGCCATGCTGATCAACGGACGCGCCCGCATGGCCTGTTCCGCTCTGCTCGACCAACTCGAGAAGCCCATCAAGCTCGAGCCGTTCTCGAAATTCCCCGTCATACGCGACCTGTCGGTTGACCGCAGCGTACTGTTCGAGAATTTGAAGGAAGTCAAAGCCTGGATCCCAATCGACGGAACTTACGACCTCGGCTCCGGCCCGCGCATGAGCGCCGAGGAACAGGAAAGAGCCTATCCGCTCTCGCGCTGCATTTCCTGTTGCTGCTGCATGGAAGCCTGTCCGCAATTCAACGAAGACACTGACTTCGTCGGCGCGGCCACGATCTCGCAAGTGCGCCTGTTCAACACGCATCCCACCGGCCAGGCCCTGAAGCGCGAGCGTCTGTCGGCACTCATGGGAGACGGCGGCATCCAGGAATGTGGCTACGCGCAAAACTGCGTTGAGATTTGTCCGAAGGACATCCCTCTGACCACGTCGATTGCCGAAGTCGGTGGCCAAGTCATGAAGCAAGCGCTCGGCGACCTGTTCCGCAAGTGAGACTGTTCTTCCGCCTGTAGAGACGGGGCTTGCCCCGTCTGAGACGCGGCAAGCCGCGTCTCTACAAGAGCTATCGACATCCTGATTTTCCCGCAACATTCCCAGAGCACATATGCTGCCATTCCCCAAACGACGCCTTTCCAACATTGGCACCAATAATCAGCAGATTACGCTAGGGTAACCACCCGAAACTCCCTTAAGTAATGGCGATTAGCCGGATTGCTTCACAGAATTCTTGATGTGTGGTTTACAATTGCCCTTCCTCTCGGGAAATCGGGACTTTTCCACAGCCCCGGAGTTGTTGGAAGTGACGCGATGACGATGCAAAAAGCATGACGACGAGATTCATAACGCGAAGCTCGAAAAGCTCCAAATCGCCCGCTGCGCTAGTGGTTTCGCTGATCATGCTCGCGCTTTTCGTTACGCTCGCGTCGCCGCAAACCGCCTTTGCCCTGCACCGCGTCGACCCTCACCACCACCGGATACTGCATCACTTCCGTGGCCTTCGCGGCCTGCTCTGGAACCCAATGTTCCGTCCGTCGCACGATTCCCTGGTCCGGCAAAACGAAGAAATCGACCGCCTCGATCTGCCCCGCATTCAAGACGACGTTCAACTGGAAGCGCTCAAGGCCTCGGGTGAACTGGTGCCCATTGAGGCGAGCGACTCTCTGAAAATCGAGCCCAGTCTCGATCCCTCGCGGCGCTATTGCCGCCCCTGGACCCGTGATTTTGTCACCGACCTTTCCGATGTTTATTACCGCCAGTTCCACGCGCAAATCCAGTTGAACTCCGCCGTGCGTACGGTCAAGGTGCAGAAGAAGCTTCGCCGTCGCAATCGCAACGCGGCGCCGGCGGAAGGCGACACCGCGTCTTCTCATCTTGCCGGCATTACAGTCGATCTGCAGCGCCGCGGCATGACCATAGAGCAGATGCGCTTCGTTGAGCACTACTTGTTTTATCTGAACGCACTCGGTCTGGTCGAACCCGAAGAAGAGCGCCGCCACTGGTGCTTCCACGTGATGGTTTCCGACCGCTACGGCGACTGGCGGCAGAGCCAGACCGTTTTCCCGCGACCGCCGGTGCCGTTGGAAGAGCCGGTCATCGCGCCGGGCACGGTCACTGCCGCTGCCACTGCGGTAAGTGCGTCCAACTGAGCCTTCAGACAGGCTCCTCCACTACAATCTCGACAGCATGATTCTTCTGATGGCCGGCCTTCCCGGAACCGGCAAAACCACGCTCGCCCGCGAACTGGTTCACCGCACTCAAGGCGCGCTGCTCAGCAAAGACGAGATCCGCGCCGCGCTGTTCTCGCCAGACGATATCGAATACTCGGTCAAGCAAGACGACTTCGTGATGGAGATCATGCTCGAAGCGGCCCGCTTCCTGCTGCAGGAAACTCCGAGTCGCAAAATCTTCCTTGACGGGCGTACTTTTTCCCGCCGCTACCAGATCGACCGCGTTCTCGAATTCGCCCGCGAACTGGCGCAGCCCTGGGCGATCATCGAGTGCGCCTGCTCCGATGAATCCGCGCGCCGGCGTCTCGACCTCGAAACAAACGCGATCCATCCCGCGCAAAACCGGACCTTCGCGCTCTACCTCGAAGTGAAGGCCCGCTTCGAAGCCATCACGTATCCCAAAACAACGATCTCCACTGACCAATCACTGGAGCAGTGCATCGAGCAGGCTCTGGCCGCCGTGGCCACAGGATGAGCGATTCTATGGAGCGACGGGCGTCCTCGCCCGTCCCAATGTGCCCTCCGGACGGGCGAGGACGCCCGTCGCTCCATTAAGCTCTGCAGCTTCGTATAGAATCCTTGTTCGTCATGAACAAGCTCATGCTGAACCAGCGCACTCTCGCCGTCGCCATCGCGCTCGCCTGTGTCGTCCCCGTCAACGCGCAAACCGCAGTCTCCGCCAAGGCCCGCGAAATTCAGAACTCCGCCATCGTCATCGACACGCACGCCGATACCCCGCAGCGCTTCCTCGATGAAAACTACGACATCGGATCGACCGATCCCAAAGACCCTGGCCACATCAGCCTCGATAAGGCGAAGGCCGGCAATCTCGGCGCCGAGTTTTTTTCCATCTGGGTCGAGCCGGAAACCAACCAGGGCCACTTTGCCCACCACACGCTCGATCTCATCGATTCCGTGTACGAGCAGGCCGCCCGCCATCCCGACCGCATGATGATGGCCTTCAGCGTTGACGACATCGAGCGCGCTCATCGCGAGCACAAACTCGCCGCCCTGCTCGGCATTGAAGGCGGCCACTCCATCGAGAACGACATCCGCCTGCTCCGCGATTTCTACCGCCTCGGCGTTCGCTACATGACCCTGACTTGGTCGAACAGCAACGAGTGGGCCGACTCTTCCGGAGACATCAACAATCCCAAAGTCGAGCACCACAACGGACTCACCGAGAGCGGCAAGCAGATCGTCATGGAGATGAACCGCCTCGGCATGATGGTCGATATTTCCCACGTTGCCGACAAGACGTTCTACGATGCCATCGCCGTCACCAAAGCCCCCGTCATCGCCTCGCACTCCGCAGCGCGCGCCCTCACCAATCATCCCCGCAACATGACCGACGATATGCTTCGCGCCGTCGCCAAAAACGGCGGCGTCGTCCAGGTGAATTTCTTCAACGCCTTCATCGACGAGAATTACCGCAAGGCCGCTGCAGCGCAAGCCAAAGACCGCGACGCCGCCGTCAAGACGTACACCGACCAACTCAAGGCCGCCGGAAAAACCGTTACCGACGCCGACTCCGACCGCATCGAGCGCGAGTGGGCCGCAAAAATTCCGCGCCCTCCCTTGAGTTCGCTGATCGATCACATCGACCATATCGCCAAAGTCGCAGGCATTGATCACGTCGGCCTGGGGTCGGATTTTGACGGTATCAGCGGCGCAACTCCCGAAGGCATCGACTCCGCCGCCGACCTGCCAAAAATCACGCAAGCCCTGCTCGACCGCGGTTACAGCGCCGACGACATCCGCAAGATTCTCGGCGCCAACCTGCTCCGCGTCTTCCGCGAAGTCGAACGAGTCAGCCACGAAATGCAGTCCACCAAATAAAAATGTCGAGCAACGGGCGTCCTCGCTCGGCTCTCCACAAGCAACCTTAGGATCGACTGTCGTACAATTGACGCTTGCCCAAATACTCTATAGGAGCCTCCATGCGAACTTTAATCTATACGCTTGTTCTGATCGTCTCCACGTCCCTGCTCAGCGCCGCACAAGCGGCCTCAACTCCGCCCGTTTCGAAGCCCGCTGCCGCCGCCGACCCGATCGCCATCATCCACACCACGGTCGGTGATCTGCATTGCACGCTGTTTCCGAAGGTGGCCCCGATCGGAGTCGCGAATTTCATCGGTCTTGCCGACGGTTCCAAAGACTGGACCAGCCCCGTCTCTCACGCCAAGAAGCACGGCGTCCCACTTTATGACGGCACCATCTTTCACCGTGCGATTCCCGAATTCATGATTCAAGGTGGAGATCCCCTCGGCACCGGCACCGGCGACCCCGGCTACAGATTCAAGAATGAGACTTCACCCACCGTCAAGTTCGATCGCCCCGGGCGTCTCGCCTACGCCAACGCCGGACCCGACACCAACGGCTCGCAGTTCTTCATCACCGAAGTTCCCTACCCCAGCCTCAATGGCGGCTATACCATTTTCGGCCAGTGCGATGAGGCTGCCGTGGCGCTGGTGAAGAAAATCGCTCGTATGGCCGCGGACGGCGAACGCCCGCTTCATCCGGTCAAGATCGAGCACATCGAAATCCATTAGCGCCGAGTCCGCGCGCAAGCCATAGGCCGGCCGGCGCGCAGAACCCATGTAGAGACGAGGCAAGCCTCGTCTCTACCAAAAATTAAATTCAGGAATTCGAAAGGGAGACTATGACCCGCACCCCCGGAACCTATGCCGTGTTCGAAACCAGCGAGGGCACCATCGTTTGCCGCTTGTTTGAAAAGGATGCCCCCAAGACCGTCGCCAACTTCGTCGAACTGAGCGAAGGCAAGCGCGAGTGGACCCACCCCACCACCCGCAAAAAGACGACCGGCCCTCTTTACCACGGGACGATTTTTCATCGCGTAATCCCCGACTTCATGATCCAGGGCGGCGACCCGATGGGCACCGGTTTCGGCGGTCCCGGCTACCAGTTCGAAGACGAAACCAAGGGCTCACCACATCGTTTCGACAAGAAGGGAAAGCTGGCGATGGCCAATTCCGGTCCCAACACCAACGGATCGCAGTTTTTCATTACCGTCGGCAACACCGACTGGCTCACCGGCAAACATACAATTTTCGGCGAGGTCGTCGAAGGCTACGAAGTCGTGGAGAAAATCTCGAAATCTCCCCGCAACCGCCAGGACCGTCCCAACAAAGACGTGGTGGTGAAGTCAGTAACCATTGAACGAGCCTAGGGCGTGTGGCGCGAAAACTCTAGTCCACGCATGCATCACGCATTTTGCGATCAATGGGACTCGGCAAAGTTGAAACGAGGGGACCAAAGTGGTGCCGAAGAAAAAAGCGGCCTCCAGTAGGCGAGAGCCGTCCACCAAAAGCGACGATGGCTCAAGAGACGTGGACAAATACCTGGCAGCCGTCCCTGAACCTGCCCGTGGCACCTTGAACACAATTCGCGCCGCGATTCGCTCTACCGTGCCACCGGAGGCCACAGAGGGCATCGGTTACGGGATTCCCATGTTCAAGTACAAAGGAGCGCTAGTGTGGTTCGCCGCGTTTTCAAAGCACTGCAGCTTCTTCCCCGGAAGTCTCGCCGTGATAGCAGCGTTGAAAAACGAACTCAAGGACTACCAAACATCCAAAGGCACCATCCGCTTCCCCGTGGATAAGCCTCTGCCGGCCGCCCTTGTGAGAAAGATGGTGAAGGTGCGGATCGCCGAGAACGAACGCAGGCAAAGGCGATGATGATGATCGGTTGGCGCTCGGATTTTCGGGACTGGAAGCGCTCGGCGGCGCGGCGTCCCTCTCAATTCACAGCCCCGCATCCAGTGTGACCGTTGTCACAGTCGCCTGTGATCGCCAACCTAGCTCCTCTTCCCTCATTATTCTTTATAATGATTGGATTCGTCCCAAATTCTGGAGGCAGGCGTCATGGCGTCATTCAACGGAGTCCCGGTTCCAACCAACGGACAAAAGATCGAATATAGCAACGGCAAGTACCGAGTTCCCGATCACCCGATCATTCCTTTCATTGAAGGGGACGGAACCGGCCGCGACATCTGGAAAGCCTCCGTCCGCGTCTTCGACGCCGCTGTCGAAAAGGCGTATCACGGGAAGCGCTCCGTAGCCTGGTACGAGGTCTTTGCCGGCGAGAAAGCCAAGACTCGCTTTCAGAACTGGCTCCCCGACGACACCATCAGCGCCATCCGCGAGTTTCACGTCTCCATCAAAGGTCCGCTGACCACGCCCGTCGGAGGCGGCATCCGCTCCCTCAACGTCGCCCTGCGCCAGATTCTCGATCTCTACTGCTGCGTGCGTCCCGTGAAGTACTACGCCGGTGTGCCGTCGCCCGTGAAGCATCCCGAGCGCATGAACATCGTCATCTTCCGCGAAAATACAGAAGACGTTTACATCGGCATCGAATGGGAAGAAGGCACGCCCGATTGCGCTCGCCTCATTGAATTCCTCAACAAAGACATGTTGAAAGGCGGCAAGAAACAAATCCGCCTCGATTCCGGCGTCGGCATCAAGCCCATCTCCGTGACCGGTACGAAACGCCTGGTGCGCATGGCCATCAAGCACGCACTCGAAAACAAAAACAAAGCGGTCACTCTCGTCCACAAAGGCAACATCCAGAAGTTCACCGAAGGCGCGTTCCGCAAGTGGGGATACGAACTCGCCACTGAAGAATTCCGCGACCAGGTCGTCACCGAGCGCGAGAGCTGGATCATCGACAACAAGGACAAGAATCCCGGCATTACGATCGAGGAGAATGCGAATCTCACCGAACCCGGCCTCGAGTTTGCCCAGGACGATTTCCGCCAGACCATCTACAAAGAAGTAAAGGACTGTCTCGATTCCATCTACGCCACGCACGGCAAAGGCGCCTGGAAGAAAAAGCTGATGATCAACGACCGCATCGCCGACTCCATCTTCCAGCAGGTGGTGACGCGGGCCGATGAATACAGCGTGCTGGCCACGCCCAACCTAAACGGCGACTACATTTCTGACGCCTGCGCCGCGCAGGTCGGCGGCCTCGGCATCGCTCCCGGAGCCAACATCGGCGACGGCTACGCCATCTTCGAAGCCACCCACGGCACCGCTCCCAAGTATGCCGACAAAGACGTCATCAATCCCGGCTCCGTCATTCTCTCCGGTGTTATGATGTTCCGTTTCCTCGGATGGACCGAAGCCGCCGATCTGATCGAGCAGAGCCTGGAGCGCACCATCGAACAGAAGAACGTGACCTACGATTTCGAGCGCCTGATGGAAGGCGCCAGAAAAGTGAAGACCAGCGAGTTCGCCACGTGCATGATCGACAACATGCGCGTCCCAGTGGCAGCGGACTGAGGGTAGAGAAGGGATTAGTTGATGGAGCGACGGGCGTCCTCGCCCGTCCAGATGCGCCCCGTGGGACGGGCGAGGACGCCCGTCGCTCCACTAACCCCGGGAAATTAGTTGCATCGAGAAAGGAATCTATGCGCAATAAAGTAACCATCGTCGGTTCCGGAAACGTAGGCGCCACCGCCGCTCATTGGATCGCATCGAAAGAACTCGCCGATGTCGTCCTCATCGACATCGTGGAAGGCGTCCCCCAGGGCAAAGGTCTCGACCTGCTCGAGGCCATGCCCATCGAGAAGCGCGATTCCGCCATCCTCGGCACCAACGACTACGCCGACACCGCCAACTCCGACATCGTTGTCATCACCGCCGGAATTCCGCGCAAGCCCGGCATGAGCCGCGACGACCTGCTGAACACCAACCATAAAATCATGAACGACGTAGTCGGCAAGGTCGTGCACCACTCGCCGAACTGCATCCTCATCATCGTCTCCAATCCGCTCGACGCCATGGCGCAAGCCGCCTACAAGATGAGCGGCTTTCCGCGTGAGCGCGTCATCGGCATGGCCGGTATTCTCGACTCCGCCCGCTTCCGCGCGTTTATCGCGCTGGAACTCAAGGTCAGCGTTGAGAACGTGACCGCCTTCGTCCTCGGCGGACACGGCGACACCATGGTCCCGCTGCCCCGCTATTCCACCGTCGCCGGCATTCCCATCACCGAACTCATGGACAAGGCCACGCTCGATCGCATCGTCCAGCGCACCCGCGACGGTGGCGCCGAGATCGTCAAACATCTCAAGACCGGATCCGCGTACTACGCCCCGTCGGCCGCCGCTACCGAAATGGTCGAAGCCATTCTCAAAGACAAGAAAAAGATTCTCCCCTGCGCCGCCTACCTCAACGGAGAGTACGGCATCCACGGACTTTTTGTCGGCGTCCCGGTAAAACTAGGGGCGAAAGGGATCGAGCAGATCATCGAGATCAAACTCACTCCAGAAGAAAAAGCGGCCCTGGACAAAAGCGCCGCCGCCGTCAAAGAACTCATCGCGGTGATCAACGTCTAGCCGTAGAGTTTTGGGAAGGGCACGACTTCAGTCGTGCCAAAAAGCGGCCTTAGTCAAACCGGCTTTAGCCGCTGAGGGGGCCCCAGTACAATCTTAGTTCTATGCGTGCATTCAAGGTCTCGTTAAACGGCAAGAAGCTCTGTCTGGCTGGCATCGGGGAGCGCGGAGTCCTAACGGCAATCGTTGACTGGGTAGCGCTAGACCGGGGAGAACATTTGTCTGTGCAAGTAGGCGGCCTCGCCAATGAGGAACACCTGAAGTGGACGGAGCCAAAGAGCCTTCGCGTCGGCGATGAAATTCGAGTCAACATAGTCGAAGCGGCCTCCGTTGATAGACCCGTTAAGAAACAACCGATTAATCCAACAGAGACGCTCAAGGCTAAAAAGCGTTACGTCCGGATGATCGCAAAGGAGCTTGGATGGAAGATCCAATCGCAATTGAAGTAATCCTGATGCCCTTTGCAGTCGGTACGTCAAAGGCATAATTTCCTTCATTCCCCTTCCGCAATCCCCTCAGGCTCGTTATAGTGTCTTGGGTCAGAACGATGGACTTCGATCAGCTAGAAATCTTCCTCGAAGTGGCGCGCCTCTCCAGCTTCTCGCGCGCGGCGGAGAAGCGTTTTCGCACCCAGCCCGCTATCTCCTCCCAAATCAGGGCACTTGAAGAAGAAGTGGGCGCTCGCCTGCTCGACCGCTCCGGAGGCCGCGTCTCGCTCACCGCGTCCGGCAAATTATTTTTCAAGTATGCCGAGGAGACGATCGAACGGCGTAAGACCATCCTCACCGAGATCGCCGAGACTGAGCGCGTGCCTCGCGGCGAAATTGTCGTCGGAGCGAATGAAGGCACCTGCCTGCACATCCTGCCCGAGGTCTTCGCGCAATTTAAACGCGATTACCCAAACGTCGCCGTGAGCATCAAGCGCTCCGACTACGCCAGGATTCTCGAGTCAGTCATCGAGAACGTGGTGGACTTTGGCGTGGTCTCGCTGCCCGTGACCGACAACCGGCTCGAGGCGCAGATGATTCATCGCGACGAACTCGTCGTGATCACGGCTCCAAGTCACGCGCTCGCCGCGAAGAAGAGCGTCACCGTGGCCGAGGTCTCGGCCTATCAGCTGGTCGTGCCCAAACTGGGCCACACCCGCGACGCACTCGATGCCCTGTTCTATGACCATCACTTGAAGCCGAACCTGGCCATGGAACTCGATTCGAGCGAACTCCTGAAGCGTTTTGTAGCCGCCGATGTCGGGGTAGGATTTATCGCCCGCTCCAATATCGAGGAAGACATCCGGGCCAAGGTCCTGGTTGCGATCACGCTCGCCGACGCGCAGATCCGCCGCGATCTGGCGATCGTGTTCCGCAAAGACAAATCGCTCAGCCGCGCTGCCAAGGCCTTCATGGACATCGCGGTAAAGCAAAAGAATTTTTCCGCAGCCGGGGCTGGGAAGCGATCGAAATGAAGATGGCGGCGCGTGTCATCCTTGCATTGTCCCTACTCGTTTCGGCGACCGCGGCCCAGAAGCCGTCCGCCAGCGGCAAAGCCTCCTCCGTCACCGCCTACAAGCTGATCGCGCTGAAGGTCACGGGAACGACGCGCTATACCGACAAAGAAATTCTCGCCGCCAGCGGCCTCGAGATCGGCCAGAACGCCGCCGACGGCGATTTCAAAGAGGCGGTGCAGCGCCTCGGCGATTCCGGCCTGTTCAGCGACGTTGTCTATTCCTATTCCTCTTCAAACGCGGGAACGAAACTCGAACTGCAGCTCGCCGATACCGACCAGAGCAAGCTGGTTCCGGCGCGCTTCGAAAACTTCGTCTGGTTCACCGACGCCGAACTGCTCGCCGCCTCGCAACGCCGCGTCCCGCTGTTCAAGCAGTTGCTGCCTGTTGCCGGCAATCTTCCGGACCGGGTTGCTGAGGCGCTGCAAGCGATCCTCACCGAAAAGCAATTCCCGGGACGGGTGGATTTCCTGCGCGAAGGGGACCAGTCGGGCGGCGCCCTGCACGCAATCGTTTACCGGATCGAAGAAGTCAGCATTCGGATTCGCAACGTCGAATTCCCAGGAGCTTCGCCAGACGAGACGCCTCTGCTCTCGACCGCAGCCCGCCGCCTTACGGGAGCGGAATACACGCGCGCTACGCTAGCCGCAGCCGCTAAGTTTGACCTCTTGCCGGTGTATCTGCAGCGCGGATATTTGAAGGCCGCCTTTGGCCCGTCAGACGCGCGCGTGGTGCCCGAACCTTCTCGGGCGGCAGATGCGCAAGCCCCCGCCGAACCTCATTCCGAAATTCAAGTGGATGCAATCGTGCCCGTGATGCCGGGCAAGGTGTACACAACTTCCAGTGTCGAGTGGAAGGGCAACTCTGCCATCACCACCGCCGAAGTCGCGCCCCTCGTCCATCTGCCGCCCGGCCAGCCCGCCGACGCTGTCCGCCTTCTCCGCGACGTCGAAAGCGTGACCAGGCTTTACCGCAACCGCGGCTACATGACCGTCCAGGTCAAGCCCGACGCCCAGTTCGACGAGGAGAAGAGCACCGTGCACTACGATCTGAATGTCGTCGAAGGCGACCTCTACAAGATGGGAGAATTGGAAATCGCAGGACTCGACACACAGGCCAAAGCTCGTCTGCAGGCAGCGTGGACTCTGCGCGAAGGTCAACCCTACAATGCCGACTATCTCAGGAAATTTCTGCTGGATACTAGAGATCTCGTTCCCCGCGGGGTGCGGTGGGCCGTGAGCATTCATGAAACCCTGGAGGCGAAGGACAAGACCGTGGACGTGGAGATCCGTTTCAAACAGCAGTAGGGCTCAAGACTCGCGTAAGCGACAAAATATTTTTAGTAACCCGAAGGTTGCGCGAAAATCGTTATACTGACATCATTGATGTTGGCGTCGTTGAAGTATCCGCTTTGGGACTATGCCTTTTGAACTCACCCCGTTTCACAGGAGACGAAAGCAAAATGAAAGCTAATCGAATTGCGGCTGCGGTTCTTGGAATGCAGATGTTGGTCGGGCTGGCGGCGGTTCCGGCGCTGGCTGCCGGCAAGAACCAGACCTTGACCGGCGAAGTGAGCGACGCCATGTGCGGGGCGAAACATGAAATGCCCGGCAACGCCGCCGATTGCACGCGCGGCTGCATCAAGCACGGATCGAAATACGCGCTCGTGGTCGGCGACAAAGTCTACACCCTGGAGACCTCGGATAAGGCCGCGCTCGATAAGCTGAACGAACTGGCGGGAGCGAAGGCAAAGGTGACCGGAGCAGTGGACGGCACCACGATCACGGTAAAGTCGGTAGCCGCGGGATCATAAGGCAACTGTGGAGTGACGGGCGTCTCGCCCGTCCAGCCGGGCTGGGGACGCCCGGCCCTCCACTACCAGAACAGGGTCAATAAAAAACCGGCGGGCTGGCCGCCGGTTTCTTGTTGTCTCCGCAATTTCCGCTACTGTTGATTCTGGTTCGGACTATCGTCCCGGCGCTTCAGCGTTGGGCGATCGTCATCGCTGCTATTAGTGGTGCTGTCCGTGCCGCTGGGCTTGTCACTGGTTGAAGTGCGGCGCAGGCTGGGCTTGCTCCCATCCTTTTCTTCGATGACCTTGTGCCGGTTCTCGATCGTGGCCAGCCGCGATTTCACATCGTCAAACTCTGACGTGGAAACGATATATTGTGGCCGCGCCGGAAGAATGGTCGCGATCTCCTTTTGCGACGCCTCAATGCGGTCGGGCGTTTGCGGGTGCGAAGCGAAGGCCTTGGCGATCGTGCCCGGCTTCTTCTTCTCTTTCGCCTGAATTTTTTCGAAGAAACTGATGAAAGCCTGCGGATCGTATCCCGTCTTATACATATATTGCAGCCCGAGGTAGTCCGCTTCCGCTTCGAAACTGCGCTGGAACTTCATGAACGTGAGCGGCAAGGCCAGGCTGCTTGCCTGGTAGATTCCGTAACCCAACCCACCTCCGACGAAGATCAGAGGAATGGTGCCGATTTGCGCCCAATTCATTCGCGTCATCTGACGCATCCCGTGCCGCGCACAAACGTGAGAAATCTCATGCGCCATCACCCCGGCCAGTTCCGCCTCTTCATCCGCCGCCAGAATCAGACCGGAGTTCACGTAGAAAAATCCACCGGGCAGCGCGAATGCGTTGACTTCGTCCGAGTCGATCACCTTGATGGTGAACGGCACCTTCGCGTCGGAATTGCGCACCAGGTTCTGGCCGATGCGATTGACGTACTCGTTCACCACCGGGTCCTGCACCAGCTTTACGCTATTTTCGACCTGCATCGAATATTGCTTGCCCATCCTGATTTCGGTCTCGAGCGAATACCAGTCGCCCAATCCGCGCCCTCCGACGTTGCGGTTGCCGATGGCGTCGACATCGTCTTCCTTGCCGTCGTGCTTGACCTTGCTCGCGTCGGGCTCCTGGACGGGTGGCGGCCCGCTATGGGTCGAGTCGCTGGGGTTCGATGAAGAAGCGTCCGCAGTCGGAGCCGGAGTCGAGCTCGGGGTTGCCGAGGGGTCCTGCGGCGGAGCAGTCGTGGTGCCAGTCGAGTCGCTAGACGGCTGCGTGCTCGGCGGCTGCGCCGTCTGATCTTTTGCCGTTTGCGACTGTGACGCTTGCGGCTGCGTGCTTGCGGTCTGCGAAGTTTGATCCTGCGCCAGCGACGATACCGCCATCAGCGCCAGTAAACTCAGGGAGATCAGCAATTTACGATACGGCATTTGAACACCCCGTGGAAACCCGGTCGGTTGCAAACATTATACCCCCGATGGCAAGTCGGCGTAAGCGGAGTTTCCCACCTAGTTGGACGCAGGCTCAAGCCGAAAAGATACCCGCTATTTTCACAGAAAATGCCTGGCTGAGCTCCCTTTCCGAGCCGCCCGCGCTGGGCAGCCGGCGGTGAGGCCCGCGCCACTCCCTTTCCGTTTCCCCAGCCGCCGGTGTACGATGGCGCGTTTCGGAAAGCGATTTTAGAAAGAGGAACCGTGTATGCTGAACCGTCGCAGCTTTCTGTCCTCGTCTTTCGCCTCATCCCTGGCCGTGGGCGCGAGCCTTCCCTGGCGCGGAAATCTATGGGCGCAGCTGAAATCGCTGCCCTCGAAGCTGCCCGACCGCTCCCTTTTCGACCAGAACGAAGACGCCTACTGGCGCGAACTCCGCCAGCAATTCCTGATTCCCGCCGACGAGGTCTACCTCAATAACGGAACCGTGGGATCAAGCCCCGCTCCCGTGCTGCGCGCCGTATTTGCAGGCTACGAGGCGTGCGAGAAGCTGAACGAGGCCGATCCCGAAGACTATCCCATCTGGGGATACGCGGCGTGGAACCAGTTTCGCGACCCGCTGGCGGCCTTTGTAGGCTGCAGTCGCGACGAAATCGCGCTCCTCAGAAACGCGACCGAGGCCAATAGCTACATCGCCAACGGCATCGATCTGAAGCAAGGCGACGAGGTTCTGATGACAGACCAGGAGCATCCCGGAGGCGAACACCCGTGGAATCTGCGCGCCAAACGCTACGGCATCGTGGTGAAGAAAATCACGCTGCCCCGGCCGGTCATCAATCCCGAACAGGTCTTGAATCTAGTCAACGCCGCCATTACCGCGCGCACCCGGGTTCTGTTCTTCAGCCACATCACCACATTTTCCGGAGTGGTGCTGCCCGCGAAAGACCTCTGCACCCTGGCCCGCAGCAAAGGAATTATTTCCGCCGTCGATGGCGCGCACGTTCCCGGAATGATGCGCCTAAACCTGCACCAGTTGGGCTGCGACCTCTATTCCTCGAGCCCGCACAAGTGGCTGCAGGCGCCCAAAGGCTCGGGCTTCCTTTACGTGCGCGACGAAATGATCGACCGCCTGTGGAACACCATCGCCACCGAAGGTTGGGACGAAGTAAAGCTCCGCGCCGAACGCTTCCAGCGCATAGGCAGTTCAAACGTCCCCGCTCTCTGGGGACTGCGCGCCTCGATTCAACTAGCCAACGACATAGGCATGGACCGAATCGAACGCCGCCACCGCCAACTCTGCGACTACATTCTAGCGGCCATGATAATGCCCAAACGCGGCGCCCAGTCACGGACATCTCCCGACCCGACGATGCGCTGCGCAATAGCAACCGTAAACGTGCCGCCAGTCGTTCGTATGGACCTCGAAAACTGGATGTGGAAAGAAAAGAAAATCCGCATCCGAGGAGCCGACCCAAACAAGCTGCGCCTCTCCACGCCGTACTATTTGTCAAAGCAAGACATAGACCGCTTTCTGGATGCCTTCGACGAGTATAAAAAGTCGAAGAGTTAGATCGTGGAGGGACGGGCGTCCTCGCCCGTCCAAGCCGAGCGCAGCTCGGCCCCGCTATCTGGCAGCGGGTTCGCGTGGAGCAGCGCCAGCACCGCCTGCCTTGGCCGCCATCGCCCGTTTCTTTGTCCTGGCGCGAAATCGACCTGAGTTAGCGGGTACTTTCCGCAAAGCTTCGGGGTGAAGGGCGGTGATGACAGCGGCCGGGTTCTTGTCGATCACCGTGAGCAGCGTACGGGCTGGAGCTTCTGGCGTGCGGCGTCCGCCCTCCCAATGCTTGATCGCATCCAGGCTGAAGCCGAAGGTCTCGGAAAAGCGGGATTGAGTCATGTTGAGCTTGTTGCGGATGCTTTTCACATCGACTTCATCCGGCACATGCACCTTGAAGCCCTTCCGCTCTCCTGCGAGAAAAGCTTGAACCTCGTCCAGTCCAGTCATGAGCTCTGCAAACGCGGTTTTCATGCTATCTCCTGATGGTCTATCCCCCGTAGCTGTCAAAAATATCGTCGGCACGCTTCTTCAAAGCGTTGCTCTCGGCTTTCGTTAGATTGGCCTTCTTGTTCTTCGGAAAAACGGTAATCAGGAAGACCGGAAATCTGTCCTTGCGCCAGATATATACAACTCGCGCCCCGCCGCTTTTGCCGATACCTTGGCGCGGCACGCGAACCTTCCGAATCCGCCCGTCCCCGCCATCACATCGCCGCACTGCGGATCCTTTGCAACCATGGCCACAATGTCCTCCCGTTCGCTCTCGCTGAAGAGCTTGCCAGCGAGGGTGATGTAAGAAGGCGTTTCGACAACGGTCTGCCTGCTCATCTTGTACTCCAATGGACACCTTCGGTCAAGAGAAATCGTATGCCATTGGACACCACAGATTTCTAGGTCCAGCGAAACCAGCGCAGCGCAAGAATGAACGAAACCCCGCCCCAAATCGCAAGCACCAGCAGTCGTCCCGACTGCGAGCCGAGCGACGCGCCTTCGATGATCGTGGCTCGCAGCGCGTCGTTGAGCGCGGTTAGCGGCAGCGCTTTGATGAAGGGGTGAGCGATGGCGGGAAATCTATCGTAGGAAAAGAAGACGCCGGAGAAGATCCACATCGGCATCATGACCACGTTGATAAGCCCGGACACGCTTTCGATTTTCTGTGCGCGGCAAGCGGTCAGCAGGCCGACGCCGCCAAAGGTTACCGCTCCAAGCGATCCCAGCAGGATGACCGAGACGATCGATCCCTGCAAAGGCATGTGAAAAACCAGCACGCCAAAACTTAAGAGCAGTCCGACTTCAATCACCATCAGGATGAGGCGGCTGCTGGTTAAGGCCAGGAGGAAATCGCTGCGGCGCATAGGCGTGGCTACGAAGCGCTTCAACAGTTTGCGCTGGCGCATTTCTACCAGCGCGAAACCGACTCCCCACATGCCGGAGTTCATCAGGTTCATCCCCAGCAGTCCGGGGATGAGGAAGTCGATGTAGCGCGAGCCGGGCTCGCTGGAGGATTGCGCGGAAGTCGTGAGCGCATCTTTGCGTCCAGCAGCGGATTGGAGCGTGGCGTCAATTTCGGCGCGGGAGAGCACGCTCTCCGGCCGCGCGGGATCGTAGTAATAAGTGTAGCTGCCGTCGGGATTCGCTTCGATCGCCAGATCGAACTTGCCGAAGTGGAAGGCCTTGAGCGCGGCAGCGCGATCGAGCACGGTAGCTCGGACAGCGGAATTCTTAACAGACGCGCCCTGCAGCATGGCCAGCGCCTTCTGCGCGCCCGCGCCATCGATCACCACTACCGGCGTGATGTCCGCGGGCTTGTTGCGAAAGGCGATGCCCAGTCCAGCAGCCAGCAGCAGAGGAAAGATGAAGACCCAGAATACGACTTCCGGCTCGCGCTTGAGTTCGAGTATGCGAGCCCAAAGCAAGTGCCGATAGCCGGACCAGCGGCCATTCTGCCGCGCGGGTTGGATGGGCTGCGGCTGCTGATTGCTATCAGCGTTAAGTTTGGGCGCGTTGGTTTCTGTGGTCGCCATTCAGTCTTCTCGCAGGTGACGGCCGGTGAGCAGCACGAAGACGTCTTCGAGGCTGGCCTGACGCGTGCTCAGGTGTTCGAGGTGATGGCCGTGGTTGGTTACCGCGTCCAGAAGCGCGGGGATGGTGAGATGAGGCTCGCGGACACTCAGGCAGACGGTCGCATCCTCGCGCCGGACCGACTCGACGCTCGGCAGAGACCGCCAGCGTTCGAGGTCGGCGTTGTTGCTGTCGCTGTTTCCGTTATTGCTGGCCTCCTTACTAACCTGGAACTCGACCACGTGATGGCCGCCCAGGCGGTCGATCAAATCGGAGGGAGTGCCTTCGGCGATGATCTCTCCGTGATCGACAATGGCGAGGCGATCGCAGAGCCGTTCGGCTTCGTCCATATAGTGAGTGGTGAGCAGGACCGTGCCGCCTTTTTTCTGGAAGACGCGAATGATATCCCAGAGCTGGCGGCGGCTTTGGGGATCGAGTCCGGTGGTGGGCTCGTCGAGAAAAAGAATGCGCGGCTTGCCGACCAGCGCGGTGGCGACGGCGAGGCGCTGCTTCTGTCCGCCGGAAAGTTTGCCGACCCAGGCGTCGGATTTTTCGGTAAGTTGCAGTTCTTCGAGAATGTCGGCGGTCGAACAGGGTTCGCGATAGAAACTGGCGAAGAGTTCAACGGTCTCGCGGACGCTCAGTTTTTCCGACAGGCGTGTTTCCTGAAGAGAGATGCCGATCCACTCGCGCAACTGGCGCGGGTTGTCAGCCCAGGTGTGCCCGAAGATGCGGACTTCGCCGGATGTGGGCGCGAGCAAGCCTTCCAGGATTTCAATCGTCGTCGTCTTCCCTGCTCCGTTCGGACCGAGCAGGCCAAAGCATTCGCCAGCCTCGATGCGCAGACTGAGCCCGCGGACGGCTTCGACTTTGCCGTCATAGGTCTTGCGCAGGTTGGTGCACTCGATCGGAGACCCCACTGGGGCATTCTAAATCAGGTCCATGTTTCAGAATGGCGTTTCAGAATGGCGTTTCAGAATGCGGGTTCGGAATGTGAATGGCTTATAACCGGGATGGGCGCGTCGCCCTTGGCGTTGCGCCAGAGAATTGCGTTTAGCTTTTTCGCATCGGCCGCATCCGGCCTGGAAAAATTCATCTGCGACGATTCCTTCGCTCCTGCCGCGGTCTTGGCGTTCGTCCGATAGATGAGGCCGCTGCGCAGATTTTTGTCGTCGGCCTGAAAGGGCGGTTGCGTTCCGGGGCCCGCGAACAACGGCGTCATAAGCGGCGCGTGTGCGTCGAACAGGTTCATCGGCGGAAGGCCGAGCAGAGCCTCCATGGTGTGGACCATGCTGACGGTCGTGTAGAAATGATGATCGACAAACGGCTGCGGCGTATTCGGCGCATACTTGCTGATGACCAGTGCGGTAGATCGATGGGCATCGACGTGATCGGCGCCGTCCTGGGCGTCGTCTTCAAGCACAAAGATAGCGGTGTCGTCCCAGTAGTCGCTGTGGGAGACAGCATCGACGACGCGGCCGACCGCCAGGTCGTTGTCGGCGACCGAGGCTTGCGGAGTGGGCTTACCCGGACGCGTGCCTCCGGTGTGATCGTCGGGCAGGTAGAGCAGCGTGAACTGTGGAAGTTCTTTGGCGGTTCCCTTCGCTTTCACAAACTCGTCGAACTCGCGCAAGAATTCGTCGGCGCGGAGCTGGTCGGGATAATCGGTTTCGAAATCTGGAAAGAGCGGATCGTAGTGGTCGCGCAGCGCGGCTTTCGTAGGACGCATGCGCTTGATTTGCGGAATCGCCCAAGGCCACGGGCTCGGCCCGCCCCGCGGATTGCCGACATTTGGCGGCAGAGCTTCTCCTTTGTTGATCTCGGCCACCGGACAGGTTGCCGACGCGGGAGACGGCGTTCCTTCCTTCGGCGACCCCTTCGGCGATTTCGCTTTCTCGCTCTTGCACCAGACAGCCGCGATGAATTCTCCGTAGATGCGATAGCTCAGTCCCTTCTTCGCGAGGTTGTCCCAGAGGAAACCGGTGCCGGGGTCGTCGACGTCGGGGATTCCCTGCTCTAACGGAAATTCTTCGGCCACGCTGCCGCCGGAATCATAGGTGCGCTCTTTGCTGCGATAGCCGATGGGCCACGTCTTCTCGTTGTAGTCGCTGGTCGCGGAGGCGGTGGACCAGAGGTGGCCGTCGCCGGAAACTTCTCCGCTGTCGTAGAAGTTGTCGAGCACTCCGAATTGAAGCGCGAGCTTGTGTTCGTTGGGAGTTATGTCGGTGCCATACATGGTGAGCGACGCATCGCCGTCGCCTGCGGGCAGGTCGCCGAAGATCTGATCGTAGGTGCGATTTTCTTTCAGGACGTAGATTACGTGGCGAATGGGATTCGTTCCGCTGGCGAATTCGAACTGGCCGCCGTCGGAGTGGATGAGATTGTCTTCTTCTACCTGGTGCGTGTAGGCGGCAAGATTGTTGTCGATGTCGGCGAGGCTTATGCGCTGGATGGAGCCGCCGATCAGAGTTGGAATGTAGGGATGCTCTTTTCTTTTACGCTCGCCTTTCAGCGTGCCCTGCATGTTGTTGGGTCCGCTACCTTCACCTTTGGCGGTGGAGATAAGGAGGTCGTTGCCGGCGATGGCGAGCGCGCTGGGATACCACTCGGTGGGGATGAAACCGATAGGCTCTTCATCGATGGCCCCGATGTAATTGCCGCCGGCGTGCAGTTTTGGCAGATCCTTGACTTTGAATACGGCAATTGCGTCGAGCGAAGCACAGGCCGCGTAGAGATACTTGCCATCGGGTGAAAGGGCGATGGCTTGGATGACGGATCCCGGGTCTTTGAGACTGGTGTGATAAACCGTCCACGCCCTATCGACGACTCTCAGATCGACGGCCGCTATGTAATCGGCGTTGGCCAGGGCGACGTAAAGCGTCTCCTCATTGGGGCTCAGCAGCATCGCCGTGGGATGCGGGCCGGGGGCGATGGGATCATCATGTTTCCACAGACCAATACGCGTGGATCGGGACACATCGCCCGTCGCTAGATCCAATTCCACAATCGCGGAGCTATTCCATAAGCTGACCCACGCTTTGGTTTCCGCTTTATTGGCGATCACCGTATACGGATACTCGGTGGGGACAAATTGGTCATGATCGAATTTTTTGCGCCTTAGAACAAATGACTTTTCAATTTTCCCGGAGGTGACGTCCAGGAGCACCACATTGTCCGAAAGATTATTGGCGATGAGCAGCCGGTCGCCCTTTGCGCCGGGCAACACTGCGAATCCCGCTGGGTATGGGAGCGCGGTTCCGGCCGGAGTTTTGCGCAGGCCGAACGCAACTTCCTTTCCTTCGGCGATGCGCTGGGGCGCGATCTTGATGAAGCGGTCGGGAGTGACTCGTCCGTCCGCGAATTTGTATACCGCGATGCCGTTGCCGGTGCTCTTCGGCTTCTCGCCGGTTGGGTCGGTGATCGAGCCCATCGAGGCATAGAGATGTTTGCCGTTGCTCGAGAACGCGAGGCCGATGAAATAGCTTTGGTGCGTGGAATACTCGTCGCTCAAGCGGTTGTCGGGAAAGTCGTGCAGTTGATTGTTGCTGAGATCGAGAATGGCGATCGACTGGCGTGCGCCTGTTTCTTGCGTGCCGTATCCCTGATTGAGCAGCGCGGCGTAACGGCCGTCGGGGCTGAGAGCGATAGTCGCGGGAAAGCTGTTGGTGCGGGCGAGGTAACCGGGGACGGGGAGGGTCAGGCTCTTGCTGGTCGGCAGATTGATCCGGCGCGAGTGGTCGGCGGCGCGGGCAACCACAAAGACCGCAAGCAGCGAGGAAAGAGCGAGGAGGAAGACAACGGCGATCTTTCTTGGAAACTTTTTCACGAGCGGAGCCCTCGGGAGGTTTGTACCATCCGGGTCGTCTGTCAGGCAAACCGCCAGGTGTACAATCGATGTCCCTCATCTCGCGAAGGCGACGATATAAGGAGCTTTCTTCGGCATGAATACGCAAATCACAAATCGCAAAATCATATTTCCGGCATTCTTCTGTGCGCTCTTCTTTTCCGTGGCAGTCGCGCAGGAAGCGCCGGTGGTCAAGCCGGAAACCGTCGGCCTGTCGTCGGAACGCCTGGAGCGGATTGCCGGCACGGTGCAGCGCAGCATCGACGACAAGCGAATCGCGGGCGCGGTGACGCTGGTGGCCCGCCGCGGCCATGTGGCGTGGTTCAAGGCGCAGGGCATGGCCGATCGCGAAGCGGGCAAGCCGATGCGCCCCGACACCATGTTCCGCATCTGCTCCATGACCAAGCCCATCACCAGCCTGGCGGTTATGATGTTGTACGAAGAAGGCCACTTCCTGCTCGATGACCCGGTCTCAAAGTACCTGCCCGAGTTCAAGAATCCGAAAGTGCTGGTAAAGCCCGCATCGGGCGCAACGTACTCGATTCCCGCCACACGCGAGATCACCATTCGCGACCTGTTGCGTCACACCTCTGGAATTACTTACCAGTGGAATGCGGACCTCGGCCCCATGTATAAGGATGCGAACGTCGCTTCCGGCCTCCAGCCTTACGACGGCACCATTGCAGACAGCACCAGGCACCTCGCGGGTCTTCCGCTTCTCTTCAACCCCGGCGAGAAGTTCGAATATAGTCTCGGCGTTGACGTGCTGGGACGGCTCGTGGAAGTGGTATCCGGCAAACCGCTGGACGAATTCTTTCGCACTCGTATCTTCGAGCCGCTGGGCATGAAGGACACTTACTTTTATCCACCCGACGGCAAACTGGACCGGCTTGCCACGGCCTACACCTACTATGACGACAAAGGCCTGAATCGCTTTCCCGACACTCCGATCACGGAAGGCGCCTTCAGCTATTCGGCGGACTACCCGACGCGTGACCCCAGGAAGCTGTTCTCTGGCGGCGCCGGACTAGTGTCGACGGCGGCCGATTACGCGCGCTTCTGCCAGATGATGCTCGACGGCGGCAAGGTGGGCAACACTCGCTTGTTGAGCCGCAAGTCGGTTGAATTGATGACCCAGGACCAATTGGGAAAGATAAGTTCGGACCAGGGCTTCGGGCTCGGCTTCGGCATCAACGGAGTGAAAAAGCCGCTCTCCGAACTTGGATCCACGGGGGAATGCTACTGGGGAGGCTTCTTTTACACCGAATTTTCCATCGACCCGAAGGAACAGCTGATTGTGATTTTCATGGGACAACTGCATCCGGCGGGCGATTTAACGCTTGACCGTCAAGTCAGCGAGCTGGCGTATCAGGCGATTAATGACTGAAGCTGGTGACTCTGTCGGTTCGGGCGGAGTTCAGTAGAATTTCAATTCCTTCATCGGATAGTGCTTGCGGTTGCGCGTCCACAGTTCGGCACGATTCAGAACGGCTGTGGCCGCAATCAGCGCGTCGCCGATTTGCAGGCCGTGACTCTTGCGATAGTGACGCAGATAATCGCCGGCTTGGCGGCCCGTCTCATAGTCGATGGGGACGCAAGAGAGAGCGCGAAAGAAATTCGTCAGTGCCTCATCCTCGCGGGGCCGCGCTCCATTCCACAGTTCGACCGCGGTTACCGGCGAGCACAGGATTGCGCGACCCGATTGACCCAATTCCCGCCACCTCGAAACGATATCGCGATCTCGCTCGCGACAAACTTCGATGACGATGTCGGAATCGACCAGAACGGTCACCGCTTCTCCAGCCGCTCAATCCGAGTATCGCGCCGCAGGCTGCGAACGTATTCCTCGGTAGAATCGGGTAAGTCGGTACGATCTTTCCAAATGCCGACGATGGCCTCCATGGCCTCGCGGCGCTCAGCCAAATTGCCCAGATAGCGCTCGCGCGCGGCTTGGCGAACCAAGGCGGAGATTGTCGTTCCCTCGCTCCGGGCTCGTGTGTGCAGGGTATTCCAGAGATCGTCGTCGAGATAGAGCTGGGTTCGGCGCATGATGTATACTATACATCATCCGCCTTCGATTGGCAATTCCGCATTCATCCACTGCTTGGGGCCTGCCTCACCGGAGCGCGAGCAGAACCGCGACGTACTGGCGCACTTTGTTGACTAAGGCGGGCTCGGCTTTGGAGTGGAATTTCGCCTTGCGGCCGGCCCAATCCATGCTCTTCAACTGATCGACGAGAACCGCTCCCTCTACCTGGTCAACTGTGATAGGCAGAGCGAAGGGATAGGCTTTGCGCTTGCTCGTAAGTGGACAAACAATCGCGAGGCCGCTGGCACGGTTGTAGCGCTGATCCGTAAGCACCAACGCGGGGCGCCGCTTCGCCTGTTCGCGGCCAACCTGCGGATCGAAATTCATCATCACGATGTCCCCGGCTTCTGGAACGTAGGGAGTCACCATGTCACCATTCCACAACTTCCTTCCCCACTTCCGCGCCGGTTGAAATCTCGGCATAGCGGTTCTCTGGAGTGATCCGGGAAACGAGTTGCGCGAGCGTGGGAATCTTGGTGGCCCGGCGAAGTTCGACGCGGCCTTCAGCGGCTTCGATCTCCAGCGAATCGCCTTCCTTCAGCCTGGCTTCCTCAACCACGGGCTTGGGAATGCGCACAGCAAGACTATTACCCCACTTCACCATCTGCGTCTTCATGAACGGAGATCCTCCCGCATAATATACACTGTAGCACAATGTATCTACATTGTCGATACTTAGGGAGAGTTCAAGCCACAAACGCCGAATCGTCCGTTCTTACTTCGTCCCCACCAAATGCACTTCCGACACCGGCGGCCCGGTTTGCGATTTCTTCACTCCGATCAACTCCACGGCCTTCGCGGCGATGTGTTCGGCGGAGACTTCGAACTCCTTGATTAATTCCCAGGGAGCGCCGGAGTCTCCGAAGCGGTCTTTTACTCCGATGGCGCCGGTGATGATAGGGATGCCGTAAAGCTCGGGCGACTGGGTGATGGCGCTCGCGACGGGCCACGCCAGCGCGCCGATCTGGTGCTCTTCGGCGGTCAGGACGACGCTCGTGTCGCGAGCGGCGCGCACGATGGCTCCGGTGTCGAGCGGCTTGAGAGTGTGCAGATTGAGGATGCGGGTTTCGTAGCCGAAGTCGGATTTCAATATCCAGGCGGCGCGCATGGCTTCGGGCACCATGGGACCGCAGGCGATGATGGTGAGGTCTTCGCCCTCGTCGCGGTACTCGGATTCGAGTTTGGTCTCGAACGCGTCGATGAAATTCGCCGCCTCGCGACGCAGGCGAATCACGTTCGCCTTGCCGAAGACGAACGGCGTTTTCTCATCGGTGACGATCGGCGTCGCTTCGCGCGCGAAGCGGATGTACTTCGGGCCGACGTGCTTGAGCAGCAGGTAGTCGGTGGCTTTGCGGGTTTCGATCATATCGCAAGGAACAACCACGTTCATGTTGGGCAATCCGCACATGGCGAACAGATCTTCGAGCGCTTGGTGGGTCGCGCCGTCGGGGCCAACGCTGACTCCGCCGTGAGCGCCGGCGATCAGCACGTTGAAGTTGCCATAGCAGATCGAGGTGCGTATCTGGTCGAGATTGCGCGCGGCGGCAAAGGTTGCGTAGGTGCCGAAGACGGGAAGCTTCCCTTCTTTCGCGAGACCGGCCGCAGCGGAAGTGGCGGATTGCTCGGCGATGCCCATGCTGATCCAGCGCGACTTGCGCTCGGGCTTGCCGGCGTAGAATTCGCTGATGGTGATGGAGCCGGAGATGTCGAGACCGAAGCAGACGACACGCGGGTCGTCGCCGTTGGCGGCCAGCGACTGGCCGAAGCCGAGGCGCGTGGGCTTCATCTGCGCTTTCATGTTAGCGGCGGCGTTCCACCAGTAATTGCGGTGAAACTTGGGCATCTTGGCGTCGAGTTTGCGCTCGACCTCGGCTTGATATTGTCGGGCGTGGGCGAGGAGTTGCTCGACGGGAATCTGGCGTTCTTCATCTATGCCGAGTTCCTTCAGCGCTTTGTCTAACTCTTCGCGGGTGGGCGCTCTGCCGTGCCATCCGGCAATGTCTTCCATAAAGCTGACGCCTTTGCCTTTGACCGTGTTGGCGATGATGACGGTGGGCTTGCCCGATCCGGTTTTCGCTTTGGCAGTCTCCAGCGCTTCGACGACCTGCTTCATATCGTGGCCGTCGATGGTGACGACATCCCATCCGAAGCTGCGATATTTATCTTCGAGCGGCTCAACGTTCATCACGTCTTTCACCCAGCCGTCGATCTGCAGCCGGTTGCGGTCGATGATGCCGATCAGGTTATCGAGCTTGAAATGGCCAGCTTCCATCGCGGCTTCCCAGATCTGGCCTTCCTGCTGCTCGCCGTCGCCCATGATGCAGAAGACGTGGTGATCTTTCTTGTCCAACTTGGCGACGAGCGCGATGCCGACGGCAATGCTCAGGCCCTGACCAAGCGATCCGGTGGAGACTTCAACGCCGGGCAGCTTGAGCCAGTGCGGATGTCCCTGATACGGCGAATAGAGCTTGCGCAGGAGAACGACGTCTTCTTTCGGGCAGAAGCCGGCGAAGGCGAGGCCAAGATAAAGGCTGGGCGCTTTATGGCCCGTCGACCAGATGATGCGATCGCGGTCGGGCCAGTTGGGATTCTTGGGGTCGTGATCGGCGACGCGAAGGTAGAGCGCGGCGGTGATGTCCATGATGGAAAGCGTACCGCCCGCGTGCCCTGACGTGGCCGCGCACAAGGCGGTGAGGTCGTAGCCGCGCATCAAGTTGGCCTGCTGTTTCAGTTCGTCAATGTTGTAGGAACGCAGAACTTCGCCGGTGGTCGAATTCTGAATAGACATGGGGTTGCTCCTTCGCTTACGCCGCGCGTTGGACGAAAATCTGGGCAAGGCGGGAAACGGCGCATAGGCTTGCAGGATGAGCGTAACCGGGGCAGTCGCAGGCTTCAGTGAGCGGGGTCACAGCCGGGAGTGACGCATGACGTGTTTCCCGTCCGAGCGGTCGGTTTTTCACCGCCGAGACGCAGAGAGACGCCGAGACAATTCTTGAGCTAATGTAGGGCGGTCTATCAGGGTGCCGATTTAGCGCGCCGACTTAAAAATTGCGAACACCGCGCCTTGCGGGTCGGCGATCACCGACAGGCGGCCGACTCCTTCCATGGTCATGGGCGCGAGATAGAGTTTGGCGCCCATCTGTTTGGCCTTCGAAGCGGAAGCATCCACGTCATCCACCTGGAAGTAGGCTAGCCAGTGCGGCGGCACTCCGGGCTGGCGATAGGCCGCGGGCGGGATGCCTCCGATGAAATGCTCTCCGTTTTTGATATGCAGGTAGCCGGAAGAATCTTTTGGGTCAGTAGTGACCTGCCATCCGAAAAGGCCGGTGTAAAAGTCAGAGGCGCGTTTGGCGTCGGGCGTGCTCAGATCGACCCAGCAAAGCGTGCCGTGCACCTGGGCGATTCTGATCCCGGTATTCTTGTTTGCCTGCCAGACGCAGAAAGTCGCGCCGGTGGGATCCTGGATGATCGCCATGCGCCCAGCATCCATGACGTCGAACGCCGGGGCAAGAATCTTGCCGCCAAGCGTCTGCGCCTTGGTGACGGCCGCATCGGCATTCTCGACTGCGATGTAAATCAACCAGTGTGGTGGGACGCCGTGCGAGCGCTCCTCGGGACGCAGCGTGCATCCAGCGGCGGCTTCACGGCCCTGGAGCTTGAATTCAGTGTAGAAATCGTTCGGGCCCATTGGATTGTCATGAGCTTCCCAGCCGAAGAGCGAGCCGTAGAAGCTCTTGGCGGCGTTCTGGTCGGAGGTGTGGAGTTCAATCCAGCAGAAAGAACCGGCGGGGTTCTTGTCGATGTTTGCCATAGCGGCGGAATTGTACACCAACTCGGGCCGGCAGATTGTCAACGGGAGAAAGAAGGTGGAGGGACGGGCTTCTCGCCCGTCCAGCCGGGCGAGGACGCCCGGCTCTCCACTTCTTTAGCGCAGATTCTTTCCTACCCAGCCTTCAATTTTCGCCAAGGCTTTGTTCAGGTTCTCCAGCGAGTTGGCTACGCTGAAGCGGAGATAGCCTTCTCCGTATTTGCCGAACGCGGTGCCGGAGAGGCAGGCGACGCCGGCTTGCTCGAGCAGCGCATCGGCCAGTTTCTTCGACGGCCAGCCCGTCTTCGTAATGTTGGGGAAGGTGTAGAACGCGCCCTTAGGCAAACGGCAGGAGAAGCCTTTGATCTTGTTCAGGCCGGCGACGAAGACGTCGCGGCGCCGTCTGAACTCGGCGTTCATTTTGTCGACCGACGATTGGTCGCCGCGCAGCGCTTCGATTCCGGCAATCTGTGTAAAGCTGGCAGTGCAGGAAATCGAGTTCGTGTTCAGCCGCGCGATTTGCGTGGCCAGGTCGGGCCGCATCACGCCATAGCCCATGCGCCATCCGGTCATGGCGTAGGTTTTGGAGAAACCGTCGAGCAGAATGGTGCGCTCTTTGAAGCCGGGCACGCTCATGATGGAGAAGTCTTCGACTTCATGGTCTCCATCAGGAAAGATGAGGCGACTGTAGATTTCGTCCGAAAGCACCATGATGTTGCGGTCGCCGATGGCCTCGGCGATTTCAAGAATGTCTTTCTTGGTAAGCACGCCGCCGGTCGGGTTCTGCGGCGAGTTCAGGATGATCAACTTGGTGCGGCCGGTAATCAGCGACGCCAGTTCTTTGACGTCGACAGAAAAGTCGCGCTCCTCGCGGAGCGGGATTGGAATCGCGCGTCCGCCGACATAGTCGATCATGGACTCGTAGATGGGGAAGCCGGGATTGGGATAAATGACTTCGTCTCCCTCATCAATTAATGCCAGCATCGTAAAGAAAATAATAGGCTTGCCGCCGGGGACGACCACGACTTCCTCGCTCGCGACCGGGATATTGCGAGTGCGGCTGACATACTCGGCAATGGTCTGGCGCAGATCGGGCAGGCCGGCGGAGGGGCCGTAGTGAGTCCATCCCTGGTGTAGCGCATCGACCGCGGCCTCGATGACGTTGGCAGGCGTGTCGAAGTCGGGCTCGCCAATTTCGAGGTGAATGATCTCTTTGCCCTGTTTCTCAAGCGCGCGGGCACGGTTCAGAACTTCAAAGGCGGTTTCGGTGCCGAGTCGCGACATCCGGCTGGCAAGACGCAATTCGAGCTGAGTGGTAGGCATGATGGCAGATGGCATTATATAGCGCCTCGGAGGCTAACTTGGCCCATACTCGATTGTCACGCCAGTGACGGGGATCGGTCAATTGCAGGGATCACGACGACATGTGATGGGCTGGCGAAGTCAGAGGTCAGAGGTGAGAGGTCAGATTGCAGAGGTAAGATCGTGAGCCTTTCACCGCAATCTGACCTCTCACCTCACTCCGAGATGGTGCTCTCTTCGCTCTGCGCCCGCAGGACGCGATCGACGGAGTATGGCGCGCGCTGCGCGGGTTCGTGGTAATGGCGCACCTGCATTTCTCCGAGCAGGCCGACGGCGAGCATGTTCAGGCCAGCCAGCAACAGCACGACGGAGAACATCATCATCGGGCCGTGCTGGTACATGATGTCGGTGTGGTGCAAGATCTTCTGCAGGACAAGCCAAAAGGCAACGGCGCTGCCCGCAAAAATGCTGAACATCCCCACCGTGCCGAAAAAGTGCAACGGGCGCGAAAGATACTTAAGCAGGAAGCGGATTGTGATGAGGTCGAAAAACACGCGGAAGGTGCGAGAGATTCCGTAATGCGAAGCACCGCGTTCGCGGACTATATTCTTGATGGGAACTTCGACAATCGATGCGCCATACCACGACGCCAGCGCGGGGATGAAGCGGTGAAGCTCTCCGTAAAGCGGAATCTGCCCGAGAATTTCGCGGCGGTAGGCCTTAAAAGTGGTGCCGAAGTCGTGGATGTCGACGCCGCTCAACTTGGCCATAAGCCAGTTGGCGCAGCGCGAAGGAATGCGGCGCAGCCAGAAATTGTCGACGCGATTCTTGCGCCAGCCGCTGACGATGTCGTAGCCCTCGGCAATTTTTTCGAGGAACAGAGGGATGTCGGCCGGATCGTGCTGCAAGTCGCCGTCCATGGCGATGATGTATTCCCCGCGCGCATGGTCGAATCCGGCAGCGAGGCCGGCCGTCTGGCCAAAATTGCGGCGCAGCTTGACCACGGTCACGCGGCTGTCGACCGCCGCAATCTCACGCAGTAATGAGAACGTGCCGTCGACGGAGCCGTCATCGACCAGCACCATCTCGAACGTCTCGCCGCTCGCTTCCATCACCGACTTAAGCCGCGCGTACAGGTCGGTGACGTTCTCCTGCTCGTTGTGCAGCGGAACTACGATTGAGTACTTGAGCACAGTGTTATTTATTATACGGTAACGGGGCGCGGGTTTCGTAGTGACTTCGATGGGGCGGGAGTTTGGAGGGGGTGGGACGATCACGCTTCGCTCCCATGGAAGGACACCCCTAATGCTGACCCTCTCTTCAAACGGCGTACTCCAACATTGGGGGGCGGCCCATCGGGCAGGCCCCCGCCTCCGCTACTTCCTTGCAGGCTGCTCGGCCTCGGTAGAGCATAGGCCTCCCAAGTCAGAGCCTACCTGCCCGAAGCTAGAAAATATTGCGAACGGAAGGTCGCCCGCAAGCTTGGCGAGGGTTGGCGGGAGAGGCCTCAGGACCCACGTCCCTTTGGCGAGCGCTGCCATGCGATCAAGTATTTGCCGAACGGTGGCATCCCTCGCCTCAAGTTCAAACTCTCGATCATCTTTAGAAGAGAGAATGCTACCAGCAGTGCCCTGGTCAGGATACAGGACGTAGCGAATATGAACCCACAGAGTGAGCGCGAGGGTTTGCAGGTTGGCCTTCATCGGCCCGTATCGGTGATCCACAATGTTAAGAAATTGTTCGGTAGCCGGCCGTACCGAGACCGGAGTGACAAGAAGGACGGGTGAGTCTTGACCGCGTTCCCAACTATACCCGGGCACCTGACCTACTATGGATTTTACAACAAAGGACAGCGGCACGTTGCTTCCAGAGTAGCTTACCTGGGTCTTGCACAGGCGGTCGCCGTCAACGACTATACCCAAGGGTACACTCTCACTTCGTGACAGTTCTAACAGACCCTGAATCGCAGGCACCCCGCTAATGCTGAACTGGGTTACCAGGAGTTCCCGTTCCTCTCCAGGCTTCTCATCGTGCTGCTGTGCAGTGCAGAGTGCGGAGCAAGCAAGGACCAATAGAATCAGCTTCAATTTCATAAACCTCGGCCCCTCGCTACTGGCCATTGATCGTAATACTCGTGCATTTGTAAACCAACGCGTTCGGCGAAAGGTTGTAAGGATTCCCCCCCGATGGGAGGACGTCACTAATCGTCTGGGATAAGTCCGTCTGCCCGCTGCTGGCAGGACAACTCGAGCTGCACACGAAGAAGGTATCGTCGAAGTTTCCGCTCTCGTCAGTGACAGCCGTTCCCATCTGTGGCGTGCCCGTAATGCCAAGGTCGTTCGGAGTACCGACCGTGACCGTCTCGCTTAGGTTTTGGCCGGAAAGCACTATGTCCGCCCCATTTTGATCGGTGACGATTTTTTCAACCTGCCGATACCAGCCCGCCTGAGTGCCTGTGCAAGTCGGGAAGCTGGCTGAGTTAACCGAATGGGAACTAAGGGTTTGAGTGATGCGCGACGCAGTCGGCACCTGCACCGTGATAGGGACGCTGACCTGCACGTCACGCTCTGCGCAGATATCGCCTGAGCCCTCCAAGACCCAGCCGCCGGCCGAGCCGGTGGTGAAACCCGGGGACACTCCCTGCACCTGCTCCGTCGTCACTGCGGCGACGGCCGGGTTCTTGCTCGACCAGGCGCTGAAGTCATACGAAATATTCTCAAGCTGGTCGTTGCATTCGTCCACTCCCTCGATATAGCCAGGAAATACACCGCCCACTCCGATCTCGTACGAATCAGGATCCCACGCTGGACTGGGGAATCCGCAGCACTCCGGCAATTGGGGCTGCACTTGATTTCCCCACACGTTGTCCAGGACCAGAGTGCCTTGCATCAGGCTCCCCGGGCTGGGATTGAGGTCTTGCAAATCATAGGTGGCGGAGTTCAAATCGGCAGGCAGCACGTTGCCTTTGCGATCCGGCACGCCGTGATGGATCAAGTCCGCGAAGTTAACCCACATTTGCTCGCCGGGCTGGATGGTCTGCTGCATTTCGTATTTTTGCTGCCCAAGGTGGCGCTGCCGGGTGAAGCTGGTAGCCCCGGCAGGAATCGAACCTGCATATTCAGTTTAGGAAACTGAAGTCCTATCCGTTGAACGACGGGGCCCACGAAGAGGTGGAGAAATCAGGTTAGCAGGTTCGGAAACGGGTTGCCAAACCTGCTCTCGATCTGTCCGGAAGAAGTTCCGCCGCCGACGAAGTGGACGATCTCCAGCCGATCTCCATCGTGCAGTGGAGTCTCGGACCATTGCTCGCGGGGCACGATTTCGCGGTTCAATTCAATCGCTACCCGGTCGGGCTTCATGCCGAGCCCCGCGACCAGCGCGCCCAGAGTTTCGGCGGATGAGGTCTGGTTCTCGCCATTGATGGTTAGATTCATTGATTCAATTGTCGCATGTTAAAAGGGCAAGCGGAATTTCCTGTAGAGACGCGGCTTGCCGCGTCTCCCCGGGAGATGGCATCCCCGGCGCCGCGGAGGCGGGCAAGCCCCGTCTCTACAGATAACCTTCTAAATCGCGGCGCGCAGTTGGAACTTGCGAGTGGCAGTTCGTCCGGCGAAACTCGCTTGCACGAGCACGGAGGAATCGGCGAGTGATTTTTCATCGACGTGAACGTTCATCTCGGCGCTGCCTTTGGCGTCCGTGAGAACCTGCGCGTAGTAGGGCGCGGCGTCGGGCCGGGCGAAGCGGAGCGTGAGGCGAGCGCCTTCGACCGTGGCGCCGCCGTCGGTGACTCGGATGCGCATCGTCAAGGAACCGCTCGAATGCACGGACCCGGCATTGATCCACTCCAGGTCAAGCTCCTTCACCGCCGCCAGCGTTTCCGGCGTCTCCCGCTTGTCAAAGATGGAATCGACCTTGCCATCGCGGATGGCGTCGAGCACCTCGCGATGGAGTTCGCGCAGGATCTTCTCTTTATCCTGGTCGTTGGTTTGAGTGCTGCTCTTGCCCGCCGCCACGTTGGAACCATAAGGAACGGCGCGCTTTCCGATGCAGCGGCCCTGAACGAAGACCTGCGTCTGCAGCAACTGCTCGCCTTCGCGGGCTTCGCTCTGCACGTGGTAAATGGTGTCTTCGTGCCGAATGTCGGTATTAAAGCCAAAGATCATGCGGTTCAAGCTCTCCCCGGTCCTGTCAAGACAGGTCCCACCGGATGAAACTACGGTTAAAACGCGTACTTAGCTTGACACTTCTGCCAGCCAAAACTAATCTAGAACGTTTACCGTTGCGCTTGGCGAAAATTATATAAGCTCCCCCTATGCCGGACAATTATTTCGCTCGCTACCTGCCCCTCCTGATGCATTTCGGCATCGCCACGGCTCTGGCGGGCGTGATTGTGATCCTTTCCCAGCTGGTTGGCCAGCATAAACCCAATCGGGCGAAGATGTCGCCTTACGAGTGCGGAGTGCAGCCCATCGGCGATGCTCAGGGGCGATTCTCCGTCAAGTTCTACCTGGTGGCCATGCTCTTTGTATTGTTCGACGTGGAAGCCGTTTTCCTTTACCCCTGGGCGGTCATCCTGCGCGAACTGAAGATGTTTGGTTTCTGGGAAATGATGGTGTACATCGCCATCGTGCTAGTCGGCCTCTTCTATGTGTGGAAAAAAGGCGTGATCGACTGGGGCCTGACGGCCGCTAAGCGGGGAGATGTCTAAATGCCGCTCGTCCCCCCCATCACGGATATTGAGGAGTTGAAGTCGCATCCCGCCTTGGCCCGTTTGATGGAATGGAACGCTTCTGTGGTGCAGGCGGTCAAGTTCGATCGCGACGAGCTTACGATCTGGATCGCGAAGGACGCAATTCGCGAAGCTTGCGCCATTCTGCGCGACGCCGCGGATTGCCCATTCAATTATTTATGTGACCTAACCTGCGTCGATTGGTATCCCTCGGAGCCGCGCTTTGAGGTGGTTTACCATCTGCTTTCGATTCCCCATAAAGAGCGGGTGCGCTTGAAAGCGCGCGTTGACGGCTCCGGTGCGGCGATCGAATCGGTCACGTCGGTTTGGCCCTCGGCCAATTTCTATGAACGTGAGGTGTTCGATCTGTTTGGCGTGCGCTTCACCGGACATCCCAACCTCGAACGCATCATGATGCCCGATGACTGGGAAGGCCATCCTCTGCGGAAGGACTACCCGGTGGAAGGTTACCGGTAACTCATGACGCAATTTCCAGCCACTGTCGCGGAATCCGGCCGGGAAACTCCTTCGGGCGATCGTACCCTGGTCCTGAACATGGGGCCGCAACACCCCTCGACCCACGGGGTGCTGCGCCTGGTGCTGGAAATTGACGGCGAGACTATTGTGCGGATGAAGCCGGAGATCGGCTTCCTGCACACGGGCATCGAGAAAACCTGCGAAGCCAAGTTCTATCAGCAAGTCGTGCCGCTGACGGATCGCATCGATTATCTCTGTCCCCTGACCAACAATCTCGCCTACTGCCTGGCAGTAGAAAAATTGCTGGGACTGGAGATTCCTCCAAAAGCGCAGTGGATGCGGGTTTTGATGAATGAACTGACCCGCATCAATTCGCACCTGGTCTGGCTGGGAACGCATGCCATGGACCTCGGCGCGATGACCGTCTTTCTCTATTGCTTCCGCGAGCGCGAAGACGTTCTGCGCTTCTTTGAGATGGTGAGCGGGCAGCGGATGATGACCTCCTATTTCCGCATTGGCGGATTGGCGCTGGAGCCGCCGCTCGGATTCTTCGAGAAGGTCAAGAAGTTCGCCGACCGCTTCCCCGGCAACGTGGATGAATACGAAGGCTTGCTGACCGGGAATCCGATTTTCATGATGCGCACCAAGGGCATCGCCCGCCTGAGCGCGGAAGACGCGATTGCTCTGGGTGCAGGCGGTCCAACCTTGCGCGGCAGCGGTGTCGACATTGACCTTCGCCGCGATGCTCCCTACACGGGCTACGAAAATTTCAAGTTCAAAGTGCCGGTCCGCACCGAAGGCGACGTGTTCGCGCGATACCTTTGCCGCGTCGAGGAATTGCGGGAATCGATTGGCATGGTGCAGCAGGCGCTGGCGGGAATGCCGGAAGGCCCAATCAAAGCCGACGCGCCCAAGGTGGTGCTCCCCGACCGCGAAAAGATGAAGACGCAGATGGAAGCCCTCATCTACCATTTCAAGATCATCACCGAGGGCTTCACGGTTCCGCCGGGCGAGGTTTACCAGGCGATCGAATCGCCGCGCGGCGAGATGGGATACTACATCGTCAGCGACGGAACCGCCAAGCCCTATCGCGTACACATGCGCGGGCCGTCTTACGCGAACTTGCAGACGCTGGCCAAGATGTGCGAAGGCGGCCTTATCGCCGACGTAGTCGCGGCCATCGGAAGCATTGATGTGATACTGGGGGACATAGACCGCTAATGCGTTTCTCCGAAGAATTCGAGACGCGGTTTGCCGAGATGTTGACACACTACCCGACCCGGCGGTCGGCGCTGGTGCCGACACTGCTCTACGCGCAGGATGAAGTCGGCAGTCTGAGCGATGAGGTGGTTGCCGAACTGGCGCAGCGCCTGGACCTCACCGAACTGGAAGTCCGCAACGTAATCAGCTACTACTCGATGCTGACCACCAAACCGCGCGGAAAGTACAACGTGCAGGTGTGCACCAACATTGCGTGCATGCTCCGCGGAGGCGAGGAACTTCTCGATCACTGCAAGAAGAAGCTGGGCATAGGCCACAAGGGCACGACACAAGATGGATTGTTCTCGCTGGAAGAAGTCGAATGCATTGGCGCGTGCAGTTGGGCTCCAGCGGCACAGGTGAATTACGACTTTCATGAGAACCTGACGAACGCGAAGATGGATGAGATTCTCGACGAGTACAAGAAGAAGGGAACGCAGTAGATTTGTAATTGGTAATTTGTAATTGGTAATTGAAAACCGAGCCGGTCACGAATCAGGCCTTTCAATTACCAATTACAAATCACAAATTACAAATGGCAACTCTGGTTTCCCATCCCGACGAGGTACGCGTGATCTCGAAGCGCTTTGGTCAGGGCGCGACGGATATCGAGCGCTATCTCCAACTGGACGGCTACAAAGCCGTGCAGAAGGCTGTGGGCATGGGCCCGGACGCGATCATCAATGAGGTGAAGAACTCCGGCCTGCGCGGACGAGGCGGCGCCGGATTCAGTACCGGAATGAAGTGGTCCTTTGTCCCGAAGCAATCGGCCAAACCGAAATATGTGCTCTGCAACGGCGACGAGAGCGAGCCCGGCACCTGCAAAGACCGCCTGATTTTCGAACACGATCCGCACTCCGTCATTGAAGGTGTCATGATCGCCGCGCTCGCCGTCGGTTCTCATACCGGATACATCTACATCCGCGGCGAGTATCGCTACCTGTCGGTGATCATGCAGAAGGCCATTAAAGACGCCTATGCCAAGGGCTTTCTCGGCAAGAACATTTTCGGCAGCGGATACGATTTGGATATTTATTGGCACGGCGGAGCGGGCGCTTACGAAGTTGGCGAAGAATCGGCGCTGATGGAGTCGCTCGAAGGCAAACGCGGCATTCCGCGCATCCGTCCGCCCTTCCCTGCCGTGGTCGGCCTGTGGGGCGGCCCCACGGTCATTAATAATGCGGAGACACTCGCCGCCGTGCCGCACATCATTTTGGGCGGCGCCGATTGGTACGCGAAACTGGGCACGCCGAAGAATGGCGGAACGCGGCTGTTCTGCCTCGCCGGAAATCTCAACAAGCCCGGCGTCTACGAACTTCCAATGGGCTATAACCTCAAGAAAATGATTTATGAGGTGGGCGGCGGAATTTCGAACGGTCGCGGTTTGAAAGCTGTGGTTCCGGGCGGATCGTCAACGCCAGTGCTGCTGCCCGAGGAAATCGATATCGCCATGGATTTCGACTCAGTGGCGAAAGCGGGTTCGATGCTAGGCTCTGGCGGCGTGGTCGTGCTCGACGATACGACCTGCATCGTGAAGTTCGCGCTGCGCACGATGAAGTTCTACCGGCATGAAAGCTGCGGTTGGTGCATTCCCTGCCGCGAAGGTACGGACTGGCTGGAAAAGACGTTGACCCGGTTCCATTCAGGCGGCGGGGTGAAGAAAGATATCGACAACATTTATTACCTCGCGGAAAACATGCTGGGCAAAACATTTTGTCCGCTCGGAGACGCAGCGGCGATGCCCACCATGGCATTCGTGAAAAAATTCAGAAAAGAATTTGAGGACCACCTGGATGGGAAACCGTGCCCGTTTGAGAAAGCAGGCGCGGCGGAGCCGGCAATGGCGTAGAGAAATTTGCAATTTGTAATTTGTAATTGTGTTTGGTTTTCAATTGCAAATTACAAATTACCAATTACAAATTCGCAAAAATCATGGCTGATGTGAATCTCACTGTCGACGGCAAGAAGATCACGGCTCCCGCTGGGTCGCTGCTGATCGAAGCCTGCAAGAGCGTGGGTATTGAAGTGCCCTCGTTTTGTTATTACCCCGGCCTATCGTTGCAGGGCGCCTGCCGCATGTGTGTCGTGAAGATCGAGAAGATGCCCAAGCTTCAGACCGCCTGCACCACGACGGTGACCGAGGGCATGATCGTCGCGACCGACAGCGATGAGGTGCGTCAGGCGCGCAAGGCCATGGTCGAGTTGCTGCTCGGCAACCATCCGCTGGATTGCCCGGTGTGCGACGCCGGCGGCGAATGCGAACTGCAGGACATGGCGTTCTCCTACGGCGCCCCGGAATCGAAATACACCGAGGCCAAGAATCATCGGGAAGAACAGCAGTGGTCTCCGGTAGTGTATTTCGACCGTCCGCGCTGCATCCTTTGCTATCGCTGCGTGCGCGTCTGCGGCGAAGGCATGGACGTCTGGGCGCTGGGCGTGCAGAACCGCGGCGTGAGTTCGATCATTGCTCCGAATATCAGTGCGCCCAATCAAGACGACCATCTCGACTGCGAAGAGTGCGGCATGTGTATCGACATCTGCCCGGTCGGCGCCCTCACCTCGGGCGCTTATCGCTACAAGACGCGACCGTGGGAGATGAACCACGTGGGCACGATCTGCACCCATTGCGGGGACGGCTGCAAGACCACGCTGGGCGTGCGCCGCTGCGATACCGGAGCGGAAATCGTCCGCGGCGACAACCGCGACAAGAGCGGCATCAACAACGATTTCCTTTGCATCAAGGGTCGTTACGCTTTCGACTTTGCGCATAATAAAGAGCGCCTCACCGAGCCACTGGTTCGCAAGAACGGCAAGCTGACGCCTGCGACCTGGGAAGAAGCGTTTGAGTTGATCGGCAAGCGGTTTCGCCAAGTTCGTGACGAAGTTCGCGATGATGCCAGCGGAAGCGCCATCGGCGTGATTGGGTCCAATCGCACCACCAACGAAGAAAATTATCTTCTTTCAAAATTTGCCCGGTCCGTGCTCAAGACCAACAATGTCGATCATCATCGGACAGCAGACTTCCCTGCCCTGGCGGCGGCGCTGCACGGCAAGCCCGGAAAAGCGGCTTCCATGCGCGACGTGTTGAACGCGCCCGCGATTCTGTTGATCGGCAACGACCCAACCAATCATCATCCGCTGCTGGCATGGCAGATTCGGACGAACGTGCGGCTGCGGCGCGCGAGACTTTACGTCATCAACTCTGCGCCCATCAAGTTGCGCCGGCAGGCGGTGGGTTTCGCATTGGTCGCGGCGGGCGCGGAAGTGAAGGCGGTCGCATTTCTCGCCGGCGACGATTCCATGCTCGATCAGCTTGCAGATCCCAAAGTCGCCGGCAGCATGACGCGCGAAGCCTGGATTGCGCTGCGAGACAAAATTCGCGCCGAGCAGAACATGGTCATCGCCTGCGGGTCCGAACTGCGCGGCCATGACATCGAGAAGCTGGTAAGTTTTGCTTCGACTTTGACTGGAGCAAAGCTGATCTGCCTGGGCGATTACGCAAATTCCCGCGGGGCCAGCGAAATGGGCCTTTATCCCGATCTTCTTCCGGGATACGAACCCATCGCCAGCGCAGACAAGTTCCAAAAGGAATGGGGCAAGCTGCCGGCCGAAAAAGGCTTGAGCCTGCCGGAGATGGTGGAAGCGGCGAAGGCCGGCAAACTGAAAGCGCTGTACGTGGTGGGCTCGAATCCGATTGGCCGTCTGAAGGTTGATCCCTTTGCGTTCTCGAAAGCTTTTGTGGTGGTGCAGGATATGTTCCTGACCGAAACCGCGACCATCGCCGACGTGGTTTTACCGGCAGCCAATGCGTACGAAAAAACGGGAACTTACACGAACACCTGCGGCGATCTGCAACTGGTGAAGAAGGCAGGCGAAGTCTCGAACACCAAGCCGGACTTCGAGATGATGGTTCGCATCGCCGATGCCATGGGCAGCGATGTAAGCGGTCTGGTGCCCTTTGGGAGCGGGACGCACTCCGACATGGGCCAAACCCGCGGCGCGCAATCAGGCGAGGCGGATCGCCATGCGGTGTGGCTTGAAGCGCACAACCTGGAGCCGAAAATGACGCCGTTCGATCCCATGGCGATTCTCGATGAAATCCAGCGCGTGGTTGCCGGGTATGATGTTTCGCGGGTGAATTTGTTGGCGGGCAACGATCAACATCTCGAGATTGCCGAAAGCGGCGCGAGCGCGATTCAGAATCCGGAGCTCATCGTCCCCGCGAACGATGATTTGTTCAGCTCGGGCACGCTCGGACGGTACTCAAAGACTTTGAATTCGGTTTTCGAAAATAAGGCCGCAGACTCGGAAGTAGCGGCAGACTAAAGACCTAAGATCAAAACCACGCGGGCAGGAGCGCTCGCGCCACACGAGAACACGGAAGACATTTCGTTGAGCATAACGACGTTCGTCATCATTTCGATCATCAAGTCGATTGCGGTGTTGGGCGTTCTGCTGACCGCGGTCGCCTACAGCGTCTGGCTGGAGCGCAAGGTGTCGGCGCACATCCAGAACCGCTGGGGCCCCACGCGAGTCGGGCCTTTCGGTCTGCTGCAGCCGCTCGCCGACGGCGCCAAGTTCATCTTCAAAGAAGATTTGACCCAGCCGCATGTCTACAAGCCGCTCTACATCGCGGCGCCGATCATCTCACTCGTCTTTGCCATTACGTCGATTTCGGTGATCCCGTTTGGCAACTGGGTCGACGTCGGCCCCTGGGGCACGTACCTGCAGATTACCGACCTGAACATCGGACTGCTGGTCGTTCTCGGCATTACGTCGATGGGCGTATACGGCGTGGCGCTTGCCGGATGGTCCTCGAACAACAAGTATTCGCTGCTCGGCGGACTGCGCGCCAGCGCCCAGATGATCAGCTACGAAGTTTCGCTCGGCCTCTCGCTGGTGGGCGTGCTGATCGTGACCGGCAGCCTCAGCCTGCGCGACATCGTGGATGCGCAACGCCATATGCACTGGAACATCTTTATCCAGCCGGTGGCGTTTTTCATCTACCTGATTTCCGCCTACGCGGAGACGAACCGCACGCCGTTTGACCTGCCGGAAGCCGAGTCGGAACTGGTGGCCGGATATCACACCGAATACAGCGCCATGAAGTTCGCCATGTTTTTTATGGCCGAGTACGCCAACATGGTAACCGTGGCATGTCTCGCGACGCTGCTGTTTTTCGGTGGCTGGCTAGGCCCGGTGGGCGGACCGCAGATCCTGCAGATGATTTTGCCGGTACTCTGGTTCTGCCTGAAAGTTTTCTTTTTTATGTTTCTGTACGTCTGGGTGCGCTGGACCTTGCCCCGCTTTCGCTATGACCAGCTCATGGCGTTCGGATGGAAGGTGCTGCTGCCCCTCGCGGTTGCGAACATCGTGGTTACGGCGCTGATTGTGGCGTGGAGAGCGTAAAAGCAGTACCCAGTTGCCAGTACCCAGTACCCAGCGGTCTGGGTCTTGCTGAGTACTGGGTACTGAGTACTGGGTACTAACGCAAAGATGCTTCATCTAATTCTATTTCTATTTTTCGGAACGATCTGCGTGGCGGGAGCGATCAACCTGCTGGCGCAGAGTCATCCCATCAACAGCGCTCTGTCGCTGATTGCGGTGATGGCCTCACTCGCCGGCGAGTATCTTCTCTTGGGCGCGGAATTTGTGGCTGCCGTGCAAGTAATCGTCTATGCCGGCGCGATCATGGTTTTGTTTGTGATCACCATCATGCTGCTGAACGCCGGCAAAGAAGAGCGCACCAAGGGCAGCCGGATCGCGATCCTGATCGGCGTTCCCGGGGTGGTGATCGGCGGAGTGCTCGTCGCCTGGACGCTTCTCCATCGCTCCGACATGCAGATGGTCCCCATCGGCGCGTTAAAAGGCGACCCCGGCGATATTGCCCGGCTACTCTTCCACGATTTTCTGCTGCCCTTTGAAGTCACGTCGGTGCTGATCCTGATCGCCATCATGGGCGCGGTCGTGCTCGCCAGTCGGCCCGAGGCGATCGCGCGGCCGCATCACGGCACTCCAGGGCCGCAGGAAACTCCCGAATTGGTTGCGACAGGAAAGGATCACCGATGATCCCTCTTTCTTACTACCTGCTGCTGAGCGGAATCCTGTTCGCGTGCGGTGTGCTCGGGTTTCTGATCAAGCGCAACATCATCACGATTTTCATGTCGATCGAGCTGATGCTGAATGGCGTGAACCTTTCGTTCGTGGCCTTCGCCGCGCAATGGCACGCGCTCAGCGGGCAGGTCTTCGTTTTTTTCGTGATGGTCGTGGCCGCCGCTGAGACCGCCGTTGGCCTGGCGATCATCATTGCCGTCTATCGCACGCGTGAGACTTTGAATGTCGACCGGGTGAACCTGCTCAAGTTATGACGCCGAATCCTTATCTCTGGCTCATCCCGCTGCTTCCGCTCGCCGGGGCGGCGATCAACGGTTTCTTTGGCCGGCGATCGTCGAAGAAAGCGATCACGACGGTCGCGCTTGTCTTCTGCGGCGCCGCGTTCTTGATGGCGTTACTGATTGCCGCCCGCTTCTCCTCCGCATCCGCGCCTTACTATTTCAACCTTGCCCACTGGCTCCGCGCTGGAAGCTTTCAGGTCGACTTCAGTTTCTATCTCGATCAGTTATCGCTGGTCATGCTGCTCGTGGTCACCGGCGTCGGCTTCCTCATTCACATCTACTCGGTTGGCTATATGTGGGACGACGACGGCTACTACCGCTTCATGTCCTACATGAACCTGTTCATGTTCTTCATGCTGACGCTGGTGCTGGCGAAGAACTACCTGGTCATGTTCATTGGCTGGGAGGGCGTGGGTCTGGCGTCGTACCTGCTGATCGGTTTCTGGTTCACGAAAGACTCGGCGGCGGCCGCGGGCAAGAAAGCATTCATCGTCAACCGCATTGGCGACTTTGGATTCCTGATTGCGCTCTTCCTGATGATCAAGCATTTCGGGTCGCTCGACTTCACGCGAGTCTTTACTGCAGTGCGGCCACTATCGCCGGAGACTGCCGGCGCCGGGCTGCTCACGGCGATTGGTTTGCTGTTGATGGTTGGCGCCGCCGGCAAGTCGGCTCAGATTCCTCTTTATGTCTGGCTGCCGGACGCCATGGAAGGCCCCACGCCAGTCTCGGCGTTGATCCACGCGGCCACCATGGTCACGGCGGGCGTTTATATGGTGGCGCGCTCGTCCATGATCTTCGAGCGCGCGCCGATGGCCATGATGGTGGTTGCGATCATTGGCACGCTTACCGCGCTGTTCGCGGCGACCATCGGCATTGCCCAGACCGACATCAAGAAGGTGCTGGCCTACTCCACCGTCTCGCAACTCGGTTATATGTTCATGGCCTGCGGCGTGGGCGCGTTCTCCGCGGGCATCTTCCACCTGATGACGCACGCGTTCTTCAAGGGTCTGCTGTTCCTCGCGGCTGGTTCGGTGATTCACGGCATCGGCGGCGAGCAGGACATGCGAAAGATGGGCGGGCTGCGAACTTACATGCCGTGGACGTTTGCGACGATGGGGATTGCCACCCTCGCCATCGCGGGCATTCCGCCGTTCGCCGGCTTCTGGTCGAAAGACGAAATTCTTTGGAGAGCCTTCGGGGCAAGCTGGGTGTATTGGCTGATCGGCGTAATCACAGCGTTCATCACGTCCTTCTATATGTTCCGGCTGATGTACATGACCTTCGGCGGCGAGTACCGGGGCGCGGCAGCACAGGAGGCGCACGGTCATAATGCTCATGGTCCCGACAATCACGGCCCTGGGCACGGCGAGCCGCATGAGAGCCCGTGGGTGATGCTGGCTCCGCTGGCGATCCTAGCCGTGCTGTCGTTGGTTGGAGGATTCGTAGGCTACGGAAATCGTTTCGAACATTTTCTGGCGCCCGTTTTTCGGGGCGCGACGGAAGTTGCACAAGAAGCTTCCAGCGAAGCGGGTGACAGCAAGCTCGAGTATCTGCTAATGGCTGTTTCCGTCAGCGTGGCGGGCCTCGGATGGTTGCTGGCATATCTGCTCTACAGCCGCCGCCCGCAACTGCCCGCGCGCATCGCCCAGAGCCTGGGCGGGCTCTACCAGGCAGTCGCCCATAAGTACTACATCGATGAGCTTTACGCCGTCCTTTTCGTCAAACCACTTGTCGACGGCTCGACCACGATTCTCTGGCATGACGTTGATCAGGGAGTGATCGACGCCGCGGTCAACGACTCCGCCGACGTTGCGCGCCACGTGTCTGACAACGTGCGCCACATGCAGTCGGGCAATCTGCGCTCGTATGCCGGCTGGGTTGCCGCCGGAGGGGCGGTTGTAATCGCCTACATGGTCTGGATGGGAGTGCGATGAATATGGAAAGCCTCAGTCCCATCATTCTTTCTCTGGTCACCTTCATTCCTGCTGTGGGCGGGCTGCTGATTCTGCTGATCCCGCGCCGCGACCGCGACATCAAGCTATTTGCTCTCGTCATCTCTTTGCTGGCATTTGTGGCCTCGCTGCATTTGCCGGTGCACCTGCATCGTGAACTCGGCGTGTTCAAGTTCGAGATCGACAAAGTCTGGATCACGTCCCCCAACATTCATTACCACATGGGCATTGACGGAATTTCCGTCTGGCTGGTGGTGCTGACCACGTTCCTCACGCCCCTGTGCGTGCTGATTTCCTGGCATTCGATTCACGAGCGGGTGAAGGAATTCTTCATCCTGCTGCTCATCCTGGAGACGGCTCTGATCGGCGTTTTCACCGCGCTCGACTTGTTCCTGTTCTACTTTTTCTGGGAAGCGACGCTGATCCCGATGGCGCTGCTGATAGGCATGTACGGCCACGGACGCAAGGTCTATGCGGCGGTGAAATTTTTTCTGTTCACCATGATCGGCTCGATGTTCATGCTGGCAGCGCTGGTGTGGCTCTATGCCAAGACTGGCAGCTTCGATTTCGTCGTCATCCAAAACGCGATTCGCAGCGGCAGCGTGCCGGGCTTCGAACAAGCCTCGCTGTGGCTCTTCCTCGGCTTCTTCATCGCCTTTGCCGTAAAGGTCCCAATCTTCCCTCTTCATACCTGGCTGCCTGACGCGCACGTGGAGGCGCCCACCGCAGGATCGGTGTTGCTCGCCGGCGTGCTGCTGAAGATGGGCACTTACGGCCTGCTGCGCTTCGATGTCGGCTTGTTTCCCGCCCAGGCGCACCGCAACGCGCCCTGGATCATGTTTTTGGCGCTGATCGGCATCATCTACGGCGCGCTGGTTTCGCTGGTACAGCCGAATATGAAAAAGCTGATCGCCTACTCCTCGATCAGCCACCTCGGATTCGTTGTCCTCGGAATTTTCAGCTTCACCACGGCCGGCCTGAACGGAGCCGTCTTCATCATGCTGGCGCACGGAGTCGCCACCGGCGGCCTTTTCATGCTGGCAGGCATCCTCTACGAACGCCGCCACACCTACGAGATCTCCGAATTTGGCGGACTGGCGACCCCCATGCCCAAGTACGCGACGTTCTTCCTGTTCACCGTGCTAGCCTCCGTCGGACTGCCGCTGCTGAACGGTTTCATCGGCGAGTTTCTGGTGCTGAGCGGAGCCTTCCAGGCGCGGCCTATTTATGGGGTTCTAGGGGCGACCGGCGTGATCTGGAGCGCCTGTTACCTGCTCTGGATGTATCAGCGCGTTTTCTTCGGCAAGGTGAAGCACGACGTCAATAACACACTGCCCGACCTCACCTTGCGGGAGAAAGCTGCACTTTGGCCGATTGCGGTCGCCGCTCTGGTCATGGGCGTTGCGCCCCTGGTGTGGCTCAGCGCGATCGATCCGGCAGTGCAAGCGGCGCTCGCCCCCTTCACCCAACTGGCCAGCAAGGTGGTGGGCCAATGATGATGATGGTCATGACGGCGTTCGCGCACTCACTACCGGCTTTGCTGGCGCAGGCGCAGGCTTCCCTGCCGCCGCCAGGCACTGACTACATGCGCATCCTGCCAGAGCTGGTGCTTTCGATCTTCGGCATGCTGGTAATGGTCGTCGACCCCTTGCTCGACGAAGAAAATAGTCACCAGTCGCTCGGCACCATCGCGCTGATCGGCACCCTGGCTGCGCTGGCGTCGACCGCCTGGATGGCGCAGTATCCCGGAACCGCATTCTGGAACATGGTTCGCGTGGAAGGCTTCAGCGTCTTCTTTCACTTTCTCGTGATCGCAATTGCGGCGGTGGTCATCCTCAGTTCTTTCGAATACTTGAAAGTGCAGCGCATCCGCGCCGGGGAGTACTACGGGCTCATCCTGTTCGGCACGGTTGGCATGTGCCTGATGTCGTCCGCGATCGAACTTGTACTTATTTTTATCGCCCTCGAAATCTCTTCGATTTCGACTTACGTGCTGGCGGGTTTCCGGCGGCGCGAAGCCTCGAGCAGCGAATCTGCGCTGAAATATTTTCTGCTGGGATCGTTCGCCACCGCATTCTTCCTCTACGGTGTTGCGCTCATGTTTGGTGCGACCGGTTCCACCAACATTGACGCGATCAGCCAGGCTCTGCACTCCGGCAACGCACCCGTACCGGTTCTGGCGTATGTTGCGACGGCGTTCATGTTTGTGGGCTTGGCTTTCAAGGTCTCATCTGTGCCTTTCCATATATGGGCTCCGGACGTCTACGAAGGCGCTCCGGCTCCGATCGTCGGCCTGATGTCCACCGGCCCCAAGGCGGCGGCCTTCGCGATTTTGCTGCGCGTCATGTTCGAAGCGAACGCACCCGGACGCTTCTGGCTGATCTGGGTCTCGGCCGCGCTTACCATGACGCTCGGAAATGTGTGCGCCCTGGTGCAGGACAACGTCAAGCGCCTGCTCGCCTATTCTTCGATCGCCCACGCCGGATATCTGCTGGTCGCGTTTGCGGCACAACCGGAACTGGGCACGTCCGCGGCGATGTTCTACACCGCCGCCTATGCGGCGATGAACGTAGGCGCGTTTGCCGTCGTCACCCACTTTGCGAACGTGGGCGAGAAGTACGTCACGCTCGAAGATTACGCGGGCCTTGGCAGGAGTTCGCCCGTGCTGGCCGCGACTTTCACATTCTTCCTGATGTCTTTGATCGGGATTCCGATCACGGGCGGCTTTTTCGCCAAGTTCTACGTGTTAAGTGCGGCGCTGAAATCGAATCTGGTTGGCTTGGCCATCATACTGGTGCTGAATAGTGCCGTGGGGGCCTATTATTACCTGCGTATCATCGTCATGATGTATATGCGTGAGCCGCGGGGCGAAGTTCCAGTTACTCCTGTGCCTGCCGCGGCAGCGCTCGTCATTACAGTTTGCGTGCTGCTTACTCTTTATCTCGGAGTGCTGCCGGGACGAGTGCTCGATTACGCCGCGCATTCCGCCCGCCAACTGCTGAGCGATCGAGCCGCCCCGGAACTAGCGGCAGGTTATCACGCGACAGAACGGTAGCTCTGGTTCGCCAGCCTGAACACCGTGGGTGATGGCAGGTCCGTAACCCTTGCCCATGGCTCACTCTCTGGCTTCGACCGTGACAGCCGGCAGTGGAAAAGTCAGCCCTAGTAGCGATTGACAATCACCGTCCGAATCGGCATTATTAGCTGCACCAGTTTCACTGGAAATCTATTCGCGGGGCCCGGAGGATCTATGGTTCAGTTTTTCCACAATGTTTGTGCGGACGAACAAGGGCAAGACATTGCTGAATATGCCGTCATGCTCGCCGTCATCCTGGTATTGGTGATCGGCACTGTGCGTCTGATCGGGGGCAACGCCAACAACGCGTTCTCCAGCGTTGCCAGTTCTCTAAGTAATTAGTCTTAGATCCACAAATCTCAGAAGATATCAGTATTCCAAAGGTTACGGTTCAGCATATCTATGACTCGATTTAGCACCTTCGGCTTATTTAGTCGCTATTGGTTTCCATTCGCGGCCGAGGTGCAGGATCGGAGCCAGTCACCCGGGTAGTAAGGACAGCTCAAAGATTCCGCCAAAGCCGCGACAGAATCGCGGCTTTTGCTTTTTGGCGGGAAATGAAAGGTTATCGCCATGATTGTGAACATGTCCGACAGCGCCACCGAACAGCAGATCGACCACATCATTCAACGCATCCGCGAAGCTGGATTCCAGCCGCACGTCACGCGTGGCACCGAGCGCACCATTGTTGCGGCCGTCGGCAGCGGTGGGCGCCGCCATGAAATCGAGGCGCTTTCGGTCGCGCCCGGCGTGGACAACGTGGTCGCGATCGCCCAGCCCTTTAAGCTCGTCAGCCGCCAAACGCGGCCGCAGGGGTCGGTGGTCGTCGTTGGCGGGGAGGAGACGGGCGGAAAAAAGACTGGCGGCGTAAAGATCGGCGGCCCGGAAATTGTCGTCATTGCCGGTCCCTGTTCAGTCGAATCACGCGAACAGTTGCTGGAGACTGCCGAAGGTGTGAAGCGCGCAGGCGCTGCCATGCTGCGCGGCGGAGCGTACAAGCCGCGTACCTCTCCGTACGAGTTCCAGGGCCTGGGAGTTGAAGCGCTGAAGATTTTGCGCGAAGCTCGTGAACTCACTGGCCTCCCGGTGGTCACAGAGGTCATGAGCACCGAAGACGTGGACTTGATCTGTGAATACGCCGACATGCTTCAGGTTGGCGCGCGCAACATGCAGAACTTCGCTTTGCTGCGCAGGCTCGCGACCGTCAAGAAGCCGATTCTGCTCAAGCGCGGACCCTCGGCCACGGTGAAGGAATGGCTGCTGGCGGCCGAATACCTGCTTTCCGGAGGAAATGATCAAGTTGCCCTTTGTGAGCGCGGAATTAAGACGTTCGAAACCGCTACGCGCAATACTCTCGACCTTTCCGCCGTCGCCCTCGCCAAGGAACTCTCGCACCTGCCGGTCGTGGCCGATCCGTCGCATGGCACCGGCAAGCAGAGTTTGATCGGGGCGGTCTCGCGTGCGGCGATTGCCGTCGGAGCGGACGCCATCATCGTCGAAGTGCATCCCTGTCCCGAGCGCGCGCTTTCCGACGGGCCCCAGTCTCTCGACCTGCCGCAATTCGAGCGCGTGATGCAGGGATTGAGCGCCCCTTTGCGCCCTCTGCTCGCTCCGACACCGGCGCACGCATAGCTGTAGTTGCTGTCCGCTTGCGCGGAGCGTACTAAGAAGTTCTCAGTTCCCGGTTCTCAGCTGAAGAACTCGGCCGGTGACTGAGAGCTGAGAGCCGGGAACTGAGACCTGACTCTACGAAATCGGGCCACTTTGTCCCAAAGCACCTTCCCGGATGGCCCATCCTTTGTCTCCAATGAGTTACGTCCTCAGCCGCGGCGTCGAGCCCGGTCGTTGGGCCAAATTGTCCCTTCGCGCCGACCTGCCGCTGATACGCAAGTAATTGTAAACACTAAGCTTAGCCCCATTACGATTGGCCTCGCGATTGCCCATAAAAGGCCAGGCACGAAGGACGTGCTATACGTCCATCGCAATCGCCGCCAAAACTTTTATGACAAACAACCAAAAGTCGCAGATCACAACCGGACGCAAAGACCGTCCGCTCAATTCCCCTGCGCTCAGTGCTGCTTGGGGCCGAGTTCTGGGACTGGCTCTGCTGGTGCTATCGGCAGTCCCGTCCTATGCCGGCACCCGGCCGGTTCTCAATAACGGCGCACCCAGCACAACCAAATTCTCCAGAGATGTCCAACAGCGCGTGGACGCGAGCGGGATGGTGACCGTCATCGTTCAACATCGCCAGATGCCCTCTGACGCGCATCTGAAAGCCATGCAGGGCCGTGGCGCAACCATCAAGTCGAAGTTCCACACCATCCATGCAGTGATGATGCGCGTGCCCGTCAGCATGCTGGCGGAATTGGCGAATGATCCCAACGTCTCTTACGTCACGCCCGACCGTACGCAAAAGATGGCTGCCAATCCTGTGACCGAAGAGTTCGTGACCGCTGTCGAGGCAGACGTTGCGGCCTCGCAATACGGTTTCGATGGCACCGGCGTTGGCGTGGCCGTCATTGACAGCGGAATCGCAGCTCACCCCGATCTGAACAATGCCAGCGGCGTCAGCCGCGTCGTGTATACCCAGAGCTTTGTGGCTGGCGACTCCACGACTTCCGACAAGTTCGGACACGGAACTCACGTGGCGGGCTTGATCGGTGGCTCCGGCGCTAGCTCCGGCACAGCTAATGGCTATGCGGCGACGTACGCCGGGATGGCCCCTAACGTCAACCTTATTAGCCTGCGCGTGCTGGATCTGAACGGCTCGGGCACGGACAGCCAGGTGATCGCTGCACTAGAGCAGGCGATCGCGCTGCAAAGTACCTACAATATCCGCGTCATCAACATGTCGCTGGGACGTCCGGTGTACGAGAGCTACACCCTCGATCCAGTCGACCAGGCAGTGGAAGCCGCCTGGAAGGCCGGCATTGTAGTGGTGGCGGCTGCCGGCAACGATGGGCGGTATGCTCCTACGGACGGCTTCGGCACCATCGTCGTTCCGGGCAACGATCCCTCCGTTATCACGGTGGGAGCGACCATGACTGAGCTGACGCCAACGCGCGTCGACGACCAGATTGCCAGCTACAGTTCCAAAGGTCCGACGACGCTCGATCACATTGTGAAGCCCGACCTGACCGCGCCGGGAAACCGGCAAGTCTCCTTGCGGGTTGCGGGCAGCACACTCGACGCAACCTATCCGCAATATGAAATTGCCCCGAGCAGCGGAACCGCCATGTACTACGAATTGAGCGGAACCAGCATGGCAACGCCCCTCGTGAGCGGCGCGGTGGCGCTCATGTTGCAGCAGACCCCCTCGCTGACTCCCGATCAAGTGAAAGCGCGCTTGATGAAGACAGCGTGGAAGGGCGTCGGGCAATTCACCTCGTCGCACGACAGCCACGGAAACCTCTACAACAACGAGTATGACCTCTTCACCTATGGAGCGGGGTATCTGGATATCAACGCCGCTCTTGGCAACACCGACCTCGCGACGGGACTAGCGCTTTCCCAGACCGCGGTCCTTAACTCGAACGGCACTGTCACTGTCGAGAACACTACCCCGGACTCAGTTTTCGCCGGCAGCAGCGTGGTTTGGGGTGCGACTTCAGTGGTCTGGGAACTTCAGTGGTTTGGGGTTCGAACGTACTCTCCGCCAATTCGGTAGTGTGGGGCGCCACCAGCGTTGTCTGGGGGTCAACCTCCGTTACTGGCGACAGCGTAGTCTGGGGTGCAACTTCCAACGTAGCCACCACGACGTCAGCACTTAGCGATGGCGACCCAGGAGACAACTAGACAACCGACTGCAACCATATTCGGAGACTGCCATGACAAACACATTACCCATTAAAGCCAAAGTCATGATCGGAATGGTGGCCGTTGCGAGTCTGTGCGCCCTGTCGTTCGGCGTAGTCAGATGGCAAACGCAAGCCTGGCCACAGTTGCTGCTCCTCGTAGCCGCAGCCGCTCTGAGTTCGCGCTTCAAGGTGAAGCTGCCTGGAATAACGAGCTCGATGTCGGGAAATCTGCCCGTCATTCTTCTGGGAGTCACGCAACTGGGATTGTTCGCGAGTCTGCTCGTAGCGGTAACGGCGGCAATCGCGCAATCCTTTAGTTCCGGCGGGAATAAAACGAAACCAATCCAATTTGTATTCAATGCATGCACACTGCTGAACGCCTCTGGGCTCGCCTACCTGGCCTACCATAGCCAGATCCTTGGAACCCATGCGGCAGCGCATACGACGTCCTTGTTGCTGGCCGCAGCCACATATTTCCTGGCGAACACAGCGCCCGTAGCCAGCATCATCGGTCTCACCGAAGGCGGCAATCCTTTTGCCCTCTGGCACAAGGTCTTTCTGTGGTCGTTCCCGAACTACGTAATCGGTGCGGGATTGACTGCGATCGCTTCCACCTTCGGCACCATCAGCGGACTGGCAACGCTGGCAGCTCTACTGGCAGTGCTGTTCGCCATATACCGGTCCTACAAGATGTATGTGGGTCGAACCGAACAGAACCAGCCACAAGCGATGGCCACGGCTGCCGGTCGATAACCCTTCAAGCATTCCTTGAGCGCGCAGCCTGCCCGCTGCGCGCTCTTTTTTTTGCCGAAAATGTTTGACAAGGGCGAGCGTGATCTCCATTCGCGGATTTTACTTGACGTCTCCGCAGGCTGGGCCGAGATATTTCGAGATGAAGGTGAAGTCCATAGTCATGGCATGGCCGCTGCTGGAGTTGGTAACCATGTGCATCGTGCCCTTGGTGCTATCGGAACTGACGGCCTCCAGGACGAAACTTCCATCGCTCGACGCCTTGTTCTCTTCGCAGTGAAACTTCACTTCGAGCTTGCTGCCCGTGGAATTCACGACCGTGCGGGTGCAATCGCCGCGGTTGTTGCTGAATGCAGAGTGCTTTTCCAGTTTCTCTTTCGTGACGCATTCTTTGCGGACGTCGGGTCCTCCCTTCATCATGGCTTCCACGCGGGCGCGCTGCTCCGGAGGCATCTTGGCGAGAGCGTCGGGAGGGATGTTCGGCATGGCCGGCATTCCGCTCATGGAATGAGTCGTGGTAACTTCCCACAGACCTGCCTTGACGTTGAGGGCCGCAATGTCATCGGCGGCCCAGAGGGTCGGCAAGCAAAAAACGATCAGGGCAAGAACAAGTTTAGTTCGCATACGGGCTCTCCCAGTGTTGCGTGATCTGTCTACGCTGAACAGGATTACACACCACAAGTTGCGGAGCAAACCAATTTGTCGGGGAGATCCTTGCCGAGAATGGTGCCCCGCCGACCTTGCCGGGATGCGATTGGGCACGGGCCAGAACGCGCGGCAAGTGCCGTACAACAGGGTGATACTGAAATTCCACATCGTCCGAACTCTCGAGAATCCAGCCCCGGGGGGCGATCCAGCTTAGCCCAGCGTTCAGCACTGGGAGAGTGGGCGAAATGATTCAAGCCCTGGAGGGACGACCCAGTTCTCACGCACACTCTTTAGCCTTTGAGGGAGCCACCGTTTTACTTCTTCGGTCCATTATGAGATGACTTGTTACAGCCATCGACACGACGGAGAGTGGAATGCCATCTCGTGATTACATTTTTTGGGAAGTGGATGTGCAGGCTGATTTTATGCTGCCCGGTGGCAAGCTCTACGTTCCCGGAGCGGAGAAGCTTCTGCCCAACATTCGCAAGCTGACGGACGCGGCGCGGCGCGGCGAGGTTTTCCTGGTTTCGCATGGAGACTTTCATCCCGCGACCGATCCTGAGTTCAAGCACTTTCCGCCGCACTGCCTGAAAGGCACGGCTGGAGCGGAACTTGTTCCCGAAGCGCTAGCGAAAAACTTCGTTCGGGTGGAAAACGATGCCAACGCCAAGTTGCCGGAAGATCTTTTCAAGTACCAGCAAATCATCCTGGAAAAGCAGACGCTGGATATTTTTGAGACTCACCATGCGAACAGTTTGGTGGAGCGTCTGGGAAACACTGCCGAATTCGTGGTGTTTGGAGTGGTAACGGAATACTGCGTCAGTTGCGCGGTTAAGGGGTTGCTGAAGCGTAAGCGGCGGGTAACCGTGGTCCGCGATGCCATTGAAACCTTGGCCCCGGAAGTCGGGAACAAAACACTTGCTGATCTGCAGAGCCTGGGAGCAAGGCTGGTTACTACTGACGAAATCCTCGAAAAACTAACTCAAACGCGCGCCTGATTTCCGCCCCTCACAACAGCATGCCGGCAATCGAAGCCGACATCAGGTTGGCCATGGTTCCGGCCAGCATGGCGCGAATGCCCAGCCGAGCCAGTTCGCCGCGCTTGTTCGGAGCGAGCGCGCCGATGCCGCCCATTTGAATTCCGATGGAGCTGAAGTTGGCGAAGCCGCAGAGCGCGAAGGTCGCGATGGTGAACGAGCGCGGATCAAGCACGGCCTTTTGCGGGCCAAGCATGGAGAACGCCACCAGTTCATTCAGCACCATGCGTACGCCGAGAAGATTGCCAATCAGACGGCAATCATGCCAGGGAATTCCAATCACCCATGCGATGGGCGCGAACAACACGCCGAGTATGGCCTCGAGGCTTGAGGGAAACCATGCCATGTGGGCGTGAATCCCCCCCATGATTCCATCGAGCAAGGCGATCAATGCCAGGAACGAAATCAGCATGGCGGCGATGTTCAGCGCCATGTGTAAACCGTCGGTGGTGCCGCGCGCGATGGCGCCCAGCAGATTTTCATTTTTCTCCACCTCTACTTCTTCCTCACTCATCACAACGCGACCGGCGGTTCTCGGCACTTCGGTCTCGGGCACCAGCATCTTGGCCATCAGGAGCGTGCCGGGAGCGGTCATGATGACGGCGCTAAGCAGGTGTTTTGGCTCGATCCCGAAGGCGATGTAAGCCGCCATGATGCTCCCGGAAACGTGCGCCATGCCGCTCGTCATCACCGTCATCAACTCCGAATATGTGAGGTCGGGCAGGAAAGGCCGAATCGTCTGCGGCGCCTCGGTCTGGCCCATGAAAATGCTGGCGGCCACATTCAATGACTCCGCGCCGCTCACCCCCATCAGCCGGATCATCAGCCACGCAGCGGCCTTGATTACCAGCTGCATGACGCCGAGGTAATAGAGCAC
>JBEKIB010000006.1:0-101836 GCA_050011975.1 Terriglobales bacterium | reverse complement strand
CCGGTCGAGGAAATGGCCGGAGAACACGAAATCGGGGCGTGATAACGCACGGAAAAACAACTCACGGAGAAGATGGAACGAGAAAAACATCCCATTTTTCCGCAAGCTGTGAAGCCGTGCCCGAAAACCTTTTTTGAGACCAGTTCTAGTGTCCCGCTGACGCGTCGTCGACCATGGCCTGGACTAACTCGTCGATCGCGTCCGTAACTCGCTTGGCGGGTAGATTGAAGTTATTCGATAGGATCGAGAAAACGACGACTTGACCGGCATCGGTTGTGGCGTATCCGGAGAGCGCCTTGACGCCGCCTAGCGAGCCGGTTTTGGCCATAATGCGGTTTTGCAGGCGGGGTGAGTTGAGGCGCTCGGAGAGCGAACCGTCCACGCCACCGACTGGGAATGTCGATTTATAGGCGGCGCCCCAGCGCTGCGTCGAGCAATAACGCAGTAACTGGACAATGGCGTGGGGAGTTACTAAGTTCTGGCGAGAAAGTCCGGAACCGTCGTAGAAAACGTATTGGTCGTTGGAGATTCCGGCTTGAGTCAGAAATCCGCGGAGAACCTCGAGGCCGCCTTCAACCGTACCGGCGTTGCCGCGCTCCCGTCCCAGGAGGCGCAGAAGAATTTCGGCGTGCAGATTCTGGCTGACTTTATTGATTACGCGGACATCCTGCAGCAGCGGCTTCGATTCATAACTCGCGAGCGTGATGGGCTGATTGTTTTTCAGCGGACGCGTTTGCCCGTCGTTGTCTTTGTCGTTAACTCTGTCGTTAACTCTGCCTCCACGCGCGGGCGCGACGGCGGTCACGCTGAAAGTGGAAAGCGTGGCGAGTTCGGTGTGGCGAGTGCGCTGGTGTCCGTAGATTACGATGCCGCGTTTCTCGAGTAACTGGCGGAAGAGCCCGGCGGCGAACTCGGCGGGATCTTCTATGGCTAGGGCTTCGTTGGCGCCGGCGTCATCGAGCGGCATGTTGCCCCAGAGCGTGAGCACGGTCGAACCGGGCTCGCGATTGACGAAGAACTTGCGCCCGGTGCCGGCGGGAGTGGTGATGATGCGATTGTCGAGTTGGTAGTAATCGGCAAAGGGCTTGACGCTGACGAAGGCTTTTTCGCCGGGGCGGTCGGCGGGCAAAATGTTGACGAAGACTACGTTGTCGTTGATGGCGAGGGCGGAGACGGGAGCGCCGTCGCCCCAGACGAGATCGTCCTGGCTCCAACCTTCGCCGTAGCGCTCGAAGGCGAAGTAGGAATCGTCGGCCACGATGTCGCCGTCGATGAATTTCACGCCTTTTTGCACGAGCGCGTCGGCGAGAGCTTCGAGGGCTTGAATGGGATCGTCGTTGCGCTGGGTGCGGAGATCGTAGGGAAGTTCGCGTCCGGAGAGATTGGGATCGCCGTGGCCGACGAGGACTAGATCTCCATTGAGGCGGCCGTAGCGGTCGAGAGTGCCGCTGGTTTCGACGGTGGTGCGGAACTTGTAGTCGGGGCCGATCAGCGCGAGCGCCGCGGCGGTGGTGAAGAGCTTGGTGTTCGAAGCGGGGGTGAAGAGCTTGTCGGCGTTTTGGGAGTACAAGGTTTCGCCCGTCGCGACAGAAACCACTTCGATTCCCCAGAAGCCGCGGGCGAGATCGGGGGCGCTGAGCACGGCGGCGATGCGATCCTGTAACGGCCGCGCTTCTATAGTCTTGGCTGGCGCAGATTTGACGGGAGCGGCGAGCAGGGGCGCGACCAGCAGCAGGACGATGGGAAGCAGACGCGCAACTGATCGCCGGCGAGGCATTCTGTGGATTGTAACACCCGAAAAAACGGGCTCGTTCCATTAGAATAGCCGGAACATGCGAGCGATCTTTCAATGGAATGTAGGCTCTCGAATTCTTGAGTTGGGGCGGCGCACTCTGATCATGGGCATCGTGAATATAACTCCCGACTCGTTTTCCGACGGGGGGCTCTACATCGATGCCGAGAAGGCGGTGGTCCGAGCCGAGCAGTTACTCGACGAAGGCGCGACGATCATTGACGTGGGCGGGGAGTCGACGCGGCCCGGAGCGCCGGAACCAGTGTCGGAAGAAGAAGAACGCCGGCGGGTGCTGCCGGTGATCCGCGACTTGAAGCGGCGGCGGCCGAATGCGGTGGTAAGCGTCGATACGTATAAAGCGGGCGTGGCGCGGGCGGCGGTGGAACTCGGGGCGGAGGTTGTGAACGACGTGAGTGGGTTCCGGTGGGATCCGAAGATGGCGAAAACGCTGGCTGAGCTCAAAGTGGGAGCGGTGCTGATGCACACGCGCGGGCGGCCGGAGGAGTGGCGGGCGCTGCCGCCGATTGGGGATCCGGTGCTGATGGTGAAGCGGGATTTGCTGCAGTGGTCGCAGGCGGCGACACTGGCGGGGATCAAGCGCGATCACCTGGTGCTGGATCCGGGGTTTGGGTTCGGGAAGCGTTTCGAGGAGAATTATCCGTTGCTGGCGCACTTCGGCGAGCTGCAGAAAATGGGATTTCCGCTGCTGGCAGGAGTGTCGCGGAAATCATTTATCGGGCGAATACTGGCGCGCGATGGCAAGGATGCGGAGGTTGGGGAGCGGCTTTACGGGACGCTGGCGGCAGAAACAGGTTTGATCTTGAAAGGAACGCACATCATTCGTACCCACGATGTGCGATTTGCGGTGGAGGCGGCGCGAGTGGCGGATGCGATGGTGGCGAGCGGAGGATAAAGCGTTTTTTCCGCAGGCTCAGGCCCGGGCGGCTTCGGCGAGGGGGAAGTTGGCTTTGAGCGCGGGGAGGCGGATTTCAAATGCGGCTCCGCCTTCGGGGCGGTTGTAGCAGGTGATTTGTCCTTTGTGGTCCTGAACTACGCCGTAGGTGGCGCTGAGTCCAAGGCCGGTGCCTTTGCCGACCGGCTTGGTGGTGTAGAAAGGATCGAAGACGCGCTCGGGATCGCGCAGGCCGGGGCCGGAGTCGGCAAACTGGACCACCACTTCGTCGGCTTCGCGCCAGAGGGAGACCTGGAGACGCCCGCCGCCGATTTCCTGCAATGCGTCGACGGCGTTCTCAATGATCTGAAGAAAGGCCTGCAAGAGCTGGTTGGGGTTGCCGAGGACGCGAGGCAGAGGATCGTTGCTTTCCACGGTCAGGCTGATGCTCTTGCTTTGGAGCTTGAATCCTTCCATCTGAACCGCGCGCTGCAAGAGGGGCTTCAATTCGAGAGGACCTTTTTCTCCCGGAGTCTGCTGGGCGAAGCTGAGCAGATCGCTGACGAGTTCGCGAGTGCGGCGGGCCTGCTGGCCGATTTTCTGCGCGTTGGAGAGCTGCTCGCGGCTGAGGTTGCTGCTGGCGGCCATGCGTTCGGAGCTGCTCAGAATGGCCAAGAGCGGGAACTCCAGTTCGCCGGCGGCGAGCGCGACCAGTTCTCCGAGCGAAGCCAGTTTGGCTTGTTGGATCACTCTTCCCTGCAGGCGCTGAAGATTGTCGAAGCTCCGGCGCGAATGCTTGAGCAACTGCAGAAGCCTCTGGTCCATGAGGTGTTGTTTGAGGAAGACGACAAAGGCCAGGACGCCGACGCCGGCCATGGCCACGGTAAAGCGAACCTGGCGCAGATAAGGCTGATCGTGGCTCAGGAAGAACGCCCAATATCCCATGAGGGGGAGAGAGAGCAGGGCGAGTTTCGCAAGCCGAGGAGCGACTGGGAAACTGGGACGCGATATCGAAGGCATCATCTGGGTATCGCGCAGGCACTGCCGGCCGGCGACGGCGACCCAGAGGAAGCCAAGCACAGCGGCGAGGAAGGGAACGTCGTAAATTCCGCCAGTCTTGTAGACGCCGCGCACGACAGCCGCATTCAGTGCTTCCCCAGAAAATGTGTAGAGAACGGTGGCGAAAAAAATGTTGCGATAGAGTTTGCGCCATGATCCGGAACTGCTGAAGAATGCCGATGCTGACACGGCAATCAGGATCACTTCATCGACACGATACAGGAGACCCCGGTGCAGGCTGTACGCCGCGGCATCGGCGACGATGTATTTCTCGGGAAAAACGAAGAAGGCATAGACCACGATCCACCACACCAGCAGGATGAGGACGTTCAACGTGCTGGGCAACAGACCTTCGCGCTCATCGGCCTGATGGGGGCGGATAGCCACCGCGGCAATGATGGCAACAATGTGCAGGAACAAGACCATTGCCATCGCCCCCGGGGAAGGTTCGGGCAACGGCTTGCGCAGCACCACTTCAAACCACGTCCAGCATCCCTGGTTGAAAAGCCACATGGCCATGCCCGCCGTCATCAAACCCCAGAACAGGCGTGTATGCCCTCGGCTGTCGAAGGCGTTTCTGGCGGAGACGATGAAAGCGGCCGCGATAACCAGCAGTGGGACCAAATCTCCCATGGCCACACGAAAGAAGGGGCCGGGGAACACTATCGGAGCCAGAGCAAAGGCCAGCAGTAGACCCGCTCCGCAGAAGAGCGCCGAAATTTGCAGCCGAGACACTTCTTTTGATGATATGACGTTTGCCAGTAGATGTTTAGATCACGGGCTGGTTACCTGAGGTTACTGAGGTAACCTTCAGTCGGTTCGGGCGGCAAACTGCTAGAATTCGTATTATGGCATTCCCCACTAACCGCATGCGCCGTTTGCGGCGCACTGAAACGTTGCGCGCGCTGGTCCGCGAGACCCGGCTTACGCCCGAATCGTTCGTGTATCCACTGTTTATTTGCCCTGGAACGGGGATTCGGAAAGAAGTGCGCTCGATGCCCGGAGTCTTTAACCTTTCGGTGGACGAGGCGGTGAAGGAAGTGCGTGCGACACGCGCACTGGGAGTGTTGTCGATCATTTTGTTCGGGCTGCCGGAGAAAAAAGATGAAGTGGCGACGGGCGCCTGGGCGGAGGATGGCATCGTGCAGAAGGCGGCGCGCGCCATCAAGAGTGAGGTGCGCGACGTGGTGGTGATGGGTGATGTCTGCCTGTGCGAGTACATGTCGCATGGGCACTGCGGCATCGTGCGAGCGGGAGCGCAATCGCTGGGCGCGGCCGCTGCGGCGCCACCAGGTACGGCGGAGTTCGAGATCGTAAATGACGCGAGCCTGGAGTTGCTGGCGCGCACGTCGGTTTCGCTGGCGCGGGCGGGTGTGGACATCATCGCGCCCTCGGACATGATGGATGGACGGGTGGGAGCGATTCGCGCGGGGCTCGACGAGGCGGGCTTCGAAAATACGCCGATTCTCGCCTATGCGGCGAAGTTCTCTTCTGGCTTCTATGGACCGTTCCGTGAGGCAGCGGATTCGGCGCCGCAGTTCGGCGATCGCCGTTCCTACCAGATGGACCCGGCGAACATTCGCGAGGCGATGCGGGAGATCGAATTGGACATTGAAGAGGGTGCGGACATGATCATGGTGAAGCCGGCCATGCCGTACCTGGATGTGATTGCCGCGGCCCGGGACCGTTTCGACCTGCCGCTGGCGGCGTATCAGGTATCGGGCGAGTACGCGATGATCGAGGCCGCGGCCCGGAACCAGTGGATCGACCGGGAGCGGGTGATGATGGAGTCGCTACTCAGCATCCGCCGCGCGGGGGCGAGCATCATTCTGACTTACTACGCCAAGGAAGCGGCGAAACTGCTGGCCTAGCAGGCTGGGGTAACTGCAGCGCCCAATCCAGCGCCTGAAGGCGCGTTGATACGAATGCACTGAAGAGGCTGCGGAAAAGGTAGATTTCCCCTGTCCTGCCCCTAAAGGGGCGTCTGATTTTGAAGGACTTACGGTATCGCTAAAGCGATACCCTGATCCGAAACCGGACTTTTTCCGCAGCCTTTGCAGGCCTGCCCTACCCAAAAACCTGCTCGAACCAGAGTTATTCAGCAGTCTGAGACGGGGCAAGCCCCGTCTCTACACGAATCAATCGGCAAGGGCAGCGAATCTTTTGCCGATGCTGGTGGCGCGACTGTTGTAGAATCCACCCGAACCTGGAGTGGACATTTGGGGCGCTGCGCTAAGTTGTCGTCGACAGAATTGGTCAGAGCGTGCGCGGGCTCGAAAGACGAAAGGGCGTGGGCCGAGTTTATCCGGCGATTCCAAGTGGTCATAGCCGCGGCGGTGATGAGGACCGCCCGCCACTGGGGCGAGCCGCCACGTTCGCAACTGGACGACCTGATCCAGGATACCTACCTGAAGCTCTGCGAAAACGATAGCCGTTTGCTGCGGCAGTTCGAGCCGCGGCAAGAAGATTCCATTTATGGATTCTTGAAGGTGGTTGCGGCTAATGTCGTCCACGATCATTTCAAGTCTGCGCTGGCCGCAAAGCGGGGGGCAAGCCAAACGGAAGCGATCATCGAACCAATCCAAATGGAGCCAAGAATGGCTGGCGCCGACGGCTTTGAGGCGGTGAGCCAGCGTCTTCAGTTGGAGCAGGTCGACAAGGCACTGAGACAGGTTACGGCGGGGAAGGACCAGGATAGAAAGCGCATGATATTTTGGCTTCGCCATCGGCAAGGACTTACCGCCAGTGAGATCGCGGCCATCCCCTCGATCGGACTGACGACGGAGGGGGTGGAAAGCGTGCTCATGCGCCTAGCGACAATGATTCGCGGTCACATTATGAGTTCAAGTCCGCACCGCGAAGTGAAGGTTCTGAGTCGGCAAAATCGTTCTAAGAGATTGGGGAGTTAGTTTTGGAAGAAAGTCCCAACGGGCATATCGGAAATGATGAGCTGGCAAAACTGCTGGAGGAATCCCGTTGCGGCGAGGGATCCGTGCTGGACGCGGCGGATCTGCATCCTCATTTCGCCGTCTGTTCGACTTGCCGGGAGCGATTTGAGGGGCTGGCGTTGCTGGATCGCCAACTGAAGAGCATGAGACCGGCTGAGTCGGCACCGCGCCAGGGCGATTGTCCGGACCGAGAAGTGTGGCGTGAGATTGCCGGTGGGCTGACACCGCCCGGCCAGACACTCGCCTACATTGAACATGCCAGCCGCTGTGACTATTGTGGTCCGCAGCTGCACGGAGCGGTCACGGAGCTGATCGATCTGAACGGGGAGATCACGGAGGCGGAGCGGAAGCAGATCGCGACCCTGCGGAGCGCGAACTTGGAGTGGCAGCAGGAACTGGCCCAGCGAATCACCGGGGCTCCGCATTCGGAGCCAGATGGGGAATCCACACCGTGGTGGAAGAGATGGTTAGCGGTTCCGCGGGTCGCGATGGCGGCAGCATCTCTTCTCGCCGTGGTTGGCGTGGGATCGTGGGCAATAGTCCAGTGGGTGACAGTCCATCGGAATCAGCCCGCAGCAGCCGAACGCCTCCTTGCCCGCGCTTACACTGAGAAGCGCACCCTGGAACTCAGGATTGCCGGCGCCGACTATGCGCCTTTGCGCGTTTCGCGCGGACCGGCAGCCTCCTTTACCAGCCGTCCGGCGGCGCTCTTGAAAGCGGAAGCGTTGATTGCCAGCCAACTCGAATCCCATCCCTCCGATCCTTCGTGGCTTCAGGCGCAGGCGCAGGCGGACGTGCTGGAAGGCAAGTACGACGCGGCCGTGGAAGCTTTGCGCCGCGCCCTGGAGTTGGACCCGGGTTCGCCCGCTCTGCTGACCGATCTTGCGACCGCTTACTTCCAGCGCGCCCAACAGGAAGACCGGAAAGATGATTTCGGCGCTGCTTACGAGTATCTAAGCCGGGCCTTGAAGGTGCACCCCGACGATCCGGTTGCGCTTTTTAATCGCGCCATCGTCGCGGAACAAGAGTTCCTTTATCAACAGGCGCTCGATGACTGGGAGCATTACCTGCGCGTGGATGCGGGCTCGCAGTGGGCAGAAGAAGCTCACAACCGGGCCAACGCCGTGCGGGAAAAGTTGAAAGAGCATGGCAGCAAGGTGACGCCGCTGCTGTCTCCCACCCAGATGGGCGCTATGGCCAGCGCAAGCCTCAGCTCCGAAGTCGACCAGCGGATCGAGGAATATCTGCACGAAGCCGTGCGCTCCTGGTTGCCCCAGGCTTTTCCCGCGGCTAGGGCCGATGCGGATTCGAGCGCCTTGCAGGCGCTTTTTTTTTTGGCGGAGCTGACCCGCCAGCAACACGGCGACCGATGGCTGGCTGATCTTCTGCGTGGTTCCTCGGCGCCACATTTTCCGCAAGCGGCAACCGCGCTGGCCCGCGCCGTCCAGGCCAATGACGCCGCCGAGTATGGCGTCTCCCGCGAACAGGCTGAGCTTGCCGAACGGCTATTTCGCGCTTCGGGCAACAAGGCGGGCATGCTTCGCGCGCAGTTCGAACAGACTTTCGCGGCGCAGATGGCGAAACGGAGCGAAGCTTGCCGGCAGCAGGCAACCACCGCGCTGACAGAATCGGAGACCTACTCTTACCCTTGGTTGCAGATTCAGCTGGGGCTGGAGAAGGGCGTCTGTTCCTTTCTGATGGGCGACATCGGCGCGGACGAAAAGGCCACGGGTGGCGCCATGGATCTTGCCCGGACGAGCGGGTACGAGGCCCTCTATCTGCGAGCGGTCGTTTTTGCTGCGGAGGACAAGGTTGCTACCGGTGACCAACCCAGCGCTTCGGCAATCGCCAACATGGGTCTGGAGCGTTATTGGTCAGGGCAGTTTCCCGGCCGGCGTGGGCACAGCCTCTATACCGGGCTGGCTGATGCCGCCGAAGCTGCCGGTCGGCCGAACCTGCAGGTGGCCATCTGGCGCGAAGCGGTGGCATTGATCGACCCCGATGAAAATCTGCTATTGCGCGCCATGGCGCACAATGCGATGGCTGATGCAGCGACGGCCGCCCGTCTGCCTCAAATTGCGGAGCAGCAATACGCCGAGGCGGGCAGGCTTTTTGCGGCTGCTCCGCGCACCGAGGCCAGTCGCAACGACGCTCTGGAGAACGGGATCCGAAGCGCTCAATTGGAGGCGCATCAGGGCCAGTTCGATGATGCCATTGCACGTCTGACGGGAATACAGGAGCAAGTCCGCCCGCTTTCCAATAACTATCTCGTGCAGATGTTTTATTCCACCCTGGGCGAGTTGCAACTGGGCAGGCATCGTGAGGCGGAAGCCGAGCAAGCCCTCCGGCCAGCGCTGGCTTTGGCAGAGCAGAGCCTTTCGACTCTCAGGTCCGAAGCGGAACGTACGCGCTGGAGCAAGGACGCGGCCCCGGCCTATCTCGCACTTATCGAAGCAGAGATGGAGCAGGGCCGTTCGCAGGATGCGCTCGAGACGTATGAGTGGTACCTGGGAGCGCCCCAACGGGTGGCTGGAGATTCTTACGCCTACCGAACTTCGTATCCAACCGAGCGCCGAACCGCCTATCGAACCGCCTATCGAACTATGCCCAACCCGCCGATGCCGGACCTGTCGCGGCTGGCGTCTCGCCTTCCTCTCATGGCTAAAGAGACGGTGATCGCCTACGCCGTACTGCCGGACGGCCTGGCGATCTGGGTCTATGACGACCGTGGCACAAACGCGCGCTGGATTCCGAAACTTACCGAGGACCTACAAGAGTTAGCGGAAAGGTTTCACGACCTGTCTTCCGATCCCAAGTCAGAGCTGAGCGCCTTGCGCCGGGACGCGCGCAGCCTGTATGGGGCGCTTATCGCTCCGGTGGAACAACAACTCGTGCCGGGACGCACGCTGGTGATCGAGGCGGATGGGTGGCTGGCACGAGTGCCCTTCGAAGCGCTGCTTGATGCGAACGATCACTATCTGGTGGAACGTGCGAGCGTGGTGCATTCGCTGGGTCAGGATTCGCAGGCGCGGCTGCGCAGCGACACCGGCATTTCGGCGGACTTGCCGGCCCTGGTGGTGGGCAGCACCGCTTCATCTGCGGCGGATGGACTCATTCCTCTGCCCGATGTGGCCGAGGAAGCGGACGCCGTCGCCAGCGACTTTCGTTCCGCGCGCGTGCTCAAAGGCGGAGAAGCCACGCTCAGCGCGCTGCGGAGCGAACTGCCCGGAGCTGCAGTTTTCCACTTTGCCGGACATGCGCTCGCCACTCCCGAAGGGACGGGATTGGTTTTGGAAGGGAGAAACGGACAAGCGAACACGCTCCGCCTGCTGGACGCAGCCGCGGTGCGGCAACTTCGGCTGCAAAGCTTGCAGTTGGCGGTGCTCTCGGCCTGCAGCACCGCGTCCGGCAGCGGCGGCTCAGGCGGATTCGACAGCGTTACGGATGCTCTTCTCCGTGCGGGTGTACCGCACGTGGTGGCGAGCCGGTGGGCAGTGGACTCCGCCGAAACGCGAGGATTCGTGGAAGACTTTTATCACAATGCGCTGGCTGGCCAGACCGTTTCCGATGCTACCCGCCTGACCTCACGGAAAATGCTGGCCAATCCGCGCACATCTCATCCCTACTACTGGTCGGCGTTTGCAGCGTACGGACGGCCCTAACCTCTTAAACAGAACAGGAGAAACCAATGAAAACCCGCAGCTACTTCACCAGCATGACGGTTGCGCTGGCCAGTGCTGTTCTGGCTGTGTCCTTCCTGAGCGCATGTCAACGATCCCAACAACCACCAGCGCCAGCCGCGACCCAGTCGGCGGTGGCCAGCACCGAGAAGGTTTTCGTAGTTTTCGAAGGTCCGTGGGCCTTCGTTGATGACCCAAAAGACAGCAACAGTGTCCTGGCGCTCGCGCCCAAGACGAAACTGCACCGCGATCTTTATGTGGCCGCCTCCAATGACTCGACGCTGGCGGCGGGCACTTACGATCTTTCCGTCCCGGCCCATGGCCCCGCCTTTTCGGGGGCGCTCGATCCCAGCTTTGCGCAGGCGAAGATCGACGCCAAGAGCCTGCAACACGCGCTCGATGACAAGTCGGGGCGCTACGTCATTCGCCTGCCCAAGCCCGAGGCATACGTTGCGGCCAAGAGATTCCGTAGTCGCGTCGGTCCCAGCTATCCTCCCGATGCGTCGACAGAGCAGAATTACGCAAGCTTCGTGTCGTTCCGATACAACGTCAGCAGCCTGAATGGTTTTTCGTTGGCGGGCACTCCGGATACCGGTAACTTCAACCCGCTGCTTTTCCAGCTCGAGACCCCAACCATTCGGTTTGCGATTGAGCCAGCGCAATCCGACGATCCGAAAGACATGTGCCACACCCACTCCCGTGAGGGTTTCCGCGATACGACGAAGTTCCTCGGCTTGAAGTTATATGTGGATTTTCCGGACTACACGGATGCCTGCCACAAGACCGATCCGCAGAATTCTCGCTCCAAGGCGGAAGCCGACCAGGGAACGCCGCTGGATCGGCTGGCGATGGTTGGCGCGGACCCCGTGGCGCACTACCTCACCGCTGCCATGTATTTCTTCCATGCTTCAGGGACCGATTGCGAGGCTCCGCCCCTTTTCCTCACGGTTACTCCCTGAGGCCTCGCTCTCTTCGACCTGCCGCCGGTAATGCGCTGATTCGGGGCGAAAACGGACAAAGTTCTTTCCGCCCCGTTTGTTTTGCGGGAGCAACTGAAACACGCACAAAAACCAGGGAAGTCGCAGAGAAACCTTAAGGAGATCTCAGCTCTCCAGTTGATAAGCCAGGCGGACCAGAGTTCTCTCCGAAAAGGGAACGTAGAGCAAAGCGGCAGTTGCGGCGAACGCCAGGCCCACTCCGATCTGCGGCAGCAGGAGGAACGGCGCGATGGCCCAGAGCTCATCCAGCGCGAGAACAAACGGGAATAGGCGTCCGAATGTCCCGGCCAGTTTGCGGAAATCGAAGGCGACTGCGGACAGCAAATAGAACCGCAGCGGGATTCCCACCGCTCCGGTTACCAGGACTGCGCCCACGATGAAAAGCGCTCGCCAGCCCGGGAGAAAGCTGCTCGCGACCCGATCCGCATCGTGCAGGCCAGCGAGACCGCTCAGGTAGAAGATGAGATACATCGCCTGAATGAGCGCGAAAAGCGCGCGCACCAATCCGCGCCGGGGAATGGGTACGTGCAGTTCGGGATGCAGGGCGCTCGTGGCTGTCGGCGTCGCGAGATCATTCTGTCGCAGAGCAACGTACTCCGGGCCTGGTTGCGTGGATGCTGTTGCTGCCGCCGCGACGCCTTCGACCGGGGCGATAAAGCGATAACCGCGGCGGGCCAGGGTTTCGACGAAGCGGGGACTCGATGCGGAATCGCCCAGCGACTCGCGAATCTTGTTCACGGCGGTGTTCAGGCTGTGATCGAAATCGACGAAGGTATCGGCGGGCCAGATTCTTTCGCGCAGCTCATCGCGCGTGACCACTTGACCGGCATTCTGCAGCAGGGCAGCGAGCACTTGAAACGGCTGTTCCTGAAGCCGGATGCGAGCGCCGTTTTTGCGCAGCTCTCCGGCGGCCAGGTCGACTTCAAAGACGCCAAAGCGCAGAAGCCTGCATTCGCTGCTGGAGGGAGGCATCGGCATGACGGCGCGCCCGTAGTGTACCGCGAGGCAGTCGCTGGTCGTTAGTCGTTCGTCGTTAGTCGTTCGTCGTTGGTCGTTGGTCGTTCGCGATGAATGGGTGCGAACGGCGTTTGCTGCCGACCATCGACTGACGACTAACGACTATCGACCAACGAAACGGCTACAATAGCCGCGTGAACTCCCCCGTTCCCCCGAAGCCGGCGGCCGACCACGAGCATCAGCACAACCAGCATCAGGACAACAAGCATCAGCACCGCCATTCCATCTACGCCGCCGAAGCCACCGGATTGCTTCTCATGGCGGTTCTACTGCTCGTTCTCACCATCATCCGCTACTGGCGGTATATTCCTTGGAACGCGCGCTGAAGTTGCCGGGGTTGCCGAAGCCGCCTGGGCTAAATCGCGAGCCGCTGCTCGTCGTCGTGCTTGGTCCCACGGCGAGCGGGAAGACGGCGCTGGCGCTCGGGATCGCGCGGCGCTTCGGCGGAGAAATTGTCAACTGCGATTCGGTTGCAATGTACCGCGAATTTGACGTCGGCACGGCCAAGCCCAGTGCGGCCGAGCGCGCGGAAGTTCCGCATCACCTGCTGGATTGCGTGGATCCGCTTGCCGACGTCAGCGCGGGAGAATATGCGCGCCAGGCGCGGCAGATTCTACGCGAAATAGTTCTGCGCGAGAGAGCCTTAAGCGAAGACGGGCAGCGAAGACATTTGCCCATCGTCAGCGGCGGAACCGGACTCTATCTGCGCGCTTTGCTCGAAGGACTTTTTTCCGGCCCGCAGCGGTCCGAAGAGCTGCGCAGCAAACTGCGCGCACGCGCCGAGAAGTGCGGGAGCGAGCACTTGCACCGCATCCTGCGGCGGCTCGACTCTTCGGCAGCGAGCCGCATTCACGCCCATGACGTTCCGAAGATGATCCGGGCGATTGAAGTGTGCCTGGTTTCGCGCCGAACCTCGGCTCGAACCTCGGCTCGAAATATGACCGAACTCTGGCAGCAGGGACGCGAACCGCTGCGCGGCTTTCGCGTTCTGCGTCTCGGGCTCAATCCGGGGCGCAAAGTTCTTTATGTCCGCATCAACCAGCGGGCCGCGAAGATGTTTGACGAAGGCCTGATCGCCGAGACGGAACGGCTTCTCGCAAAGTATGGCGACGAAGCGCGCCCGCTCGCGTCGCTCGGATACAAGCAGGCGATGCAGTTCTTGCGCGGCGAACTGGATCGGGAATCGGCAATCGCCGCGGCGCAACAGGCACATCGTAACTATGCCAAGCGCCAGATCACATGGTTCCGGCGAGAACCAGATGTGCATTGGCTGGCCGGGTTTGGCGACGAGCCGGCGATTCAGGCGGAAGGCATTGCAATTGTTGAAGGAGAAATTTGAGAGAGTTCGCGTGCAATTTCAACTTTTGCTATTGTGAATTGCATGCTCCGACATCTTCTGCCGATCGCGCTCCTGCTGGCCGCGGCGCTTTGCTTTGCTAAAGACACGAGCAAGGACCGCTTTCTGCAGCCCGGTCCCATCCATGTCGACAGAGCCGGACAGAAGTGGGTCGACAAGACGTTACGCAAGATGTCGCCCGAAGAAAAAGTCGGCCAACTCTTCGCGATCTTTGTGAGAGCGCAATTTCTGAACGATGCCGACCCCCTCTATATTCAGATGCGCGACAACATCCGCAAATATCACATTGGAGCCCTGGTCATGAGCGTACCGGTGGATGGCCCGGTCCTGCTCAAAAGCCAACCCGATGTCGCTGCCGAGCTGCTCAACCGGCTGCAGAAATCCTCCAAGCTGCCCCTTATTGTGGCGGCAGACTTCGAGCGCGGTGTGTCGATGCGGTTGAATGGCGCTACTGTCTTTCCCCATGCGATGGCTTTTGGAGCTACCGGCAAAACGGAAAATGCTGAGGCCTTTGGACGCATCACGGCGCTCGAAGCGAGGGCCGTTGGAGTGCATTGGAATTTCTTTCCCGTTGCCGACGTAAATTCCAACCCGGCGAATCCCATTATTAACACGCGCTCGTTCGGAGAAGACCCGAAGCAGGTGGGCGATTTCGTGGCGGCGTACATTCGGGGCGCTCACGAAGGCTCCATGCTGGCGACGGCCAAACACTTTCCCGGACACGGCGACACCGCTGCCGATTCTCATCTTGGCCTCGCTGAAGTCACTGGCGACCGGGCACGCCTCGATGAGGTCGAACTGCCGCCGTTCCGGCGCGCGATTGAGGCAGGGGTCGACGCTGTGATGGTGGCGCACGTAACCGTTCCCGCTCTCGACGCCGAGCCCAACCGGGTGGCTACAACTTCCAAGGCGATTGTGACCGGACTGCTCAAAGAGGACTTGGGATTCAAAGGGATCGTCGTGACCGACGCCCTCGACATGGCGGGGCTGACGCGCATCTACGCCAAGGATATCGGCCGGGCCGCGGTCGAATCCTTCGAAGCCGGCAATGACATGCTGATCATTCCAGCCGATCTCGGCGCCAGTTATCGCTCGATGCTGCAAGCGGTGCATAGCGGCGAAATCAGCCGTCCGCGGCTCGATCAATCCGTGCGCAAGATTCTGGAGCTTAAGGCTTCTCTCGGTTTGAACCAGGCGCGCCTGGTGGACCCTGACCGACTCTCGAGCGAGATTGCGAAACCGGAGAATCTGGCCGCCGGCCAGCGTATTGCCGACGAAGCGATTACCCTCATCCGCGACAACGGCAAAGTGATCCCGCTGCAGTCTTTTGGAACTCCTGTGGCCGGGCTTCCGTATCAATCATTGACAGAGGTGAGCAACCGTCTCGTAGTGGTGATTTTTTCCGACGACCTGCGCGCCGATTCCGGACGTATGCTCGAACGCCAGATTCTAGCCCGTGTGCCTGACGCCCGCATGATCTATGTGGATGCGCGCTCGGCTGCCGGCATGAAGGCGCCCGTGATTGAAGCGGTGGAAGCGGCGGAACACGTAATCGCCGCAGTGTATGTGGTTCCGACCGCGGGCAAGGCGATGCGTGCCGCTGGAGGAGGTTTGAGGAATACCGTCGCCATGGACGAGGCTACAGGATCTTTGCTTACGGCGATTCTCGACAGCGCCGCCAAGCGTACTGTAGTACTCGCCATGGGAAATCCCTATGTGGTGCAGGATTTCCCCGCGATCCAGAATTATGTGTGCGCGTTCTCCAATGCAACCGTGTCGGAATCTGCTGCCGTGAAAGCGATATTCGGCGAAATCCCGATCAGTGGTCATCTGCCGGTTACGATTCCGGGCATCGCATCCCGAGGCGAGGGGATCGAGCGCCCTGCCCGGCCAATTTCAGCCCAACCCAGCTCAGGAGGTTCCTCCCATGTCCAGCGTTAAAATGTCCAGCGTTAAAATGTTCAGCCGTAACGTGATCGTAAGACTTTCTTGGGCCGCGCTGTTGGCCGCGCTCTCGGTGCTTCCCGCTTGCAGCATCAATACGAACGACAAGGGCAAGGATGGCGAGAAGCACGTTGATATCAAGACCCCCATGGGTGATTTGCACGTCAGCGATCAAGCCGACATCCGCGACGCTGGGCTGGCGCTCTATCCCGGCGCGAAGCCGGCACCGAAAGACGACAGCGACGACAAGAAGAGCGCCAATGTAAATCTTTCGGTGATGGGATTCTCGTTGAAAGTGGTGGCCGCAGAGTTCGTCTCCGACGACGCTCCCGACAAAATCATCGCCTACTACGACAAAGAGCTGCAGAAATATGGCAAGCCCATCCAGTGCCGCGGCGCCTGGCACGGCGGTAGCGTAGAAACCAAAGCCGGCAAGGATGACATGTCGAAGCCGGTCTCATGCGGGAACAGCGGCGGCGGAGATTCGGTGGAGTTGAAGGTGGGCACAGAGGGGAACCAGCACGTCGTTGCCGTGAAGCCCCACAGCCCGGGAACCCGCTTTGCCCTGGTTTATGTGCGCATGCACTCGGGCTCGGACGATACGATCTGAATGAGGCATTGAGGCATTGAGACATTGCATCATGGAATCGTCCCTCCTTACCAGATCACCCAATGATTCAATGACGTAATGACTCAATGATTCAATGGCCCTGCCTTGCTCTCGGGGTTCGTTGTGCGCTAGCTTCAAAGACGTGGAACACCCTTGCCAACAATGTGGGACCACGGTCGAGGACGGGCGGCCGTTTTGTCCGCAATGCCGCGCCCCTCAAATACACGTGCAGGTGGCGATTCCGGATGCTGAAATTGGCGCGGACTTGAAACCCGCGCCGGACGAGGCTCCTCCGGAGATTCCCGCAGAGACGGGGCTGGTTTCGTCTCCGAGGCAGCCATTCGGAAGCACGATGGCCGGAACGATCGACAGGGGAATTGCCGTTCGGGCTGCGCTCAAGGCCGGTGTGCTCGGCGTTTTCATCGGCATGATCCCATTTCTCGGCATCGTGCTGACTGGGGCGCTGGGCGTCTTTTTCTACCGCCGCGAAAATGGATTCGCACTTCCTGCCGCTCTCGGAGCGCGTGTCGGAGGAGCAGCGGGCGTCGTCGCCTTCGCCATTAACGCTCTGTTGATCACCATCCGGATTTTTGTCTTTCATGCCCAGCAGGAATACACCGAGGCCGTCCTGAAAGTCGCGCAAAGGTTCGGAGCCAACGCGGCGGACCCTGACATTCAAGCCAGCATCCACAACCTGTTCACCCCGTCGGGGCTGGCGCTCACCTTCTTTTTTGGGATGATTGTTACCGCGGTGCTCGCCTCCGTTGGAGGTGCGCTGGCCACGCTGTTGCTGCGGCCCGGCAAAACCAGCGTGTAGTTTCAATCAGCATCGATGCGGGGTTCAGACGCGGCCTTGCTCTGATCTTGCCGCACGCGTATGATGCAGCGTTTATGAATTCGCGCGCGCCAGGACGTTCCTTCGAGATCCATCAGAAAGCGCAGTTGATGTCGGCATCCGAGGTGGAGCGCACCTTGATCCGGCTGGCGCATGAGATTCTCGAGAAAAATAATGGCGTCGAAGATCTGGCGCTGGTCGGCATCCGGCGTCGTGGCGTTCCGCTGGCCGAACGGCTGTCGAAGATTATTCAGCGCATTGAAAAGAAACCGGTGCTGCTCGGCACGCTCGACATTACCCTCTATCGCGACGATCTTTCCACCATCGACTCCAAGCCCGTGGTGCAGAAAACCGAGATGGAGATTCCCATCACGGGCAAGTCGGTGGTGCTGGTCGACGACGTGCTCTACACCGGACGCACCACCCGTGCCGCCATGGACGCGCTGTTTCGTGCGGGCCGCCCCAAGCGCTTGCAGTTGTGCGTATTGATCGATCGCGGCCATCGCGAATTACCTATTGAAGCCGCTTTCATTGGACGAGCGGTGCAGACGACGGAGAATCAGATTATTGAGGTCAAACTTCGCGAGGTGGATGACGCGGAGAAAGTATTGCTGATGGAAAAGCAGGTCAATTTGTAATTTGCGGTTTGTAATTTGTAATTAAAAAGCCCATTGCGCGGTTCTTAATCACAAATTACAAATTGGAAATCACAAATTAATTATGAATCCAGCGCGCGGTTCCCTGCTCGGCATCGAGCACCTGGAAGCAGCCGAGATCCTGAGAATTTTTAAGTTTGCCCGGCGCATGAATCCGGACAAGCCGCGGCCCCTGCTCAAGGGCAGGCGGGTGCTTCTTCTTTTTTACGAGGCCTCCACCCGCACCCGGAGCTCGTTTGAAATCGCGGCGAAAGCGATGGGCGCTCACACCGTCCTCATCCAGGCGATCGGTTCCAGTATCGAGAAAGGCGAATCGCTGCTCGACACGGGATACACGGTGCGCGCCGTGGGCGCCGACATCATCGTCATCCGCCACCCCAATGCCGGCGCGCCCTACGTGATGGCGCAGCACATCGACGTGCCCGTCATCAACGCCGGAGATGGACTGCACGAGCATCCCTCGCAGGCGCTGCTCGACGCTTATACAATTCTGCGCAACAAGAAAACTTTCAAAGGCCTGCAGATCGCGATTGTCGGTGACATCTTTCACAGCCGGGTGGCGCGATCGGCGTGCCACCTGTTAAGCAAGTTCGGGGTGAAGATTATTCTTTGCGGTCCGCCGGAACTGGCGCCTGACATTGCGACCACCCTCGCGCCCGGCGTGCGCGTGACCCGTCATATTGAAGACGCCTTGCGCGGCACCGATGTGGTCATGCTGCTGCGGGTGCAGAAAGAGCGCCTCTCCGGCATGAAAATCGACCTCCCGGAATACATTGCGCGCTACCAGATGACTCCGGCGCGATTGAAGATGGCAAAGAAGGACGCCATCGTGATGCATCCCGGCCCGATTATTCGCGGGCTGGAACTGACCAGCGAGGTAGCCGACGGCGCGCAGGCGCGGATCCTGGAGGAAGTGCGCAACGGCGTGCCCACGCGCATGGCGATTCTGGCGCGGGCGATGGGAAAGATGCGATGAAGATCGATTTACCACGGAGTCACGGAGACACGGAGAAAATCAAAACCAATAAGGCCTGATTTGGTTTTCTTTGTGTCTCCGTGACTCCGTGGTAAAAAAAATATCTGTGGAATTCAAGGATTGACGTGACTTCACGATCCACAAGCAGTCTGCTGATCAAGGGCGGCCATCTCATCGACCCGGCGGCTCGCATCGACGCGCCCATGGACGTGCTGCTCAAAGATGGCCGCGTCGCCGAAATTGCTGCTCCCAACAAGATCAAAGGCGCGGACGAGAAGTTCGACGCCCGCGGGCTCATCGTCGCGCCGGGCTTCATCGATCTGCACGTTCACCTGCGCGAGCCCGGCCAGTCATATAAAGAGACCATCGCGACGGGCACGGCGGCCGCCGCGGCTGGCGGCTTCACTTCGGTCTGCACCATGCCCAACACGGTTCCAGTGGTCGATTCGGTGGAGTGGATCGAGTGGCTTCGTCAGCCCGAACGCGGCGCGGTTGTGAATGTATTTGCGATTGCTGCTGCGACTCGTTCGAGCAAGGGAGTCACGCTCACCGATTTCCGTGCGCTGCACTCCGCCGGAGCGATCGCGGTCACCGACGATGGCAAGCCTATCCTCGACGACGAAATCATGCGCGAAGCCTTGGTCCTGGGCGGGGAGCTGAATTTCCCGATCGTACAACATGCCGAAGACACTCGGATGACCGAAAATTGCTCGATGCACGCGGGCGCGCGCTCGTTCCGTCTCGGATTGCGCGGCATGACCGCGGCGGCCGAGGCCTCGATCGTTGAGCGTGACGTGCAGCTTGCGATGCACATTCCCAATGCGCGCCTGCACGTTGCGCATCTTTCCACGGCGGACGCGCTGAAGAGTGTGCGCCGGGGCAAGCGCGCGAAAGCGCGCGTCACCTTTGAAGTTACGCCACACCATTTCACGCTGACCGACGAGGATATGCGTGACTACGACAGCAATTACAAGATGAATCCGCCGCTGCGCTCGGCCTCCGACCTCGAAGCTATCCTGGCCGCGCTTGCCGACGGTACGGTGGACGCCATCGCCACCGATCACGCCCCCCACGCCGCTCACGAAAAAGAGATGGAATTCGAACTCGCGGCGTTCGGCATCACCGGACTGGAAACGGCGCTGGCGCTGGCGATCACCAGGCTGCATCGCGAGAAGCGCATCCCGCTTGCCCGCATCGTGGAACTCTTGACTGCCGGCCCGGCCCGCTGTTTCGATCTTCGCGGGCGCGGGTCGCTGGCCCGCGGCTCGATCGCCGACATTACTGTTTTCGATCCGAAAAAGAAGTGGACCTTCGATGTCAACAAGTCCCGCTCGAAATCGAAGAACACGCCCTTCGATGGACGGCAGCTCACGGGAAAAGTAGTCGCGACAATTGTCGGCGGGAAGATCGTGTACTCCGCTTGAATTTTGCGTGTTGACCCCGCGTAGGGACAGCCGCCCTCGGCTGTTCATCCGAGCGGCTCGGATACCGTTCGAGCCGCGACGGCTCCCCCGGTGCTACAATTCCCCGCCATGAAACGCGTACTGTTTCTCTTCCTGCTGATTCCACTCCTGGCGGCGCAGACCGCGACTGAAGTCGAGATCACCGCCGAACCCTCGCACCATCTTGTCCTGGAAAACGAATACGTACGCGTCTTCCAGGTCGAGGTCGCACCTCATACTTCGACGCTCATGCATCCCCATCGCCACGACTACGTTGTCGTCACACTTGGCGACGCTCACATCTCCAACGAAGTCGAGGGCAAACCGCCCGTGGACGTCAAGTTCACCGACGGCGACACGCGGTTTACGACGGGAAACTTCGCCCACGTCGTCAAGGATCTCTCGGAACAGCCTTTCCGCAACGTGACGATTGAGTTGATGCAGGATGAAAAATTGCGGCAGACTCCGTCCCACTGGCTGGAGGAAAGCGGCGAAAAGACGTTCCCGGGCGGGCGCAGCAAAATTCTTTTTGTGAAAGATGGAGTGCGGGTGTCCGAAGTCAACCTCGAACCGGGCGCGGTCGTGCCCCGCCATCACCACGACGGTCCGCATCTTCTGATCGCGGTCAGCGATCTCGATCTGCGCAGCGACGTCGAGGGATCGGGCCCGATGCCGGGAAAATTCAAGGCTGGCGATGTCAAGTGGCTGCCCGGAGGCTACACTCACACCGTAACGAATGTGGGTAAGAGCCCGGCGAGACTGGTGACGGTGGAATTCTAAGGGAGACGTGGCTTGCCGCGTCACGGGTGCGCACTCCGGCAACGGTGACGCCGCTCTACGCGCTCTTGACCAACGGGTTCCCTGGAGAAACCAGACCGGCACGATGCAGCTTAGCGTTGAGGCGATCCTTATCAGTGGAAGCAGAAGCAGCGGCGAGGCGCTTGCGCAGCTTGGCGACTTTTTCGGCGCGGGTGCGGCGGCGGCGAATTTCCGGGCGACGGCTGGGTGCGGACATAAAGTTCTCCTTGGTCTTCAGTGACTCGTGTTCAATCAAGTGACCGGCGAAATCACGAGTCAGAGATACGGTCGGACCGTGGACTCGTCTCGAACTTCAATTATAGGGTCGATCGGAACTGCTGGCAAAGACAAGCCGACTAAGACATGGCGACTACTTCGGCCGATAGCCGCTGCAAACCAAAACCGGAAGGCGCGGATACTTCGCAAACCGCGAATCCTCAAACGAAAGTTCACACCTAAAGAAAATCGAGCCATGATCGGACTCGATCCGGCGCGCGTGGTGGCAGTTCTGGCAGAGGCCGGGGTCGGAGGGAATCAGCGTGCGGTCGCTTTCAGAGGACATGCTGGACCAACAAAGATTTGTGGCAATCTCGATAGTTTTCATCGTCACTTTTACTCGAACTCAAGCATTACAATCTCGGGATTCGACCCCAGTCTCAGCGGTGGTCCCCAGGTTCCTGCGCCGCTGGAAGTGAAAACCTGCATCTTTCCGATCCGGCTTAAGCCGTAGACAAACTGCCGGTAGATCCGCCTTGCCATCCAGCTCCAAGGTATGAACTGCCCAAGGTGAGTATGCCCGGATAGCTGCAGAGAAACGCCCGCAGCTTCGGCGATGTCCGTATGGTCGGGTGCATGAGTCAATAGAATGCTCGCGCGGTTGCGATCCAAGCGGATGTCGTGCAGAACGGATGCAAACTGCCCTCCCCGCACCGCGTTTCGGTACGGCACGCCAATAATTTGCAAACCGTCCACTTCCACCTTTTCATTGCTGAGCACACGCACTCCGGCCGCCGCAATGGCGCTCAGATATTTAGTGTCGTCCCCAAATTGTTCGTGATTCCCAGCGACAAAATACACTCCGTGCGGCGCCGTCAACTTGTTCAATGGCTTCGCCGCTCGTCCTGCGTCAATGGCCGTGCCGTCATATAAATCTCCAGCAATAAAAATCGCGTCCGGCTCTTCCCGCAAAATCTTCGCGACCATGCGCCGCAGAAAACTGCCGTTTCGCACGTGCCCCAGGTGCACATCGCTGATCAGCGCCGCTCTTCGCCCGCGCCACGCCGCCGGCAAGTTCGCGAGCCGGACCGTGGTTCGCGTGATGCGCGTCCAGCTTGCGTTGAAGACCCCGTAGAGTGCGGCCAGTACGGCAGCACCGAATAGCAATTCCACGGTCCGATGGAAATTCGGTTCCAGCCCGGCCAACCGTGCAAACCCGAAAATAATCCAGGAGGAAACTGCCGCAAAAAAGAGGAAAGTCAGCATACCCAACCAAACCGCAGCCGCCCTGTAAAACGCGCGCAGCGGAGGATTTGTATAGCGAAAGGCGAGTAGCGAAGCGGCAACAAAGCTTACCGACAAAAAGGCGAGAACCAGCTTGATCCCCGGCGTCCAAACAGAATCGCTTCCTACGGACGAAAATGTCCAGGTCTCATAGAGAAAAAAATGGGTCAAGAAAAGAACGGACTGGAGAATTACGATGAAACCGATTAAGCGTTTTCGTACCCGCATGGTGCATTAGATTCCCCAATCTCTCATTCGGATTGCTGCCGTAATTTCGCCGCTAATTCGCATGGATTCAACCGCAAGAGCGCAAATTCACAGTTCGCGACGCTTCCCAGGTGAGACCATCAGCCGCCTTCAAGCCTTGGTGTTTTCCTGCTCCCATTCTGGAAGCGGGGAGCGGTCTTTTCCGTTACCGGACGTACACTCCCTTTTGGTAACCCCCGGTAATCGTCGGTAACCATCGGACTGACAGTACCGGGCCTTACAATTACCTTACTCCGTGATCCCGGTTTACGCGGTTTGCGGGGTTTCGCCTGGGAATCTCCCAGCGAGGTTCGGACCCGTTCGGCAACGTTGGCGGAAATCGCGGGCGTTCGGCGGGAAAAAGGCTGGAGTCCGCACACCTTATGGCGTTTGGTTTTGGCTTTAACAAACAGAAGGTTCTCAGCGCTGCGGAAAAGTTTGTCCAGCAGGGCAAGCTGCAGAACGCCATTGCTGAGTACGACAAGGTCCTGCAGCACGATGCCAAGGATCTTACCGTCAACAACACCATCGGCGATCTCTACGCCCGTCTCGGCGACATTGCCAAAGCCATCGAGTGCTTCAAGACGGTGGGCGATGCCTATGCCGCGCAGGGCTTCACGGTTAAGGGCATCGCCATGTACAAGAAGATCACCAAGCTCCATCCGAGCGTGGATGGATCTCTGAAACTGGCGGAACTCTACACCCAGCAAGGGCTGTTCAACGACGCTCGCGCCCAGTATCTGCAAGTCGCGGAAGACTTCATGAAGAATGGCGACCTCGACCAAGCGGTACGCCTTTTCCAGAAGGTCCTCGAAATGGACCCGGAAAATGTGCCCATGCGGGTCAAGCTCGCCGAGGTTTATATCCGCCTCGGAAAAAAGAAAGAGGCGTGGGAGATTTTCAGCGCGGCGGCTGAATCGCTGCGGGCCCGTGGTTCACTCTCCGCCGCCGAAGACATTCTGAAGCGGATGCTGACGCTCGATCCGGGCAACAGTTACGTTCTGCTGCTGCGCGGGAAGTCCGCCCTCGAAAGTGACGATCCGAAGAATGCCATCGCCTACCTGGAGAAGGCTCCTGACCTCGATTCTCATCCCGAAGGTTTGCGCGATCTGCTGAAGGCGTACCTGCAAATCGGAAACCCGACCGACGCTGGCCCGATCGCCGAAAAGCTGCTCACCGTGCACAATGACCCCGAAGGGCTGTTTCTGCTGGCCGAGGGTTGCGCCCGGCTCGGTCAGTATCATGAGGCGCTCGACGTTTACACCCGGCACGCCGATCGCCTGCTGGCGACCGACTCGACCAAATTGCTGGCCAGCCTGCACGCCATGATCACCCATGTGCGCGACGATTCGGGCGCACTGGACTCACTCTTGCTGCTGCTGGGCAAAGCCGGCGAAAGCACGCACGTCGACGAAATCACCGAGCTTCTGGCTCACTCTTCCGTCAAGGACGGAAACCTGGCCCGCGCTCGCGACCTGTACCAGATACTGGCCACCACCGAGCCCCAGAACCCATTGCACATGCAGAATTATCAGCAAGTGGTGGCTCGCATGGAGGGCGCCTCGCCCGCGATCGGGATCACGGCCGAAGAAGGGGCGGTCATCGTGGAGGAGTTGGAAGCGACCGCGCCCGTCATCGACCAGTCTTATCCCGACCACATCGCGATCGCAGTGCGCTCCGCGGTCACCGATGCCGACCTGTTTCTTTCTTACAATCTGCCCGACAAGGCAGTGGTGCCTCTGCTGGGGGCTCTGCCTCAGGCACCGCGCGACGTGCGGCTGAACCAGCGCCTGGCCGCGCTTCATACTCGCTTCCAGCGCTTCACCGAAGCGGCCGTTTGCTGCCGCACCCTGGAAAGCGTGTACCACGATGCCGGCTACCCCGATGAAGCCGTGCGCTATGGAGAATTAGGGGCGCGCTATGAGCAGAACGCGGAATCCGCTGCTTCCTCGTCTGCCGCCTCATCGACCGCTGCTCCGGCGACGATCGCCTCGCCCGCCATCGCTTCATCGGTCGCGGCGCCGCCTGCGGGCCGCGCCGCTGCTGCCGCTGCTGCCACTCCGCCCTGGCCGATGGCCGCGCCCTCGGCTTCCGATCCCGAACGCGCCGCGGCCGCGCGTCCGGAGTTCGCCGTCCAGGAATTGGCGGCGCACCCGCCCGGGGACGCGCACGATCCTTCCACCGACCTTGCCTCGGACCTTTCCTCCGAGTGGGAGCATTCCCTTTCCGTCGACGAGGCCGCTCCGGCCGCGGAACTGCCGGCCACCGTCGAAGGCGAGGCCGACGCCGATGCTTCCGGCAATCCCGAGATCGCCGAGACGGTCGAAGAAATCCGTTTCTATCTCGAGCACTTCATGACGGACCAGGCCCGCGCCGGAATCGGGAAGCTCGAATCCCTGACCAGCGATGCCCGCATTCTTGATCCGTTGCGCGCTGCCGTCGAATCCGCCGGCCAGCCGCCGAGCGAGCCCGAGCCGGAAATCACCGAGATCAACGCCGACGAGCCCGTGGATTTCGAAGTTGAACTGAAGACGCAGCAAGACGGGTCCGAGATCGCCGCCTCGCCTGATCTGGTGGGTTACGAGGACGCGGTTCACGACCCGATCCACGCTGCGGCTTCGGCGGAAGCCGAGCCCGAACCGGCCTGTGCCGAACATCATCAGGCAGAACCGGATCAAACAGAACCAGATCACGCCGAACCCGTACATGCGGAGGCAAGCGAGCTGACTGCGTTTGTTGCAGACCTGGAAGCTTCACTCGGCGATTCTTTCCCGCAAGCGCTGCCGCCCGCGGCCGACCTTCCCGCGGCGCATTCACCCGTTACTCATTCGCCGGTAACTCAGCCACCTGACCCCCGGCCGCTGCCGGGCTGGCCCGTGGGTCCGGCGCCACTGCCGGCCGCAGCGAGAACGCCCGAACCGGAAACGGAGCCAGTAGCACTCGAACGCGAAATTCCAGCGGCTCCGGCAGCCATGCCGGCGATCGCGGCATCGGCGGGAGGCGCCGCAACCGCCGCCGCTCCTGCCATGAGCTACAGCCCCGCTGCCATACGCCCCTTGGGAGCTGGAGCGCAGGCCATGCATCCTTCCGACAGTGTCGATCTGGCGGAGATGTTCGGCGAGTTGAAACACGAACTCGAAGAAGAGGTTATGGCCGGCGACGACGATCCGGAAACGCATTACAACCTGGGGGTTGCCTTCCGCGAGATGGGCCTGCTCGATGAAGCCATCGCCGAATTGCAGAAAGTGTGTACCGCGATCGATCGCGGCAAGGCATTTACGCAGCCCGTCCAGACCTACACCTGGTTGGCCCAGTGCTTCCTCGATAAAGGAGTTCCCGACGCCGCCATCCGCTGGTACGAAAAGGCGCTGAACATTCCCGGGCTCGATGACGAAGCGCGCGTTGCCATCAACTATGAGCTGGGGTCGGCCTGCGAAACTGCCATGGACAAGCCTGCGGCACTGCGTCATTTCACCAGTGTGTACGGTTCGAATATCGATTATCGCGACGTGGCCGAGCGCATTCAGGCTCTGAAGTCGTAGAATGCACCAAGTGGGTTCAAAACTTGCGCTGGGATGCAACTCGATCCCGCGCCCACCCCACGGCCTTATCTACAACGACGCGTGCAATGATTTCCGATCCCAAGCTACCCTTTGGCAGCGACTCCACCAGTGTCGGAGAACTCAAATCCCCGACGGAAACATCCGTCCCGGTCGTTCCCGTGCAAGCGCCCGTGCCAGTTTCGGGTTCCAGACCCTCGCCTTCGGTCGCGCGGGTGTGGCTGCGCCGCATCGGAGTGCTACTGTTCGTGTTCCTGTGCGCAACGGTGGGGGTGATGCTCATGATTCTGCCCTGGCGTCCCGAGTGGTCCGACAACCCTCTGCTCCTCCCGTATCCCACGCTTCGCGCCATTGTAGCCAGCGGCTTCGCGCGCGGCGTCTCGACCGGCTTGGGCGTGCTCAATGTGTGGATCGGATTTTGGGAGGCCATTCAATATCAGGAAGAATGAGACATTGAGTCATTGAGTCATTGAATCATTGAGGTATTGAAACATTAACCCAATGCCCCAATGATTCAAGGTCTCAGTGATTCAATGATCAAATGACTCAATGATTAAATGATTCAATGCCTCAATGACTATGACTGATCAAAAACTCAAGCCCGCTCCCCTCGCGTATCAGAACGAACCATTTCTCAACAGTCCTGACGGGAGAATTCTGCGCCTGCTGTCGGAGTACAGCGAGCCGCTCTCGCGCTTCCGCCGCGAGCAGATCCAGGACACGGTCGTCTTCTTCGGCTCGGCCCGCATCCACAGCCGCGACAACGCCAGCAACCGTCTGACGGAAGTCCGCGGCAACGGCGCTGACGTCTCCGCCGCACAGCAAGCCAAGAATATGAAGGGCGCCGAGGCCGCGGTTGACATGGCGCGCTACTACGAGGACGCGCGCCGGCTGGCCTTCCTGCTGACCGAATGGTCCACCCAGATTCCCGCCAAGCGCCACCGCTTCGTCGTCACCACGGGCGGCGGCCCGGGCATCATGGAAGCCGCCAATCTCGGCGCCCATGAAGCGGGAGGAAAAACCATCGGCCTCAACATCAACCTACCCTTCGAGCAGAATCCGAACGCCTACATCACGCCTTCGCTCAACTTTGAGTTCCACTATTTCTTCATGCGCAAGTTCTGGTTTGCGTACCTGGCCAAAGCGCTGGTGATCTTTCCCGGAGGCTTTGGCACGCTCGACGAATTTTTTGAAATCGTTACCCTGGCCCAGACGGAGAAGCTGGCCAAGAAAATTGTCATCGTCATCTATGGCAGCGATTACTGGAAGAAGATCGTCAATTTCGAAGCCATGGTCGACGCCGGCATGATCTCGCCAGAAGACCTCCAACTGTTCAAGATGTGCGATTCGCCGGAGGAAAGTTTCGAGTTCCTGAAAGAAGGACTGACCAGGCACCATCTGGGCCAGCAACCAAGCAAGCGCACCGGCGAAGCGGCCGTCCCCGAAATCGCCAAGACAAGGCCGTAGCAAGTTGACACCAGCAAACCGGCCCCACAGGGACGCAGCTTGCCGCGTCTCGGCAGCGGAAGACGGGGCAAGCCCGTCTCTACCAGGAAATTGAACCCTCGGCAGTCTGACTCCGTATACACTTCTGCGGGTAGGTGTTTTCGGAGACAAACAAGATGCCCTTACGAATAAGCTTGGCGACAGCACTCGGTTGTGTGATTTTCTTCTGCGCAACTTTTCTCGCAACTCCCACGTTCGCTCAACCGCCAGCCGCGAACCAGATGCCATCCGTGATCCAGGTTCCCGCCGAGGCCCAGGCCTCGCCGCATTTCGACGCCACGGCGGCCACCAACGCTTACCTCGCGCAGATTCCTCCCGACAAGACGGCCCGTTCCGATGCCTATTTCGAGGGCGGCTACTGGATGATTCTTTGGGACTTTCTCTATGGAGTGGCAATCGCGCTGCTGTTGCTGAATTTGCGGTGGTCGGCCCGCATGCGAGACCTGTCGGAGCGGGTCACTCGCTTCAAGCCGGTGCACACCTTCGTGTACTGGTTGCAATACCTCGTGGTCACCAGCATCCTCGTCTTCCCGCTCACGGTTTACGAAGATTATTTCCGCGAACACAAATATGGACTCGCCACGCAAACCTTTGGCCCCTGGATGGGAGATCAGATGAAGGAGCTCGGTGTGAACCTGGTGCTGGGCGGCCTGCTGGCCATGCTGCTGTTCGGCGTTGTTCGCCGCCTGCCGCGAACCTGGTGGATCTGGGGCGCGGTCGTGACTATCCTGTTCCTCATCTTCACTGTGCTGATCTCGCCTGTCTACATTGTTCCCATCTTCAATAAGGTGACGCGCCTCAACGATCCGAAGATTGTCGACCCCATCCTGAGCATGGCGCGGGCCAACGGAATTCCCGCGAAGGATGTGTTCGAGATCGACGCTTCGCGGCAAACGACGCGGATGAGCGCCAACGTCAGCGGCTTCGCCCATACGATGCGCATCACCCTCAATGACAATCTTTTGCGCCGCGGCTCGCCGGAAGAAATTCAGGCGGTCATGGGACACGAGATGGGGCACTACGTTATGAATCACATCTACAAGAGCATCATGTTTTTCTTGATCGTGATCGTTCTGGCCTTCGTTTACTTGCGCTGGTCCATCGACTGGGCGCTGCAGCGCTGGGGCGAGAAGTGGCAGATTCGCGGCTTGGGCGACACGGCCGTTCTTCCGCTCGTGGTGCTGCTGGTCGCCATCTTTGGTTTCGTCATCACTCCCGTCATGAACACCTTCATCCGCACTCAGGAATACGAAGCCGACATGTACGGACTGAACACGAGCCGGCAGCCCGACGGCTTTGCCCAGGCGGCGATCCATCTCGGCGAATACCGCAAGATGAATCCCGGCCCCATCGAGGAGTGGATCTTTTTCGATCATCCGAGCGGACGTAATCGCATTTATGCCGCGATGCGCTGGAAGGCTGAGAATTTGAAGTTGTTCATCGGACAGTAGGACCCGTGTGGAGCGAGCTCTCGTAGTACGCTGAATGCCGATGGCTGACCGCTGTCTGCTCTACTACATCACCGACCGCAGCCAGTTCCGCGGCGACGAATACGCGCGCCGCCGCGCCCTGCTCGCCAGGATCGCCGAAGCTGCGAGTGTCGGCATCGACTATATCCAGCTCCGCGAAAAAGATCTGAGTGCGAGAGAGCTGGAAATGCTGGCAGGCGACGCTCTAGTAGCCGTGCGCAACGGCACTCCACTGAGAACTGAGAACCGGGAACTGAGAACTCGCATCCTCATCAACTCCCGCACCGACGTCGCGCTCGCCGCGGGAGCCGACGGCGTTCATCTGCGCTCCGACGATATCGCGCCTCATGAAGTGCGCCATGTGTTGGAAGCTTCTGCCCACCGGCCGCCGGCCACTGACCACTTTCTCGTGGTCGCCTCCTGCCACACTGCCGCCGATGTCTACCGCGCCGAGTCCGAGAAAGCCGACTTCGCCGTTTTCGCTCCGGTGTTCGGAAAAAGAGGCTCTACCGGGACGCCACCCGCTGGCCTCGCCGCCTTGCGGGAAGCCTGCCGCGCCAAGATTCCCGTTCTCGCTCTCGGCGGCGTCACGGTGGAGAACGCCGCCTCGTGCCTGGAAGCGGGAGCGGCCGGCATCGCCGCCATCCGCTTGTTTCAGGAGAATAAAATCGAGGACGTCGCCCGCGCGCTGCGGGCGCTCTGACCCCATGGACCCGGCTGCCGAATTGCTCTTCCGATCCCGAACGCAAGAACAAGATTGCGTTCCCGCGCTCGTCCGCATCCCCGCAGGCTGGTTCCTGATGGGCTGCGACACCGGACAGGACAACGAAAAGCCGGTGCATCGCGTCTGGGTTGACGAATTTCTGCTCGGTGCTCACCAAGTCACTAATGCCGACTACGAACGTTTCCTGCGCGACACCGCATCTCTATCCTCGTCGCCACCGTTCTGGAGCGACCCCGCGTTCAACCATCCTGAGCAGCCAGTCGTTGGAGTGTCGTGGTACGAAGCAATCCGCTACTGCCGGTGGCTCAGCGCAACGACCGGCAGAATAAAGACCGATGGAATAGCGCCCGACGGAATAACGACCGGCAAAAATTTCCGCTTGCCTACCGAGGCCGAGTGGGAGCGCGCGGCACGCGGAGGCATGGACGATGCAGATGCAGACGTAGACGCAGGCGCACTCTTCCCGTGGGGCGATGCGCCGCCGCAGTCGTTGCCCGGCTACGCAGATCGTTGCGCGACCCATTGGAAGACCGGCCCCGAACCCGTTGGTCGCGCCGACGCCAACGCATACGGCCTTTACAACATGTGCGACAACGTGCACGAGTGGTGCAGCGACTGGTACGCGGCCAACTACTATGCGGTGTCGCCCGAGCGTAATCCACGCGGCCCTGAAACCGGCGACCGGCGCGCTTCCCGCGGAGGCTCCTGGCGTCACCACGTCAAAATGTCGCGCTGCGCCGCCCGCTCCAGCATCCCTCCGGAATTCAAGTACGCCGACTATGGGTTCCGCGTCGCGTGCGACGTACAATTGCAGGTCAGAGGTTAGAGGTTAGATTGCAGAGGTAGAACCCTCTCGCAGCAGCGCAATTGCTGAAAATTGGGGGTTCTTACCTCTGCAATCTAACCTCTGACCTCTGCGATAGGACTTCCATGACTGACCTCGCATCCCACTATCTCGAAGAAATGAAGCGCCAGTTCCGCGGCCACAAGCGCATGGGCGAAGCTGCCATGGCACAGCTTGAAGACAAGGATTTCTTCGTCGCACTCGATCCGGAATCGAACTCTGTCGCTGCCCTGGTCAAGCACATCGCCGGCAACGCGCGCTCACGCTTTACCGGCTTCCTCACCAGCGATGGCGAGAAGCCGGATCGTTTTCGCGACCAGGAATTTGAAGTTTTGGAGAAAACCACGCGCGAAGAAGTTCTGCGCTGGTGGGAGCAGGCGTGGTTTCATGTGTTTTCCACTCTGGACTCACTCCAGCCCGAAGATGTGGAACGCACCGTGACCATCCGCCAGGAGCCGCACACGGTCATGCAGGCGCTCAACCGCGCGCTCGCCCACTACGCGCAACACATTGGACAAATCGTCTTCCTGGCTAAGCACCTGCGCAGTTCACAATGGCAGACGCTGAGTATTCCGCGGGGCAAATCCGAAGACTACAAAACCACGAGCCCGAAAACGCATAGTCGCGGAACGTACAAAACGTAGCCGTGATCTCGGATCCGGGGCTCGCCGGAGCAATCATTCGGAGCAGTTTAAATCGGCAATCCCGAAAGGCGATTTCGTATCCGCCGAATTCGAACCGCGAGCGAGAGCGAAGGCGAAACGTGCGAACCGAGCGCAGCTCGGCAGCGTGACGCATCCTGACCTTGTGCGGCTGCTGCCGTAAAATTGTTACTGTAGTAGAACTGTAGTAGCTGGAGAGGTGGCCGAGTGGTTGATGGCTCCGGTCTTGAAAACCGGCATACCCGAAAGGGTATCGGGGGTTCGAATCCCTCCCTCTCCGCCAGAACTTTAGTTATCCGGCACTTGCAAGGAGAGGCCGCGTACATACTGCGGGAACGGCTGGGTTGTGATGCGAATCGCGGGTTCGGTTGCTGTTGCTAGTGCCGGTCGTCGTGCCCCGGAGTTCCCCGCTCGTCCGCCGCGTCGGCACGGGCTGGAGGGTCGGGAGCAGAGTCGTCACTCGACTTGGCGTCAGTGTGCGACGGCTGCGTCATTAGGGAACGGGCCGCCATTGCCCTGGCGTTGGCCGCGCGAATCGCAGGCGGCAAATTGATCACTGGACCGGCTTCAGCCTGGATGGGATGATTCTGCGGCGTCGATGCGCTCGCCTGTTGAAACGACTGGTCGTTTATGACGGATCGAGAAGTCAGAATGACCCGGTCAAGCGCGAGAGGATTCTCCGCCGATCCCAATAAGACGTAGTTGAAATGCGATCCGTTCAACAGAGAGGCCAGCACATCACGGGCCGGCCCAGGGCCGAATCGTCCGATCACACGTTCAGTAGCGTTGCCCGTCATCTCTTCGGATGCCCCGGTCTCCCTGCACACGGCCCTCAGAATGTCGCCTAAAGTGGAGTTCGAGGCCTTGATTGTGAGCTGGCCCTGGTGGAATTGCACTTCAGGTGGCGAGGCCGGCATTTGTTCCGGAGGAAGAGAAACCTGCGATGACGCCCCTGGCAAGGGAACTGGCGATGGCACCAACTTACCTGTGAATTTCTGCTGTCCCACAAGGCTTGGGGGCACCAAAATAAGAGCGAAGACAACGAGGAATTTTCTCCGCAACCTTCCACCTGACATGGGAACTTTCCGCCGGAGCAATCTTGCGCTCTTCATGGTAGCACCGCAGTTGTTCCACCTGGTACAAATTTCGCCGTTCAGGTCACAGGCGGAGTTTGGGGCACACTACGGGCACCGGAAGTTCTTGCCTGAAAGCGGAGGTCCGATCAGAATCCCGTTGTGGTCATCAATGTAATCGATTACATTAGGATGTCGGCGATTCGCCTATGCCGGATATTCATTCAGGCTCACGGGCCGCGGGGGGGTAATCCAGTCTTGAAGCCGCACCATGAGAAAAAACATTGGGCGCTGCGGACAAAAGTCCAGCCGGGCCTTCCGCTGGACGCCAAACAAAGGCCTTCCAAGTGAACCTGACGGCGATTGATTGGCTCCTGATCGCGACCTACTTCGTGTTTGTGCTGGGAATTGGCGTGGCTCTGAAGCGCCAGATGAAGACCAGCACAGACTATTTCCTGGCCGGACGGTCGATCCCCGCATGGATTTGTGGCCTGGCATTCATTTCTGCCAACCTGGGCGCTCAGGAAGTCATTGGCATGGGAGCCTCCGGCGCCAAGTACGGAATCGCGACAAGTCACTTTTACTGGATTGGGGCGATCCCAGCCATGGTTTTTGTGGGCGTCTTCATGATGCCGTTCTACTACGGTTCGCGCGCCCGCTCGGTGCCGGAGTATCTGCGCCTGCGCTTCGACGAAAAGACGCGGGGACTGAACGCGATTTCGTTCGCCACGATGACGGTTTTTTCTTCCGGTATTTCGATGTACGCCATGGCCAAGCTGATACAGACGCTCCACATCCTGGACGTCCCGCTGCAGAAGGCCGGGCTCAACGTGTCATGGACGTTTCACCTGGCCATTGTTGCGTCGGCTCTGGTCGTGCTTGCGTATATTCTGCTGGGCGGCTTGACCAGCGCCATTTACAACGAGGTTCTGCAGTTCTTCTTGATCGTTGCGGGTTTTCTGCCCCTGGTGTGGCTAGGGTTGAAAAATGTAGGTGGATGGAACGGGTTGAAGGCATCCCTGGGGCCTACGTACACTCATGCCTGGATCGGCATGGGCAGTCCGCAGACCAATCGGCTTGGGGTGGAGTGGACGGGTTTGTGCCTGGGGCTGGGATTCGTTCTCTCTTTCGGTTACTGGTGCACGGATTTCCTGGTGGTGCAGCGCGCCATGGCAGCGGATTCGATGGAGGCTGCGCGGAGGACTCCGCTCATCGCTGCCTTTCCGAAAATGCTGTTTCCTTTTCTCGTGATCTTGCCCGGGCTTATCGCCATGGCTGTGCCGGCAACCCTGGCAACACAGGCGGCGGACGGAAGACTTGGGGCGCACATCCAACGGGGACGAGGAATCATCCCCTTCAAAGTCGACCCAGCCTCGAATCGGCCGCTTGTCGACAGCAATGGAAATCTTCAATTGGACTATGACATGGCCGTCCCCAGCATGCTGCTGCACTTCTACCCAAGTGGAATACTTGGGCTTGGGATAACGGCGCTGCTGGCAAGCTTCATGTCTGGAATGGCAGGCAATGTCACCGCATTTAACACGGTTTGCACTTACGATATTTACCAATCCTACATAAGACCGCAGGCCAGCGACCAGCATTACCTGGCGGTGGGGCGCGTGGTGACCGTGGCCGGGATCGCGCTTTCCATTCTGGCGGCGTACGTCGCCAACCAGTTCAATAACATCATGGATGTGCTGCAGTTGGTCTTCGCTTTTGTGAATGCCCCGCTGTTCGCCACTTTTCTGCTGGGCATGTTCTGGAAGCGGACTACCGCCCATGGCGCATTTGCCGGTCTGTTGGGGGGAACCGCAGCGGCCGCGGCGCACCACGCTCTCACCATTCCAAATGGATCCGTGCCCGGCATTAAAGGGGGATGGCTGGGCGTTCTTCACCTCTACCCGAGCGAGATGGCGCAAAACTTCTGGACTGCCATCTTTGCCTGGACGACATGTTTTCTTGTCACGATTCTTGTCAGCCTGTTGACCAAGGCGCCGGATGAGGAGGGACTCGTCGGTCTGGTTTACTCCCTGACTCCGCGTCAAAAAGCGACGGAAGCTCATTGGTACAAGCGTCCAGCCTATTTGGGCCTGATTGCGTTGGCCGCAACGGTAGTTTTGAACTTCATCTTTCGGTAGTGAGGTACTGTGCGACTCGACGTTCGGCTGCCCATTGGCGTGCTGTTTTCCGTCTACGGTCTGATTTTGATGCTCTGGGGCATTCTGCACGATCTGCCGCAGCATCAGGCGGGTTCCGGCTTTAGCATCAACCTGGGATGGGGAGCAGCTTTGTTGGTATTCGGTTTTCTCATGGTTCTTCTAGCGCGCCGGCGTCGGTCACGAGAAGTAAGCGAGCGCGAAGCGAACGATAAGTGATGCGAGGCATTTTGATCTGAAGTAGCGTCGTTTGTGTTTACAGCCTCGGCCGCGCGACGCGGCACGGTTTTAGCTTATGGAACTGGTCTCGACCCGGTTAGCAGGACTGCGCGCACGATTCGGCGAGCGCGGGCGAGTTTATCGCGCTCCCGGACGCGTCAACCTCATCGGGGAACACACGGACTATAACGACGGCTACGTCATGCCCGCCGCCATCAACCTGGCTTGCGGGGTGGCAATCGAAGAGCGCACCGACCGCACGCTGGTCATCCACTCTGCCAACGCGACGGGTGAGGCCCGTGCCCATCTTGATCATCTTCCGGCGAAGCGCACTGGCCATTGGACGGACTATGTTATCGGAATTGCAGCGGCGCTCGAACGGGCTGGTTTCCTGCTGCCGGGAGCCAACCTTTATATTCAGAGCGAAGTTCCGCTTGGTTCCGGTCTGAGTTCGTCGGCAGCGCTCGAAACTTCCGTGGCCTACGCTCTTCTGGATTCGGCAGGGTATCCGATTGACCTACGCAAGCTCGCCCTGCTCTGCCAGTGGGTGGAGAACGAGTACGTGGGCGCCCGATGCGGAATCATGGATCAGTTCATCGCCTGTTACGGCAAGAGCGGCCATGCGCTGCTGCTGGATTGCCGTTCCCTGGATTTCCGCCTACTTAGAGTGCCCGACCAAGCCCGCCTGGTTATTTGCAACACCATGGTGAAACACGAGCTTGCCAGCTCGGAGTACAACCTCAGGCGCGGCGAGTGCGAAGAGGCGGTGCGACTGCTCGTGGCGAAAGTTCCTGGCGTCCGCGCGCTACGCGATGTGAGCAAGCGTGAACTGGAAGACAACCGCTCGGCGCTTCCGGCAACGATCTACAAGCGAGCCTGCCATGTCATCGAGGAAAACGACCGCGTGTTAAGAGCGGCATCAGCCATGGAAGCTGGCGATCTCACTTTATTCGGAGAATTGATGGCGGAATCGCATCTTAGTCTGAAGAACAACTACGAGGTAAGCTGCCAGGAGCTGGATCTGATGGTTGAGATCGCCAATCGAAGCAGCGGCGTATATGGAGCCCGGATGACGGGTGGTGGCTTCGGCGGATGCACAGTCAATCTGGTGCGGGCTGAAACCGCGGCCGACTTCGCGCGCCAAGTCGGCGACGCCTACTACTGCGCCACCGGCCTTCGCCCCGACATTTATATATGCGACATATCCGAGGGAGTGGGGCCATTCCTAAGGTGAGCCCAATAGGAAAGCTGCGAGATCGACTGACACCTCATCCCAACGGGTATCAAGAGAAATCATGCCAACTTCACCGATGACGCGCACTGCGGAACTAGCGGATTTCCCGCACCAACGCCTCAACCCTTTGACGGGCCGCTGGATACTTGTCTCGCCGCAGCGCACGCAGCGTCCATGGCTCGGAAAAGTAGAAGAGCGCGCCATCGAAGCTACGCTGGCCTATGACCCATCCTGTTATTTGTGTCCGGGGAATGCCCGGGCCGGAACTGCGCGCAATCCTCGGTATTCGTCCACCTTCGTTTTTGACAATGATTATCCCGCCTTGTTGCCGGACACACCGCATCGCGAGATCGAGGAATCAGGACTGATCGTGGCGCGGTCGGAACAAGGCGTTTGCCGAGTCATATGTTTGTCACCTCGGCACGACCTCACGATCCCGCGCTTGAGCCCGGCCGAGTTGCGGCAAGTCGTCGACGTGTGGGTGGAGCAGTACCAGGCATTAGGCTCGATGCCTTTTGTGAATCACGTGCTCGTCTTTGAAAACCGCGGCGTGATCATGGGCGCAAGCAATCCGCATCCTCACTGCCAGGTCTGGGCCAACGCCACGGTGCCCCATGAAACCCAAACCGAACAGAACTCGCTGCTGCAATACCGCGCGCGTATTGGCTCTTGCCTGCTGTGCGACTACTTGCGCCTCGAACTCCAGCTGGGAGAGCGAATCGTTTGCGAGAACGACGGCTTCGTGGTCGTCGTTCCCTACTGGGCGGTTTGGCCCTTCGAAACGCTACTTTTAAGCCGCCGCCACTTCGGGGCCATGGATCAACTGAGCAGCCAAGAGCGCGATTTGCTGGGCGACATCCTTAAACGACTCACCACCCGGTACGACAATCTTTTTGAGACCGTTTTCCCCTACTCCATGGGCTTTCATCAGATGCCTACCGATGGACAATCGCATCCGGAGTGGCACTTCCACGCCCACTACTACCCGCCGTTGTTGCGCTCGGCAACCGTGCAGAAGTTCATGGTTGGCTACGAGATGCTGGCAACGCCGCAGCGAGACATTACGGCAGAAAGCGCCGCGGACTGTCTGCGAGGTCTCAGCGAGGTCCATTATCTGCAGTCGCGCCGTGTGTGAGGATCTCGCGGGGATGTGCCTTTGGGTTGCGCCGTATCAGCGGATTTCCTTCCGAGGCTGCCGAAAGAAGGGCCGGGAGTTATGGTCCTCGAAAGTTAGACAGGTAACCGGCGGAGCGGCGAGAGTAATGCTATGAACATCAAGCAAGTGGCAGCTCGGGCGAAAGTTTCGGCAGCCACGATCTCGAGGACCATCAACCGCCCGGAATTGGTCGACGCCAAAACTGCTGCCCGAGTCTGGAAAGTGATTCGCCATCTCAACTATTACCCGAACGGCCAGGCCCGTGCATTGGTTTCAGGAAAAAGCCGGATGTTCGGGCTGATTATCTCCGATATATCCAATCCGTTTTTCCCCGAGTTAGTAAAGAGTTTCGATGACGCGGCGATCCAGCACAGCTACGAAGTGCTGGTGGCAAACACCGACTACAAGTCGGATCGAATGGCTATATGTGTAAGGAAGATGATCGAACGGAAGGTGGACGGCATCGCGATCATGACCTCGGAACTCGACCCTCATCTTCTGACGGAGCTTTACCGCCGCCGCTTTCCCATGGTGTTCCTGGATTTGGCTGAGGTGAAGCCGCTAGTGAGCCGGGTGGTGGTGGATTACGCAAAAGGTATCGGAGAGGTGATTCGCCATTTGGTTTCCCTCGGTCATCAGCGGATTGGGTTTATCAGCGGTCCCCTGATCTTGAAGTCGGCTCGCACGCGACGTTCGGCATTTCTGAGTTGTCTCCGAGAACTCGGTGTTCCGCGGTGGCAGCCGATCGAAGCGGAGGGCAACCACCGGGTTGATGGAGGAGATATTGCGATGCGGGGGATGCTCTCGCAACCGAACCCTCCCACTGCAGTAGTGACTTCGAACGATCTCACGGCGATCGGGGCGCTGCGTGCGATTACAGCGGCAGGTCTCGATGTTCCCAGAGACATTTCAGTCGTGGGATTTGACGATATCGAACTAAGTCAGTACACTCACCCTCCGCTTACAACCATTCGTTTGTCACGCGAGGAATTGGGCAGGAAAGCCTTCGACGCGCTGTACCGCACGGCGGAAGGCTTGGCCAACATGGGGCAAGAGATTCACATCAGCACTACGCCGGTGCTGCGGGATTCCACCGGTCCAGCGCCACGGAAGAGATGAACTCTGCGGCACGATGATCATGCCCATCCCGGCAGGTCATTTGGACGAATTGCGCCGACCTGCAAGGAGTAATTGGCCGAAGCCGGATGGGTTATGGAATGCCTTGAGACCGCACCAGTCAAAATAGTCGTACGCTCCCGTCTCAGGGTCCTTGCCATTTACGCCGAAATCGATGCCCAGAACGGTATGCCTTTCCACCGGCTCAACGCCGATCTCCACCCAAGGGATCGATACCTGTACAACATAGTGATAATCATCCAGTATTCGCACTATGTGTTGCGCATTACCATTCCACCGAGGGTCGGGCTGCCCCGAAGGCGTGCCGCGGTCATCATATACCGCATTGAGAATGTTAATGTGGTAGGAGAAATCGTCGGGCAGGAATTCTTTCGTGTGATCAGACAATGCATCAATCAGGAACTCCACACCATCGTCTTCCCAGAGTTTGTCGCCATCGCGTTCACGAACGGTGGCCTGAAGTTTCGAGGAATGGACATCGAATGCCAGGTAAAGATTTTGCGTGTCCCACAGAGCGTAGACGGTCGCATGCCGAGGATGGCCGGCGAGAGGCTTGCCTTCAAACGTCACTGTATCCGCCCCACTCCATTTCGCGAGATCGCCATCAAGCGGGATAGGCACGTCGGTCTTGAATGCGCGGAGCGTGTGCTGGAGGTCCGGCGGTTCTGCTACCGCGGCGACACAAATACCAACCGCGAGCAATGAAGTAAGAAGAGAAAGGGACTTGTGCCAGGTTATCTGAGGCATTCTTCTATCCTTAAGGTACTGCGCCGTTGCAGAAGCTGGTATTCACAAATTTAGTGCTCCTGAGCGAGCTTCTCCAACGGAGGCAGGACGTCTCCTTCGTGGGAGCTGTCCGAGAACTGCTGCAATCGCTGCTGGAATCTTCGCCAATATTCGTATTCAGCATCCCATCTCCCCAGTGCGGAAGCGAGCCGATAGGGAGAATATTCATCCAGCCACTCCGCACGGTAATATGGGCGCAGTTCTGTAATAGCGTCCATCAGGTCGACGATGTGTGAATGATCCTGGTAAACGACCTGGGATTCCCACTCGTTCCACCACTTGTCTGTATCAGGACGCGTCGTACCAATTCGTCCCCACAGCTCGATAAGTTCGGAGGGGGTCTGGAACTTCTGCCCAGCATAGTCGAGCAGCCGAGCTCCAACCAAGAGGCTATTTATTGTCGTGGGATCGGCCCCGAGAGCTAAAGCATGATAGAGGTGACTCTCGGCTTCTTCGGCCAGCAGACGGGTCTGGCGCAAATGTTCTTGATTTTGCGCCAAGCCCTTGAGGTAGGTAGGGAAAAAAGGATCCTCCCACAAGGCAAATTGCGTTTGCTCGCCCAGGACCTTTTGCAATTCGGTTTCAGACTGAGAGAGCTTTTCAAGTGCCGTGGCAACATCCGCGGAAATATGGGCCGGATACACGATCCGCGCATAATCCGAAAAGAAATGCGGCCTGTCTATAGGCGTGGATTGCCACGCCGCAGCGGCGCCATAAGCCATCCCCGGCAGGGACATGCGTAGCAGGACCTGACCATCGTCCGTCCAGATGGAGTTGATGACGCCCAGTGCTTTCGACTGTCGCCCAGCCGCGATAAAAGTGTCGATATTTTCAAAGCTCGTGTCGAAGTCGGGAGCAATCTGAGCCCAACTAGTCACACCCGGCTGAACAAAGTGTGGCACTGCCTTGGCCACCAGAGGTCCCAGCCAGTGTTTGTACTCTTTGTCGCCAGGATCAGCAGTGTAATACCAAGCGACCGCGATGAGGCCATGCGGCAGTTCGCCAACGATCTCGGGATATCTGACCATGATGTCCGCCCAAGCCATAACTTGCTTACCACGTTGCTGAAAAAGGCGAGTAACATCAGTAAGCTGCTTAACAAACAATCGGGTTGCGGTGGCGGACGCACCCTGTTGCTTGACGGCCATCTCGATTTGGAAAGTCTCATCGAATCCGATACTGACGAAAGGACTCGGAAACAGATCGGCTAACTGGGTAATCCAGTTACTCAATAGAGCCATAACGGCGGGGTCGCTCGGATTGAACTCGACTCCATGCGGGAGATCGGAGAGTTGGGAGTATTCTTCCACGCGAAAGAGGTCATGCAGATGAGCATAAAGCTCCAGATTGGGGATGACGTCAATGTGCCGTTCACGGCCGTAAGCTATGATCCGCCGCACTTCATCCTTGGAGAGGCGGCCTTCGGGATTAAGCAACGGATATCCCTCGAGCTCAATACTGGCTTCACTATAAAGGTAATACTGGTTAGCCTTCCAACGGGCAAGGAAGTCAAGTTGCCGCTCGATCTCAGCTTCCGTGGGTAAGGGCCCGTGGCTCATGTCCACCATGGTTCCGCGGTACGCCAGCGATGGCCAGTCATGAATTTCCACCTCCGGAAGCAGCGCCTCGGCCGCGCTGCCTTCGATTAACTGGCAGAGAGTTTGCGCTCCGTAGAACAAGCCGGCTGATGATGTCGCTTGGACTTCACCTCCTTCGGGCGTGACCTTCAAAGTGTAAGCCTCACGGGATGCCGGCCCTGGGTGTTCGCCAGGAAGCGGCAACGCGCCAACCTCTCCTGTGCGTTTAAGCACAATCACCGTGCCCGAAGCCTCGCCCTGGGAGACGCGAACGGGTTCCTTGGCCACATCAGAGAGGCAACTCGACAACTGCCCCGCGGCAAAGCGATCCTCATCGCCGGGATCCGCCGTCAACCGGATACTCAGGCCTCGTATTCGAAGTTGGCGCGGCCCATAATGTATCTGCTGCGGTTGCGGCAGGAGCACGTTATGTCCCGCGATGGCAAATGCGGCGACCAGGAAAGCCCGAATCAAAACAAGAGTACAAAGCGACCAGCGCACAAACCTTCGTTTTTTCAATCCAGCCTCAACCCGTTTTGTCTGAACCACGGCAGCCATAAAATTAATTGCCTCGCTTTATCTGGAGCATGACGACTCCATGCTGGGGAACAATCGCGGTGTACTTCTCCTGCAATGACCCGAGATCTTTTTTTGCCCAGAGATCCCGCACAACCACCGAATTGCCAAGGCCAACATCTCGAAGGTCAACGGTCACCGGCATTGCTCCCCATCCGCGATTAAACAGGCCCACAGCAGCGCTTCCATCCTTCAGGGGCTTCACCCACACTTCCAAGGGCCCTTCTTGCTTGATCCGGTGACCCTGAATGCCGAGCGGGTCCTGGTCAATCGCAATGACCTCCGGGTTGGTGAGAATATCCCGCGTCTCAGCACTCATGGCTGCAAGATTGTTGCCCGTAATAAGCGGAGCAGCCAGGATGCACCACAAACTCATGTGTGTCCGATACTCGTCAGTGGTCATCCCCCCGTTGCCAATTTCGAGCATGTCGGGGTCATTCCAGTGCCCGGGGCCGGCGAACTGCTCGAGGCCGTTCTGTCCGAATCCAAGTTCCGCCATCACGTAGTAGTCGTCGCGAATATCGTCGTCCGTACGCCACAGGTTGCCACCAACCGAGGCAGCCCACTGCCAGCCTTTTTGCATTCCGTATTGGCAAAGAGCGTAGACAATAGGTCGACCGGTCTTTTTGAGCGCATCACCCATTTTTTTGTACGCGGCAACTTGATCGCCCATTCCGTCATAGCTGCACAAGTCGTACTTCAAATAATCCATTCCCCAGTTAGCATAAGTTTGAGCATCCTGTTCTTCATGACCATAACTTCCCGTATAACCCTCGCAGGTCTTCGGGCCAGGCGAAGAATAGATTCCAATCTTTAAGCCTTTGCTATGAACATAATCGGCCAGCGCTTTCATGTCAGGGAATTTTGCATTGGGACGAATGTATCCTGCGGCGTCACGGGTCGCTTGCCAGCAGTCGTCGATCAGGATGTAGGTATATCCAACCGACTTCATTCCGCTTGTAACGAGCGCATCCGCCTGGGCCCGCACCACGGCGTCGCTCGCCTGGCATGCAAAATGATTCCAACTGTTCCATCCCATAGGCGGCGTGCGGGCCAGCATAGAATCTTGTGCCCAGGCAATCCCGCTCCACGACGACAAGATGAGAACGCTCAGGAGGATGCAAAAACAGTAATAGGTAAATTTCATGCTGATTCCCCTTCCGAAGCTTCGCTTGACACTGTACGTGTTCCTGGCGCGATCATGAGGTTATGGGCCTTTTCAGGCCTTAACGAAAACCTTTCGTTTGTACATCCAGAACAGGATGACCCATTCGACCGCAAGAATGGTGACCTGTTGGAAGAGTAGTCCGGAATTGGGCCAAACCCGCACGATCCCGCGAGTGAAGACGTCGACGATTGGATCAAGGTGAATAATGCTCGTAAACATGTATATGAAAATGGCGTTCATCCCGATGACGGTCAAAGGAAACGCCCATTTTCGATAGCCGCGGATGTCAATAAGCCAATAGAAAACCAGGAGCATTAGGCACGCCCACCCAGCGGATAGGAGAGCGTACGAAGCAGTCCACATCTTCATGACGACCGGCACAACCAGGCTTGTTAGAAAGCCAATCGCCAAGCACCCAAGTCCTATACCGCCGATCCACCTGGCCTTATTTTGCTTCGTGCGCGCGCTCATGAGCAATTCGCCAATGAGCAAGCCGAGAAGCGTAGTTGAGATGGTTGGAATCATGCTGAGGACGGTCCCCCAGCCTTCGTCTGCAAAAGGCCATCGGTCCCAGTGAGCTTGGCCGAGCAATGCAATATCGACCCAGTGAACCAGGTTGTGATTGAACTCATAGCTCCCCGCCGATATGCCTGGAGCCCGGATGAAGGCTAATACCAGCCCATAGGCAGCGACGATCCCGGCGCCAAGCCACGCCTGGAAACGCCAGGACTTGCGGACTACCAGAACAGCCACGAAATAGGCAATAGCGATGGGTTGCAAGGCGCTGCTCAATTCGATCAGATATGGCGAACCAAGCAAAACCGATTCGCGCAGCGAGCCCAGCAAGAAAAGGACGAGAGCTCGCTTTGCTGCGTGAGCCAACTGTTGATGATAGGTCTGAGTAAGGGAGCGCTTGGCAAACGAGAGGGGCACCGAGACTCCGACGATCAGCATGAAGGATGGCCAGATACAGTCGTAAAAGCGGAGCCCCTGCCAAGGACTGTGGCTCAACTGGTAAACGACAGTGTCGATGACTCGATTGTGTCCCAGGGCCGCTAAGCCTAGCATCAACCCCTCGCCGCCGATAATCCAAAGCATCGCGAAACCGCGGAAGGCGTCGAGCGAATCTAGACGCTGGCCGGCTGCCGAGACAGGTATTCGCTCAGTCTCCGGCCCGGTGGCTGGAGAGCTCCTGGCATCTGCAACGGGAAGCGAAACCAGACTTGCCATTTCAATCTTCTTTCAGGGAGCGCAATTGCTGGCGGCGATCTGACTTCCCAATTGCTCGCGAACCGATTCCAACAAGCCTTCGTCTCTCGTCCAGTGGATCCAGTCAGGGCCAACTTTTTGGGCCTCGGCCAATGCAAATGCAGCCTGGCCACAGTTCTTGAGCAGCTGCACATACTCGTAGTCCTCGACCCCGTCGCGCAAGTATTTGAGCCGCATGGACGGAGCCACACCTTTGAGGCCTGCGGGCGCACCCGGGTAGACCAGCACCCCTTCGCCGGGATAACCAAGGTTGTGCCTGCCTTGGGGGTTTTCCCACGGGTGGTCGGTCCAGTCGTCGACGCTCCAATACAAAAGTCCCGTGAGCCCCAGACTCTGGCTGATGAATCCCGGCTGGATCCGATAGTTGATCGGGAGGAAGTCCAGTTCCCATTTCGGCGAGTAGGAATCCTGGACCTGGTCGTTGTAAGACCAAGCCGCGTCCCCCTTTTCCAGAACAAAGGTTACTCCTGGCGGGGTATGGGATTGTGCGTCGACATAGGCCAGTGGAAGCATGGTCCAAATATCAACCGCCGAGCGCCCGGTTCCCAACCCATCGTTGTAGAGTTGAGATACAGGTTCCTGCGTCACCAAATTGTCTATGCCGGCTTCGTGCAAAACCTGAGCCCAGCTGATCATCGAATTGTAGAAATCCTCACTCGTGCAGCTGCTCTCTGGATCAGCACTGTCGTCGTACAAGTAGAGACTTGGCTGCTGCATCGCCTTGGCGGCCTCCACGCTTGCCAAGGAGGGCGGAGCCGACGCATCGCATTGACCGTAGGATACGCTGCTCCAAAATCCGAGATCCGTTGCAACAAGTCCGTACTTATCGATGAACTTGGCCTGATTCACCAGACTCACCGTGTCCGGCATTATCCTGTTTCTCAGAAGCTCTCCGTTTACGCCAGGTGCCGCTGTGCCGGCGCCGTTGAAACTGGACTTGAGGGATGGCTCGAGCGGCAAAGTAAATCCCCACACCTTCAGACAAATCTGGCCCTCGAACGCCCCCTGATCACTGGTTACGGCATATGTACCCCAGTACTCGCCCGCCGCCGTGCCCGGGGGCACAAAGAGGTCGATCCAGAAGACTGCGTTGCGCCCGGCTACGAGGTCGAAATGCACAGCTCTGAATTGGGCTTCTACAGGCGGCTTGCCGGTGGCGGGATCAAGAAACGGAATGAGCGCATCGGGAAAGGTGTTGACGCTCGTAATCGGGAGGTTGGGAGGTCCATTCCATGTAGGGCTATGATGCTTCACCGGTACGTACCATTCCCGATAAAGGACCACGTTTGTCCGAGGAAGCGCCACGCCTCGGGAGCTCACCAACTGGGAAACCGAAAAGCTGACGTTAGTGAGCCCGCCGCCAGGCGCCTGAACCGCGACCTGGAACGATTGGTATTCACCGCGGGCCGCACGGATCACCGCGACGGTTCCGACACCCGGCGCATCGGTCGGGCCTACCCGGTGCAGAGAGCTTGGAACGACCCACACGATGGGTGTCGCACCTGAGGCTCTGCTGTTGAGGGCAATGGGTTCAGCCGCGAAACCGGAGGGCGAGATCGCGTTCCGCTGGGCCAAGCCAAGCTCCGAAAAAAAAATCATCGCAAAACAATTTGCAACTACAAACCAACCTCGAGTTCTTGGGCAGCAAGCACGTTGAATCGATTTCATCGGTGTCTCATTGAGAAGGATGTCGCCCTCGCTCCAGACCCTTGCAGGTGATCTACCCCAGCTTCCTAGCGGAAGCTGGGGTAAGAACTAGTGTTTGTTATTCGGCACTAACCGTCAGGGTCGCCGTGTTCGAGGTCACCGAGCCGCTCTTGGCTGTGATGTTAGCCGTGCCGGCCGCCCACCCGGTGGCCACGCCGGTCGCCGCGATCGTCGCTGCTGAGGTGCTCGAGGATGAGGTCCATGTTACTGTGCCCGTCAAGTTCTGCTTGCTCCCGTTTGAGTAGGTTCCGGTGGCCGTGAACGGCTCCGTCGCGCCTACCGCAATTGACGCGCTCGTCGGCGTCACTGCAATCGACGTCAGTGTCACACCGCCGGTACCGCAATTGCTACTTATCTGGTTCCCCAATGTCACACGAGCTGATTCCAGGTTAGCTTCGTTCATTGTCCAGTCATGCCAGTTCGGATACTCGCTATTGGATGCGGACAGGGAATACATGGCTCCCTGGTTAGGAGTCTGCCCACAATTCTTGAGCAACTGCAGGTATTCGTAGTCTTGCATCCCATCCCGTAAATATTTGAGCCGCATGGATGCAGCTACGCCTTGATAGGTGGAGTTGCTTTCCAAGCCCGCGGGCCCGCCCGGATAGACCAGAATGCCTTCCTCGGGGAAGTAGCCATTGTTGCTGTTTGTATAACCTTTGGACAGGGAACTGGTCCAGGCGGCTGATTCCGAGTTCCAGTTGGAAACAGCCCAGTAATTCATCCCGGTTATCCCTAGGCTTTGGTTGAGGAAACCTGGCCAAATGCGATAGTTGATAGGCAGGAAATCCAGTTCCCACTTGGGGGAGTAGTAATCAAGCACCTCGTCGTTATACGACCAGACCTTGTCCCCTTTTTGCAGGACATACGTCACATTGTGTAACCCATCGAATGTATCAGTCTGGGCGACATCATAGTCCTGCGGGAGCATCGTCCAATCATCCACGGCGGAACGGCCGGTACCTAGGCCGTCGTTAAAAAGTCCGCCTGCGGCTGCTGCGGAGTCGGGTCGTTGTGATACCAGATTGTCGACACCGACTTGGCCTGGGACACCTGTGACAACTGCTTTATGCAAGACCTTAGCCCAGGCGATCACGGAGTTGTAGTACGCAGTATTCGTGCAACTGGACTCCGGATCGGCGGTGTAGTCGTTCAAGTAAAGGCCTGTCGGTTGCGCGTTGACCGCGGTCTGCAAGGCTGCCAACGTAGGAGGCTTAGGTTTGAGGTCGCTGCCGCTGCACGCGCCATAAGAGACGTTTTCATAGTAGCCCATGTCGAAATCATTCAGGCCATATTGACTGATGTCAGTGCTTTCGCTGGCCAACGCGGTGCCCGCGGTGTCGGGCATGAGCTTGTTTTGGAGAAGTGCAGCCTCAATGCCGGCTGCCAGTGCACCTCCGGAACTCACATTGCTGTCGCCTCCACCGAAAAGGGACTTGAGCGACGGTTGCAGCGGCAGCGTGAAATTCCATACCGTCAGCGAAATCGCGCCTTCGAAAGATCCCTGTGTGCTAGACACCGTGTAAGTACCTGTATAGGTTCCAACAGCCGTGCCGCTAGCCACAAACGCGTCCACCCAGAAGACAACGTTGTTGCTGGCAGCGAGTGTGGGGAGTTCGAACTCGTAAGTGGCGCCGGAAATGTGCAGCCCCGTGGCGGGATCAATCGCCGGAATCAGCGCGTCGGGGAGAGTTTCGTTGCTGGTGGTGATAGGCGCATTCTGAACTCCATCGTCACTGGTGTACGGGAGATTGGGGGTTACAAAACCCGGGTAAGAACTATGTTGCGCGGCAGTTATCGTCATATACGATTCTCTGTAAAGAATCAGATTCGCACTGGGAATCGTCGCACCACCCGGGCCGGTCAAACTCGAAGCGGACAGGGTCACGTTAGTAAGTCCGCCCGAGGGAGCCTGGACGGCCACCTGAAAAGCAACGTACTCCCCTTGTCCGCCGTAGAGAGTTGCAGTCGTTCCGCTGCCCGCGGTATCAGTTGGTCCGACTCGCAACAATGTGCTCGGAACGACCCAAACGATCGGTGCCGCGCCAAAAGCTACGCCACAGCCGACCAGCATCCAGACCATCAGGACACTGATTGTCCTTTTCATACATTCTCCAAGTTCTTGCAATTTGGCTCTGACAGCGTTCGACTGTGAAACACAACGGCCAATTTTCGGGACGTTATTTTTTCTCCGTGCCGGTGACGTCCACCTTTTGCAGCTTGTTGGCCACGTTGAGGGTGTTGGTCCTCAACTTTACGACTTCGTTCAGCACCACCGAGGTCTTGCCGTCGAGCGGGGTCACCGGACTGAAGTCGATGATCAGCGCGCAACTGCTGCCGTCTGCCAGCGATGTGGTCGAGTTGCAAGCGTCGTCCAAGGAGCCCTGGGGGAAGTCCACCGGATACGTCAGTGCCGAGAATTCAAGGGAAGCGTTGCCGATGTTCTCGACCTCCACCGTCTTCGGACTGTCCTTACTCGTTGAGCCCACCTTCGTGGCATCAAAGCTCAACGACGGCGCGTCTACACGGTCGACCTTCAGCACCTGCTCGCTGAAGGTATTGGCGATATAGACGTTGCCGGATCCATCGATGGCCACGCCGTCCGGAACATTCAACCCACTGCTTACTGTAGTTTGCACGCCGCCCGGCGTTACCTGGTACACGGCATCGGTGCCTGCATCGGTAACGTAGACGTTGCCCGCCGCATCCACGGCGACGCCTGTGGGAGTCATGAATGTGCCATTCACCGAGGTCTGTGTGCCGCCCGGCGTTATCATGAACACAGATGCCTCGAAGCAATCAGCGACGTACACATTACCGGCTGCGTCCACGGCCACGCCTGCGGGTGTGTTGTATCCGCCGCCCACCGAGGTCTGTGTACCGCTTGGCGTTATCTCGTAAACCACGTCGTACCAGGGATCACTAACGTACACGTCGCCCGCTCCGTCCACGGCGATGCCCATGGGCATAAAGAACAGTCCGCTGCCCACCTGGGTTTCCACACCGCCCGGCGTTACCATGAACACCGCCTGGAGTTGTCTATCGGTGACGTAGACATTGCCCGCCCCGTCCACGGCCACGCCTTCGGGCACTTCAAACCCGCTACCCACCGCGGTCTGTTTGCCACCCGGCGTCACCTTGAACACCTTTTGGAGGTCAATGTCGGTAACGTAGACATTGCCCGCCCCATCCACGGCCACGCCCATGGGACTGACAAACTTGCCGTCCACGTTGGTCTGCGCGCCACCCGGCCCAAAGGCCACCTGTGGCCCGGTACCGATGCCAAAAACGGGCACCGTGGCCAGCGCTGTTTTGGGGGCGCCAGAATAGAACACTACCGCGCCCCGGCGCAGGCCCGTCGCCAGGGGCTTGAAGCTGACGTTGACCACGCAGTTGGTGGCTGTGGCGTAAGTCGTTGCCGTGCAGGTGGTCCCCGTCGCATTGGCGAGGTCCTTGCCCGCGACGCCCGTGGTCAACACGGCGATCCTGGCCACTGTCGTGCCTGCTGCGATCGTGAAGGGCAGGGAAACCGGTGCGCTGGGCGATCCCACTGCCTGAGAGCCGAAGTTCACGCTCGGCTGGGGCCCGGTGAAGGTCACCTGCGCCCACGCCGGAATCGGCAGCAACAGGCAAGCCAGGGCTAGAAGAAACAAGCAAAGCTGCATCCGCCGGAACCGCGCCGGACAGAAAGAAAGAGCAAAAGCAGGTATCATAACGGCCTCCAAAGTTCGTCGAATTGTGGACATCCTCTAACTCCCGGCTGCCAGCACTGCGTAAGGGCGCATCATTTCGTTGTCTTCGTGCTCGAGGTTGTGGCAGTGCCAAGCGTAGCGGCCGGAATAGCCCTCGAACGGAACAATGATCCGAGTTACTGTCTGAGCGTTGACGCGAACCGTGTCCTTCCAGCCCATTTCATTCGGGTCGGGAGGCGTGGCCGGGTCCCTGCTATACCGCAGTTCGCCGTCTTCCATGTACTCGGAGGCGTCGAAGCGGCGACGATCGAGAATTTGAAACCGCACCAGGTGCAGGTGAATGGGCTGCACCTCCTCGGTCAGGTTCGCGAGTTCCCAGATTTCCGTGGTACCCAGCACCGGTTTCTCGGTGATCGGCATGTGCCACGGCGTCTTGTTCAACAACATCCCCGCGGAAGCGGACGATCCTTTTTTGATCTCGTCGCCCACTGTGAGCCAGCGCGTCTTTACGGCGGAGGACTCCGCGATACGGGGCACGGTACGGAGCGTGGCCGGCAACGCGCTCGGGTCGGAGACCGGCGATGCACTGACACGAAACTCCATGAACGTGAAGGCATCGTCGGATAGCAAAATCCGTGTACCGCGATGCGGTGCGAAGTCGATGACCAGATCGGCGCGCTCCGCCGGCGCCAGCACTACGTGCGTTACCTTAACCGGCGTGGGGAGCAGTCCCTGGTCGGTGCCGATCTGGTGGACCTCGACGCCCTGGGGCAATGACAGCCGATACACACGGCCATTCGCGGCGTTCAGAACGCGGAATCGATACTTGCGCGGCTCTACCTCGAGGTAAGGGAATATCTTGCCGTTGACCAATGGCACCTCACCGAACACTTCCGGTATCCACGTGTGCGGATAACTTAGCTGGCCATCGATGTGGAGGTGGCGATCGAAGAGCACGAGCGGGACCTCGTATTTGCCGTTGGGCAACTGCAACATCTGCTCCGCCTGGTTGCGAATCACGTGCAGACCCAGGAGTCCGGCATAGACGTTCAGCCGGGTGATGCCTATCGCGTGGTCGTGGTACCAGAGTAGCGCTGGGTCCTGCTGGTTGGGATAGTAGTAGGTGCGCGATTGACCGGGCACGCTCCAGTCTTCGGGATATCCGTCGCTTTCGGGAGGCGTCTTGCCGCCATGCAGATGCACGACGCTACGCACCTCGGGGGTACCGCGCTCGGCGCCATGCACTGAGTAATCGATGGGGAGAAAGTGATTGGGCGGCAGTTCATTGACCCACTCGACGAGCAGCCCCTGATGGCTCTGCGTATCGAACATGACGCCGGGTACCGTACCGCCGTAGGACCATACGTTAGTTGGCGGCAGATCGCGATGAAGTTTGGTGGTGGTGGCGCGCATGGGCACCCGGTAGAATGGCGCCCGTTCGCCGGGCTTACCCGGTACGTCACGATCGCCCTGCGGCTGCGCGACCACCGGAAGCGGCAGCGGATCGACGAAGCGAACCAGGCTGTCTGGATCGAGGGTCGCGATCACGGGCGTCGGGTCACGCCGCACGGTCTGGGAGAAAGCCCGCGGGACGATTGCGGCTGCGGCAGCAATCACAGATTGACGAAGAAATCTGCGGCGAGTAGTCAAGCTATCAATCTCCACGACTGCGGTCCAATCGAAAGGGGTTCGCCGCATCCGCTGCATTTTCTTGAGAAACGTGGTTCCGCTTTCGGAATTAAGATAATTCTGTTCGGAAAGCGACTCGGGCTTCCGAGGCTGTGGTCATTGAAATCGTCGGTGCGGCCGTCTATGTCACGCCGAACACGAGGCTTGTTGTTGATGGGCATTCTCTTCCGTTTAAGAATGGTTCTGACGGATTGCGTCCAGTGCACGACTATCGTTCGGAGATGATCCGGCGCTCGATGATGATCAAGCGCCGGATACCCAATACTAAACAGCCTTCAGCTTATTCCCGGCATGTCTCACTTAAACAAGTCACTTAGATCAACCGTTTTCGGGTCTGCGGCACCGCCCAGCAGCGGCCCGACCCCGAAGATCTCCTCAATCGTTTTCAGGGTAGAGCTATGGTCGTAGTGGATGGTATTGCTGTAAGCTGTCTTACCCCCACCCTTGGCAAACGGCGAAAGCAAGAAAACGGGAATCGGGCCATCGCTGTACTGGTCGGTGTCTTCGGCCTCATCCCAGATGACGAACAAGGCACCGCCTTCCTTGTACGCTTTCGATTCGAGAATTACGGGCAGATTTTGCTCCAGCCATGCATCCGATCGCGCCGTATTGTCCGCCGGTTCAGCGGGATCACAAGGAGTAACACCCTCATGTCCCTGATGGCACAGGTTTGGGATAATGAGGTTGTATCGCGGACTGGTATGGTCGGCCAGATCCGTCGCTAGGTTGTAATAAGGCACAACGTGTGCGAGACATTCGGCCGAGTTTGGGTTCAACCCGTCGTTGATATCGTTGAAGTAAACGGGAGCGAGGTGGTTCACATCAAGGTAGCTGAAATCAAGCGGACAGACGCTGAACACGGGGCTCCCGTAGTCGGGCTCCGCGTAAGCCTTCCAGGAAATACCCGCATCCTGCAGAAGTCTTACCAAATGCTTGTGTGTGAAATATTGGGGCTGGCCAGGCTGGCTATCCCCGAGCACGCCGAAGTTGGTCCCGGCTTCCAGCCACAAATAATTCGGCTGGCTGGGATGGTTGCCCGGAGGATTGTAATACTGCTGCGGGTGCGCCGATATTTTCGTCAGTTCTCCGTTGACATACGGGGCCAGCGGATTGCCTTTGATATCGGGGTCGCCAAAGGAGGCACCGGCGTCGTCACCCGTCCAATTGTGATTTTCCAGCATGACCACAAAGACGGTCTTCACTTTGCTCATTTGGGAATGCGCAAGCCCTGCCGTCACGACAAGCCCAAACAGCAAAGTCAAAGCCCCTCGCACATATTTCATAAAAACCTCATTTCTGCCTATGAGCAGGCGATCACGGCAAGTGTAGTTCTACGGAGTTGTTGAATCGGCTCATCACTCCGTATTCCACATTTTCTACTATCGTACATAAGAGGCAGGATATGCTCTTCTGTCAACGGCTTTCTGCGATCAACACGAATTGGTGTCCATTGTATTGCACGGCTGGCGCCACTATGTTGCACATCTGGCACCCCTATGTTGCACAGTTGGCACCACCACAAGCAGCGACATCGTGTACGGCGGGATCATGCGAGTTCCCGCGAGGCAATGGATGTTCGATGTCCCGCCTCAATCACCAGAAGAACTTCAGCGCGAACGTCAAGTTCCGCGGATCGGTCTGGACACCGGTAATTTTGCCGAACGTGCAACCGGCTTGCTCAACCAAGTCGGTCGATCCGTCCGCGGCGGGTGGTAAGCAAAATGTTGTATTGGGAAGCGCCAAGTTCTGATGGTTAAGAGTATTGAAGACTTCCCACCGGAATTCGAAGTACCTGGCCTCCGTGAGGTGGAAATCTTTCATCAACGACGAATCAAGGTTCCAAAAACCGGGACCACGAATGGCATCCGTCCGCGGCTTCATATTTCCGAACGTCCACGCCCGAGGATCTAGGACAGTGTAGTTCGCCCAGAAGTTCGGATCATTGCCAAAAGCGGGCTCAAAGGCAGCCGGATTAATCCAATCCGCTATTTGCTCGGCTTTGGAGCGATGCCCGCTGAAACGAGGATCGCTGACCATGTTGCATCTGCCTCCCGACTCCTGGAAAGCGGTACCCGGGGTGCTGAGTTGTTGGAGCGTGCTGGAGGGACAGGAAATGGGCAGTGGCAGGCCCTTTTGGGCATTGAAGTTGCCACTTAGATGCCAGCCCCCGAGAATGCTACCTACTATACCTTTTCGGTTCAGAAGAGCTTTGCCGGTGCCTACGGGGAGTTCGTAAGTTGCGCCAACGTTGAACATCTGGGGTATGTCATCGACCGCTATCGCACGATCAGCCGCCCTGTTGTCGGGGTCCTGAAATGTCCACGGGCCCCCGTAAGCGCTTTCCAATTGGCCTCCCCGTCCGCCGATAATTCCTGTCCGGGTGAAATGAATCGGATCTACCGCTTCCACCCCCGCTCCACCTACCGACCAATTATCCATCTGCTTGGAAACTGTATACGCGACGATGAAGTCCAAGCCATGGGAAGCCTTTTTTTGGACCCTCAAGTTCATCCCATTATAAGTAGTCATACCTTCGAACGTTCCGTTCGTCGGAATCGTGGGGAAGAAAGGGTAAGGCTCCAACAAAGTCGAGAGGGATAGCTGGTTCACAGGTCCAGTAACTGGATTTCCGTAGAGCAGGCCTAACTGGGTTGCCGTTTGACCCGAATAATACTGCGAAATAGGGTAATTACTGAAAAGTTGGGCTTGGTACTTGAGCTTGTTCTGGGTTGAGACATTGTTGTATAAGTAGGCGCTGGGTCCGCTTCCCGCCAGGTGAGTTCCGTGAGTGCCCACGTAACCCAGGGAGACCGTCAGTTTGCCAGGGAGCTCCTGTTGAATTTCGAAGGTGTAGCTTTGCACCATGGGATCACGTCTCGGCTTGACGAAGGCGTAAGTGCCGCCAAGGAGGTTTTCACGAGTCTGGGCCGGGAACGGGCCGGTTATGGATGGGAACAAGAGATTCGTCTTATTGGTACTAGTGTCACTCAAAGGAAACGCTACACAGGGCCCCGCAAATGCAACACACTGCGGATAGAAGCTTTGTTCCCAGCTTCCACCTAGCCCCCAGCCGGCTCCGTTGACGACTGACTGACCGGGTGCGTTAAAACTTTCAATTGCGTCGGTATAGAAAATATCATAACCGCCTCGGATGACGGTGTTGCGCAGGACAGCGGGCGACCAAGCGAAGTTAAAGCGAGGGGCGAAGTCGGTGTGGTTGGCCGGAAAGATATCACCATTAGGGAATCCAGGGCTCCCTTCATAAATGTTTTCCCCCGGCAGCCCGCTCACGGGATTCATGCAGGTAAAGCAGAAGTTACCCATGGGGTAATAACGAGCTCTGAAATAACCGTTGAGGTCGTAGCGCAGGCCCAGATTCAAGGTGAAATTGGGCTTGACGTGAAAGTCATCTTGTACAAAGAAGCCCCAGGAGCGCCAGCGTAGATAGGGCGGCTGAATACGGCCGGCGAACGTGCTGCCATCAGCGGGAACGGCTCCCAACATGAATTGCGCGAAACTATTGCCCCCGAGACCAGAAAGCGGATTCTGTGTCAATGAACCGGAAAAGTCTAAGGTGGTGGGATCGTCGCTGTTATAGCTGGCATGGTCCAAGCGATAAATAATGCCCGTCTTCAGCGTGTGCTTGCCAATGATCTTGGTTACGTTGTCGAGAAATGTGTAAGCTTCCGCTCCAGTCGCAATGTTGACCCACGGGGTAGGACCAAAAGTAAGATACCCGCCGCCGGGCGTACTAGTCAGAGCGAAATTAGGCGTTGGGAAAAAAGAGTTGGTAGGTAAAAGGCTCGGCGCCAAGGCCTGCTCCACCGCTGACTGAGAGGTAATGCTGTCTGGGTAAGGATGAGCCAGGGTCGAGAGGAATTGGCGGCTGAAGCTGGCGCGAAACTCGTTGATGAAACTGGGGCTGAAAGCGTAGGTGTGGCCGAGTGCGACCACTTGGCTGCGAATACCAAAGTTATTCGGCGATCCAAAGCCGATGCTGGACTGAGGTAACGTGGGGCCAGTCCAAGGCACGGCGAAATTGCGGTACTGGCTGGGGCTGAACAGCCACTCAGCAAAATACTTACCCTTGCCGGTTTGATGATCAACCTTGATCGAGAGATTAATGGGGTCCTGACTACTTCCAGTCCGACCCTCGTAGTTATTGCAGATACTGTAGGTACCGCTCAACGCCAAGGGACAACCACCTAAGGTATCAATGTGGTTCGGAAGGGGAAATGAATTAATGAAAAACATCGCGGTGGGGTCGAGGCGATTGGTCGGGATGGAGGTTGCCATACTGCCGTCGGGATTGGTGAATTGCGTCCGTAAGAACGTGCCGTCCGACTGTGGACCGTTAGTCGTGTTCGGGTCGAAGATTCCGCTACTAACAACGTTGGGATCTTCGCTGAAGTTTCCCTGGCGCATTAGAGGGGTAGGAACTGTGTAAGCGTTGCTGCCGCTTTGGTGAAGAATTGTCGCGTCAATGGAGAAAAAGAAAAATGTTTTGTTCCTGCCGTCGTAAACGTGAGGAATCCTGACTGGGCCGCCTAAGGTCCCACCAAAATTGTTAAACTGCACAAGAGTCTGGCTGAAGCCGCCCTTCTCGTCAAAGGGGTTCGTGGCGTTGGTCGCACTGTTTCGAAGGTACTCGTAGACGTCTCCGTGGAGAGCATTCGTACCTGACTTCAGAACGGTGCTAAAGACCCCGCCCCCAGTGTGTGAGTACTCGGCCGAAAACGCAGTCGTGATGACCTGAAAATCCGAGACCGAGTCTGGAGATGGATTGACCACTATGTTCTCCCCGAAGCTGGACATATTGAGATTGCCATCGAGGTACCACGCGTTCGCCCCACTCTGCCCGCCGTTCACGGCAATCGCCGAACCCAAAAGGTGAGTTGGATCGGGGAAGGTTCCGAAACTGCTGTCAAAACCGAAATTACTTCCTGGAGGACCACCCACGTTGTTAACTCCCGGAAGCAAGAAGGTTAACTGCTGTAAGTCCCGGCCCGCCAATGGCACATTCTGGATGATGTCGGTTTGCAAAGTAGTACTGAAGTTGCTGGCATCGGTCTCCAGCATCGGCAACTCGGCCTTGACTTCTACTTTTTCGTTGGCCGACCCGACCGTCAACTTGGTGTTAACCCGGATCACTTGGGCAGCAGGCACCTCGATGGCTGTGATGTCCAGCGAAGTAAATCCTTTGGCTGCGAAGTGTGCACTGTAGGTGCCGGGGACTAAAGCCTCCGCTCGATAGTAGCCGGCGTCGTTGGTCTTGGTGCTTGTCACCACATTTGTAGCAACGCTGGTGATAGTGATCTCCACTCCCGACATTGCCAAACCTTGTGGATCAGACACGTTGCCTTCGATGGCGCCTCGATTCAGTTGGGCGACAAGAGCGGTTGTGCACCAGAGGAGCAGGATCGGCCCTAGAAGCGTAAATAGCACTCGCCGCAAATACATATCACCCTCCCGCGTGCCAGGTAAAGTCGTTCACGCCCATTTTCGGACGCATCGGCTGAGGCGGAGATTGGCACTCCTCTGCCCTCGTGAAAGAAGCCGATTAAATCTTTTTGTATCTACAGGTGTTGCTTGTCAAGCGATTTCTGGCGTTTTCCCGGTTCTGTCCAATTAGCTGCACATTTTGAAGTTCTTGCCGTGGATTCTGACTCGGGTCTCCCATGTTAGTCTGGTCTGATTTTCGGTGGCACCGCTCGCGCTACGCAGCGAATAAGGTAGAGTCGGAGTCATGCTGATCTCTCGAGACCGTCTGTTCCCTCCTGCACCCGGTGTACGAAAGATTGCCAAGAGGCTCTATGAACACGTGCGATCGCTACCTATCGTCAGCCCCCATGGGCATACGCAGGCGGCGTGGTTCGCAAAGAACGAGCCTTTCCCCGATCCGGCAAAGCTCTTCGTGCAGCCCGACCACTACATCTATCGCATGCTCTACAGTCAGGGAGTCTCGCTCGAAGAGCTGGAGATTGGGCAACCGGAACTGAAGGATGCACGGAGCGTCTGGCGCATCTTCGCACGACATTACTATCTGTTCCGCGGAACGCCGACGCGCATGTGGCTGGACTTTGCCTTCCAGGAACTTTTCGGGCTGGAGCAGCGACTGTCGGAAACAACCGCCGATCTGTACTTCGACACGATCTCCGAAAAGCTTCGCGCTCCGGAGTTTCTGCCACGCGCTCTTTACGAGCGTTTCAATCTGGAAGTGCTGGCCACGACCGATTCCCCGCTCGATTCGCTGGCCGGTCACAAGGCCATTCGCGAATCCAACTGGAAGGCGCGGATTCTGCCGACCTTCCGGCCCGACCCGGTTGTCGATCCTGATTTTGCGGGATTTGCTGAAAACATCGCGAAGTTCGGCGAGAACACCGGCGAAGACACATCAACTTGGGCGGGCTATCTGAACGGGCTGCGAAGGACGCGCATTCGCTTCAAGGAACTCGGCTGCACCGCAACCGACCACGGGCATCCCACTGCACGAACCGCCAATCTTTCGTCAACCGACGCGGAGCAACTCTTTCGCCAAGTGCTCGCGGGCAATGCCGATGCCCGGCAGCAGGAACTCTTCCGTGCCCAGATGCTGACAGAAATGGCGCGCATGAGCCTTGAAGACGGCCTGGTCATGCAGATTCACCCGGGCAGCGCGCGCAACCACAATCGCGAGCTCTATGAGCGCTACGGCCGCGACGTGGGTGCGGACATCCCGATGCCGACGAACTATGTGGACGCGCTTCGCCCGCTGCTCGATCAGTTCGGCAATGAGCGCGACCTGACGATCATTCTTTTCACGCTGGATGAGTCGACTTACAGCCGGGAACTGGCCCCGCTGGCCGGGCACTATCCGTGCCTGAGGCTGGGTCCGCCGTGGTGGTTTCATGACAGTCCGGAGGGAATGATGCGTTTCCGCGAACGAGTCACGGAGACGGCGGGCTTCTACAACACGGTGGGGTTCAATGACGATACCCGGGCGTTTCTTTCCATTCCGGCGCGGCACGACGTGGCGCGGCGCATGGATTGCGTTTTTCTAGCGAAGCTTGTCTCCGAGCACCGACTGGAGGAAGAAGAGGCATCGGAAGTAGCACACGACCTCGCATATGGGTTGGTGAAGCAGGCGTATAAGTTGGAACGAGACTCGACATGACGGATAGAGCAGATTCCGACAGCCCAATAGAAAGTGCTGCATCTCCAAGCTCATCTCCAGGCAGGCGGCTCGGACGCGTGCGCTGGACGATCTGCGCCATGCTGTTCGCCGCCACCTCGATCAACTACATGGACCGCCAAGTGATCGCGATCCTCAAGCCCACCCTGCAGCAGAGCATCGGCCTGACGGAGGTGAGTTACGGCTACATTGTCGACGCATTTCAGATCGCCTACGCGCTGGGCCTGCTGGCCACCGGACGGCTGATCGACAAGCTCGGCACACGCATCGGCTACATGTTGGTGATGGCGGTCTGGAGCCTTTCCGCAATGGGCCACGCGCTGGCCAACACCGCGCTCGAGTTCGGGTTTGCGCGCTTCTTCCTCGGACTGGGCGAATCCGGCAACTTCCCGGCCGCGATCAAAACGGTGGCCGAGTGGTTCCCGCAGAACGAACGCTCACTGGCCACCGGCATCTTCAATTCCGGAGCAAATGTCGGCGCGATACTGGCTCCGCTGATTGTGCCTTGGGTGACGCTGCGCTACGGCTGGCACGCGGCCTTTCTCACCACCGGGCTCTTCAGCGCGCTCTGGATTGTGTGGTGGTTTCACAATTACCGCAAGCCCACCGACCACCCCACTCTTACGAGCGCCGAGTTACGGCACATCTACCAGGAGTCGGCGATGGAGATGGGCCCCACCTTGCCGTGGCGCCGGTTCCTGGGCTACCGCCAAACCTGGGCCTTTTCGATCGCGAAGTTCCTTACGGATCCGATCTGGTGGTTCTATTTGTTCTGGCTGCCGTCTTATTTCAGTTCGAAATTCAATCTGAATCTTTCGCATCTTGGGCTGCCGCTGATTATTGTCTATAACGTCTCGGCCATCGGCAGCATCGGAGGAGGTTGGCTGCCCGCGCCTTTCCGGCGGCTGGGACTGTCGCCCAACTACGCGCGGCTTGCGGCCATGCTCTTCTGCGCCTGCCTGGTCGTTCCCATCTTTACCGCCGCCAGGCTCAAGTCGGAGTGGGCCGCCATCGCGTTGCTCAGCCTGGCGGCGGGCGCACACCAGGGGTGGTCGGCCAATCTCTTCACTACATCATCGGACATGTTTCCGCGCAGTGCGGTGGGCGCGGTGGTCGGCATTGGCGGCATGGCAGGATCAGTCGGCGGTGCAATTTTCGCTTTCTTCGCAGGCCACATTTTGCAACTGACGCAAAGCTATTCCATCCTCTTCGGCATCGCGGCGAGCGCATATCTTCTGGCGCTACTCTTGTTGTGCCTGCTCGCTCCCGGACTGAAGAAAGTGGAATTCCCCGCATGAGCCTCTACTGCGCCACGGGCGGTGTCGAAGCCGATCTGTTTCCGCAGTTGAAAGATCTGCTCGCGGAAAGCCTGGCGAAACTCGGCCGACGGAACCGCGTGCTCGCCGTTCCGCCTGACCAAAGCCGCCTGCATTCCCGCGCCGGCGAGTTGACACGTTATGCATGGGAATACTACGGCGATCGTCTCCGGGCGGTTCTTCCGGCGCTCGGCACACACACCGCCATGCAGCCCGAGCAGATCGCGCGCATGTTTGGAACCATGCCGCAAGAACTCTTCCTCGTCCACAACTGGAGAACGGATGTCGAGACCCTCGGCGAAGTTCCGGCGGAGTTCATCCACGAGCAATCGGAGCACAAGCTGAACTTTGCATGGCCGGCGCAGGTGAACCGGATTATTGCGCGCGGTGGCTTTGACCTTATCCTCTCCATCGGACAAGTGGTGCCCCATGAAGTAATTGGCATGGCCAACTACAACAAGAACATTCTCGTTGGCACCGGAGGCCGCGACGGGATTAATCGCAGCCACTATCTGGGCGCGGTGTATGGGATGGAGCGCATCATGGGCCGCGCTGAAAACCCCGTGCGCAATGTTCTCAATTACGCGTCCGATCATTTTCTGCGGCATCTGCCCATCGTCTACGTGCTTACCGTTGTGGGGCGGATGTCGGACGGGCGGCTGGCTCTGCGCGGCCTTTTTGTCGGCGATGATGTCGAGTGTTTTTACCGCGCCGCCGAACTGAGCGTACGAGTGAACTTAGAAACGCTGGACACGCCCATCCAGAAGGCCGTCGTTTATCTCGATCCGCATGAGTTTCATAGCACATGGTTGGGCAACAAGGCTGTTTACCGTACACGCATGGCACTGGCCGACGGTGCGGAGCTGGTCATCCTTGCGCCGGGCGTAAAGGAATTTGGCGAAGACAAGACTATCGACACGCTGATCCGCAAGTACGGCTATCGTGGAACTCCGGCGACGCTTGAAGCGGTGAGTGCCAATGCGGATCTCGCCAGCGATCTGAGCGCGGCTGCGCACCTCATCCACGGATCTTCGGAACAGCGTTCCACGATTCGGTGGTGCCCCGGCCATCTCAGCAAGGAAGAGGTTGAAAGCGTTGGCTTCGAGTATGGCGATCTGAAAGCCATGGTCAGACGCTACGACCCCCAGGAGCTCCATCATGGCTACAATCGGATTGATGGCGAAAAAGTTTTTTTCATTGCAAATCCAGGGTTAGGTCTGTGGGCTTACCGCGCTAAATTGCAAAGGGAAGTTGAAAGTGGCAAATAACGGCTTAAAGCTCGGCAAGTATTCCGTTGGGACCGGGGACAGGTTCGTGCACCAGGCCAAAGCCCAGCTGCAGGCTTGCGTGCAAGCTCTGCAGAACGGCGTCGAGGTGATTCCGGTATGGAATAAGTCGAACCGCGAGCACACTATCATTGGGTCCGAGCCCTCGTCTGTGCGGCAAGCGGCCGATGCTGCCGTAAAGGCGCTGCAGTGGGAGAAGCCATACTTTTGCGATGCCGACCATATCACGTTGCAAACGGTCGACCGTTTCCTCGGGCCGTGCGATTTCTACACCATCGACGTGGCCGACTCAATCGGCCAGCCGGCGACAGCAGTCAACATTGAAGGCTTTGTGAAGCGGCACCCGGAGCTGCTGGGGCGCGTCCAACTCGAAACGGTGGACGCGGTTTTTGAGATCACACACGAGCACTTGAGTCAGACCGCACAGAAGTTTCTCGCCGCCGTGAACAAGGCGGGCGAGGTCTACCGCAAGATCGAGAAGGCCAAGGGCGCCGGTAACTTCATTTCCGAGGTCTCCATGGACGAGACCGACCGCGCGCAGAGCCCGGCGGACCTGTTAATCATCCTGGCGGCTATCGCGGATGAAAACATCCCCGTCCAGACTATCGCTCCAAAATTCAGCGGCCGCTTCAATAAGGGTGTGGACTACGTTGGCGACGTCGCGCAGTTCGAGCGAGAGATGGCGCTCGACGTTGCGGCCATCACATACGCGGTCCGGCAATATGGCCTACCTGAAAATCTCAAGCTTAGCGTTCACTCCGGCAGCGACAAGTTCTCCATCTACCCTGCCATTCATGCCACGATGAAGCGGTTCAACGCAGGCGTGCACCTCAAGACCGCCGGAACCACGTGGCTCGAAGAGTTGATCGGCCTGGCGGAAGCCGGGGGCGACGGACTGGCTCTGGCAAAGGAAATTTACTCCGAAGCCTGCGCGCACCGCGATGAGCTTTGTGCGCCTTACGCCACCGTAATCGATATCGACCCAGCGAAGCTTCCGTCCCCGGACGAGGTTCGCGCCTGGTCCTCAGAGCAATACACCTCTGCCCTGCGCCGCGTTCCGGGAGTGGCAGCTTATAACAGCAGCTTTCGCCAGTTGCTGCATGTCGGCTTCAAGATCGCAGCCGGGATGGGGCGGCGCTATCTGGACCTGCTCGAGGTCAATGAAGCCGTGATTGCGAAGAACGTGACGGAAAACCTTTACGGGCGGCATATCGCTCCCGTCTTTCTGGGGCGCAGCGCAACCCGGGTGGAGAAACAATGACGAGCCCTATCCTCAGTCTTGAAGGTAAGACTGCCGTTGTGATCGGAGGCACCTCCGGGATCGGGCGCACTCTAAGCCTCGGCCTCGCAGATGCCGGAGCCGATGTCATCGCGTCCGCACGCCGCCAGGAACTCGTTGAGGAAACAGCGGCCGAGATTGAACGCCGCGGACGCCAAACCCTGCGCCTCTCGTCGGATCTGCGTAACCGCGCTTCGCTCGACCAACTACTCGCGGCCTCACTCCAACGCTTTGGCAAGGTCGACATCCTTATCAACTGTGCCGGGAAAATTAAGCGCATGCCCACGCTCACCATGCCGGAAGGGGAATGGGCCGATATATTGGACACGAACCTCACCGGAACACTGCGCGCTTGCCAGATCTTCGGCAAGCATATGCTGCAGCGTGGTTACGGCCGCATTGTCAACATCGCCTCGCTCAACAGCTTCGTTGCGCTCAGCGAGGTCGCCGCCTACGCGGCCAGCAAGGCTGGTGTTGTCTCGTTAACGCGCTCGCTTGCCGTGGAGTGGTCGAAGAAAGGCGTTACCGTGAACGCGATCGCGCCCGGCGTCTTCCGCACTAACCTGAATGCAGACCTGCTCGATAAAACGCTACGCGGCCAGGAGTTGCTACTACGAACGCCGATGGGCCGCTTCGGCAAGACCGAAGAACTCGTCGGAGCCGCGATCTACCTCTGTTCCGATGCCGCTTCTTTCGTGACCGGGCAGACGCTGGTCGTCGACGGAGGTTTTCTGGCCAGCGGCGTCAACCAGTAAGTCCGGTGGGCAAAAGGCCTGGGGCTACACCACCCGGTGTGTGCATTAAGAGCCATCTCTCGTATACAACGGTTGCGAAATATGCCAGTCGGACGATTTATCGGGGCGGCTCCCTGATTCCTTACTCATCCTGCGCGGTACCATCGAGTTAGCAACAGTTGGCGAAAGTGTTGGCTGCCAGAAGACTCGTTTCGTCCGTGCATCCTCGCACCGTCTTGGTTAGAGCAGGGCAAAGTCTGTCGGTACATATCCCTGGCGCGGTCTTCTGGGATGCCCACGAACAGGCCAAGACGGACGGGGCGTTACGCGAGCGCTTGGGACAGATTAGTCATACCGCGTTGCGGAGAATCCGAACCCCTATTCTCGGAGCGCGATTAGCAGACAGAGCCAGGCAGGGTTCCGCATAGGTAAGGGGGCTGCATTCTGTTCAATATGGTGAACGCCATCTGCAGACCTTATCAGATCGCCCTTGATTTCGGAAAGGGCCGACTTGATACTGAAGGCGCGCGCGGCACTGCCGGAGGGGGAGGGATGGGCGAGGAAAAGTTCGTTACTCTACTTTGAAGGAGATCCTCTTCCGCCACTCGAGGAAGTTATTGAAAGCGACAACCATTCCAAGATGCAGGCTAAGTCAGAGCTTTTATGATCACCCAGCCTATTCTTTATGAGATCGCAATACATTCTGGTCCCGGTCAAACAGTGCCCGTTCTATCCAGTGGAAATTCTGTGATCCCCCGCGCATCGCTGGTACCGAACGCCTGCGACACGCTTCTAGCATGATGTAGCTTCACAATGGAGAATTAAATGCGCAGCCATATCGAATCCGAGAAACTCCTAACGCATAATAAGAAATACATCCCTGGGGGCGTTGTTTCGCTGAACCGCGCCGTCAAACCCGAAATCGTTTTTGTGAAGGGCCTCGGTTCCCAGATCTGGGACGCAGAGGGTAATCAATACATCGATTATCATGCGGCTTTCGCGCCACACTTTCTCGGACACAACGATCCGTATGTGACAGAAGCCGTAATAAAGGTCCTGCAGCAAGGGGCGAGTCTCTTTGGGTCCGGTACCACAGTCCTTGAGGGAGTTCTCGCCGAGTTGGTCTGTAAGAATGTTCCATCCGTTGAGTCTTTACAACTGTTGAATACCGGAAGTGAAGCGACATACCAGGCTATCCGTCTCGCTCGTGCAATTACCGGGAGAGACCATATCATCAAAATGCAGGGCGGTTACAACGGCTGGCATAATGACGTGGCAGGCAATCTTGCGACACCATTGGCGGAACTAGGTGCCCGCCGCTCACCAGGGGAATATTCCTTCGCACCTATCAGTGCCGGAATCCCTGCCGACCATCAGCGGCTCGTCCATTGCATAAACTTTAATGATCTGGACTCCGTGCGGTACGTGTGTGAGAAATACCAGGTCGCCGCATTAATAACGGAACCTATTCTTCAGAATATCGGCGTCATTAAGCCAAATCCCGGATATCTGTTGGGATTGCGCAGGCTCGCGGATGAATTCGGCTTTACGCTCATTTTTGATGAGGTGAAGACCGGTTTCCGCCACGCCATAGGCGGCTACGCAAGCATCGCGGGAGTAAGGCCGGATCTGTTAGTTTTCGGTAAGGCCCTCGCTAACGGCTATCCGATAGCGATTCTTGGCGGCAGAAAAGACTTAATGGAGAACTTAATAGATCCGGATGCTACGAAACGGGTATTGCTCGCAGGGACATATAACGCGCACCCTGTACCCACAACTGCTGCGATTGCAACCATAGAGCGCTTGTTGATGCATGATGGGGAAGTTTATCGTCACGTGGAAGCACTCGGAGAGATGCTGCAAAGCGGCTTGGAGGAAATTATCAACAAGGTGGGAGTGACTGCCGTCGTTGCACGGCAGGGTTCTGCATTGTCCGTCTATTTCATGGATCACTGTCCAACTGACTGGCATGATCTGGCCTCACATCACGACTTTGAACTGGATACCGCATTCCGCCGGGAGCTGGTTGAGCACGGTATTTATGTGTTTCCGCTGGCAACCAAGCAGTGGTCGATCTCGGCTGCGCACTCCTTTGCAGACGTTGACGTGACCCTCGATCGGATCGAAAGTTCGCTTGTGTCCGCCGTTGCAACAACAAACAACACGCTCCTCATATAATCTGTGGAAGAGGCACTGAAAACAAAGCACAAACGTGAGCATCGGAATTTATTCTTTACCGGGGCTTTTGCGTAAGATGAGATAGGGGTCACAGTCGAATAAGTCGGTACAAGTGTAAGTTCAAGGTTAAAGTGAGGCGTGCTATGCGATCGTGGCTTCTTCTTTTCAGTTGCAACTTGATGTGGGCGCTGCAGTTCACCTGTATTAAGTTGGTTCAGGATCAGGTAGGCGCACTATTCACGGTGTGGGCTCCCATGACTCTGGCCACTTTGATGCTTTACCCTCTGGTCAGGTTCGAAGCAAAAAGCGCGGGGCGCAGGGACTGGCGAAAAAGCGATATTCTGATTTTCCTTTTGCTGGCTGTGGTTGGAGTGTTTCCCGGACAAGTATTCATAACCTGGGGCACGCGCATGTCGTTAGCGAGTAACGCCGCTTTGCTCATGTTGACACTGCCGGTGTCCACCGCATTCCTGGCATTCATTTTTTTGCATGAAAAGATGAATACCATCCGGTGGATCAGTTTTGGCCTGGCAATAATCGGTGTCGTTATGTGCTCCGATATCGATTTTCGAACTCTGAATTTTGGCAAGGGCTATCTGTACGGGAATCTTCTGATCTTCCTGGGCACTCTGGGGAGCGCGTTCTACAACTCTTATGGGAAAAAGATATTAGAACGCTACTCGGCGACGGAAATGTTATTTTTCACCTACCTGGCGATGTTTTTCATTATGACTCCATTGGCTCTGGCCCGGGAACCTGGAGTGTTCGCTAACATTCCGCATTTCTCTCTTCAAACCTGGGTCGGATTGGGCTTGCTTACCTTCTTCCATAATTTTCTCTCGATGGTTCTTTTTCTTAAGGCTCTCAAACAACTCGATGCAATCCAGGCAGCACTTTCGAATTACTTGATCACGTTTTTTGGGATTCCAATTGCTGCAATTTGGCTAAAAGAAAAGCTAACCCCATTAGCGATCATCGGGGGAGCCTTGATTTTGGGTAGCACGCTGCTTATCACCGCGTGGGAAAATAGACAGGCCTCACGGAAATATGCAGCAGCGGAGACGCAGTGAGAAGCGATCAGACTCGAACCGATCAACGCTGAATTCGTGCCGTCCCGCCCTGTGCAAACACGCGAACTTGCTCGAGCGTTGCCATCGTTGTATCGCCAGGAAACGTGGTAAGCAGCGCGCCATGGGCCCAGCCCAACTTCATCGCTTGTTCTGGTGATTCGTCAGTCAAAACACCATAGAAGAACCCCGAGGCAAATCCATCCCCTCCACCGACACGGTCGTGCACATCGAGTTCGCACTGGGGAGAAGAATAAGTGCGGCCATTGATCCAGGCCACTGCAGCCCAGCCGTGGCGATTAGTCGAGTGGACGTCGCGCAAGGTCGTGGCAATGATCTTAATATGAGGATATCGTTCCAGCACGCGATCGATCATTTCCAGGAACGCGCTGGGATCGAGCTTGGACTTCGCGGCCACCGCTGGTCCGGCAATGCCAAGCCCCTTTTGCAGATCCTCTTCATTTCCTACGAGGACGTCGACGTTTTCTAAGATGCGTCCAATCACCCGGCGCGCATGCTCTTGCCCCCCGGACAAATTCCACAGCTTTTCCCGGAAGTTCAGGTCAAAGGAAACGACGGCCCCGGAGTCCTTCGCGGCTTGCGTGGCCTCGATGATCAACTCAGCCGTTGTCTCCGAAAGAGCCGCGAAAATCCCACCACTGTGAAACCATCGCAGGCCGCGCCCGAAAATTGCCTTCCAATCGAAATCGCCCGGCTTCAATTGAGCAGCCGCTTCATTCGCGCGATTGTAGAACACTACTGGCGCCCGCACTCCGTATCCACGGTCGCTGTAGACGGTAGCGATATTGGGGCCGTTGACGCCATTGTGCTCGAACGTTCGGTAGAACGGTTTCACCCCCATGGCCCGGACCCTTTCTGCGACCAGATCGCCGACAGGGTACTTGACCATCGCCGTAATTATCCCGGTTCGAAGGCCGAAACAATCGGAGAGATTGGCGGCCACATTGAATTCCCCTCCGCTGACGTGAATCTGGCATCGATTCGCCTTGCGGAAGGGAATGATCCCAGGATCGAGTCGGTGAACCAACGCGCCAAGGCACACAATGTCCATCTCTGCGGAATCACGAATGTTAAGACCGAAGTTCATCGCCATCACTCAGAACCACAAATCCCAAGAGCAGAGTCGAATCCACATAACTGCCCCTTGACTCTCATTATGATGCCATCGGGTATTTGGCTGAACCCTGTGCCGGCAAATCTTAGGATGAAGATGGCTCCCTCGTCAATGAGATGAGTGAATGAGTTATGTTCGTCGTCGCAAGGGCGGCGTCCAGACAGACAAGGTTGAGGCCAAAGTGGTACTTGCCAGTCACGTGGTTATTCACGATCGAGGTCGCACAGGTTGAAAGACAGAGTCTGCGTGCTCAGGATTCGACCAGCAGCAGTTTGTGCTTGTTGTTGAGGCGTCATTGAGTCCGCCAAAAGATTGCCTCGGATAAAGGCACAGGTAAAGGCCCGACGATTGTGTCCAATATGTTGAACTCTGCTCGCAATCCACATCGTTTTCGGTTGGCAACCTGTGTGGTGAGCGCTATCATTCAACGCGGGAAGAGCAGAAAGTCGCGTATTGCGAGATTCAGTTTTTCCGGGAGATCTTGCGAATGAAAAACATGTGCTACAACAAATTGGTGCGTCGGGCGACGTTCTTATTCTTCGGAATCTTACTGGTTTGTGGACTCACCATGCCGATGCTGGCACAGTTTACGACGGCCCGACTTAGTGGCGCGGTCTTCGATCCTTCTGGCCTGGCGCTGGCAGGCGCCACGGTAACGGTACAGAATGAGCTGACGACCTACCAACGGAACACAACAACGGACAGTTCAGGCGAGTATTTATTCCCGGTTCTGCCGGTGGGCAACTACCAGCTTACCGTCACGATGACGGGCTTCGTCACCTATATCCAGAAGGGAATAGCATTGCAGGTTGACAAGTCCGTAAGCCTGCCAGTTCAAATGAAACTGGGCACGGTATCACAACAGGTTACGGTCAATGCGGATGCGTCCATGGTGACGACTGATTCTGCGACTGTTGGTCAACTCATCACGCAGAAAGAGGTTGTTGAGTTACCTCTGAATGGCCGCTACGCGCAGGCGTTGGTGTTCCTTGTTCCCGGAGCGGATAACGTCACGGCCAACTATTGCGCCGCGAACTGCGAAGGTGGAGTCTTCCCCAGCGAGCAATATGCCAAGGTAAATGGCGCCGGGGCAAATGGTGTGAGTTATCAGTTGGACGGAGCTGATTTTAACGACACCTACATCAACACCAATCTGCCTTTTCCGAATCCCGATGCCATCCAGGACTTCAATCTTGTGACCGACAACATGAGCGCTCTCTATGGGGATGCGCTCGGCGGAGTGGTGAATGTGACGTTAAAGTCGGGGACCAATTCAATCCACGGCGATGTCTTTGAATTTATCAGAAACTCTGCACTTGATGCGGCGAACTACTTTTCAACCAGCGGGGTAAGTCCGCTGAAGCAGAATCAATTTGGGGGCGACATCGGCGGCCCCATCCTCAAGAACCGGTTGTTTTTTTTCGGAAGCTATCAGGGAACCAGGTTTAACGAGACCAATCCGACGAGCCAAAATGTGCCGGACGCCGCCGAACGCACCGGAAACTTTGGCGAACTCTGCACAAATTTTGGCGGCACGTTCATCAGCGGGATATGCACAGGCGGCACGGGAACCACTCAGCTATACAACCCGTTCCCCGTGGAGAACTCAGGAACGGCTCCGGGGGCGGCCTACTATAACAATCAGATTGCTGTCGACCCGGTCGCGACCTACATGCTCAACGGGATCCCGCTTCCGAATCCGACTCCGCTCCAAATAAGTCAGGGATTTCCCGACACGTTGAATTTCAACAGCTTGCCGACGGTTCAAAACACGAATGAGTACCTGATCAAGATCGATTACAATTTTGGTAAGCACCATCTTAGCGGTCACTATTTCCAACAAAGTTACACGCAGCCGATCGCCCTCCCCCCCAGCACGAACATCCTGGAAATGTCGAGTGCCGCGGAAACCCTGGTTGACCACAACGTGAGCGTCGTCGATCTCTATACGATCACACCGCACTTCATGCTGGGCAGCTACTACGGATACACCAAGATCGACGGCACGACGTACTCGTCAGCTCCATTCTCCATGGTCGACGCTGGAGTAACAAACTTTGCGGTACCGCCGAACAAAGGAGGCGGGAACACAGCATCTCTGAATGTGGGCACCGGCGGCCCTTCTTTCTCCAGTGGCAATTACGGAGTCTGGAACCGCGGCGATCAATCCTTGCGTGAGATTGCCACGCTGATCAAAGGCAAACACGTAATTCAATTTGGCGGTGAGGCGGTGCGCCTTACCCAACCCATGGGAAATCTCTTTCAGGAGGGTGGTACATTCTATTTCGGCAATTTGACCAACAATGCCTTGGCGGATTTTGAGGTTGGCTTTGTCTCCGAAACGATCCAGGGCGGGGGTCTATTTCTCAATTTTACCGGGATCAACTGGAGCGCTTTCGTGCAGGACGACTGGAAGGCCACCCCGCGACTCACCCTAAGCGCCGGGCTCCGCTGGGATCCGTGGATTCCTTCCAAGGACAGCTTGGGAAGGGTCGCTTGTTTTGATCCCGGGGCCCCTCAGTCCGTGCGGTATCCGAATGCCCCTCCCGGCTTGCTCTATGGCGGGACGAACCATGATCCCGGATGCCCGGAAGCTGGTATTTTTGCTGACTACAAGAATTTCGGACCCCGATTTGGGTTTGCCTATCGGGTCACACAGGATGGGACGACCAGCATACGGGGGGGCGCGGGTTATTATTACGAGCCGCCAAATTCCCTCATCTATCAACAGATGGTCGGCGTCCCACCCTTCGCGCCGGTGATTAACCTCTATGGCGTGAGCCTCTCCGATCCCTACGGAAGCGCAGGAGTGTCCAACCCTTTCCCCGCTGGCTTTGGGCCGAATAACCCGGGCCCAGACGCAACTTTTCCTTCCCAACCTTCGTTTACACAAATACAGGATCCACATCTTCGCTTGCCGATGGTTCTAGCCTGGAACCTGACGGTCGAGCACTCTTTCAAAGCGAACTGGCTGCTGCGTGTCGCCTATGTGGGCAATAGCGGGCACCGGCTCTATGGCACGGGTGACCAGGAGAGCGGCCTGCTGCAGTTGAATCCAACGATCCCCGGGACTAACGGTGTGCGCGTGAATCAAAATTACGGATCGGTCGCTGAGATTAATTCCGGAGTGAACAGCAATTACAACGCACTGCAACTGACCATTGAAAAGCGCCTCGGGCACGGCTTTTCCTTCCTATCTAACTTCGCCTGGGCGAAGGCGTTGGATGATTTCGCTCCGCAACCACAAGGTTCCCTTTACTACCTGTACACAAATACCTGTACCTGCGGCCGTCATTTCGATTACGGACCGTCGGCGGATGACCTCAACAAGGTTTTCAAAATCAACGGGAATTACGAGACTCCGCATGTCCATGTTGCCAGTCCGATCTTGAACGGCTGGGAGCTCACGGCGATTGTCGATTGGCAAACTGGAAGTCCATTCACTATCTACAGTGGTTATGACAATTCGGAGAGTGGCATAGGAAACGACCGGGCTGACCTCGTGCCGGGAGTGAACCCGGTCCTCCCGGGCCGCTCGCATACTGCCAGTATCGCAGAGTGGTTCAACCCGGCTGCTTTTGTTCCGAACGCGATTGGAACTTTCGGCGATTCGGGAAAGAACTTTTTGCGCGGCCCCCGGTTCTTCAATACTGACTTGGCCGCAATTAAGAAATTCAAGGTGGGCGAGCGAGTCTCAGTCATGTTCCGCGCCGAGTTTTTCAATGCCTTTAACAATGTCAATCTTGGGTTGCCTGGCAACCAGCTGGGTGCCGGTACCAGTAACGGGTTTGCCCGTATCGGCGGCACCGCCGGAGGAGGCGCGTACGGCGGCCCCACCTCCTACGGAACGGCCCAACCCAGAATCATCCAGTTTGGATTGAAGGCCAGCTTTTGAGGACAGCGTTGTGAGCTGTAGGCGCCCAGGACATTCTGTTGGGTTACCGTATCGGGCAGGTGAACAACGCGTTCACCTGCAAACTAACTCCACATTCTAAGTGGAGGCCAGCTAGCCGTGACGGATTGCTTAACCAGGGAAGCTTGTCGCTTTCCAGCCTGATCTGAAAGTAACTTCCAAGTTGATAGTAAGGACGGAAATGAGTTCGCTTCGCAGAGACTTTCTGAAGTTGGCAAGCGCGGGGTTCGTCGCAACTGCAACGGTTGCTACGCCCCGCGCCCTTGCGGAAATTACGTCTCCGCCGAGCTATGATCCCAATACCGCTTTCGATGTAAAGGCGTACGGCGCGCGGGGTGATGGCATAACGATCGATACCCCAGCCATCAACCAAGCAATCGCTGCCGCCGATGCGCGAGGCGGTGGTACGGTGCGGTTCCCACCGGGCGTCTATGCATGCTACTCGATTCACCTTAAGAGCAAGGTCGTGCTCTATCTTGAACCCGGAGCAACGATCCTCGCTGCAGGTGTTCCTGTGGAAGGGGCAAAAAGCGGCGCCTACGACGCTGCGGAATCAAACCGGCCTTGGGAGGACTATCAGGACTACGGTCACAATCATTGGCACAATAGCCTCATCTGGGGTGAAGACATTCACGACTTCGCGATTCTCGGCACCGGGCTGATTTGGGGTAAGGGACTCAGCCGTGGTGCTAGTGAGTTACCCCTGGCCGAAACCCCGGGGATGGGTAACAAAGCGATCGGCCTCAAGAACTGCCGCAATGTGATCCTGCGCGATTTCTCCGTTCTGGAGGGTGGACACTTCGCGATCCTGGCAACGGGCGTCGACAACTTTACCATCGACAACTTATTGATCGACACCAATCGCGACGGCATAGATATTGACTGTTGCCGAAATGTGCGCATTTCGAACTGCAGCGTCAATTCCCCATTCGACGATGCAATTTGCCCCAAGAGTTCGTTTGCTCTTGGCTATGTCCGCACCACAGAAAACATCACGATTAGTAACTGCTATGTTACCGGCGCTTATGAAGTGGGTACCATGTTGGATGGGACCTGGAAGCGCTGGTCGTTGGATAAAGCTGAACAGGCCAAGGTATTGCCCTATTTCCCGGAGGAGTTTAACGGAAGCATCAAGCTCGGAACCGAGTCCAACGGCGGGTTCAAGAACATTGCCATCTCCAATTGCGTGTTCGACGGCAGCAAGGGCTTTGCTCTTGAAAGCTCCGATGGCGCAGTTGTGGAAGACATTACGCTTACCGGGATCACGATGCGTGATTGCACCAACACCCCTTTGTTTCTTCGTTTGGGCGGTCGCATGAGAGGACCGAAAGGCGCGAAGGTGGGCACGATGAAACGCATCATCATGAGCGACATCGTATGCAGTAATTCTGTGTCCCGGCTGGGCGGAGGAGGAATTATCGCCGGCATTCCCCGTCATCCTATCGAAGACATCAATATCCATGACGTCTATTTTGAGCATGGTGGCTCGGGAACCAAAGAAATGGCGGCACTTAACCCGCCTGAAGCGGCGGAGGATAAGGACTATCCCGATCCCGACATGTTCGGCGATATTCCCGCAAGTGGATTCTTTCTGCGCCACGTCAACAACATCGAGTTCACCAATGTTGAGATTGCCTTCCGTCAGCCGGATGCCCGGCCGGTCTTCTGGATGGACGGTGTGGAGGGGGCTGATTTTTTTCATGTCAAAACGCCCAAAGCGCTTAGCGCCCCGGTATTCGCGCTCCATGACGTTCAAGATTTTCGCGTTGCCGCTTCGCGAAACGTCCGGGATGTTTACCTGGATAAGGTCGTGCAGCAGCAGCTTTAATAGCAGCGCCGCAACTGACGAACCCCGGTTCGATATTCAGACGACAGGGGCCCTCGCGGGTGTCCTGGATCGCGGGTGAGATTGGCAACAGGAGAGGGAAGACGCATGAGGAGAGTGGAATGGCCGATGATTCTGGCGTGTACGTGTGCTGCGTTCGTCGCGCATGCCTACAGTCACGCCCAGACAACCATGCTTCCCTCGATTGTGGAGACGCTCAGCAAACCGGTGCAGCCGCCGGCGGTCACACAGTTCCAGCTGGAACAATATCTCATGGCTCGGATTCCGCCGCTACCGGCGCCGTCTACGCCCGAGCTGTGGACGGCTGAGGAGAAGCGGCTCCGCAAGCACATTCTTGAGGATGTGGTCTTCCATGGCTGGCCCCGCGAGTGGATTGAGTCCGCGCCGCATTTCGAAGAAGCAGGAATCATTGAAACTGAGCATGGCTACCGGATTCGCAAGTTGCGTTACGAGATTGTCCCCGGCTTCATTTCGACGGCGCTCATGTATGAGCCTGAAACCATTACCGGCCGCATACCCGCGATTCTAAATCTGGTCGGCCATGAGGCAGACGGAATTGCGGTCGAATATGAGCAGAAACGGTGCATCAACTTTGCCAAACGCGGCATGGTGGCGCTGAATCTCGAATGGATGCAGTTCGGAGAGCTATCCCAGCCGGATAACGGGCACGATTATGCGGCACATCTTGATCTGGTCGGATCAAACGCATTAGGCCTCTTTTACCTCGCAATGAGGCGTGGGCTCGATTACCTGGCAACGCTGCCCGAAGTTGATCCGGCCCGGATTGGAGCGACTGGGCTTTCCGGCGGCGGTTGGCAGACGGTGGTACTGGGTGCTCTGGATCCCCGGGTTGCTGTTTCGGTGGAGGTGGCGGGCTTTGGGTCGCGCGAATCCAACCTTACCGCTCCGAGCGACACCTATGAAATAGAGGAAGACGCGCCAGATATCATGCAGGGATTTGACTATCCTGAATTCATCGCGATGCGCGCGCCACGCCCAACGCTGCTCGTGCACAATGCCGTAGATAGCTGCTGCTTCCGGGCACCGTTGGTAGAACCTTATATCTATGCCAACGTGGAGCCATTTTTCCAGATGTTCGGCACGCCGAGCACTCTGGCCTGGCATGAGAACTTCGTTCCCGGTGTGCACAACTATCAATTGGACAATAGAATTCAAGCTTACCGGTTTTTCACAGAGTATTTTCATTTGCCGGTCGCTGAAGGCGAGATATTCAGTGATGGTGAGATTCGCAATGCCGAGACGCTTGCCGTTGGTGTGCCAGCCGGCAATCTGACCATACTTGGTTTAGCGAGGAATCTGGCTGCCAATATTACCCGCCAGCCAATTCCAGCCGCTGGGGCCGAGCGTACTGCGTGGATTCGATCCGAACGGGAGAAGTTGAAATCAGTGGTTCGCTACAAACCTGTTTCTATGTCGCGTCCGTTAAGGATGACTAACTCCAAAGGCATGACGTTCGAGACTCTGTCTTATCGTTTTGACTTCTCGAACGGGTTGAGTGCCACGGGGATATGGTTCAAACAGGATGCATCGCCCGATGTCGAGCCAGTTACAATCGTGCTCAATGACAAAGGCTATAAAGCTGCCGGACAGGACGTATTCGATCGTCTGAGTAGCGGCCATGAGGTATTCGCGTTAGATCTTCTCTTCAACGGTGCCACGATGCCGGAAGTGCCTGATTCAAGCGATTGGGAACTCCTGGTCGATGGCAGCGGCGATCGTTCTTTGGGATTGGAAGTAGCGCAGTTGCTGGCATTCACAGAATGGGTACGTTCCTCAACGAGATCCAGCCATGTTCAAGTGGTGACCGACGGAATTCGCAACCAGACCATTGCTCTTATTGCCGCCGCGATCGAACCCGACACCTTCTCAAACATCGAAAACCACAACGCGATGAAGAGTTTTGCGTATTTGCTCGATAAGCCGGTACCTCTCCGTTCTGCACCTGAGCTCTTCTGTCTGGATTTATATAAAGACTTTGATATAGGTTCCATTAGCGCGCTCGCCCCTTCTGTGAAGATTACTCAAATAAGTGTTGTGGATCGATAGGGGTTTGTTCGTGGCCAAGCTTAAGGAATATTCCGTGCCGTCGATCGAGCGGGCACTTTCGGTGCTTGAATGTCTCGCCCAGGCAAAACGCGGGTTCTCGCTTTCTGAAATTGGCCGAAAACTGAGGATTCCAAAAAGCTCGGCCCACCTGATTCTGTCTACTCTCGAGCGAAGGGGGTTCCTGCAGAAGAATGCCAAGACCGGCAGGTACTGTTTTGGTCTGCAGCTAGTTAGCCTTAGCAGGAGCGCCCTCGAGAACCTCGATATGCGTGAAGAAGCCAAACCCTTTTTGCGCTCTTTAATGCAACAAAGTGGGTTCACCGTACACATGGCGGTGCTGGAACGCGACGAAGCGGTAATCATTGAAAAAGTCGAGGCGCCAGGATTGGTCAAGCTGGCGTCATGGATCGGGCGCCGCCTTGACGTCAACTGCACCGGAGTTGGAAAGGCTCTCCTCGCGTTCCTCCCCGATGACGAACTTGATTACCTGCTCAAGACCAAAGAATTTGCTCGACACAACAGTCGCACGATTATTTCAAAGAGCGCTTTGAAACGAGACCTTAAGCTCGTTAGACAGTCAGGGTACTCTCTTGACAATGAAGAGGATGAGCCTGGAGTTTGTTGCATTGGAGCTCCGGTGTTCGACGAGAGCGGGAGGGCTGTCGCCGCAATCAGCATATCGGGAATTGCGAGTCAAATTGGAACCAATCGTGTTCCGATTCTGGCGCGCATGGTAAGGCGGGTGGCTGGAAGTATTTCCGCACGTCTAGGCTACATCGCGCAAGAGGTCAGCGTGGAGCATCAGGAGATATCGACTGGACATGATCCGTCCGAGAAATAGTAATGTCTCGATTCCCAAGAGAGCAAGTACGCTTGTATTTGCTCGAACTCGGAGGTGGAGCCGGCGTCCAGTTAGGTCCGGTACGGTTGCGCGAGCTCTGTTTTCACGGACCATTCTTTGCCACGGGATGAATAGGGTAGATGAGAGTATTAGATAAGATGTGGGAGACAAACAAGCCATTTGGGGAGACAAGTCATGTCGGAGGATCGTTTGGGAAGCAGAAGAGGATCGGCGCGGGCCACGAATGACTCAACCGCCGACATCCAGACTGGGGTGGTAGGCCTTGGACTGATGGGCATGAGCATCACCGCTTGTCTGCTGGCCGCGGGACATCCAGTAACAGCAGTGACTCGCAGTTTGGCAAAGCATAAGCACGCACGCCGTCATATATGGGCGCTCTTAAGGGAGATGGCGAAGCAAGGCATACTGCAACGAGATCCGTCCAAAGTGATTCAGAATTTAATCATTTCTGAGAACTTCTCGGACCTGCGGGATTCTCAAGTCGTGATCGAATCCATCATAGAAAACCTCGAAACCAAGAGGGTCGCATTGGCCCGGATTGAGGAGACTGTGTCACCGGAGACTGTGATCGGGAGTAACACGTCTGCGATTCCCGTTTCCATCTTGCAGGAGGAAACGAAGCACCCTGAAAGGATTCTGGGCATCCACTGGGCGGAGCCCGCCCATGTGACTCGTTTCCTGGAAATTATTTGTGGAAAGAGATCTGAACTGCAGTACGCGCAACGTGTGGTGGCGCTGGCGAAACTGTGGGGAAAAGAGCCCTCTCTGCTGCGGCGGGATATTCGAGGCTTCATCACGAACCGTCTTATGTACGCGATGTTTCGAGAAGCCTTCTTCCTGGTGGAGAACGGCTACGCAAATATCGACGATGTGGATCGTTCGTTGCGCAACGATTTGGGCTACTGGATAACCTTTGCTGGTCCCTTCCGATTCATGGATCTGACGGGCATTCCGGCATACGCAGCGGTTATGAAAGACCTATTTCCAGAACTTAGTAGCGGGACCAAGGTGCCAGCGCTGATTGACCAGTTGGTGAAGTCAGGTGCTCGGGGTGTATCCAACGCCCATGGTTTCTATAAATATACCCCTGAAGAAGCCCGGCGATGGGAAAAGCTCTTTCTCAAGTTTACCTACGAGATCCGCGAATTGGCGCAGAAGTATCCTGAGAACGTCGGCAACAATGGTCAGAGTTCGAAGACTGGGAGGAGGAAACGTAAGTCGACTTAAGGAAGTAGCGCCCGGTCCGAATGAGGTTGGAACGATGGGACAACACTATCAATTGTGAATAGAGGCGATCTACTCTGAAAAGGGCGACGTTACTCTTTGTTAGTCATCGTCAAAAGTAATGATCTGAAAGTCGGACAACTTACATCATAGAGAGGCCCTACCAAATGCCTAAAGTTGAAATCAAACATCCTGATAAAAGGGCGTCGACGGGTTCATATTCGGCAGGGGTCGAGATCGACGGCTGGCTTTTCATCAGCGGACAGGGGCCACTGGACCTGCGGACTGGCGCCGTGGTCCGGGGATCGATCGAAGAAGAAACCCGATTGACGCTTAACCATATCGGGAAGGTCTTACAGAGCGCTGGCTACAGTTTCGATGACGTAGTGAAGTGCACCTGCCACCTCGCAGACATTCAAGATTTCGGCAGATTTGACAAAGTGTACTCTGAGTTCTTTCCCGGAATCCGTCCGGCGCGGACCACCGTGCAGTCGGGACTGGGAGACGGAATCAAAGTTGAGATCGATGCCATCGCGTGGAAGACGCGGTAGATCCCGTGGATGAAGGGAAACAAGTGACGACTAATGACCAGATTGTGCTGTCCGGAGGCCTTCTGGCAGACGGAACGGGCGCCCCACTTGCCCCCGGGGACCTGCTGATCGGTGGCGATCGCATACTGGAGATCGGTCACTTTACGATGCCTTCGCAAATCCCGACGATCGATTGCACTGGCTTGATCGTAGCCCCCGGTTTCATCGACGGACACAGTCATTCTGATCTGCAAGTCCTGGAAAACCGCCCGGAAAAAATCGCCCAGGGTGTGACTACCGAAGTGGTGGGCAATTGCGGTTTTTCTCCCTACCCGGCCCCGGCAAACAGCGACGACTTGGTGGACTTCGCCAATGGACTCTTCTGTGGCAGCGAGAGGTGGGGATGGGACTCGGCGAAAGAGTATCTGAACGCGGCGCGCTCCGCGCCATTCGTCAATGTCTTCTCGCTCGTCGGTCACGGTTCGTTGCGAATCTGGATGGCGGGGCTACGTCAGGGTGCCCTGTCGAAGCGCGAGCTGGATGCGATGGAGCAGCGGCTAGCAGAAGAGCTTCAAAAGGGTGCTTGCGGCTTTTCCACCGGCCTCATGTACGCACCTGGATCGAGTGCCCCGCGCGAGGAACTGGAAGCGCTGTGCGCCGTGGTTGCTCGCCACGACAAGACCTATGCTACCCACATGCGCGATTATTCCGACCGCTTGGTGGAGGCCGTCGACGAACAAATTGAGTTGGCGCGCAAGACGGGCTGCCGTCTGCAGATTTCTCACTTACAGGCGGTCGGGTCCCGAAACTGGCCTCTGCAACAGGTCGCATTAGAGAAAATCGAACGAGCGCGCGACGCAGGAATCGATGTCACCTTCGACTGCTATCCATACATCTGCGGGAGCACGGTTCTAACTCAACTTCTGCCGCAATGGGTCCTGGATGGTGGAGTTGGGCCGATGGTGGCAAGGCTCTCTGATCCTGAACTTCGGCCAAAGATTGCTGCTCGAACCGATGCCGACCTAGCCCAGGGTTGGAATAACATCCTCATCGCCGCAGTGGCGTCCCCGAAGAACCAGAGACTGGTGGGTAAAAGTGTTGCCGAAATCGCGTTCATCAAAGGGCAATCTCCCGTGGAAGCGGCGATCGATCTATTGATTGAGGAGGCGGGCCGGGTAAACATGCTGGAAGTCAATCAGAGCGAGGCCAACCTCCGTCAAACCTTGTCCCATCCCCTGTCAAATGTCATCAGTGACGGCTTTTACGTCCAGGGCAGGCCGCATCCGCGGTTGTCTGGCACCTTCCCGCTCCTGTTGGGCGAAATCTGTCTCAAGCGAGGTTGGCTGACGCTGCCGGAGGCGATTCGTAAGATTACCGACCTGCCCGCGCGGCGCTTCAGAATTCCACAGCGTGGCAGGCTCGCGCCAGGCTATTTTGCCGACATCACTGTCTTCGATCCCTCCAGGGTGAGCAGCCCCGCTACCTACGAAAATCCTCGGCTAGCGCCGGTGGGAATCCGTCACGTTTTTCGTAACGGGCGACGGGTCTTCGGCGAAGAGGAAGTCTGGACTCAATGAAAATCTCCGACCTGGATACCCCGGCTGTGCTGATCGATGTCGACGTCATGGAGAGAAATCTCCAAAGCATGAGTGACTACTGCGCGGCGCACAATCTGAAACTGAGACCGCACACCAAGACCCATAAGATTCCTGAATTGGCGCTCTTGCAGTTGAAGCTGGGCGCTTCGGGCATCACGGTGGCAAAGTTGGGCGAAGCCAGCGTCATGGCGGACAGCGGCGTGAACGATATCTTGATCGTTTACCCGTTGCTCGGCGAAAAGAAATTGGATCGTTTGGTGCGACTGGCCGAGCGTGTCAAGTGCGCGGTAGCCATTGATTCGTTGGAGGTGGCACAGGGGATATCGCGAGCCGCTTTGAATGCCGGAGTAACAGTGGGAGTGAGAGTGGAGTTCGACACCGGATTTGGACGGTGTGGCCTGCCTATCACGGAGCACTCTGCGGAAACGGCCATGCGGATTCGTGAGCTTGCCAGTCTGCGCTGGGAAGGCGTCCTGACCTATCCGGGCCACATCATGGGAACAGCCGCTGAGCGCGAGATTCTGCTCGCAAAGGAAAATAATGAGCTTTCAAGGTTGAAAGAGATTCTCGATCTCCAAGGAATCGACTGCGAAATCGTGAGCGGGGGCAACACACCTGCGGCCTACATCTCTCATCGCTTTAAGAACGTTAATGAAATCCGGCCGGGCACCTATATTTTTAATGACAGGAACACCGTTTGCGCAGAAGCTGCGACCTATCGCGACTGTGCGGCGACGGTTCTCGCCACGGTGGTGAGCGTCAGCGTTGCAGGCAAAACCATGGTTGACGCGGGAAGCAAGACGCTCTCTGCCGATCCGCTTCTCTCCGGTCCCAAGCATGGCTACGGGGAGGTCCTCAACTATCCCGGGGTGGTCATCGAGGATCTGTCCGAAGAACACGGGCACTTGAACGTGCGGGGAGTGCGCACTTCACCGAAGCTGGGAGAACGGCTTCGCATCGTTCCCAACCATATATGCACCTGCATCAACCTGCATGATCGAGTCTATGGATGTAGTGGAGAAGACGTAGTGGTTCAGTGGGAGGTTAAGGGGCGAGGAAAAGTTCAGTGATTAATAACTTCCCAAATTCCGGTCGCCGGAAGCGATTTTAGAGCAAGTTCTAAGAGCTCCACCCCTTACTTTACGATTGACGCAACAGGATTGCTTTACCTCGCCCGAAAAGTGGCTGCCAGAAAAACTGGTCGGGCCAAGAAGGAGGATCGTGGTGATTAAGCTCCTCGTCCACACTGGAATTTTTTGCGGCGCCATCCTTCTGATACCGCTGCCGGCGCAATCCGCAGCCTCGAAGCCCACTGTCTGGGTTGTATCCGGCATGGAGAGAGTGGGCCAGGAAGACCCGCCGCAAAAAAAGCACCGCATTGAACTGTTTGCAGCCCGGGGTGAGTACGAACCGTTCCAGATCGTGGTTCGCGCCACGGCAGAACGTCTCACCAACGCAAATCTCATACTCTCCGACCTTCGGGGGCCCAAGGGCGCTGTGATCGGGAAGGGCAATCTCATTGCCTACCGTGAGCACTACGTGCATGTCGACCACGGCAGTCCAGTGAGAAAAGGAGCAACCATGCCTCCACTGGGTCCTGGTTGGTATGCGGATGCGCTGGTTCCCTTTATTGATCCGGCCACCGACAAGCCCCCAGTCAACGCCAAAATCCGCGCTGCTCCTTTCGACGTCGCGCTGGGCAACAATCAACCGCTATGGATCGACGTGTCGGTCCCTCGAAACGCAGCGCGCGGCAAGTACCGTGGCTCCTTTACTGTGACCAGCGATCAGGGGAGGGTGACTGGCGAATTTCAGCTCACGGTTTGGGATTTTGAGCTGCCGCTGAAGCCCTCGCTGGATTCATCCTTCATGTTGTGGAAGGACAAGAGTGCCGCTGCGTGCGAAACCATCTTGCGGCACAAACTCATGCCCACGCCGGTACCTTTGCAGGACGCAGCCGAGTTGGTGGAGAAATACCATCTGAGCTCGATCAATATCGGATTATCGAGCAACGCTGACTACAACCACGGGGTTATGGGCCCCGCTCCATCGGTGGAGGAAATTCAGAAAATCGCGCGCCAGCTTCCATCAGGCCCGTTGCTTTATAACTATACGGCTGACGAAATCGTGGAGTTTCCCAATTTGTATCCGGTGATCAAGGCTTGGGCCCGCAATCTGCACAGTGCAGGGATCCTCAATCTCATCACCATGGCACCCGTCCCGGATTTGTTCGAAGACGGATCGCGCAGCGGCCGTTCGGCCGTGGACATTTGGGTTCTTCAGCCGGGCTACTACGAAGCGTCACCGCAGAACGTTCGCACCGTTCTGAAAAAAGGTGACCGGGTGTGGACCTACACGGCCCTTGTGCAGGACGACCATTCGCCTCAATGGGAGATCGATTTCCCGCCGATGGCTTACCGTGTCATGCAAGGATTTATCAACCAGAGCCTGGGTTTCACCGGTTTGCTGTATTGGTCGGTTGACTATTGGACCAAGAATCCCTGGAGTGACGTGGATACGTATCCGACTGATGGCGACCATTATCCGGGCGAAGGAATGCTCGTGTACCCGGGCGAGGATGCCGGAGTCCAAGGAACCGTGCCCTCGCTTCGTCTGAAGTGGATCCGGGACGGTGTCGAGGACTATGAATACATCGAACTAATGAAGAAAGCCGGCAAGGGCGACTTAGCCCTCGAGTTGGCAAGGCAGCTCGGCCAGGATTTCCGCCACTGGAACGCCGATCCGAAACTCCTATTGGCGGCGCGAAAGCGCATGGGAGAAGTGCTGGATAAGCACTGAGGTAGAAGGTTGTAGCAGAGTGTTTTGCCCGACGCCGTCGGCGTGACCACGACAACCATGCGGGCGAGCGTCGCGCGCATGGGTCGTCTAGGCAATTAACGTTACCCGTGTTAAGGATTACTTTTGTAATCCATTCGCTGGCAAGCCGATGACAGCAAGCACTGCAAGTTCAAGTCTGGCTTGCACTAATGCAAAATGCTTGGTTAGCTGCAAAATGCAGTGGGCCTAACGGCCCTTCCTCCCTGATCTTTTTGTGCAAGTCCTTGCCCTGCAATAAATCAAGTCGCAAATCGAATTTGCCCATCACGTGCACTGAATAAGGACGCAAGCAGGCGCTAACAATGCGCCGGATACCCGAGCGGCGGGATCGAGCCCAAGAGGAGGGTTTATGTCAATCCTGTTTGTCCTGCTGATGTTCCTGCTGATCATCAGCGTCAGATATTTCATCGAACCGAAAGTGCAACCTGGGCTGCAGCCGGAAATCATGGCCAAACCGCAAGCCCCGCGCGTGAAGCGCGAGTATGGGTTTGAGATCCCACAGGATTATTGCTTTCACCTGGGACACACCTGGGTAATGAAGGAAGGCGCTGACGATGCGCGGATCGGGGTGGATAAGTTCGTCGCCAATCTGATGGGGAAGATCGATCACATTGACGTATGCGGAGCCAATCGCTGGGTTCGTCAGGGACAAAAGATCGTCACCCTAACCAGCGGCGGCACCAGCGTGGATCTGCTCTCCCCGGTTGAAGGCGTGGTTACGGCAGTCAACGACGACGTGTTGCGAGATCCGAGCCTGGTCACGAACGATCCTTACGAGAACGGCTGGATCGCGATGGTGAAGTCTCCAGACCTCAAAGTCAATCAGAGAAATCTGATCCAGGGTTCGATGGTGGCGCCTTGGATGCAAAACAACGCAGCCCGGCTCAGTGCAATGTTATCGCCCTCGCCGGCGCTGGCGCAGGACGGCGGTACCCCGATCAGTGGTCTGCTTCCACAACTTACTCCGGAGTTACGGCAGAAAGTGGTGAAAGAGTTTTTCTTGTCGTAACTGGGCCCTGCCACCGAAAGGAGAAATGTCATGGCAACCACTAAAGCAATCCTGGTCGATATCACGAAGTGCATCGGATGCCGGAGTTGCGAACAGGCTTGCAAACAAATCCACGGGTTTCCCATGGATTCTGAGGCGAAGCTTTCACCCACCGCGCTCACGGTAGTGGAAGAGCGCGGCGATCGCTTCGTGCGGCGCATGTGCATGCATTGCCAGGAACCGGCCTGCGCCTCGGCGTGCCTGGTAGGGGCGCTCAAGAAGACGGATGCCGGTCCGGTCACTTATGACGGAGCGAAATGCATCGGTTGCCGCTACTGTCTGGTGGCCTGTCCCTTCAGCGTGCCCCGTTACGAGTGGACGAAGCTCGTCCCTTACGTGAAGAAGTGCGATATGTGCGCCGCGCGCCAGGCGAAGGGCCAACTGCCTGCGTGTGTGGAAGCTTGTCCAGTGCAGGCTTCGATCGCGGGCGATCGCGATGAAATCCTGGAAGAGGCGCTCCGCCGCATCCTCAGTAGTGATTCGAAATACGTGAAGCACATTTACGGCAGCGAGGAAGCGGGCGGAACGTCGGTCTTCTTCATCTCCGACGTGCCTTTCGAAAAACTGGGCTTTGTCGCTGCGCCCAAGCAGGCGATGCCGCTACTGACCGCAAATGCATTGGGCGACGGACCTACCGTGATCCTGGTCGGTGGCAGTCTGCTTGCCGGCCTCTATTGGATCACGCAACGCCGGGCCCTGGTTGCTTTGGCCGAAGCCCGCGAGAAATCTGTAAAGGAAAGGAATTGAGCCATGACTGCCATAGGACTTCCAAGAATCAGTTTCTGGCGCACCATCGTGGCGTTGATTTTCGCCGCTGGTATCTATTCGATGTATGCCCGGTTCGCGCTCGGCTTCAAAGCCGCCACCAACCTTACTGATCCCCAGCCTTGGGGGCTGTGGGTAGGGTTGGGGACGCTGTGCGGCGTCGGGCTCTCGGCGGGCGGGTTTGCCATCGCGGCGGCAGTCTATCTTTTGGGTCTTGAGCGCTACCGCCCGATCCTCCGTACCGCCGTGCTCATCTCCTTCCTGGGATATTGCACGGTCTGCGTGGGCATGTTGTACGAACTCGGAATTCCCTGGAGAATCTGGCACCCGATTGTGATGTGGAACCGGCACTCGGTGTTGTTCGAGGTGTCGTGGTGCGTGATGCTCTACACCACGGTGCTGGCGCTGGAATTCTCACCAGCGCTGGTGGAAAAGATTCCCTTTGTCCGACTGCGCGAGCTCTACCTGCGCTGGCACCACAGCATCCTGATCGCCCTGGTGCTCGCTGGCACACTGCTTTCGTCGATGCACCAATCGTTTCTGGGCGGACTTTATTTAATCACCAAAGGCCGGCTGGATCCGCTCTGGTACACACCTTACCTGACCACGATGTTTTACCTTTCCGCCATCCCAGCTGGATTAGCCGTAACCATCATGGCAATTTACCTCTGCGTGCGCTCGCTCAATGCTCGGGTTGATATGAATATTCTGAGCGATGTGAGTAGGGTGATTGCGCCGCTGCTGGCAATTTACGGCGTGTTCCGGGCAGTGGATCTGATCAACCGCGATGCGCTTCAATATCTATGGATGTGGCGCGAGGCAACGCTTTTATTCTGGCTGGAGATCGCGTTGCTGGTGATTGTGCCTCTGGTGCTGCTGAACATGCAGAAGGTGCGCGATAACCCGCTCTACTTATACTGGACCTGCGCTGTGATCGTGATGGGATTTATGACCAACCGGTTGAACGTCTCCGTTACCGCACTGCAGTCCAGTTCCGCTGCGTACTATGTGCCAAAGTGGACAGAGTTCGCGGCCTCGCTGGCAACGATCACGGCTGCCGCAGTGGCTTTCCGTTACGCTGTAATCTATTTGGACATTTTGCCCAAGAACCCGCCTCGGGAGCGGTGGATGGTTCCAAGTGCTCCCGCCCAAGCGTAAACTCCACAGCTTCCACTCAAGCCCCGGGCGAAGAGCCCGGGGTTTTTCTTTGGGAACCTCTGATTGAGTCGCACTAATAGCGCAGCCCCGTCTCGCTGGCAACGCTCGCCAGCTCCTTGATGGGATGAGTTCTACTCGAGCGCCTTTCCTTTGAGACGGCGCAGTAACGAGGTCGGATGGATGCCGAGAATCCGGGCCGCCTGCGTTTTATTGTTGCCGGTGGCCGCCAGGACTTGTTCGATGTAGTTATCTTCCAGCGCCCGCAGACTAAGGAACTGGTCGCCAGTCGGAGAAATGTCGTCTTCGGAGAATGCTTCACTGGCTCTTCTCTCAGGATGTTGGTCGCGAATTTCTTCCGGAAGATGGCCAGCTTCAATCTCGCCTTGCGGGCTGAGAATCATGGTGCGCTCAATCACATTCCTCAATTCGCGGATGTTGCCTGGCCAGGAATACTGCCCCAGCAGTTCAGCGGCGGCCGGAGTGAATCCGGTAAAGCTTTTTTTCAACTCGCGGTTGAACTGCTGCAGGATTTCGAGCGCCAGAGGCACGATATCCTCCTTGCGCTCACGCAGCGGAGGAATATACAACTGCACCACATTTATGCGGTAGTAGAGGTCCTCCCGAAATCGCCCTTGGCTTACGGCATTTTTTAGCTGGTCATTCGTGGCCGCGATCAACCGGATATCGACCTTGATCGTGCTCGTCCCTCCCAGCCGCATGAAGGTCCCTTCCTCAAGCACTCGCAGGATCTTGGCTTGCACGCTGGCCGACATGTTGCCGATTTCATCCAGAAAAACAGTGCCGCCGCTGGCCCGCTCCAGCAGGCCCTCCTTGCGCCGGCGAGCGTCGGTAAACGCCCCTGGTTCGTAGCCGAAGAGCTCGCTCTCCAATAGCGCATCGGGAAGGGCGGCGCAATTGATTTCCAGCAATGGCATCGCGGTGCGGGGACTGGCGTAGTGGATCGCTTTAGCGAGCACGCCTTTGCCGGTGCCACTCTCACCCTGGACCAGAATCGTGGTATGGTCGGACTCGGCGGCCTTGCGAGCCATCTCCAGCATCTTGATGGTGGCCGGATTGTGCGTGACTACACGTCCAAAGTTGTAGAGTCCCCTTTCCGATTCCACTGAATCACGCACGCGCACTCGTAAAGCAAGCACCTCGGCAGCGCGATGCAGGGTGGTCATCATGTCGTCCAGGGGAAAGGGCTTCACCAGATAGTCAAAGGCGCCCAACTTCATGGCTTCGACGGCGCGCTCCACCAGATGGTAGGCGCTCATCATGATCACGATCGCAGTCGGGTTTGCCTGTTTGATCTGGCGCAGCACTTCGACCCCATCAATGCTGGGAAGGACGATATCCAGCAAAATAAGGTCTGGCTTCTCCTCGTGAAAGAGTTTCAGGCCGTCCTCGCCGGAGAGAGCCGTGAATACTTCAAATCCATCCTGGCGCAAGCCGCGCGAGATGGTACGGAGCGTGAGCTCTTCGTCGTCGATGATAAGGGCGGAGTAGGGCATTTTGATTTACCAGCCAGTGTTGATGGCTGCGAGCTTCGAGCCGCGAGCTCGGAGCACCCGGACGCACCGCAGAGCGCAGACCATAGCTTGCGGCTCGTAGATCGTAGCTCGCAGCTGTTTCTCAAACCACGATTTCGGTTTGTTCTTTGGCTTTGTGTGACTCCTCCTGCCGAAGGGGCAGCTTGATGGTTACGGTTGTCCCTTGGTTCAATACGCTGTCGATTCGAATCTCACCCTTGTTTCTCCGCACGTATGTGGAACTGATGCTGAGGCCAAGGCCGGTGCCTCTGCCGGGTTTGGTGGTGAAAAAAGGTTCAAAGACGTGCGGCAGAATATCAGGCGGGATGCCGCAGCCAGTGTCGCTGACGCGGATTTCGATGCTCTCCGCGGAGGTGAGCTTGCTGGCGGAAATTGTGATGCGCCCGCCGTCAGGCGTCGCTTCGGCCGCATTGATCAGCAAATTCATCAGCACCTGCGAAAGCTGATTGGAATCGACCAGGATGTGGGGCAAGTCTTCAGGAACACAGTTCTCCGCCCGTTTGCCGCGGAGCGCCGGCTGGCCTTCGAGAAAGCTGAGCGTATCCGTAACCAGGCGATGAAGGCTGAGGTTGCTCAACACCAGTGGGCCCGGCCGCGCGTAATTGACGAGTCCGCGCAAGGTCGCGGAAATACGCTTCGTGCCGGCAATGCACTGTTCGATTTCCCAGCGCTGGTCGGGATCGCCGGTGCTTTTCAATTCGAGTTCCAGGTGCGACAGGATGCCGAGCAGGGGATTGTTTATCCCGTGTGCCGCGCCCAGGGCCAGTTGTGCGAGCGTGGAGTATTTTTCGTACTCGGCAAGCTGCGCCTGGAACTGGAACTTCTCCTTGTTCAACTCACTGTCTTCGTGCAGGCGGCGAAACACTTCTGCCTGCGCCTGATTGCGCTCACGCTCCAGTTGCTGCTTCATCCCTGCTGCTTGCTTCAGGGCTTCGCAAGCTCGTTCCCATTCCCGGCGCTGCAGTCGCCACACAATGAACATCACCACCAGGGCGACGAAATCGAGCGGCAGGAGGTAATGCCCAATCGGCAAGTCGAGGTTTCTTATGAATGTGCGCAAGGCCGGTAAAAGGCTGCCTGACATTTCCCAAAAAGCTCGCGCCTCTGCCCAGTGCGGATGCATCCTTCTATAACATGAAGCCGATCGTCTCAGGATGCTGTGATGTGGATCACTGCGGTAGGTGTGAGCAAGAACGCGGGCGAACGTCCCTGCGCTCCAAGTCATTGCAAACACTGCATCGTCAAGTCCCCCCGACGAAGCTGCACTTTGGCGTTCCGCCACCTACTGCCGTTCCCATGCGTTACTGCTTAATGCTGGTCAGCAGCTTGCTTTCGTCTGGCGTCGCCGGCTCGAATCTTCCCCCCAGGTATTTCGCCAGGAATTCTTCCGTAACGGCATTGAAGGCCATGTTGTTGGCCGGCCGCGCAAACCCGTGTCCTTCGTCGGGGAACACGTAATACTGTACCGGCTTATTGTTCTTGCGCATGGCAGCGACAATCTGATCGCTCTCCGCTTTGTTTACGCGAGGATCGTTGGCGCCCTGGCCAATCAGCAACGGAGCCTTGATCTGGTCCGCCTTGAACAGCGGCGACTGTTGCTCGAGTACTTCTTCCGAGTCGCCCATGCGCTTGCGGAAAGTGGCCAGGATTGTCGACCAGTACGGTGGAATGGTTTTGAGCAAGGTGTTCAGATTGGAAGGACCGACAATGTCCACGCCGCAGGCGAACGCCTCCGGCGAAAACGCCACTCCGGCCAGCGTCGCATAACCTCCGTAGCTGCCGCCCATGATGCAGACCTTGGCCGGATCTGCGACGCCTTGTTTGACTGCCCAGTCTTTGCCGTCGAGTAGATCGGTATGCATCGTACCGGCCCATTGGCGATCGCCGGCGTTCACATATTGCTTGCCATAGCCAGTCGATCCCCGAAAATTGATTTGCAGTACCGCATAGCCGCGATTCGACAGCCATTGCGCGTAACGGTTGAAACCCCACTCGTCACGGCTCCACGGACCGCCATGCACGAACTCCACCATGGGCAGGTCTTTGGCTTCCACTCCGGCTGGCGTGGTCAGATAACCGTAGAGTTTCATGCCGTCGTGGGCCGTGAACTCGATCGGCTTCATCGCCGAAAGTTTGTATTTTTCAAGTTGTGGCCGATTGCTGAATAGCAACGAGGCCTGCTTCGTCGCCCGATCATAGACATACCAGTACGTCGGCGCGTCATCGCTAACAAAACCGACAATCCACTTGTTGTTATCCAGGTCTGGTGAGATGGTCGCAATGTCACCACTGCGCACCTTCTTTAGCGCCTCAAAATCCGCTTTCACCTTCGGATCGATGAACACATACTCCGTGCGCTGCCGGGCGTAACTGACAGCTTCCAGAGCATTCGTTTTGGGATTGTTGACCGTGCTGCTGACGTCGAACTGCGGATCTTCAGTTATGACTTTCCGCCTACCGGTGGCGACGTCGATCTCGAGCAGGCGAGCGGCGTTCACATCGAGACTGGTCGTAACCCAGAGCGACTTGTTGTCCGGCGAAAATCCGTTAACCCCTCCAAAGGTCTCATCCGCGCCCCATTTGATCAGTTCGCGCCAAGGTGACTTGCGGTCGTCGCGCACGCGCACAATGGTGCCCCCATCGGGCGTCTGGGCTTGCGCGCCCCGGATCTGCAGCGCATTGTCGGCTTGCCAGCCTTGAACGTCTCCCGGATTCTCGGTATCGAGCTCCACCTTCCCGCTGTTCAGATCGATGCTATGGACGTCAAACAGCTTCGGGTCGCGCTGATTCATTTGCACCAGGATCGTATCCGGAAACTTCCATTCATAGGCCACGATATCGACGCGAACTTTATCGAACGGCGTTAGATCTTTTGTTTGCTTGGAAGCAATGTCGGTCTGGTAGAGCCGCCAGTTCTCGTCCCCGCCCAGGTCCTGGGTGTAGAGAATGTGCCGATTGTCGTATTGCCAGAGAAAATTGCGGATGCCGCGATGCTTGTCGGCAGTCACGGCGCGGTCATCGGTTTTCCCGAGAGTGCGAATCCACACATTCAGCACACCATCCAAGGGCGCGAGATATCCGAGCTGCGTGCCATCCGGCGAAATCTGCGGGTCCGCGCGTTCCGGATTCCCAAACAGCACCTCGCGAGGAATCAGCGGCGTGGTGAACTTCTCCTGGGCAGATACAGAAGCAAAAAAGAATCCTGCCAATGCCAGAACGGCAAGCGCACGTTTGAGCAGACGCATAAGGCCTCCAAAATCTTGCATACCATCTTCAGGCAACCGGTTCGCACAACATAATAGTCCCGAGCCCCGGAATGTAAAACCACCGGGGATCTTGCCGGCATTGCGTACCATCCCCACGCAACCTAGCGCGACATCAGAAATTCAACCTGCTGCTCAATTTCAGCAATTGCGATGGGTACAAAGTTGGCGTCACGCAGTTGCTGGTTGAGTTGCGCCAATCTCGTTTGCTTGAATCGGTCCCACTCTGCGATGCGCGCCTTCACCTGTTGGCTTGAATCCTTATAAACCGCGATCGCCTGCGAAGGCACGGCGCGATCTCCGCTTTCGACAACTCGCAACGCGGATGCCAGACCCGTGTACGCATCCTGCAGCCCCGGTCCCTCGTCGGCCGCGTGCTCCTTGTTCGTCAGAATCTTGTTCATCAGAATCTTGTTCGTCAGAATCTTGCCGATGCCGGATTGAGCCTCTGCCAGCGCCGACTTGAGCGGTGCGTTTTTTTCTCCCAATTTCTGTTGCCCCAGCTTCTGTTGCATGTCAGCCAGCTGTTTTTGAACTGAGTCGATCTCGGCCAGTGCGCGGCGCGCTTCCACGGTTTCTCCAAAGATCTGCTGGCCCAGTTGCAACTGCTGCGCGAGTACCTCGGGAGTCGCGGGCGAGCGTGGGTCCATGATGACCTGCAGCGGCTGGTTCTGCGTTTTTCCATCGACTGTAAGGCGGACCTGATAGCTTCCCGGCACGACCTTCGGCCCGCTGGGATTGTGGTACTCGGCATCTTCGTCCGCGCTCGGGCCGCCGGAACTACCCCAGGTAAGGTTCCAGACGAAGCGGTGCAGACCCGCGGATTTCTCGATCACTTCAGGCTTCGGGAACCAACGTTCGGCGACGGGAAGCGGCTGGTGCTTCCAGGTACCCTGACTCGCTGAAGAACCCTCTGCAGAATGATCTTCCGAAGAGAACTTCCGGACGAGATTCTGTTGCGCATCGAAAACCTCCAGTCGCACCGAGCTCGCCGAAGTCCGGAGGAAATAATCAATCATCGCCCCACTCGGAGGGTTTTCCGCCGCAGGTTCTTCCGGCGGAAGCGGCGTGCCTGTAAAGGAGTCGTTATCAACACGAACCGCTGTGGCGGGACGATAAAGCCACGGCCCACTCGCTCTTCTCGCATCAAGCGCCTGGCGAAGCGGCGTAATGTTATCGAGAATCCAGAACGAACGCCCGAACGTGGCAATCGCCAGGTCATCGCCGTGGATCGTGAGATCGCGAACTCCACTGATCGGCAGATTCAATTGCAAAGACTGCCAGTGGTCTCCGTCGTCGAACGATAAGTAAACTCCGAATTCGGTTCCGGCGAAAAGCAGCCCTTTGCTCTGCGGGTCTTCGCGAACGGCGCGTAAGAATGCCGGAGCAGCAAGGCCGTTCGTGACTAGTTGCCAGGTGGCTCCGTAATCGCGCGTTCGATAGATGTAAGGCGTCTGATCGTCAAGGCGTCCGCGATCGACGGCGGCATAGGCGACGGCGGGATCGAAGTGCGAAGCTTCGATCAGTGAGATTTTGCTCCAGTCGCTCACTCCTGGCGGCGTGACATCTTTCCAGTTCTTCCCGCCTTCGCGGGTCAAGTGAATCAAACCCGTGTCGCTGCCCGCCCAGATCAGATCGCGGTTGAGGGCCGAGGGCGCAATCGTGAACACGACCCCGTAGCCGTCCCGTTTCGCGTTGTCGATACTTGGCGGATCTTGTGCCTTTTCGCTGGTGGAGCGCCGGGCGTCCTCGCCCGGCAAAACGGGCGAAACGCTCGTCCCTTCGCTCTTGTCGTCTTCTAACTTGCGCGCATCGCTAGTCGCTCCGGTGAGATCGGGACTGATCGTCTCCCAGTGCAGACCGCCATCGACCGTTTTCATCACATACTGCGTTCCGAGATATAGCGTGGTCGGGCCAACCGGGGAAAGAACCAGCGACGGAGTCCACGGCCCGCGATATTTGCGCTGATTGATCTCCGCATCCCATGCAAATGCGGGCCATGGACTGATGTCCTGGCTGAGGCCGGTCCGTTTGTTGAAGCGCGCAATGGGACCGTAAGTCCCACTCAGATAAATAATGTCGGGGTCATGCGGATCGACCACCATGTATCCGCTCTCGCTGGGGCCGGCGGTAAACCAGTCCCGCGGCGTGATCTGACCGTGGTCGGTGCGGCTTAGAACCGCGGCGCTGCCGCTATCCTGCTGCGTGCCGTACACGACGTAAGGAAACTGGTTGTCGGTAGTCACATGATAGAACTGCGCCGTGGGCTGGTTATACCAACTGCTCCACGTCAGGCCGCGGTTCAGGCTGATCGTGGTTCCCTGATCCGTGCCGAGAACCATGCTGGCAGAATTCCTGGGATCGATCCAGAGCTGGTGATAATCATCTCCGCCCGGCGCGCCGCGCACGATCGAAATTGTCTTCCCGCCGTCCTCCGATCGGTAAAGAGCAACATTCGGAATGTAGAGCACATCGGGATTCTGCGGATCGATAGTGATGCGATTGAAGTACCATGCTCGACTCGTGAGCCGAGGATCGGCATTCGCGAGCACCCACGTGTTGCCTCCATCGTCCGACCGATAGAGGCCGGACTTTTTCGCCTCGGATTCCCCTGCCGCTGATTTCCCTGCCTCGATGAGCGCATACACGCGCTTGCCGTCCGGCGCAACGTCGACGCCAACCCGTCCCCAATCGCCTTCAGGCAGCCCGTTTCCAGCTCCATTAACATTGACACGAGCCCACGTCTTGCCCGCATCCTGGGAACGGTAAAGCCCGCCACCAGCCCCATCGATCGGAGCGTACGCGCTCCACGGAGGCCTCCGCGTATGCCATGCGCCAGCAAACAAAATCTGCGGCGCGCCGGAACCGATCGCCAGATCTGAAATGCCGATCTCTGGCCCCAGATCGAGAACCCGCGTCCAATGCGTCCCGCCATCGATGGATTTGAAGACGCCGCGCTGCTGGTCGGAACCATTAACGCGGGGACTATCAACGCTGGGACCATAAGCGTGTCCCAGAGCGCCGACGTAAACGATGTTCGGATTCTGCGGATCGATCACAATCCGGCTGATCTGGCGCGTGTCCTCCAACCCGATGTGATTCCACGTTGCGCCGCCGTCAATGGATTTGTAGACGCCGTCGCCGGAAGAGAGGTCCTCACGAATGTCGCTCTCGCCAGTTCCGGCATAAATGATTTTAGGATCGGAGGGAGCCACCGCCAGTGCGCCGATCGAGCCCACCGGCTGGCCGTCAAAAATCGGCGTCCAGACAACTCCGGCATCGGTCGTTTTCCAGATTCCGCCATTGACCGCGCCAAAATAAAAAGTTGTCGAGTCGCCCGGCACGCCGGCCACGGCCACCGCCCGCCCGCCGCGGAACGGCCCGATCAAGCGCCATTTGAGCCCGTTCACCAGTTCCGGAGGAACCGCTTGGGCAACCGCTGCGACGGTGAGCAACAAAAAGAAACAAGAGTAGATACGACGTCTTAAACATGATCTTAATTTACGCAAATCGCAAGCCCTCGGTCAGTTCCCAGGTGGGTTGAGATATTATGCCCGAATCTTCGGTCCCGCATCCATCCCGCATCACCGATCCCGCATCATCGATCCAAGCCCGCACCATTTGCTGCCTGTGTCACGGTCGATGTCTAATGTCCCATGCACTGGATCGAAGCTGGAATTCTTTTCCTGATTCTGCTGGCAATGATGGTGCTGTTGCTAGTGCTGCTTCATCGCACTCGCCTCGGTTCACTTCTGCACGAGCATATTGCCGACCGTCCGCGCCGCCGGCTGTTTCTCGCATCTGTCAGCTTCTTTCTGACGTTTGCCATTGTACGGGGCATGGTTTTTTGCATCCGGCACCAAATCCCTCCTTTTCACTACATCATCATGGACGGCCGCCACATCCACCACCTCGTGCCCGGAATTCTGATTCTGCTGGCCGTCGGTTATGGCTGGCTGTGTGAATTCGGCACGGGCAACGATTCGTCGTCGCTTCTTGCCGGCCGATTCATGTCGCTGCTTTACGGAGTGGGCGCGGCACTGACCCTCGATGAGTTTGCTCTCTGGCTCAACCTGAAGGACGTTTACTTCGTGCGCGAGGGAAGGTCAAGCATCGATGCTGTCGTCCTGTTCGGCTCGCTGCTCGCAATCGGGGGATGGGGCGCGCCGCTGTTCGCCGCCGTGGCAAAACGCATGACGAAGCGGAGTGCCTAGCGAAGTGCCTAGCCGCAACTGGAAGACGCCCGGTCGCGCAATTGACTGATCCACACGTTTCCAGCGGTGATACCATCTACCTGCTTTAACGAACTCCCGACACTGGAGTAACGGAATGACTCAATCTTCCCGCTCCGTCGCCTCTCCCCACGTGGTCAGCATCGCAGACCTCCGTGCCATCGCCAAACGCCGCGTTCCCAGAGCCGTATTCGATTACCTCGATGGCGGCGCCGAAGGCGAAGTCACCCTCCGCGAAAATTGCCGTGTGTACGAGGACGTTACTTTTCGCCCGCGCCATGCCGTCGCGTTCGCCGATTGCAACTTGCGCACTCGCGTCCTCGGTTTCGATCTCGCTCTCCCATTCCTGCTCGCCCCCGTCGGCTACAGCCGCCTCATGCACCCCGTGGGCGAGGTGGGCGCCGCTCGCGCCGCCGGCCGCGCTGGCACCGCCTACATTCTCTCCACTCTATCGGGGCACAAGTTGGAAGATGTCAAAGCCGCCTCCACCGGCCCCCTTTTCTTTCAGCTCTATCTGATGGGTGGCCGCGCCGCCGCTGAGGCCGTGATTGAACGCGCCCGCCTCGCCGGATTTTCCGCTCTCGTCGTCACCATCGACACTGCCGTCTCCGGCATCCGCGAGCGCGATTTCCGCAACGGAATGAAGGAACTCGTCAGCGGAGGCGCCTTCGAAAAACTCCCGTTTCTTTCGCAAATCCTCGCGCGCCCGGGTTGGCTAGCGAGTTTTCTGCTCGACGGCGGCACTCCCCCGCTCCACAACGTGGTGATCCCCGGCAAAGGCACCATGCCGCTTATCGATGTTGCCGCCGCCCTAGCCGAGTCCGCCGTCACCTGGAGCGATCTGACTTGGATCCGCAAACTGTGGCGCGGCCCCATCGTCGTCAAAGGCGTCCTCACCGCGGATGATGCCCGCCGCGCCGTCGATGAAGGCGCCGCTGCCATTTCCGTCTCCAATCATGGCGGCCGCCAGCTCGATTGCGTTCCCTCTTCTTTGCGCGCCCTGCCGGAGGTCGTGAAGGCCGTCCACGGCCAGACCGAAATCCTCATGGACGGAGGCATTCGCCGCGGCACCGACATCGTCAAGGCCCTTTGCCTAGGCGCCCGCGCCGTGCTCTGCGGACGCGCCTACGCTTATGGTCTCGCCGCTGCCGGAGAAGCCGGCGTCAATCGCGCCATCGAAATTCTGCGCACCGATCTCGACCGCACGTTAAGGCTGCTAGGTTGCGCGTCCGTCACCGAACTCGATCGCTCGTATGTGAATGTCCCCCAAAGTTGGGAGACGAATTGAACGCAGCCACAGAGCATTCCGTACCATCTATTAAGAAATACCCAGGAGGGAAAACATGCCGCTGGTCCGAATCGATCTTTACGAAGGCAAGTCCCCCGAATACCGCGCCCAGATCGGTCAGATCGTCTACCAGGCGATGCTCGATGTCATAGGCGTCCCTAAAGATGACCGCTTCCAGATCGTCACCGAACATCCTAAGTCTGGTTTGCTGTTCGACCGCGATTATCTCGGTATCCATCGTTCCGACGATTGTATTTTTGTGCAGATCACCCTCAGTAGCGGTCGCACCATTGAAGCAAAACAGCGTTTTTACAAAGCCATCGCCGACGGCTTGCACGAAACTCTGAAGCTGCGGCGGGAAGACGTCTTCATCAATCTGGTCGAAGTGTCGAAAGAAAACTGGTCGTTCGGCAACGGCGAAGCCCAGTATGTAACTCCCAAAAGCTGAAATCCGGCAGGAGCCGTGCCAAGGACTTGCCCCGAGGAGCTAGGCAATGGATCGTCGCGACTTTAATTTCGGAATCCTCAACGCATTCGCCGCGGCTCTCCTATCGTCGCGCATCGCCGCTCAACCGCGTGAAAGCTCGTCCAAAGGCTCCGCCGAAAATCAGCCACCTTCCATCTCCACTCTCTACAAGAACGCCATCGTTATCGATTCCCTTTGCGCACCGTTCGTCGATATGGATGCGCCACCCACTGCAGACACGCTCGCGGTGGTGCGGCAATCGGGCATCACCGCCATCAACTTCACTATCTCAGACCCGACCTTCGAGGGCACGGTCGGCAATATCGGTATCGTCGAAGCGCTTGTCGAGCAGCATCCCGAAGCGTTCCTAATCGTGCGCCGGCATTCCGACATAGCCCGCGCCAAGCGCGAAAACAAGATCGGAATCATGCCCGGTTTCCAGTACACCGCGTTTCTCGAGGAAAAACCCGAACGCATCGAGATGTTTCGCCAGTTGGGCGTGCGCATCATGCAGCTCACCTACAACAATCGCAGCATCTTCGGCGACGGTTGCCTCGAACCCGGTAACGCCGGCCTCAGCAAAGCGGGCATCGCCGCCGTCAAGAAAATGAACGACCTCGGAGTCGCCGTCGACCTCAGCCACAGTGGATACCGCACCACCTCCGACGGCATCGCCGAATCCGCGAAGCCAGTTCTCATCTCGCATTCCGGATGCGCCGCTGTCTATGCCCACCCCCGCAACAAACCCGACGACATTCTCAAGTCGCTCGCCGATCGCGGCGGCTATTTCGGCGTCTATCTCATGCCCTACGTAGTCGCTTCGCCCACCGTTCCCACCCGCGAACATGTCCTCGATCACGTCGTGCACGCCATCAACGTGTGCGGAGCCGATCACGTCGGCATCGGATCCGACGGCTCAATCCAGAAAACTGTCTTGACCGCCGAACAGAGAACCGCCTTCGATCAGGACATTGCGCGCCGCAAAAAACTCGGCATCGGCGCCCCCGGAGAAGATCGTTATCCCTACGTGCCCGACCTCAACGGCCCCGATCACATGGAAATCATCGCCACCGAACTCGCCAAACGCGGCCAGCCCGCGTCGGTGATCGAGAAAGTCCTGGGTGCAAACTTCCAGCGAGTAATCGGCGAAATCTGGGGCACCGCCTAGGAGCCCGTGGCGGCACTGGGATTCGTCTCAGGGCATCGCTAGCTCTTCCGTGGTAGAGACGGGGCTGCCCCCGTCTCACGGGACACGGCAATCCGCGTATCTTCGGATGTGGAACGAGGCATGCGTGACGAGGGATGTGTGACGAGCGTCACTGCAAGCGGTGCGCCCCTGCGTTAATTCATAAGCATGAGCACAATAATCAGGAAAGATCGCGCAACGTGGTTGCAAGGGCCTTCGGCAGATGGCTCAGTGCAGTGTTCAGCCGTTCCAGGGGAACACAAGCACCCCTGGCGGCTGGTCCTTTTGGGGGCACCGGGTGTGGGCAAAGGTACTCAAGCCGAACTCCTGACGAGGCGTCTGGATGCTTGCCATCTCTCGACCGGCGACGTCTTTCGAGCTGCCGGGGAGCGGCGTGACTGTGAGCAATCCCCGGCCATGAAGGCAGCACTGGAGTATATGCGCCGTGGCGAACTGGTGCCGGACTCCACCGTGTGGGAGATGGTGCGCGAGCGCAGCGCCTGCATCCTCGATTGCGGCGGCTTCATCCTCGACGGATTTCCGCGCACGCTGGGCCAAGCCGAGTCCCTGAAAGAACTGATGGAGAAGGAGAAGCTGTCACTCAGCGCCGTCATCAACTACGAACTCCCGCTGGACGAGATTGTCCGCCGCCTGAGCGGCCGCCGCACCTGCGAAAAATGCAAGTCAGTTTTCCATGTTACCGAAAGGCCGCCGAAAGTCGAGGCCGTGTGCGATCACTGTGGCGGGCGCCTCTTTCAGCGCGAAGACGACCGTCCCGAGTCGGTCACGGTGCGTTTGGAAGCCTACGAACGAAGCACATCGCCACTAATCCAGTTCTACAAAAATCTCGGCCTGCTGCTGCCGATCGCAGCCAAGGGATCTCCCGACGAGATCTTGGCGCGAACCATGAATCAGCTGGATAAGCTGGAGGCGCAGCCCCAAGTACGGTGATGAAACACCGTACTGCCTGCCCGCTCTGTCACCCCAGGTGACTCCCACTCTTGCGTTTGCGCCAACTATCCCGAATGGCCAGTTGTGCGATAGCTTCTAGTTAGGATGGGGCCTCAGCCCCCGAGGGATAGTCGATCGTGAAAGCGGTTTCCAGAAAAGCACCCACGCAGTCCAGCACCGAAGCGCAGAGTCGTCTTGGTTATTTCAACGGGCGTTGCGATGAGATCGTCTCGACCATCCGCGAGCTGGTCGAAATCGAATCTCCGAGCGACAACAAAGCCGCCGCGGACCGCGCTGCCGAGGCCGTCGCGCACAGATTCTCCCAGCTCGGCGGTGAGGTGCGGATCCACCAGGCGAAAGACTTTGGCAATCACCTGCAAGTCGATTTCGCTGGCGATTCCAACGCCAAGCCGGTGCTGCTGCTCGGCCATTACGACACCGTCTATCCGCTGGGCACGCTCGCCACCATGCCATGCCGCGCCGTGGGCGACAAACTGACGGGGCCCGGCGTCCTCGATATGAAATCCGGCATCGCCCTGATGCTCCACGCGCTCGCCGCGCTGCAAGACTGGCATAAACAAGACTTGCATAAGGAAGCGTGGCATGGCGGATCGCCGCGCCCCGTGACCGTTCTCCTGGTTTCTGACGAGGAAGTAGGCAGCGACTCGTCGCGGTCGATCACCGAATCGCTGGCGAAAGAAGCCGCGGCCGTGCTCGTGCTCGAGCCTTCTTATGGACTCCAGGGCGCCGTGAAAACCGCGCGCAAAGGAGTTGGCGAATACCTCGTCAAAGTTACGGGCAAAGCGTCTCACGCTGGTCTTGATTTCCAGAAAGGCGCGAATGCGATTCTTGAGCTGGCGCGTCAGATCGAAAGAATTTCCAGCTTCACTGAACTGAAGAGAGGCTTGACGGTAAACGTCGGAATCGTGAGCGGCGGATCACGAACCAACGTGGTTCCGGCCGAAGCGGCGGCGCAGGTCGATGTTCGCATCGCGCGCATAAAGGACGCGGCCGGGATCGATAAGAAGCTGCGCAGTCTTCGCCCCTCCAATCGCAAATGCAAAATCGAGATCACCGGAGGCATCAATCGTCCGCCGATGGAGCGCACCGCCGGAGTGGCGGCGCTGTACGCGCAGGCTGCGGCCGTCGCGCGCGAACTGGGATGGAAACTGGGCGAAGCTGCCGTCGGCGGCGGCTCCGATGGCAATTTCACCGCGAGTATGGGGATTCCAACCCTTGACGGCCTCGGCGCCGTGGGAGACGGAGCGCACGCCCCGCACGAGCACATCCTGATCTCGGAGTTGCCGCGCCGAGCCGCGCTCATTGCTGGGCTGATCGAAGCAGTGTGAGCGAATCACACCCTCCTGTGACGGGCAACACAGGCGCTTTTGACCTGAGGGTCCACACTAACCTAGAATTGAGTTGGGGTCAGGGTTTGCTCTCCTGCATGGGAGTGCGAAACTGGAGGATTTATGGGTGAGGGACTGTTCCAGCCGTTTCATATTCTGTTGATTATTGGCATCGCGCTGCTGCTTTTCGGACCGAGTAAGTTTGCCGACTTGGGCAAAGGGCTAGGCGAAGGCATCCGGAATTTCAAGTCCGCGATGAAAGAGAAGGACGAGAAGGAAAAAGAGGCGCCCAAACCGCCTACTGCTTAAAGTTCTCAGTTTCGCCAGCGTGCTCGCGCAACATTTCAAATACCAGAGCTACTGGCAATCCCACCACATTGCTGTAATCCCCTTCGATGCGAGGAATCCAACGGGAAGCGATGCCTTGAATCGCGTAGGCTCCTGCTTTGTCCATAGGCTCGCCGCTGGCGACGTAGTCGGCGATCTCCTTCTCCGTAATCTCGGACATCGTTACAGACGTGGTTTGACTGGCCACTGACCACTGGCCACTGACCACTAAGCAGACTCCCGTAATCACCTGATGCTCGCGTCCGGAAAGCAGGCGCAACATGCGCGCAGCGTCTGCGGCATCGGAGGGCTTGCCGAGAAGTTGTTCTTCATATTGGCCACCAACGACAACCACGGTGTCGGCTCCGAGCACGCAATCATGCGGACGTTGACGTGCAACCGCGAGCGCCTTCTCGCGCGCCAGGCGTTCGGCACAATCCTTTGCGGCTTCTCCGGGCAGCGCGTCTTCCGGAATGTCCGCGGGCTGCACTTCGAAGGCGATCCCAGCGTTGCGCAATAATTCCTGTCGTCGTGGCGAGGCGGAAGCTAGCACTAACATTCCGTTATTGTAAGGGGCGACTCCAAAGGCCGCGGACAGGAGTGTCCGCGCCACACGAACTACTCCAGCGCTTCGGGCTCGATGGAAATGTTCTTTTCGCCTTTTTCGCGCTTTTCCCAGTATTTTTTTACCCAGGCTTCGTAGCTCTTGCCGGCAGCGGTGTCGCGTCCGGTGAAGGCTATGGCGGCGATTTCGCTGTAGGGAATCGCGGGGCGCTCATTGCTCGTGGCGAGCATGAGACGAACTACGGAGTTCTCTAGCGTCGGACCTATGCGGCGGTCGAAAAGATATCCGGTGATCTGGGAGCCGTCTTTATTTTGACCTTTATCTTTATCTTTATTCTTAGCTTTGCGGGTGATGGTTACGTCGCCACGATAGTCGAATGCTTTTTCGATGACCGCTCGGACATCGGCTTCGGTCGCGAGTTGCGGAATCCATCCCTGAAGATTTTCGCGCTCGAATCCGGGAACAACTTCGAGTGCATCAGTGGCGTGCGGCTGAGCTAGAGCTTGCGCACTGTGGGGCAGCGCTGGATCGTGCCCATGCTCCCGACCGCTCATACGCGGCTCGCTTCGGTCTGCGCTTGCGGAGCGGTCGTCGCCGCATCAATTTGCGCATCTATCTGAACTAGCGGATTGTAGGAGTGTACCGGGCGCGCATCGCGATCGAGGTCGGTGAGTGCTTCTTTGTCGGGATAGAGCGAGAACGTGGCCTTCACCGTATCCGCGAATCCGCGCAGCGATCCGAAGGTATCGTCAACCGACGAAGGTTCGTAGCCGCAATGCACCATGCAGTTGGCGCACTGCGGATTGCCCGACTCGGTGCCGTAACTGGCCCACTCCGTGGTTTCCATTAATTCTTTGTAGGACTCGGCGTAACCATCCTGCAGCAGGTAACAGGGTTTCTGCCATCCGAAGATGTTATAGGTCGGCATTCCCCAGGGCGTGCACTTATAGCTGCGCTTGCCCATCAGGTATTCGAGGAAGAGCGGCGACTGATTGAAGCGCCACGTCTTCTTGCGATTCGAAAGCATGGCGCGGAACATGCGGCGAATGCGGGCGCGTCCCATGAAGTGTTTCTGGTCGGGCGCCTTGTCGTAGGAATATCCGGGCGAGACCATCATGCTCTCGACACCGACGTCCATCATCTCGTCGAAGAACTTGCGCACGCTGTTGGGATCGGCGCCATCGAACAGAGTGGTGTTGGTGGTCACGCGAAAGCCAGCTTCGACGGCGGCGCGAATTCCGTCGAGGGCAAGTTCGTATCCACCTTCGCGGCACACGGAAAAATCGTGGTGCTCTTTCTGTCCGTCCACGTGAACCGAGAAGCTCAAGTACTTGCTGGGCTTGAACAAGTGCAATTTTTCTTTCAGCAGCAGCGCGTTGGTGCAGAGATAAATATATTTTTTGCGCGCGACGAGGCCTTCAACAATTTCGGCGATCTGCGGATGCATCAGCGGCTCGCCGCCGGGGATCGAAACCATCGGGGCTCCGCACTCATCGACCGCTTTGAGGCAATCTTCCACAGAGAGATCTTTTTTCAGAATGTGGGTGGGGTACTGGATCTTGCCGCATCCGGCGCAGGCCAGGTTGCAGCGGAACAGCGGCTCGAGCATGAGCACGAGCGGATAGCGCTTGCGTCCGGCCAGCTTCTGGCGCAGAACGTAGGAAGCCACTGTCCACATCTGGGATAC